>JAFWEW010000038.1 GCA_017512725.1 Solobacterium sp.
AAATACAGTGTTTTTAGCTCCCTTATTATTGGGTATGACACGTATAAACATAAAAAAGCCCTCCATATACTTAACTACATTATATAGGTTATAAGGCTTATTTTAAAGATTTTCACTATATATACTTAACTACAAATGACAAGGATCCGAAGCGGACCGGCAGCCATTGAAATCCATGCATGTCGGTCAAAATGCAAAAGCGCCAACCATTCATAGGTTGACGCCATTGGGCTTATTTAAGCCATTTTTTGATTGTCATTTTCAAAAAAGTAATAAAAAAGTAATACTTTTTCGGATTTTTATCAAAAAAAACTCATTTTTGAGACTTTTCCAACGCGTTCAGGAAGTTCAAAGAGGCGCTTTGCGCATTGTCGAAGATGTGCGCATATACCTCCATTGTCACTTTCGGAGAAGAATGTCCGATTCTTTTTGAAATCTCCGGAACCGGGACGCCTGCGGCCCAGAGCATCGATACATGGCTATGCCGCAGATCGTGAATCCGCATAGGCGGAAGATCAGCCGCTTTCAGATTTGCCTTGAAATGTTTGTCGATCGTCGTGAGGCAAAGGGGAGCATAGTCCCCAAAAAGGTACTTTCCTTTTCGTTTCATGAGCGGCTGCAGCATTCTGATCGTGGCATCATCCAGCGGCACCCACCTCTGTATGCTTGTTTTTGTGGGCCGTATGCTGTCCTCGTATCGGCGCATAGATTTATATATGTGGATTTGTTTCCCGTCGAAATCTTCTTTCAGAAGCGCCCTGGCTTCGCCTTTGCGGCACCCTGTCATGAATAACAGCTGGAAGTATGCCAGTAGGATCTCGTTTTCTTCGTTTTCCATGAGCTTCTTAAACTGGTCATAATTAATGATTGCCATTTCGTGAAAGTCTTCCACGGTTTTCGGGAAAGACTTCAGCACTTTTGTATTGTCGGGAATGTCGTAGTTTTCCCACGCAAACCGGCCGACCTGTTTCACATATCCGATGATGTCATTTTTTGTCGCTGTTGCAAGATCTGTTTTTCCAAGATCCTCACGCCACTGTTGGATATACGGTTTGGTGAGTTTGACCATTGGTTTATTCCAAAGTTTTTCCGCATATCGCTTCATGCGCTGCCTGCGGGTGACGGTAGTTGTGTCGTTGGCACGGTTGGCCTGAGACATCGCCTCGAACATTTCAGAGAACTTCTGTGATGTACCTACAGGGCTGTTCCCTTTGTGAGCAAGCTCCCACGCCTTTGCGGCATCAGATGTGCGAAAGCCGCTTTTGTGTTTGAGCACCATACTTCCGTCTTTGTCTGCAGCATAATAACGGCACTCATAACGGACTTCTTTATTTTTGAGTCTATATTTGCTTACAGTCATAACGTCTCCTTTTTACGGATGTATTAATCACCGACTTTCTCTATCAGCTCAACTGGAAATTCCGGAGTTTTTCCAAGAAATCTATAAATTGATCATCGTCTGGTTCTTCGGATATCAGTCCGGCAAGGCTGAGAAAAAATAGAAGGGAGAAAGGATATGTTGATTGACCCTAACATCCTGATTGGCGGGATCATATCGATTATAGTTGCAATCGTTGGATCCGGTGGATTCTGGCAATACCTCTCCAGCAAATCGAGCAAAGTGCTTCAGATTACTGTCGAGAATGTGAAAGCAGACCTCAAAAGGCTGAAAGAAGAGGAAGAGCAGAAAGAGATCCAGAATGCCCGCCGAAGAATCCTGCGGTTCAACGATGAACTGCTGAACAATGTGGACCATAGTAAAGAATATTTTGATGATGTGATTGATGATGCTACACGATATAAAAATTACTGTCTGGAACATCCCGGCTTTCAGAATGGCAAAGCAGTAATGGCAATCAAGAACATAGAGCGTGTTTATCAGATGTGCATGGAAGAACATAAATTCTTGTGACGCTTCGGATAGAACCTCCTTTGACATAGCCCTGATCGGAAACGGACTCCCGATCAGGGCATTTTTTATCATAGAAAAACCACTCTTGCGAGTGGTTTATCCTAACCGTTCAATTAATGCATCCTGTAGAACTCTGGACACGTTTATTCCGGCGTTTTCAGCTTTTTCATTCAGCCATGCCGGAAGGCTGACATTTCTGCGGACAGCTTTGGTGTTGAGTTTGTTTTGATACTCATTGGTATCGATATCAACGTATGTCATTGTGGCATCGGCAAATGTGAATCCGTCGATATCCTTGGCTGCGGCGGCGGCGACAGCATCTTCTGCACTCATCGGTTCTGGCAAATCTTTTACAAGGCTGATTGTGCCAAGCAAATCGCGGGCCATTTCAATAGCATCGAAGAAATCTTTTCCTTCTGTCATTGAACCGACATCTGGCACATAAACTAAATACATATCATCGTCTTGTTTAATAAATGCGGCATAAACTCCTTTCATACATAAGTCCTCCTTTATTTGTTTTATACAAACCAGATCTAATATAATGGCTTCGCCAAGAAGCACAGGCTATTTCAGCCCATGCCTCTTGATGATGTCTTTAGCAAGATTTTCTTTGACTTCTTTGCGCCTTGGGACAGATTCTGTGACACCGTCTTTGTTGATGTAGATGTCATGATTTGCGCCATGTCTCTGAAGTTTGAATCCAGCTTTTTCCAACAGCCTTATCAGATCTTTGCTTTTCATCGGCTACCTCCTTACACTTATAAATATACACATTTATTGTGTATTATCAACAGATGTGCGCAAAAAATACACAAAAATGTTGACTTTATTTATTATCAGTTCTATTCTTAAAAAGCCTTATTAAATCACAGGGCTACCTGTATGGATCATGGATCGGCGGACTCCAACACTGCCGGTCTTTTTTAATGCATGTAAAAAGCAATGTCATTCAGTTAAGACAATGTTGATTATACCTGATGAGAAGTCTGTTAAGTTAACGAGCATCATGGGTAGGAAGTTGTAATAACACAAGAGATAACATCCATAATCCTTCTTTTCGGATATTAACTTCACTGTTGATATTTCTGGCCAGATGCACGCTGAGGATGCTTACCGTAGTGACGGTTATTATCCTTTCTGCAGACGATCTTTGCGGAACGGCTTTATAACAGGTTCTTGAAAACGGGGGGGGTAAAACTAGTATATTTTACTTAATGTATAATAGTTTTTTTGTACTCTGTTTTTGTTTTCTTCAGAGATAATCGCTGCGTAAGCAGCTGATCCGGACGGTATCGTAAAACCGGCAGTAAGGAGGCATATCCTCGGATGCATTCAATTCGAACGAAATTCACATTTACAGTTGTGAGTGTAATCATTATTACGCTGAGCATTGCTGCTGCGATTGGCGTTATTTCAATCCGAAATCTGGGAAGAGACGATGCGGATCAGATGATTCATTTAACCGCCACAACAGGCGCAATGAATCTGGAGCAGTATTTTGAAAGCGTAGAACACTCCGTTCGGACTGTATCAATGCTGGTTGCGGACAGCTTTGAAGGCATGCCGTTTGAAGATCTGAACAGCCAGGTTGAGCGTGCCCGTAACCTGTTCGGCAGAATTGCGTACAACACAAATGGGGTGCTTACCTATTATTTCAGGATCGATCCGGAGATATCGGAAGACGTAAAGGGCTTTTGGTATGTATATCAGGACGGAGAATTCAAAGAACACGAAGTAACAGACATCACCCAGTATGATACCAGTGATACCTCTGCGCTTGTCTGGTTTACGGTCCCGAAGGCGACAGGGGAAGGTGTATGGCTTCCTCCGTATTACACGGAAAACCTTGGTGTCCGGGTTATTTCCTATAATGTGCCCGTTTACTGGAAGGATCAGTTTGTCGGTGTAATCGGCATTGAAATAGATTATGAGATGTTAAAGCAGGAAGTGGAAAACATCTCGATCTTTATGAGCGGTTATGCATTTATCCTTGATGAAGACTCAAATGTCTTTTATCACCCAATGCTGGATTCCGCACAGCTGAACCTGGAAGCGACAGCAATCGATGAGCCGGAGCAGTTTATCGGCAGTAATCACATACGGTATACCTATGAGGGAATTGCGAAGGAAGCTGTCTGGATTCCGCTGAGCAACGGCATGCGGCTGTATGTATGTGCACCGGTGTCTGAAATCAACAGCGGATGGATTACCATGATCAAGAATATCCTGATTGCTCTGTTTGTGATTCTGGCGATTTCAACTGCAGCTATGATGCGCTTTGCAGAACACATTACAAAGCCGCTTGGTGATCTTACAGACGCCGCAAAGCAGGTGGATGAGGGCAATTATGATTTTTCACTGGAATATGATGAAGACGATGAAATCGGCATTCTGACCCGTACATTCAAACAGCTTGCGGCTAATACAAAAGAGAAGATTACAAATGCCAGAAAAATGGCGGCAATCGATCCTCTGACCGGTATCAAAAACAAACATGCCTATGCGCAGTGGGAAGAGGAAATTAATAAGAGAATCAGGGAAGGGGAACAGGAACCGTTTGCGGTTGTCGTCTGTGACATCAATAGTCTGAAGACTGTCAATGATCTGTACGGACATAAGGAAGGCGATACCTGCATAAAGAATGCATGCGCAAGAATCTGCGGTGTTTTCAGCCACAGTCCGGTGTTCCGGGTCGGCGGCGATGAGTTTATCGTGATTCTTACCGGGGAAGATTATATTCAGCGGAAAAAACTGCTGGAACGGATCAATGCACTACCGAGGGATCTCTCAAAGATCAGGGCCGGAGAAACCGTTTCTGCCGGCATGGCAGATTATGACAGGAATACGCATCCTTCGCTTCTGAGCGTTACTGAAGAAGCCGACAAAGCGATGTACGAGAAGAAGCAGTACCTGAAAAAAACCATAGCATCAGAGAAAATGGGATCCGACAGTATTCAGGACACGGAGTACATTCCGGTTATTCATGCGCGTAAAACCATTCTGATCGTTGATGATGTGGAAATGAACCGTGATGTCATGGGGGAACTTCTTGCGGATGACTATAATACGTTGTATGCGGCGGATGGCGTCGAAGCCCTGGAGGTACTGCGCAGCCATAAAGATGAAATCGACCTTGTTCTCCTCGACCTGATCATGCCGAACAAGAATGGCAGGGAAGTAATTGCAGAAATGCAGGTTGATGAGGATCTGATGGATATCCCGGTGATCTTTTTAACCGCCGATCAGGCTTCGGAACTCGATTGCCTGAAGACCGGTGCCATGGATTTCATTCCAAAACCATATCCGGATATTGAGATCGTAAAAGCCCGCATCGCCAAGTGTATCGAACTGGCGGAAGACCGCGCTCTGATACGCTATACCGAACGCGATAAGCTGACGGGTCTGCTTAACAGGGACTATTTCTTCCGGTATGTCAGCCGGCTTGACCATCTGTTCAAAGACAGTACGTTAGATGCAGTGGTCTGTGATGTAAACAGATTCCATACTGCCAATAAGGAATTAGGGCGGCAGTTTGGAGATCACGTACTGCGTGAAATCGGTATCTGCATGCGGAACCTTGCGCGGAAAACCGGCGGTATCAGCTGCAGAGAAAGCGGAGATACGTTCCTGCTTTACTGTCAGCATCAGGATGATTATGAAAAACTCCTGAAGGAGTACTTTTCCGATATGCTTGCTCAGAAAAAGATCGCAGAGAATATCCGTATCCGGTTTGGTGTGTTCACCGATGCGGGACAGGAACCGGATATGGAAGAGCGGTTTGAACGTGCCAGAATTGCGGCAGACAGAGTCAAAAATGATCCGGAGAAGATTTGCGGCTTCTACGACCTGAACTGATGTACGGGGATCCTGCTGATCCGTTCTGAGTGAAACTGGAAAAAGAATAGGCTCTTTGTGGTATTTCTGTTCAGCGTCTTGAAGCGTGAACGAACGGTCACTATAATATGAGGACGGGGGATCACGTCACCACAGGCGGGGACACTTCCCCGTTATTTTATGGGAATTGAACGGTTTTCAGGATCCGGCCGGATGGGGTGACGATGAAGAAATATCTGTACATAATAAAAACCCAGATCATCAAAAGCATGACGTATGAATTCAATGTATACGGGAATATTGTCATGCAGACGATCATCATGATCACTTCTTCCTATTTCTGGAAGGCGTTATACCGGAACCAGAACAGTGCAGCCGGTGTTAATGCGGAAGACATGCTCACCTATATCATCATGTCTTCGGTATTGTCCGTTCTGCTGATCACGAATGTGGAACGAAGAATTGAACAGAGTGTGGGGAAGGGGACGGTAGCCACCGATATGATGAAGCCCGTGAACCTGTTCGGGGTTTACTTTGCAGAGGATATCGGGAGTATTCTTGCGCTGGTCTTTCAGAATATGCTGCCGATTCTTCTGATCGGTTCGCTTTTGATCAAGGTGCCGGTCATGAAGGATTCAGGGGACCTGCCGCTGTTCCTGCTTTCCGTTCTGCTGTCGTTTCTGATCAACTGGCTGATCGCAGCGCTGTTTGGCATGATCGCATTTACGGCCGTCAATATCAGTGCCCTGATTCAGGTCAAAAAACATCTGATCCGGCTGCTGTCCGGCAGTATTATTCCGATCTGGTTCTTTCCCGAATCCGTTTCAAAGGTGCTGTCTGCACTTCCGTTTATTTATATTTACCAGCTTCCGCTGAGTATTTATATCGGCAGGGGAAGCCGGGCAGAGCACCTTGCACAGCTTCAGATCCAGTTTGTCTGGCTGCTGATCCTGGCAGGGGTATTCGTTGCCGTACAGCGGCAGGTCACCCGGAAAGTGATGGTGCAGGGCGGATGAAACGAACTGTATTTCAGGAACTCCGTCATTACCTGGATGTGACTGCTCAGGTGATCCGGATGGCGGTTCTGACCGTCTTTGAATATCCTTCCAATATTGCAGGTTGGCTGATTTCCAATCCGCTTCAGTTCATTATGGGATTTGCAATCATCAAGTTCGTTGTGGAATCCTTTGGCGAGATCAACGGCTGGAATTACGGCCAGCTTGCGGTTCTCTATGGAATCTCCGTGATCTCCCATGCGTTATCCATGATCTTTTTCGTTCAGGGTTGGTTCATGGGCTACTTTGTTATAGAAGGCGAATTTGACCGGTACCTGACAAGACCGCTCGGTGTGCTGTACCAGTTCTTCTTCACAAATATCAATATCTTCGGCATTACCGATCTGATTCCCGGGATCCTGGTATTTGTCTATGGCTGTATGAAATGCGGACTGCAGATAACCTGGTTTTTCGTGATTCAGGTAATCGTCATGCTGATTGGGGCGACACTGATCCGCGGGGGAATCTATATTCTGCTTGGAAGCACCTCGTTTCATACCCGAAGTGCCGTCGACTTCGGGCAGTATACCCAGGAGATCATGGATAAAACCACCATGTATCCGATTTCCATGTATCCCGAAGGCATGCAGTTCATCCTGACCTACCTGATTCCGATCGGATGGGTCTCATTCTATCCGGTATCAGGACTGCTGGGCATTGAAAACGGGGTGTGCAACGGCTTCGTTGTTTCGTTTATCACGCTGGCTGTGGGAGTTCTGGTGATGCTGATTGCAGGAGCGTACTTTACAGCCGGACTTAAGAAATATGAAAGTGCAGGGAATTAAGAATGATTGATGTGAACCACCTGAGCAAGGATTACCTGCTGAAAAAGAAGGCACCCGGATTAAAAGGCGCACTGAAAGGACTGATCCATCCGCAGTTTGAAGTGATCCATGCCGTGCGGGACCTGTCTTTTCATATTGATGAAGGAGAGATCGTCGGCTTTATCGGACCCAATGGTGCAGGGAAAAGCACGACCATCAAGATGATGTCCGGGATCCTGACGCCGACGGAAGGAAGTGTGCGGATCAACGGGGAGAATATTACGGAACACCGGAAAACGGTTGTACGGAATATCGGGGTCGTATTCGGGCAGCGCTCCCAGCTTAACTGGGACCTGCGCCTTGGCGAAACCTTTGAGCTTCTGAAGCACATCTATGAGATCGATCCCATCGACTATGAGAATACCCTGGAAGTCATGGATGGAATTCTCGGCATCAGAGAACTCATCGATAAGCCGGTAAGGCAGATGTCACTTGGACAGCGGGTAAAGGGCGACCTCACTGCGTCGATGCTGCACTCACCGAGTGTGCTGTTTCTGGATGAGCCTACCATCGGACTGGATGTATCCAGCAAATTTGCACTGCGCAGATTCATCAAAGAGATCAACCAGATCCGTAAGACAACCGTCATTCTGACAACCCATGATCTGGGTGATATCAAGGAACTGTGTGAACGGCTGATCATTATCAATCATGGGGTCATGATGGAAGACGGAAAGCTGAGCCAGATCGTTGACCGGATCGCCCCGTATAAAACACTGGTCGCAGAGTATTATGATGAACAGGCCCCGGAACACGAAAAGTGTGAAATGACCTTTCATGAGGGGAATATTGCGAAATACAGGTTCATGAAAAAAGACATCACGGCAGCGGAACTCATCGCGGATCTTTCCAGACAGAAGGAAATCAAAGATGTTTCCATTGAAGAAGCCGGCATTGATGACATCATAAAGATTGCCTATGGAAGCGGATCAATACTCTGAACAAACCTTTAACCGGACCGTATTCCGGACCTTCGTTTTGTTAAAATGAAATATAGAAAAAACGGATACCAGGAAAAGAGAATACCGATATGACTGCACAGGAACAACAGAAACCGGAAGCACCGCAGCTGGATCTCGAAGAAGAGGGAAAACAGAACCCAAAATCCACTGCCGTTAAAGAGACAGCCGCAAAGAAACAGAATCCTTTGTTCATCGTCTTTGCAGTTTTCATGTGCCTGATCTGTCTGTACTTTGGAAACTATCTGCGCCTTCATGCCAACCTTCTGGAGAACCAGAACGTGAGAGAGGGGTATCTCTCACCAACGGAGTTTGTTCTGATTGATTCGGAAACCGGAGAACCGGTACAGAAACTCAGCACAAAGGATTTCCAGAGCCAGTATACGTTTACGTATGGATTCGATGAGTATGAAACCTCCCGGGGGCTGAAGCCGGGGGACAGCTGGTATAAATTCTCAGAAATCTATGCGGATACCATTGCCCAGGAGATCCGCTGTGAGCAGACGAATGGTACGGAAAAGGAAGTCCTGACGTATCAGGATATGACGATCCGGGAATTCCAGAATCAGTACATTGATACCGGACTCATTGACCCGGACAATACCGAGATCGATGTCTATTTCAAAATCGGTACCGACGGCAAGAATCTGTATTATTCCGAGAAGGATATGCAGCGGGCGGCAGATCAGTATGAAAACAGTCCCCGGATCCTGCATCCGCTTACGAAAAACCCGGATCAGATGGGATTCTATGTACTGCATTTCAGCTTTGAAACCGACGTGATTGACTCCGAGTCCGGCTCGGTACTGGGATTCCTCGCTTCCTCCTTCGAAAGCTATTAATTTTTTCTGGTATTTCAGAGTGGTTGTGCTAAAATACTCAGTGCGTATGCGCCCGTAGCTCAGATGGATAGAGTATCAGATTCCGAATCTGAGGGTCGCAGGTTCGACTCCTGTCGGGCGCGTATTACCCGGATAAAACGCAGCTTACGTGAAGATTAAGACGCGTTGTATTCGGTCTTTTTTTTACCGTATTATTATTCTGGGAGGTACATAAGATGAAGCATTTGAAAACAATCCTGAAAGTACTGTTTTCTGCCGCCGTTATGACCATTCTCGTTGGCTGCAGCGGAAGCGGATCACAGTCAAAGGGCAGCTCGGTCAAACTGGTTGATTTTACCGGAATGACAAAGCTTGATGTCGAAACCTGGATCAATGACAATTCCGTTGACCGGGAAAAGGTATTCTATACCTATGAACCGAGTGAAACCGTACCGGAAGACAAGATCGTCTCACAGTCGGTTCTGCCCGGAGAAGAACTGGGTGATAATACGCTTACCATTGTGATTTCCACCGGTGTAGACCCGGATACGGAGATTACATTTGTAAACTTTTCGGAGATGTCGCTGGAAGAAATCCAGCAGTGGTTCATCAACGAGCATTTTGAACATGTCAGTGTCCAGTATGTCTATGACACCAATTATCCGGTCGGATCGTTTGTCGCAACAATTCCTGCAGAAAAGGCACGCCGTACGGATACCGTCATCGTACAGATCTCTGGAGATCCGGAACAGGCAGGCCTCTCGGTTAAAATGCCTTCTATGACCGGCTGGACAAAACAGCAGGCTGAAGAATGGGCTAATACGAATCAGGTTTCCATCAGTTACAGCACCCAGCACAGTACGACGGTTGCAGAAAATATCGTTATTTCCACAGATCCGAAATCCGGTGATGAGGTCATGAAGGGATCGGTAATTCAGGTGACGTATTCCCTTGGGGCAACAATTCCGGCAATCAGCCTTGCCGGCAAGAGCCGCAATGAGATCGAAGCCTGGGGCAATGAAAACGGCATCCAGATCTCCTGGCTGCAGTGCTGGAACCGCACGGCAAGCGGTACGGTATACGGCAATGAGCCAAGCACCGGAACCATGCGGATGGGGGATGTCATGAAGGTCTATGTATCGGTCGGACCGATTCCGGTCAAGGATTATACCGGTCTTTCCTATCAGAACAACTTCCTGGGCTGGTTCAATTCCATCAACAGTCAGTATTACTCCACCGCCAACCTCAAGGTTTCGGTCAGTGAAAAGGAAACCACCGATAAGGAAAGCGGCACGATTCTCTCACAGACTCCCAACAGCGGATACATCAATCCGAATGGTACGATCCTGCTTGTGATCGCCAAGAAAGTCGCTCCGACTCCGACGCCAACTCCGACAGCTGCACCGACACCGACTCCGGATCCAAGAATCAATATTCCGTCCATGACGGGCTACAGCGAGTATGACTTCAAGCATGCACTTCATGCCTATGGCGTCATGGAAGGAACCCGCACAGAGATGTACAGCAGCTCGATTGCCAAGGATTACATCATCTCGAACGATACCGGTCTCTTCATGCCGAACGCCACAGTCAATTACGTTGTCAGCCTCGGACAGTTTGTGCTGAACCCGTATGACTGGGCAGGCAAAAACTATAATGAGCTGGAAGTCTTCGTGGCCAGTGCGAACCGTCTTGGCGCAGGGGTAAAACTGGATCAGACCTATGTTGATGACGAGGACTGGAGAAATGACAATCACATCTGTGAAATCTGGGGACCGTTCGATGACAATACGTATACCGTAAGGTGTTCGAAATACCGCGGGATCGTTTACGATACCGACGGTGACGGGGAACCGGACGCCGCAGGATAACCAAAAGAAAGGGATGGCACTTACCATCCTTTTCATTTGCTGTGATTCATCCGGAGCCCTTTATGCATCAGCTTTGTCATCTGTTCCTTGATCAGCTCTTCCGAATACTTCTTTTTCTTATTATAGAAATTAATGATATGGACAAGACCTCCGATCAGAAAGGTCAGGAAGAATTCTTCTTCAATACTCTGATTGTCTTTCTTGGCAAGATTCACCATCCATTCTTCCATCTTGGCAAACTGATCGGATTCACGGCCGTGCGCCAGAATCTCAAGATCCTTCTTGTGCGGCAGCAGTGCCCGGTTAAACTCCAGAAGAAAACGCTCGGGATCTTCATACGCCAGCCCACGGTAAGGAAAATTCTCAAGACATTCTTTCATGAACTGGTTTTCAATTTCATTGTTCAGGTTGTAAATATCTTCGTAGTAATGGTAAAAGGTGGTCCGGTTGGTATCGGCCATCCGGCAGAGTTCGGTTACCCGGATCTGTTCCAGAGACTTGCGTTTGCGTAAATTAATAAATGCCTGCTGGATACGCTGTCTTGTAAGTGCTGATCGTTCTGAATTCTTCATCAATAAAATTTTACATCTGTAAACTTTTTTTGAAAACAATTGTAACTCATGAAATGATCGGATTATAATAACGGTGTCGCATGTGTGCGCTGCGTCTGAGGCGCGTCTGTTTCATTCGCAGGCGAACGTCCGCCGCAACGGACCGTGCATACTGAGAAGGAGGCGAAATCGGAACTTAGCACCGGGTTCGCCTTTTTTAATTTTGTCATTTCGGTCTGGTATAATTCTTCCGATGAAACGAACAACGATTGGCATTCTCGCACATGTTGATGCGGGAAAGACAACCTGTATTGAATCCATGCTGTTCCACTGCGGTGTGATCCGCAAGATGGGCCGGGTGGATAACCGGGATGCCGCACTGGATACCGATCCGCAGGAGAAAGCGCACGGCATAACGATCTATGCGAAAGAGGCATCGATCACCTGGAAGGATACCGAAATCTTTTTGATTGATACCCCAGGTCATGTGGATTTCTCACAGGAGATGGAACGGTCTCTGTCGGTTATTGACATGGCAGTTGTTCTGATCAGCGGTCTGGACGGTGTACAGGCGCATACCGAAACAATCATGAATCTTCTGGAACAGTACCGAATCCCGGCGGTATTTTTTGTAAACAAAATGGATATTGCCCAGAAGGGAGAAGACGAGCTGCTCCAGCAGCTGGAGAACACCTTTCATAACTGTATTGCCTGGAACCGGGACGATACCATGGAAAATGCGGCAGTTGCCAATGAGACAATGATGGAGGAGTTCCTGGAAACCGGAACGGTTAGTGACGAACGGATCGCACAGGCGTTTTCCCAGAGGCTGTTCTTTCCGGTATTCTTTGGTTCTGCACTGAAGGATTTCGGTGTAACGGAACTGCTGGATGGCATCGATCAGCTGAGTGAAGCGAAACCGATGCCAAACGAATTCGGTGCCCGGATCTTCCGCGTGACCAACGGACCGGAAGGAAGAAGAGTGCACCTGAAAGTGACCGGCGGGACCCTGCAGGCAAAGCAGAAAGTCATCGGCGAAGAAAAAGCGGACCGTATTGAAGTGCTGAACGGCACTACAATGGTTACCGTAAATGAAGTGACCGCAGGAGAGATTGCGGTGGTCAGCGGTCTGAAATCGGCGGAAGCCGGTTCGGGTCTTGGCTTTGAGCCGGATAAGGCGGGTTCTCTGCTGGAACCGTGCATGGTATATGAACTGGAAATCGAAAATGACCGGGAAAAGCGCATCCTGTTTGAAGTCTGTCAGAAGCTGTCGGAAGAAGATCCGACACTGGGTGTCATCAGTGATGAGGAAAGCGGTTCGATTCAGATTTCCATCATGGGAGAGATGCAGAAGGAGATCCTCCAGCATCGCATCATGGAAGAAACCGGTCTCGATGTGAGCTTCGGTACCGGAAAGATTATTTACCGTGAAACGATCCAAAGCCCGGTCTGCGGTGCGGGGCATTTTGAACCGCTGCGTCATTACGCCGAAGTTCATGTGCGTCTTGAACCGGGGGAACGGAACAGCGGCATCACTGTACGAAGTGAAGTGAGCAGCGATGAACTGGCTGCACACTGGCAGAATACGATTCTTTCCGCACTGCGTACGATCCGCCACAAAGGCGTTTTATGCGGTGCACAGCTGAGTGATGTGACGATTGTGCTGACAGCCGGAAAAGGGCACCTGAAACATACGGAAGGCGGAGACTTCCGCAATGCCGCAAGACGTGCGGTACGCCAGGCTCTGATGAAAGGCACCAGCATTCTTCTCGAACCATACTGCAGCTATGAGATCCGCATCGCACCGGAATATGTTTCCCGTGCACTTTTTGATCTCGAGAACCGCAAGGCAACGGTATCGGTAGAAGAAACCGAGGGAATTGTTCTGATCCGCGGAGAAGGGCCAAGGCGTACAATGCTGAATTATCAGGGCGAGCTGACGGCCTATACAAGAGGCACTGGTACCTGCAGGCAGGTATCCTGCGGCTATCGGGAATGCCAGGAACCGGAAGTGATCATACAGGAATCCGGTTACGATCCGCTGACGGATCTCAGGAACCCGCCGGGATCGGTGTTCTGTACCCATGGAAGTTCGTTTGCCGTCTCCTGGGAAGAAGCGGACGCATTTATGAATATCCCGGTCAAGGACCGCAGTGAGACCGGTACCTATTCGCACCGTACCTATCATGTTTCCGAAGAGGACCTGAAATCGATCATCGCCTCCGAATCCGGAAACAACCGCAGACAAACCAAGAAAAAGCCGGCTGAGAAACCGGAAGAAGTATACCGTTCAAAGCCAACACCAAATCTGCCTGCGTGTATGATCGTTGACGGATATAACATGATTCATGGCTTTGAAGAGACCAGACACCTGGCGGAAGCGGATATCACCAGTGCCAGAGAACGTCTGATCGATGAACTGGCAGCCTATCAGGCCTACGTACGGATTCGCATGATCGTCGTATTTGATGGCTATAAACGAAAGGACAACTATGGTTCGCATCAGAAACAGGGAATGTTTGAAGTGGTTTATACCAGGACGGGAGAGACCGCAGATGAGTATATCGAAAAGCTGACTTCTGAACTATCCCGCAGCTATGAGCTGACCGTTGCGACAAGTGATGCGTTGATCCAGAATGCGGTCTTTGCCCAGGGTGCCGCAAGGATCAGTGCACGGATGCTGGAAGAAGAAATCCTGCGCGTGAAAAAAATGTTCGCAAACGGGACGGGCGGGATATAATAACCTTGTTTTTTCAAATACATTCATTCATTGTTTGATTATTTTCGGGAGACATATGGCAAAAGATTATTTTTCATTTGAAACGATCCGTGACCGAAACGGGGTTGTGATCTGCTATCACGTGACTGCGATCGGTACGATCGAAAAAGACGGTGTTACCCGCATGCGTTCCGACATGGGCGATGACGGGGACAAGAAGATGGCATTCGGCAAACTGACGATCCGCGGCAAGGACCGCATGATCGGGTTATTGTTGCGGGAGACCGGAAGCCGGGCGTACTGGCGTTCCACGGATGATGACGGCCCTTACTGCATTCTCAGTTTTGCGGCGCGAGAAAAACACGCAGAAGAAGTCTATAACTTCAATGAAGGCGACCGTGTACTGATCGAAGGACGCGCCTATGTGCGTCAGAATTCGAATAGTTCACCGGACCGTCTGCCGGAGCTCAGCATTACCGTCAACAGCACCTTTGTGCTTGGCCGCAAACGCCGGCCCCAGACGATGACCAGTTCCATCATTCCGCAGAAGCGTCATTCTGCGGCAGAAGAGGAAAACCCGGATGACGCACCGATGATGTCATTTGATCCGCAGGAGGCCATCACGGCAGAGCAGGAAGAGGGCGAAGCAGCTCCTCAGGAGGATATCGCATGAAACGAAGTGCTGGAATACTGATGCCGATTTCGTCGCTGGACTCTGGTTTTGGTATCGGCTGTTTTTCAAAAGAAGCCAACCGCTTTATTGACTTTCTGAAGGAGAGCGGACAGTCCTACTGGCAGATCCTGCCGATCGGTCCGACCGGATTTGGAGATTCTCCGTACCAGTCTTCTTCTGCCTTTGCAGGGAACCCGTATTATATTGATCCAGTTACGCTGAAAGAAGATGGTCTTCTGAGTGAGCAGGAACTCTGGTCCTATGATTTTGGGAACGACCCGGAAAAGGTTGACTACGGGAAGCTGTACCACAACCGTTATCTGCTGTTGAAGACCGCTTATGACCACTTTGTGGAAAAGGGCGGACTTACCAATGATGATTACTGCGCATTCAAGACAAAGGAAGCCGACTGGCTGGATGACTATTCCCTGTTTATGTCGATTAAGCGGGAACAGGACGGCAAGAGCTGGCTGGACTGGCCGAAGGAACTGCGGGAGCGCAAGGAAGCAGCGATCATGCAGGCAAGAGTGCGCCTGGAAGAGCTGATGGAGTTCTACTGCTTCATGCAGTATGAATTCAAACGGCAGTACAGGAAACTGAGAGAGTATGCCCATAAGCAGGGCATTGAGATCATCGGTGACATGCCGTTCTTTGTGTCAATCGATTCAGCGGATCTCTGGAGCCATCCGGAAGTGTTCCGTACCGGAAAAGACGGAAAACCCAAAGAGGTTGCCGGTACGCCGCCGGATGCCTTCTCTCCGAAAGGGCAGATCTGGGGCTTCCCACTCTATAACTGGGATGCGCTGAAGAAGACGAAATACCGCTGGTGGATGCGGCGGATCGAACACGCCTGTGATTTCTATGATGTGATCCGTATCGACCACTTCCATGGGTTTGTCTCTGCATTTGCCATTCCCTATGAAGATAAGGATGCGGTACGCGGATTTGCGGAAAAGGGACCGGGTGAAGCGTTCTTCACCGAGATGAAAAAGCAGCTTGGCGATGTGCGTCTGTTTGCGGAAGATCTTGGCAATGTGACGGAAGAGAATGTCAAACTGCTGAACGATACCGGTATTCCGGGCATGAAGATCCTGCAGTATGCCTTTACCAGCTGGGACAGCATTTACATGCCGCATAAGCTGACAAAGAATGCGGTGATCTATACCGGCAATCATGACAATATGACGACCCGTTCCTGGGCAGAATCGCTGAAGGAAGGGGAAATCAAATTTGCCCGTTCCTATATCCGTTCAGTCAATACCGACTACAATGCCTTTACCTGGGACATGATCCGCGAAGCGTATCACAGCCCCTGTGATCTCTGCATTATTCCGCTCCAGGATTTCCTGTGCCTCAAGGAAGAAGGCCGCATGAACACTCCGGGCACTGCACAGGGCAACTGGGTATGGCGCCTGAAACCGAATTTCCTTTCCAGAGAACTGGCACTTGCGATCCATGAGATGGCTTCGACCTACAGCCGCATCCCGCCGAAGGAAGTGAAGGCAGAAGACTGATGGCCCGAAAGACCATTCCGTACCGCTGTCCGCAATGCGGGAAGCTTCATGATTATGAAGTATACGAAGGGGTGGATGTTTCCAAAGAACCCCAGTTCCGCTCCAAAGTAATGGATGCCTCCATCTTTGATTTCGTCTGCCCGCACTGCGGTGCCGTCAACGGCGTCATCTATCCGTTTGTCTATCATGATCCAACTCACCGGTTTATGGTCATGCTGGTAGATTCGCATTCTCCCGAGGATCCGTTTACGGAACTGTTCAATCAGGAAGATGCTTCGGAAGACGCGATCCGCGGCGTCATTGAAGACATGAAGTCCAGATATCGCTTCCGGACGGTAAAAACACCGAATGATCTGATGGAAAAGATTGCAGTCTTTGAAGCCGGACTGGATGACCGGGTGGTTGAAGTGCTCAAGCAGGGGATACTTGCCTCTGATGAGAAAGGGCGCATCGAACACCTATGGTTTGCGCCAACGGAAAAAGGCCCCGCACTTCTTGTGGAAGAGGAACAGGGTTTTACAGATGTGATTCCGATCGACAAAAAACTGTATGAAACGGTCGAACAGGAATATGCCCCAACGTTCGATGACCGTATTACCCGCATCGATGAAGAATGGGCAAGATCCTGCATAAAATGAAAAAAGCGGATAAATCCTGAATTACAGGGATTATCCGTTTTTTACTGCTCAAAGTTTTATCTCGAATAACAGATTGATGATTTTCTCTCGTTTCTTCCAAGATTAATTCTTTGTGTGAATCGTCCAGTCATTTCGTAATGTTGACAGTTCTTCTTCAGAAATCAAGCTTCCATAAAAATCCAGAATGTCTTGATCTGACATTCCTTTTTCAAACATCCGGAAAACCGTTTTTCTGCGTTCATCCCGATGCCCGTCTCGAATCCCCTCGGAATATCCATCTTCGTATCCCTCTTCTGTTACAGCCTGCCGATACTGTTCTTCATCAAATTCCGCCAGCAACATATTTCTTATCTCCTCCAGGGCGGCCTTTACTGCATCATGGATCACATAGTTTTCTGGGACCTGTTTCAGTGCTTCGGTGATCGCATTATCCAGTCCGATCACATCCTTCCTTTCACGGATACGTTCCATTCGTGCCGAATATTCCATCAATGGTCTGGACGCTTCGAGAAGGGTATGGCTGCCGTCTTCTGTATTAATGTTAATACATTTCACCGATACAAATACGGAAGGTTTTCTGTCTATTTCGGTGTTTTCAAATAATCTTCTAGAGATAGATAATCTTCTTCTGAAAGGATTGTTTTGCCCCTCTGCTTTACTCTTAGCCATTTCTTTGGAAATCCCTCTGTTTCCCGGAAACCGATTTATATTTCATGAAATAATCCCGGTAAACTTCAGATCATTCCTATTTAAAAGCAATTATTATCATTTATTGAAAAATAAAATTATTTGACAGTAAAATAGAAACAGAGAAACTCTATCTTTTTATCGTGAAAGAAAGCAGGTAGACATATGAAATATAAGCGATTAGGCGAAATGCTAGTGGATGTCGGTGCGATCACCGAACAGCAGCTGGAAGAGGCTCTTGCCGGTCAGAAGGGTAGCGGCAAGCGTCTTGGTACTTATCTGGTTGATGAAAAGTACATTTCAGAAGATCAGCTGATTGAGATTCTGAGACGCCAGCTCGGTATTGACTTTATTGACCTTAACAAGGCAAAGATCGATCCGAGTCTTGTGACGCTTGTACCGAAGAATATTGCCAAATCAAACCGTGTTGTACCCGTAAAGCTGGATCGGGATACGCTGTACCTTGCTATGGAAGACCCGATGAACTTCCCGGCAGTAGAACAGGTTAAGAATATTACCAAGAAACGCGTCATTCCGATGATTGCCTATACCAGAGCGATTGACCGTGCACTTTCCGTTCTTTATGACAACGAAGGTGCAGCAAAGGCAATGGAAGAGATGCGGGAAGAACAGGGATTTGCAACCGTTGATGAAACCGCAAATGTTCTGGACAATGACGATACCAACGCAGCTCCTACCGTAAAACTGGTCAACTCCATCATCGAGCGCGGCATTATCGAAAAGGCGAGTGATATTCATGTCGAACCGAGAGAAAACGACATGTGTGTACGGATCCGTGTCGACGGCCGTCTGAATGAGATCCTGCAGATCCCGAAGGAACTGCAGTCTGCAGTCATTTCCCGTTTCAAGGTCATGGCGAATATGAACATTGCAGAACGCCGTATTCCGCAGGATGGACGTGCACTTGCCAGAAGACCGGACGGTACGAACATTGACCTCCGTCTCAACTCTCTGCCAACCATCTATGGTGAAAAGATCGTTATCCGACTGCTCACCCGTGAACAGGGGATCCTCAATCCGAAGGGTATCGGTATTACCGATGAGGATCTGCCGAAGTTTGACCGTCTCATGAAGAATACCAGCGGTGTTGTACTGATTGTCGGTCCGACCGGTTCCGGTAAGACTTCCACCCTGTATACCATGATCAACGCTCTCAAGAGCGATACCGTAAACATGATCTCGCTGGAAGATCCGGTGGAATTCCAGATCGAAGGCGTTACCCAGGTAGCGATCAATGAAAAAGTAGGCCTGACCTTTGCCAGTGCACTCCGTGCCTGCCTCCGTCAGGACCCGGATATTATCTGTATCGGAGAGATTCGAGACGGTGAGACAGCCGAAATCGCAATGCGTGCTGCCATGACCGGTCACTTCGTTCTCTCGACCATTCATACCGAAGATGCCTGTTCGGCAATCGACCGTCTGAAGGATATGGGCGTTGAACCGTACCTGATCGCAGGATCGGTAAGAGGTGTCATCTCACAGCGTCTGGTACGTAAGATCTGCCCGAACTGCAGAGAAGAGACCACACCGGATCCGATGCTGCTGGACTATGCCGGCATCCAGCCGGATCCAACAAAGAAGTTCTATCACGGTCGTGGCTGTCACCAGTGCTTCGATTCCGGTTACCGCGGCAGAACCGGTGTATTTGAAATCATGGCAATGAATTCCAAACTGCGCGATATTGTCGCAAGCGGCGCAACCGGAACGGAACTGCGCCGGCAGATCTCTTCAACCGACTTTACCCCGATGATCGTGAACGGCAGAAAGCTGATCGATGCGGGTGTCACAACAGTAGATGAAGTAGTACGTACGATCGTAACTCTGGAGTAAAAGACTATGAGAAAAACATTGGAAGAAATTATTGTACAGGCAGCAGCAGACGGCGCAAGTGATATTCACCTGACAGCCGGCCAGCCCCCGAAGTACCGTCTCCATGGCGAGATTCAGTCCATGAACGATGAGCCGCTCTCACCGCAGGACTGTATTGAATATGCCAAGGAACTGGTAGGGGATGACTGGAAACAGATCGAAGAAATCGGCGAACTGGATGCGGCCAAGACCGTAGCCGGACACCGTATCCGTATTAACCTGTACAAGGTCAGCGGCACGATGTCTGCCTGCCTTCGTCTGTTATCTGACTGGATCCCGAAGATCGAAGAGCTGCATCTGCCGGAAGTCGTTACAACGTTCCCGACCTACAACAAGGGCATCGTACTGGTAACCGGGGAAACCGGTTCCGGTAAGTCAACTACGCTTGCAGCAATTCTCGATGCAATCAACCATACCCGTAATGAGCACATCATTACTCTGGAAGACCCGATCGAATATATCTATCAGCCGGACCGGTGTGTCATCTCACAGCGAGAAGTCGGCACGGATACCAGATCCTATGCCGATGGCTTAAGAGCTATCCTGCGTGAAGACCCGGATATCATTCTGATCGGTGAAATGCGTGATGGCGAGACCATTGAAACCGCATTAACGGCTGCAGAAACCGGCCATCTGGTATTCGCAACCCTGCATACCAACAGTGCCAGTGATTCCATTGACCGTATTGTCGGTACGTTCCCGGCAGAGCACCAGCAACAGATCCGTCTGCAGCTTTCTACAACCCTGAAAGCAGTTCTTTCCCAGCAGCTTCTGCTGAAGAAGGGCGGCAAGGGAAGAATCGCAGCCTGTGAGGTTATGATCTCCACACCTGCGATCCGCAACCAGATCCGGGAAGGCAAGACACCGCAGATGGAATCTGCGATTCTTACCTCTGCCAAGGAAGGCAGTGTCACCATGGATAACTATCTGCTCAAGCTTGTAAAAGAAGGCATGATTGAACCGGAAACCGCTGTCGAAGCAGCAAACAAGCCGGAGTATATCAAGCAGAATACACAAGGGCTTGGCATGGGAATGGGTATGGGTATGAGACCCAGGAGGTAATTGCATATGATTACGTATAAGTACAGTGCAATGACTCCAGACGGCGCCAAGGTCAACGGTGTCGTCGAAGCAATCGATGAGTATGCGGCAGTTGAGCGTATCAAGGCAACCTGTCCGGTTGTCATCAGCATCAGTGAAGTAAAGAGTGCAGATGAAAACAGCATTCTGAACATGGAAATCGGATCAAATAAAGTGGATGCCAAGGCACTTGCTGTAATGTGTTCACAGTTCTCTACGATCCTGACTGCTGGTGTTGATATCGCCTCCTGTATGGAGATGATCGGCAACCAGACGGAAGACAAGAAACTCAAAAAGATGTTGTTAAACAGCGCAAAGGATGTCGCTCAGGGTAACTCCATCGCAACCAGTATGGAAAAGAACTGCCCGGGACTGCCGGTTACCTTTATCGAAACGGTTAGGGCTGGAGAGATGTCCGGTACACTGGAACAGAGTTTTGCGACATTGCAGGAATACTTCGAGAGAAACTACCAGTTAAAAGAAAAGGTCAAGTCAGCGTTGTCTTATCCGATCTTCGTTCTTGTAGTAGCTGTGATAGTTGTCATGGTAGTTATGATAAAAGTCGTACCGACTCTGACTGCAGTATTTGGTGAAATGGGCGGTGAACTTCCGTTTATTACCAGACTCCTGATTTCCATCTCTAACTTCTTCTCAAAGTGGTGGGCATTAATTCTCTTAATCTTCATTGCGGCATTTCTTTTATTCAAGTTCT
This sequence comes from Solobacterium sp., assembly GCA_017512725.1. Classification (GTDB taxonomy): domain Bacteria; phylum Bacillota_I; class Bacilli_A; order Erysipelotrichales; family Erysipelotrichaceae; genus Bulleidia. The sequence goes on from JAFWEW010000038.1 coordinate 21,744, forward strand.
ATACCAGTACCGAAAAGGGAAAACTGTGGTGGGGGAAGACACTGCTTACCATGCCAGTCATGGGAAAGATCAATACGTTTTCCGGCAGCGCCGATTTTGCCTCAACTATGTCAGCGTTACTGAGTGCAGGTCTTCCGGTAACCAATGCTTTGGAAGTAACTGCAAAAGTGCTGGATAACTATGTACTGGGAACCGAAACAAACATTCTTTCCCAAAAAGTACAAACCGGTATCAAACTTGGTGATGCGATGCGGAATGCTGAAGTGTTTCCACAGACGTTGACCGAAATGACAGCCATCGGTGAGAATACCGGTGAACTGGAGAAAACACTCAAGACAGTTGGCGATTATTATTCAAAGGAAGCCGATTACGCGATGACTGCGGCAATCAGTAAACTGGAACCGACACTGCTGGTATTCCTTGCGATATTTGCAGGATTTATCGTTATAGCAATCTATATGCCGATGTTCACCATGTACAACCTGTTCTAAGTCATCCCACAAATCGGCAAAAAGATAAAAAAGTTGTTCTGTTTTTATTGCAAAGAAAGCGCTTACTATGGTACATAATTATTAGCCATTTTGGGAAACATTTCCTGAAAAGAAGGAGGAATAACATGAATAAGAACAATAAAAAAGGTTTTACACTTGCAGAACTCCTGATCGTCGTTGCGATCATCGGCGTTCTTGTAGCAATCAGCATTCCCATTTTCACTAGCCAGTTGGAGAAGAGCCGTGATGCGGTTTCTGTAGCTAACATGCGTTCTGCATATGCAGAAGTTATGACATGTGTGCTCGCTGGTTCTGATGGACAGAGTACCGTTACTTTCACACCTAAGGCAACAGGGGATAAGGTTGCAGGTACGTATGCAGTTACAGTAGCCATTAAATCTCAGAGTGCAAACACTTGGAGCGGACTTGCTGGCGAATTACCCTTCACTGCTCCTGATGATCCTGGAACAGCTGGGAATAAGACACTAACATTTACAGTAGACGCTAACGGTGGTATTACAACCGTTGCGCTTAGTTAATTAGTATTCCCGTTAGGCTCTCTAGCCCATCGCTAGAGGGCTTTTTATATCCACCCATATTTCTCCCATTACCAATCAAACAAGCCGTAAGCGGCTTGTTTAGGGCTGATAAGGGGAATACAAAATAAAAACTCTCCACCGGGATGGTAGAGAGCTCATTAAATGCTTTACTTAGCTTTAAGATTTTGCGGTAATAGTAACCTTGTTTTCATCGGTATCAGCAGCAACAGTCCATCCTTTTGTAGAAGCGGTAACCTGCTGCCCGCCAATTTCATTCGGTGCTGTAACATAGTCAGTTCCTTGCCAACCAGCCTGAGTTTGCTTAGCTGTTACTTCTTTTGAATAAGTGGATTTATCGTTTGTAAGTAAATCTGCCGAAGCTTCCGCATAAGCAGATCTAATGTATGCTTCGTTAGTTGCTTCATGAGCCTTCTCCAACTGAGCTGTGAAAATGGGAATGCTGATAGCTACGAGAATGCCAATCAGCTTAACCTCAATCCGGCATCCACATTGAACTTCTTATTCCTGTAGCAAACCATATTTCCTGTTCTGCACCTACCTTTACCGGAAGGGTGTACATCTTTTGTTTAACAATCCTCTGCTAATCCAGGGCAACCTTTTAACAAAACTGGAGGACCTTATAACGAAACTTAAGGTGGTTCTGTGAAAAGGTCCTATCGATTTGTTTAAAGTGTGATGTGTTGATGGAATATACTTTATACTACCGTATGTATAAGAAACGGAGGATGACGAGTATGGAGAATAAGAAGGGTTTCACACTTGCGGAATTGTTAATCGTTGTCGCCATCATAGGAGTACTGGTTGCTATCAGTATTCCAATCTTTACTTCACAGCTGGAGAAGAGCAGGCAAGCGGTGGATCTTGCCAATATGCGGTCTGCAAAAGCGGCAGCTGTTGCGGAATGGATGACCGACGGGATGCCAGAGAATTATAGCAAAAAGTATGATGCAGCAAGCGGTACCATGACCGATTCAACACCAAAAGGATATGGAAAATCATCAAAGAATTCTTCAGAGTTTGCTTCAGAACTAAACGCTACAGGAACACCTAATGATGGAACTGTTCATTTCATCACTGTGAAAATTGATAGTGATGGTATTGTTTCGCTGAAGTGGGGAGGTAATGATTTAACTACTGCTGCTGGACGCAGACAGGAAGATATAGATAATATGAATGCTATTGAAAGCGCATTTAAGAAAGCGTATGAAAATGGTGAAATCAACTTCTATAAGAATTTTAATCAAATTAGTGTCTATAGTAATGGTGACGGAACGGCCAAGGATTATCGTGTTTATATAGATACCTGGGGTTATGCAACCCAAGAAACGATTGATGCTGAGAAACAGAAGTTGGTGGATTTGGTTGAGTCAACTGGAATCAATATTAATTCATGGCAAGTATATTCCTCTGATGAAAAATGGAAGTATGGATATACGATTAATATTGATAAAGATGGCGTTGTTTCTGTTTACGCCAATTCAAAAGGAAGCTCATCTTCCGATGGTGGATATTGGTATAGACCAAACTATATAACAACTGAAGACAGAGAATAATTCGATCGATGTTTTTGGCAAAAATGTTTTATCTAATATCATTGACTATGTAGATGCTGGGTGTAACGAAATATCCGACATGATAATACAGAATAGTTCATTCATGCAGTGTTGGTATTTACAAACCTAATAACTCAACGGTTATACTGTTTATGGGAGGATTACCATATGGAAGTAATCAAGCTTTTGCTGACAGATGAAGATCTCAACAACATCACCGGCGGAATGACGATAGAAAAACGGATTAAAAATAATTATGAGGATATTATTATGACTGTTTCGTATACCGGCGAAAAAACAGACATTGCGTATACCGGTGGTAAAGACGACCCGGGAGGAAACGACATCATTTTTGGGAAAGGGCAATAACCACGCAAAGGGGCAGGGCTACAATAACTGCTCCTTTTTTAGACCATGATCAGTTTTCGGTTTGTTTTTAGCATTCAAATAATAATTTGCTGATAATTCATCCTACAAAAGATATACTTATATTATCAACATTGAAGATATTATCTTTTCACTGCGCAGATGCTGGAGGCAGAAATGCCGAACGTATTCCTGCATCGTTTTATTGGTCAAACAGATTTGACTCGATAATAAAGAATTAAAGAATATGTATAGTAAAGCGGATTTACAGTATCCGGAACATGCTCGGGCAAATGAACCGGTAAAGGGAAGAAAGATACGTAATGATAAAACGGCCTTTCATAATGTCGGCCCTTTTATGAGCGCATCTTTAGCGGGTGCAGTAATGTTTACCTATATTTCATCCCATAAGTTAAACACTTCTGCTGAGAATCTACCACTGAAACCAGTTGCTGCAGCAATTGTACAGCCTTCTTTTGAACCGTTTCCTGAGAAGGTTTCAGAACCAGCAACAAAAGAAGAAAAAGACTTAAAGTCGTTACCGTCTCCAGAACCTGCTCCGATAAAAGAGCCAATTCGCGTTACAGTGCCGACTCCGGAACCAACCCCGGATCCAATTCAGGAAGATCTTTATGAGTTTGTGATAGAACCGACCCCAAAATCTTCTGATCCGGAACCGGATCCAACACCGACTCCAGTACCTCAGACAGCACCGGAAATCCGTACGGATTCTGTAATTAATATTTTGATTGATCGTACTAATGGGGATCTGGTTACTGACAATACTCGAAAGTTCTCTGTGACACTGAATAAGATTGCAGATGGAAATGCAACAGTTAAATTATTTGTTAAAAAAGAAGAATTCTATGACGAAGATAATCCAGCAGATGTTGCCGTGTATAACAAAGATGGGCAAATAGACGGTACAGTAGAAGATGGTGTATGGTCTGGTGAAGTGAAATATAACCCTAATCAATCTGTTACATATAATAGCTATCCTGCGAAAATTGTCATGGATTACGAATACAGCGATGGCACGACTGGTAGTGAAGAGTTGGATGAGTTTAAAGTATATGAACTTAATACCACAGTGAACTATAGCCAAGTAGATAAATCTTTGGAATTCTGCTATCCAATCGATCTGTTCGGAAATACTGAGGATCCAGAAGATGCTATCGAAAGTACATCTCTTCAGTGTGAGGCGCCGGATGGCAGTTCAATCAACAGTACTGGACCTGAAATCTCATTTGATGATTGTGTTTACGTCAGGTATTCTGAATTGGAAGATAATCCGGTACAAATCAATTATGATGCGGAAATGACGATTGAAGCGGTTTCGAATGACGGCTCGACAACTGAAATTCAAATTACAAATAAAGGCACCGTTGGTGGATAGGGAGATCTTATGAATACCAAAACAATTATCGGTTTAGTGATTGCACTGTTATTGGCAATCATTGCATTTAACCCGGGAATACTGCCGCTGTCTGCAGAGACAGTAGAGACAATGAAAGAGCTGAAAGATATGCACTTTCTCATCAACGGGAGTGGGAAAGTAACGTTTGCGCATATCTTCATGCTGATTGGTGCAGTGGCGTTTCTCTGGTTCCTTTTTACCGTTATTAAGACCATCCTTGAGAAAACCGCAAAAGACAGTCACTCCAAGACGATTGCAATACTGCTGACCGGTCTGCTTCGCTATCTAGCAGTCATCATTGGCTTTATCTGGGGCTTGAGCATTCTGGGTGTAGATACAACAGCGGTTCTAGCCGGTGCCGGAATTATTGGACTTATTATCGGCTTTGGTGCACAGTCACTGATTGAAGATATCATTACCGGCCTATTTATTATCTTTGAACGTCAGTATGAAGTAGGGGATATCATCATACTGGATGACTTCAGAGGTGTAGTACGCAGTATCGGAGTGCGTACGACCGTCATTGAAGATGTCGGAAAGAACCTCAAGATCGTCAATAACTCAGATATCCGTAACTTCCAGAACCGTTCCAGAAATGATTCTTATGCAGTCTGTCTGGTAGGGGTTTCCTACAGTACGAATATTCCGGCAATGGAACGGATTATTGCGGATGCCATGCCGAAAATATATGCGGCAAATGAAGACCTCTTTCTGGATGTACCGGAATATCTGGGAATTGAAGATCTTGCGGACAGCAGTATGGTACTGAAGTTTCAGGTACTTACCAAAGAAGAAAATGTATTCCGTTCCAGAAGGAGACTAAACCGGGAACTGAAGCTGCTGTTTGATGCTACTGGAATTGAAATTCCGTTCCCGCAGGTAGTTGTACATAAGGCAGTAAATTAATACTGTACTCTGTATCTTTGACTGCTCAGATCATGCTGTTTTCTGTGGATTATTTTGCAGTTCTACGTACATATTATTGAAAAGAATTGGAGGATATAGTCATGGCAGATCAGAAGAAAGTACTGAATGATGATGAAATAGAAAACATCAATGGCGGCGTAAAGGCAAAAGTTATCGTTATCAACGATGAAGATGATCTTCTTCGTGCACCGATTGTCCTTCCTTCAGTAGAGGGAAAAGATGATCCGGGCGATAACCCGATTTTCAAAACAACCAAGAAGAAAAGCTGAGCATTGAATTTGCCCAGCTTTTTCGAATCCGTTATTCCAATCAAGTGATATATCTTTCAAAAATGACAAAACGATTGCGAAATCCGGAAACCTATTGCATTTATACAGGAATGCTTATTATTATCAGATTATGAAAAACAACAATAAAAAAGGATTCACATTAGCAGAATTGCTGATTGTAGTAGCAATCATTGGCGTTTTAGTTGCGATCTCTATCCCAATCTTTAATAAACAAATAGAAAAATCTCGCGAGGCATATGATATTGCCACTATGCGGCAGGCAGCTTCACTTGCGGTTGAATACTATTACAGTGGTGTTGTGACTGAAAATGGCACAACTTCCACTGATTTAGGTTTTAACAATAATAGTGATACTGAAAGAAGGAATGCATATGGAGCTTACGATCCGAAATCAGGCAAATTTGTTCCTAGTAAGAATAGTTTAAAAGCATATGGCAAAGGGACGAAAACTGATGGAGGAACTTATTTTTATGGGGGAAATTCAAGGGAAGCCTATTCATCAACGCAGGATTATAGGGATGCGGTCGTTATGATAGCAATATATCCCGCGGCAAAAGAGCCACATATTTGTGTATTTTGGAAAAATAATCAAGGAACTTATACTGGTCAAAATAATAGTTATGTTGGCGGAAGATATGAAAATAAAGATGATGATCCTAAATATTGTATCTGGATTTCACTCAATGGATGATCTGATATTCACTCTTAAAGCTTCTTAATCCATTTTTTCGTTGGTTTACAAAAAAATGGAATAACGAAGAATGCGGTTGTTTTCCGACCGAGAAAAAACTATACGTATCTCCACATATATCAAGTTCAGAATGTTGAAAAATTAAAAATAACTGGATGCTACTGAATTGTCATTTGGCCATTACTTGAAGCCATCAGAATTTTGTATTCGTTTAAGCTCGAAAAAGGACTATGTCAAGAACAAAGAATTGATTGATGACATGATCGCTCAGGAGGTTGAAGCGAACAGATAAATGGTTATCCGTGAAATAGGAATACTCTAAAAGAAGTTTGAAGAGAATGAGCAGTAAAAAGAGGCGGACAACTAATTGTTAAACGTGGGACGGAGGATGAAGTACGAGATTTGGCACGTGGTATCCTTCGTTTTTAAAAAAAGAGGGTGTCCGTTCTGGTGCTAGACACTTGACAGCTCACTACATTTAGTTCACTTGGTTTTTCTGGTGTGACAGATAATCCGGATGGATGGTATCTACCGAATAACCATGAAGAAGTTGCTAATGTGTTAGAAATAAAAGAAACAACATAATGAAAGGAGGCACCATCATGGAAGAAAACAAACAGGAAGTGGTAACCGAAAACAAGGGTATCAATGAAGAAGAACTGCTGAAAAAAGTCGAACAGGCTGCACGCAGAGGTTCCGCAAAAGGGAAGGTCTGGGGTTTTATTCTGCAGCTGCTGCCGGTACTGGTCATCATCGGACTTCTGGCCTATTATGTGATCCCGAAGATCGATGCGATGAACACGGCGATTGACAGTGTGTTTTCGGTTGATGAATCGGTTGAAGATCATGATATGACGCTAGAAAACCATGGTATTTTCGGTTATACCGCTGCGGATTTTGAAGAAGCGATCCTCGGGGATTCCACCAGAATGAAGAAACTGGAAGTCATGAAGCAGGATGTGTCGGAAGCTACTACGCTGACCAATACCGGTGCTTTTAACTGGGCAATCTTCAGCAAAAACCAGCTGATCACTTACCATGGTACGGTTGTATATACCGTAGATCTTTCCGATCTGAAACCGACGGATATTGTAATGGATGAAGAAAACAAGACGATCATCCTGAAGATCCCTCATGTACAGCAGGAAGAGATCAATATCCCGGAAGAAGATATCCAGTTTGGTGATGTGAACAAGGGCATGCTGGCGTTTGGCGATATCAAAGCGACTCCGGAACAGATTGCGGAAGTTCAGAAGGAAGCCAGACAGAAAATGCAGGATAAGCTGAACAGTGAAAACACGATCGCAACCGCAGACCGGCTGGCAAAACTGTCGGTATGGGAAATATATTCTCCGATCATCAAGGGTGTATCAAGAGATTATTCACTGGAAGTTCTGGTGAAAGACTGACGGTCTGAACAAGACGGACGAATTTCCATCAGGAAAGGACTCCGTCTTTTCTATTGGCTGTTACCCGGCAGGCATTACAGAAACTGCCGGAGTTTTCTTTGCAAAAAAGATCATTGATCTGACGAAAGGGAAAACCTTCTGCGGAAGATGATGGTATTATGAATAACAAGAAGGAAGGAACATCATTATGCTTTGCAAACACTGTAAAAAATCAATTCCCAATTCAGCGACGGTATGCCCGTACTGCGGTAAGAGTGTAAAACCCCTCAAAGGGAAGAATACCGGAGGCGGATTCAGTCTGGGCAAGTTCATCGCATTAATCGGTTCACTATTAGTGCTGGTCAGTGTGTTTGTGCCGGCATTTACGATGGATATCGCATCGATCCGGATTTCATTTGATTTCGGTGATGTACGCAAGCTGGTTCTGGTGATCGCTTCTGTCATATCGATCATAGCGCTGTTCTCTTCGCGCATTAAGTTTCTGTATCCGCTGGCAACGATTGCCGTTGGCGGTGTTTCATCCGACTTCCTGCGATTTGTTGTGAACTATTTCCGGATGATCGGCGGCTTTGGGAATCTGTTTGCGGCAAACGGGTTTGGAACGCTGGTAACGACATTCACTGCGAGCTATTCGCCGTTCTTTATGATCGGATTTACGATCATGGCGATTGCATCGATCGTAATGATCGTGAAGTTCATGATCACCAGTATCGTCTCCAGAAAATAAGAGGGAACTATGAATACCTTTCTGAAGGCTCAGATCGACAATATGATCAACACTCTGAAGGTGTTTGAGACCGGATGTGAGCTTGCGGCGCTTCAGGATGACGGAGTCGTTGACAAGAAGGAAGACAAGGCACTGAAAAAACTGAAGAAGGCGACAGCAGAATATATTAAGACCCTTCAGTCGATTGAGTATTGAAAAAAATGGACAGCTTTCGTTTCGGCAATGTACTGAGTCTCTATTATCAGGCAAGAGAGAAAAAACAGCCTTCCCAGCTGGATCTGCTGGATGTCTGGCTTCCCGGACTGATCGTACGGGAAGTGGAATCCAACGGCAATACAAAGAGGGAGGCGGAATATCAGGACCGTGAATTTGTGATTGATGCAGTACGCTATCACGGTTCTTTTTATGCCGGCTCCAGCAAGCGGGTCTCACAGATCACCGGAAGGCTGATCGGAACGGCAAAGGGGAACCAGGAGAAAGAGCGCAGAACCGCCTCTTTGATTCAGAAACATCTGGCAGGTGAGCTGGTAACGGATTTTGAAGTAGTCACCCGCTTGCAGGAAACCGTGAAGGATCAGCTTTCCCACCTGCAGGGGAAAGCGCATGAAGCATTCTATGTGAGTCTTTATACGTTTATTGAGACATGCATTAACGAACGGAAGGGTATGGATGAGTATGACCGGCTGTCGGAACTGTTCCCCATGGATGATGAAGTCTTTGAAGGGGTTCTGTATAACGCAGTTTATCAGCTGGAACAGGTAACGGAGGATTCCATTGCCAATGGATATCTATGGCTTCTGCTTGGAACCCTGTTAAGGAATGAGACCGGAAGGCTGGTCCGTCTGTATGACAGTTCGTTTATTCCGATCCGCCGGCAGATGTCGGAAACAAATGAAGTACTGGACAAACTGTTTTATCTGCTGAAGCCGCAGGCATATCAGAGTTTCTATGAAGGGGATGATCTCGATCAGAGGTTCCCCGGAATCGAATGGTACTGCGACCACTGCCGTGCACACCTCAATGAACAGGAAGGATTTGATGATCATGTACACAGCTGGAAATGCAGGGTCTGCGGATATTTGAACCGGATCGAATTTGAGGAAATCTACGACAACGAGGAAGACTGGCAGAACGGGATCCACCGGCACGGGAAAGAAGACTTTGAGCGGGCACTGAAACAGCGGCTGGCTGAGAAGGGCTCGAAGGGAAACGGATCGAAATGATCTGGCTGACGCCAAACAGGTATTTCCATACACAGCAGGGAAGTGATATGCACTGTTGGATTTCGTGAAAAAAGTAACCGAATCGAACGAAAAAATATAACAGCCTCTGACAGGCTGTTATATTATTTATTTATGAAACAGAAACTGAAAGAACAATACGGATATACGAATCTCTTTGAACTGATTCTGATCGTCGCCATTATCATCATGGCTGCCGTGTATTTCCTTTGGGGCGGCAACTGGATGAAGCAGCGGATGAACCACGGCAATGACAGTCTTGCGGCAAATACCGCAGATTCCGTTGCCCGGATCAATTCCAACAATGGCCTTAACTGTGTAGTGGACGGCTGCGGTTCAACCGGCCATTGCCCTCACTGGACAAGTACCGGGTACATCGGCTATTTCGATAATATTTCCAACAAGATCGTCGGGGAGAAACCGAAGGGATACAACGAGTATTCGACCATGGAGATCGGCAAGCAGCAGTACCACGGAGATCCCGGCACCATGGTGATTAAAGTAGTGGCAAAAGAAGGGCAGATCGTTGTCTCCTGGGAGCTTGGCAGACAATGAACGTCATGGATTTTGACATGCCGTACCGTATTGTGATCCTGTTTATTACGGGAATGCTGGGAGCAGTGTTTGCCAGCTTTTTTATCTGTATGGGAAACCGGATCGCAGAAGGAAGAGACTGGGTAAAAGAACGAAGCAAATGTGACAGCTGCGGCCATGAACTTGGGGCAATGGATCTCATACCGATCTTCTCGTATCTCTTCAGCGGCGGAAAATGCCGCCATTGCGGAGCGAAGATCCCGGTGTCGTGCATTCTGGGCGAGATTGCACTTGCGGCCTATTACATTCTCTGCGTGCTGCACTTTGGTCTTACGGCAGAAGCCTTCCGGGCAATGGCACTTGCAGGACTGCTGCTGGGACTCTCGGTTGTTGATTTGAAAACCTATGAAATACCGGATGGATTTATCATTGCCGGTATTGTGCTTTGGATCGTTACCATTCCGTTTGTTCAGAAACCCTGGCAGATGGAACTCCGTGACGGGCTGATCGGAGGCTTTGCGATCGGCGGAGGAATGCTGATTCTGAGTCTTATCTTTGACCGCATCATCAAGAAGGACAGTCTGGGCGGCGGAGATATCAAACTTTATTTTATGACCGGTCTTTTTCTGGGCTGGAAAGCAGGCTTTTTCAATCTGATCCTATCGTGTTTAGTAGGGTTGATTTTCGTGCTATTATTAAAGAAATCTAAGATACCGTTCGGGCCATCCATCAGTATTGCAACTCTGATTTCAATTATCTGGGGGGATATGGTGGTTTCGTGGTATTTTAGCTTGTTTATGTGATGGGTGTAAGACTATGGCTAAAACATTACTGGGGATTGAGTTTGGCAGCTGCCGGATCAAAATTTCGGTAGTAAAAGGCAGCAAAGTTGTCCGGTTCATCAAGGAAGACATGCCGGAAAACATCATTCAGGGAGGCGAAGTGGTTTCCTGGGATGCGCTGTCGGATTTTCTCGGACAGGTCGTCCGGAAAAAACATCTTGGCGGAAAGGATGTCGCGCTGGTCATACCGGACAGTATGACGTATACCAGACGGCTTTCCGTTCCGATCATGAATGAAAAGCAGCTGAAGGTGAACCTTCCGTATGAGTTCCATGATTTCATCGCGGAAGGAAAAGATAATTATATTTACGACTATGCGGTCGTCAGTGTTGAGGAAGATGAGGAAGGCAACGATATCGGCCTGAACATCCTTGCGGTTGCCGTCAGTAAGGAACTGATGGCCAATTACATGCAGCTGTTCAAGCGGCTCCGCATGAAACTGGTCATGGCTGCGCCGCAGTGCCTTTGTTTCGGTGCTCTGATGCGGCATATCGATCCGCAGCTTTCGACGAAGGATTTTGCGATTCTGGATCTTGGCTATTCTTCCACCAGAATCAATATCTTCTCCGACGGCGTCTTTGATACGACCCGTTCCATTGAGCTTGGCTGCCAGGCACTGGCACGGCGGGTTGCGGAACAGCTTGGCTGCGATGAACACATCGCTTCGCTGTATCTCGTTCAGAATACCAATGACATCATGAATACGGATACGGTGCGGGATATCTGTTCCGATATCGCCGTTGATGTTATGCGTGCGATGAACTACTACAGCTATGAGCACAGAGAGAACTCGCTGGAGAATATCTATGTTTGTGGCGGCGGTGCTTTGATCCCTCAGCTGATCGAAGAACTTCGTGACAATGTACCGCTGAATATTGTGCCGCTTGCGGAGCTTGGGAACAACACGGTCAGCGAAGATGTTCTGACGAACGGACCTGCTTCTGCGGGAATCTGCTGGAATGAGGACTGAGGGAGGTGCTGAAGTATGACTGAGAAAAAAGAGAGCATCTTTACCAGGGAAATCGGAAAGAAAAACGTCAAGATCAAGTATCCGGAAAAGACCTACATCAACCTGGTACAGAGTGAAAACAAAGGAAATGACCGGAAGGCATTTGCCTGGTTCCTGGTCTTTCTGATTGTACTTGCCATTTTTACCAAGTTCGCCGTTCTGGACCAGCTGGATAAGATTTCAAGAGCCGAGGCTGCCTATAACCAGATGCTCGGACAGGTCAATGAGATCAAAAAAGCCAACAGTGAGTATGATTCAGTAAAAGCAGAATACGATGAAGTCACTGACTGGTACATGACTGAAGAAGAAAAAGCGGAAATTGACAAATACAACGTCTTCAAAATGCTGGAAGATGACATGATGCCGTATGTCGGAATCAAGTCGGTACAGATCGCCGGCAATACGATTGCCGTACAGACGAATGTCACCACACTGCAGACCGTATCCAAGTTCCTGAGCGTACTGCAGAATGACCACCGGAACGGGTTCGTAACGGTGACAACCGCCAGTGCTTCCAACGGAAAAGAAGAGACAAAGAATGATGTCGTCGCATCTGTAATCATTACCTACGGCGGCGCGGAAGGAGGCAACTGAGATGCTGAAGCGGGAGTTTACCTTCAAGGAAAAGATTCTGATCCTGGTTGCGGCAGTGCTGGCACTCGGACTGATCTACTATAACTTTGTTTACAAGTACTTTCAGAACCAGATGACGCTCTACGATACTGCATCACTGGAAAATGAACTGATGATCGAACAGAGCAAGGCTACGAAGATTTCTCAGATGCGTCAGATCATCGAGGAATCCAGCGGCAGGGTAAAAGGCGATCTTTCGGTTTACAATAACCAGTCGAATGAAATTATCGAAATGGGCAGAATCTTTGATGAAGATGCCTATAACGTCAGCGTCAACTGGAGCGATCCGGTACTCAACGGTACGATCATCCGCCGGGACGTAAATATCACATTCAGTACAAACTCCTATGATAACTTCAAGAATGTACTGAAAAAGATGAGTGAGATGAAATACCGGTGCCTGATCCGGAATGTGACGGTAGCCGATGGAAGGAACAATGAAGTGGAAGGAATCCGGGAGTCGGACGAACTGAATGCCTCAATCTCAGTGACCTTCTTCGAGACTTCGGACGGGGCAACTTTACTTGCCGGCGTTACGATCGATAACGCAGATACCGATCTCTCTGACAGTGAGCTGGCACAGCGGGCACACGCATATGATTAATAACCTCGAGCAGGGGATAAAACCTCTGCTTTTTCGTTATTCCGAATGATTTGTCATTCCAATTACGGTAGAATAATTGCATATGAAAACAAACCCGAGACTGTTTATTGTGATTCCCTGTTACAACGAGGAAGCGGTACTTCCAATGACTGCTCCGCTGTTTCTGGAGGAGCTGAAAAAGCTGATTTCTGAAAAAGGCGTGGCCGAAGACAGCCGCATTCTGTTTGTGAATGACGGCAGTAAAGATCAGACCTGGCAGCTGATCCAGAAATACGCAGAGGAAGACGAACACTATATCGGAATCTCCCAGTCCAGGAACCGGGGCCATCAGAGTACCGTATTAGCCGGTCTCATGGAAGCGAAAGACCAGTGTGATATTACGATTTCCATCGACTGTGACGGGCAGGATGATATCCATGCCATGGAAGCGATGCTGGACGCTTATTACGACGGCTGCGAGATTGTCTATGGTGTACGTTCCAGCCGGGAAAGTGATACCTGGTTCAAGCGTAATACGGCCCAGGGCTTCTACAAGATCATGGAGCGGATGGGCGTGGAGACAGTATATAACCATGCGGATTACCGCCTGGTTTCTTCCCGTGTCCTTCAGCAGTTCGCCAATTATGAAGAAGTGAATATTTTCCTGCGGGGCATGTTTCCGCTGGTCGGATTCAAAAGCACCAGCGTCTATTATGAACGCCATGAGCGTCTGGCAGGGGAAAGCCATTATCCGCTGAATAAGATGATCGGTCTTGCGGTAGACGGGATTACAAGTCTGTCGATCGAACCGATCCACCTGATTGCAAAGATGGGCGTATTTCTCTCCCTGATCGGCGTGGTCGGCATTATCTGGGTACTGATCCGGGCGTTCACCGGTCATACGGTAACCGGCTGGGCTTCCATGATGTGCATCATCTTCTTCCTCGGCGGTATTATTCTTTTGAGCCTGGGAGTGATCGGAGAATACGTCGGCAAAACGTATATGGAATCCAAACACCGGCCGCGCTATATCATCAGCGAACGCACCGAAGACAAAACCGAATAGACAAAAAATACAGCCGCAGGTCAGTTCCCGCGGCTGTATGCTATTCTTCCGGTTCGATATCGAACTCGATCATGGTTTCGATCAGTTCAATATCCGTTTCGGCATTGATCTGCCATTTTTCGCCATCCTGGATCGTAAAAATCGTACCAGGCTTCATCTGTTCGCCGGCCCCTCGCAGTACCGTAAGCGTTTTTCTTACACCTGCGACCGTCTTGATCGTAACGGAAGCCCCGGCATTGACCTTCAGTACCGACGTTTCACTTTTGTCGGTGCGGTAGAGCACTTCCTTGCCGCCGTAGCGTTTTCCGATCACACGCGGCTCCAGCCATACTTCATCAACGTTATTCTTCAGTGAGGTAACCGCATCCTTGTCGGAGACCAGAATACCGTCTCTGCCCACGGCGACAATGAGATTCTTTGTGCCCATTGCCAGCACCGGCAGATCCAGATGGTTGACGATCAGGGTGTTTTCACACTGATCATCCATCACGACCTGGCCCTGAGATTTATTTTTAAGCAGTTCGGCAACGCTGTTCCAGGTACCGGCATCGTTCCAGACGCCTTCATAACGGACGACGCTGATGCTGGATTCCCGCTCTGCGACCGCGTAGTCAAAGCTGATGGCCTTGAGTTCGGGATAATGCTGAACAAGATAGTTATAGCTGCTGTTGCCGAATACCCGTTCAGCCCGCTTCAGAAGATAATCCAGACGGCAGGCAAAGACGCCGGCATTCCAGAGGGCGTGCAGATCTTCGATATAATGCTTTGCCGTTTCACGGTCCGGCTTTTCCTTGAACTCCTTTACATCGCTGATCGGATCATCGGAGGAAGGAATGATATAGCCAAATTTCTCACTCGGTTCAGTAGGTTCAATACCCATGAGCACAAGGTTGGAACGGCCGCTTTCTACAACTTCTCCAAGCTTGAAGAGGGTTTCATAAAACGAATGGTCCGCATAACTGTCGACCGGGAAGATGACAACCGGCTCGGAAGGATCGACCTTATCATGATCCTTCAGGTAGGATGCCGCAAGGGAAATGGCAGGGAAGGTGTCCCTGCGGCTCGGCTCTTCCGTCATGTTCACATCATAGCCGAGCTGACTGCGCACTTCCTCGGTCTGGATCCGCCCGGAGGCAATCGTAACCTGCATGTTCGGGTCAATCGAACGGATCTCTGCGAATACTCGTTCCAGCATGGACTGATAATGCCCGTTTCCGTCATCAAACAGCTGAATAAACTGTTTGGAATGTACGTTGTTTGAAATCGGCCAGAGACGTTTTCCGCCGCCGCCGCATAAAAGGATCATTTTCATGTCATGCCCTCAACCTTCCTGATACCTATTATATGAATTTCAGTCCTGATTTGGTATTGGTAAGATCCTCAAAAATATTGTGAAATTCATCTCAAAACTATTAATTATTTATAGTAAAATAGGAATACAAACACAGGTTTTTTCAATGACAATCCGTGATTTTATTAAAAATATTTCTCACGTCCTGGGATTTGATGAAAAGAATCCCGCCGTTTTTGAATACATCGATACCATGAACATGCGCATTTCCATTCCGCTTGCGCTGTATACTTTGGTCGTCGAATATTTCATGTACAACCGCTCCGTATTTTTATGGGGTCTGATACCGAAGAAAATGTACAATCTTCTGTTCTATGTACTGGCCTTTGCGGCAGTGCAGCTTTTGATTGTTGCGCTTCTGTATGAGACCAGAAAATACCGGAATGCGATTGTCTGCCGGATCAGCCTGTACTTTTATCTGTTTGCCTGCTTTATTATTGGCCAAAGTATCGCAACCTATGACTATTCTGTCGGCAAGCAGGCATTTATCTTTCTGCCCATGGTTGCCTGGGCATTTGCACTGGTGCTGATGTTTCCGCTGGTGAGTATCTTCGGCGGTTATCTCAGCTTTATTCTGATTCCGGATATTACCAATACCAGAGTCATTCTTTCGGACTATGTGAACCGGGTTCTTCTGATCTTCGCCGTCATGATCGTAATCGTATCGATTGTGCGCTGGATCGATCAGCTGGGCAACGGTCGCAATACGGTCAAAATTCAGAAGATGAATGACAGGCTGAAAGAGATCTCAGTTACCGATGAACTGACCGGCATCAAGAACCGCTACGGTCTGCATTCCGATACGGAAAAGCTCGTCGGCAGAAAACTGGTCGTCATGATGTCGGATATTGATGACTTCAAATACTACAATGACACCTATGGCCATGACACCGGTGACAAGGTGCTTAAGCATATGGCAGAAACGCTGTGCAGCACCTTTGGCAAAGAAAATGTATATCGGTTTGGCGGGGATGAATTTCTGCTCATCCTGCCGGAATGGGACCAGGTGCGTCTGCTCAGTGCATTGTCGGAATGGAAGAGCAGGTTCCATCTCTTTGACTGCGACGGCAAAAAGCTTCATCTTGGATCGACAGCCGGATATACCTATGGCATGTGCCGGAATGCAGACGATATTCAGAAGATGGTATCGGTTGCGGATGCCCGTCTCTATGACGGAAAGATGACGCATAAAGGAAGTTCGATCGGCTGTGAATATGACCCGAACAAACCAACAGATGATGATTCGCTGAAGCAGATGGAAAAAGCACTGCGTTCCGGTGAAATGGATACGCTGACCAAACTGCCGAACATGATGTACTTCCGGTCCAAGGCAGACCTTCTGGCAGACGGACTGCGCCTGAACGGAAAGAAACCGGTCGTGGCGTATCTGAATCTCACAAACTTCAACAACTACAACCGGAAATACGGCTTTGAGGCAGGGGACAACCTACTGCTGATGGTCGCAAATATACTGACCGAGAAATTCAAGAGTGAGCTGGTATGCCGTTTTACGGATGACCATTTCACAATTCTGACAACCCGAAATGAACTGGAAGAGAAGCTTCGTAAGATTGCGGAAGAGATTCAGAGAAACAGCGGAGAAGCCAGTGTTTCTCTGAATGCCGGTCTCTATGAAGTGGAAGATGCGGGAATCGATATCTCCCGTGCCTGTGAAAACGCACGTCAGGCGATGGAAAATGTCAGCGGCGGTGAGCTTTTCTACTGGTACGATGAGGAAATGCATCACAAGCAGGAAATGAAGCAGTATATCCAGGACAACTTTGTCAAAGCGCTTGAAAACGACTGGTTCGATGTTGTCTATCAGCCGATCATCCGTTCCGTAAACGGATTTGTCTGCGGTATGGAAACACTGCCAAGGTGGAACGATCCGGAACATGGGATCATTGAACCGGAAGTATACGTACCGATTCTGGAAGAGAGCCATCAGATCCTGGAACACGATCTCTTCGTGCTGGATCACGCGATCAAGGATTTCTTCGCATTCCGTGATGCCGGGTATTCTCCGGTGCCGTTTGTCATGAACCTGTCGTTCCGTGATTTTGACCGGGAAGACATGGTGGAAAAGATCGTGGAGATGACAAAAGACATTGATCACTCCATGGTACATTTTGATATCAATGCCTCGGCTGTTTCCAAAGCAGGAGGCTACCTCCGGAAAGCACTGAATACCCTGGCGGAAAAGGGGTATCAGTTGTGGATGGACGGCTACGGCGGTGAAAATTCCACGATCGATATTCTCTATAACTTCAACATGCACGGCATCAAACTGGATCTGCGTTCGCTCCACGATATCCGTGACGGCTCCAGTCAGTCGATCCTGGTGGAACATATCATCTCCATGTGCAAGGAGATGGGCATCTCCACGCTTGCCCTGGGCGTTGAATCCAAGGAAGAGGAAGAGTTCCTGATCCGGAAGGGCTGTGAATACCTGCAGGGATTCCTGTATTCCTCGAGTGTAACGTTTGAAGAATGCGTATCCGGGGAGATCTTCAAATACATGAAGTTTGAACCGCTGGATATGGAAGGCTACTACAATGCGATCAGTCATGTGGATCTTTCCAAGCCGACCCGAATCGAAAGCAATGACAGTCTGGAATCGAAAACGGAAGACCTTCCGGCTGCGATCTGTGAATTCCGGGACGAACAGTTCAAGGTGATGGCATGGAATGATTCGTTCATTCCGTTCCTGAATTCTCAGGGAATCCCGAATCTTGACATCTACCAGTCCCGTTTGAACTACCCCGGTTCGGAACTTCGGGCGCGGCACCTGGAACTGTGCAGACAGTTGAAAAATGCCGACGGATGGAAGACCATGACGCTGGGAAGCCACGAGGAAAAGTTCACCGGTTCCTTCCATCTGGTTTCTACCGATCCGTATGATGAGAATGCGTTCTCGGTTCTTGGGGTTGTCGCTGACATGCGTCAGTATGAACCTGCAAATGGAAGCACATTCAAGGACAGAAGATAACTGCTGTAAAAAAATTCAGAGCCCGCAGAATTTCACCGCAGGCTCTGTTTTCCTTTACTTAAAATGGGTCAGAAGATAGCCTTCACGGACACAGCCCTCCGAGATCCGGAGCGTTTCTGCGTGATAGGCTTTCATAATTCCCAGCAGCATATTCATGCCGGGCGCCAGTACCGCCCATCTGCCAGGATCGATAACCCGCTTCATCGCAGCGACCGTAACTTCTTCTTCCGCCAATAAATTTTTCAGCATCGTCTCAACATGCTGTACAGTCAGCACTTCCCCAGGGAACAGCTCTCTGCCAAGCAGGCCGGTCGCTCTTGCGGTGCCGCCGATTCCCACAATGACGGAACTCGGTGTATCGAGAAGCTTCGGTGCCTGCAGAAAGGCATCTTTCATATACTGCTCGGGGATGGAAGGATCCACCGGCAGTTCTTTCAGGCGGACTGCTCCGATGGGAAGGGATAATACTTCATGGATGTTTCCGTCAATAAAGGAAATCAGTTCGGAACTTCCGCCGCCCACATCAAATGCATTTCCGGTTTGAATATCCGAGCAGTCCATCCGGCTCCCGTAGAAATCCAGTTCCGCTTCCTTGCGGCCGCTGAGCGGTTCAATCACAAATCCGCTCCGTGCCAGCCCGTCCATCAGCTCATCGGTATTCTTCAGGTTCCTCCAGGGTTCGGTAATAAACGCACCAACCGTTGTGACATGGTGCTGTTCGAGAATCTTCCAGTAGTTTTCCAGTACCTCCAGTGTTTTTTCAATGCCTTCTTTCGACATGACACCGTTATGGTTATAACTGACCAGCCGGACCGGTTCGGAACAGTATTCCTGTACATGGATCGGATCGATGGAATCATAGATAATAAGTACGACGGTGTTGGAACCAATATCGATAATGCCTGTTTTCTCCATAACAGGAACCTCCTTTTCTGAAACAGAAACTTGAAACAGGGGAAAGCCATCTGGGATTAAATCCATCTTAAACGAAACCGGGAAAAAACTCATCCGTCCGCAAACGGTTCTGCCTCTGAATGTTTAATGGATCCATCTTCAAAGATTCCCGTCCAGCAAGGTCCGGATAACAACCGCATCTGCGAATTCTTATTGCAAAACACGGCCGTTGTGGTAAAATGACTAAGCATCAAAAAATGATGGTTCCTTAGCCAAGTGGTAAGGCAACAGACTGCAACTCTGTGATCGCCGGTTCAAGTCCGGCAGGAACCTCCATTTTTATTTTATGGGGACATGGCGGAATCGGCAGACGCAACGGACTTAAAATCCGTTGATGGCAACATCGTACGGGTTCAAGTCCCGTTGTCCCCAGGTATTGAAAACCACATGACAGAACCGTGTGGTTTTTTTTAACGTGTAAAAAAGGGTGAATCCCTGAACCGTCTATCATCGATATTTCTGCAGTCTGTTTCGATCCATAATGCATGTGCAAATTCGTTTCGAAAATCCGGGTTTCCGATTGCACATTTTTTCATTTTGTGCATCATTGACATTCCGTTTGCGAGCGCTATCATAAAAATAGTTGGAAACGTTAACGGGAACGTTAACAGAAGTGCTGGTTTTGCAGGGAATGAACGGCGTATGGAACACACCGGCTGCACCATCGGTACGGAATCATTGGCATTCAATCACCGCTCCGATGTCAGTACATCATCCTGCGCAGGATTCCTTCGCAGGCGGGGTGTTCAGGAACGTTCGGGCAGAACCATACGCAGACCGATGAGCTGTTTTGTTTTATTCATAAAGAACAGATTATCCGGTTTCTGCGGATCAGGAAGATTTAATCCGGGAAGCGAAATTCCCGGCAACGATAACTACTGTTTGATTTTAAGGGAGGAAAGTAAGATGAACAGTAACAACATTTTCAGAACAGGCCTCGCTGCACTGGTATGCGCAAGCCTGCTCGCTGGCTGCGGAGGAGGTTCCGCAGGCACATCCACATCCGGCGGATCGGATGAACCGGCTTCCGATGAGAAGGTCGTTGCGACCGTAACGGTCTGGGGACCGCAGGAAGATCAGTCTGACGACAACGGCAAGTGGCTCCAGACGGAATGCGAGAAGTTTGCTGCAGAACATCCGGAATGGGAACTCACATTCAATTACGGTGTCTGCTCCGAAGGCGATGCGAAGACCAACGTTTCCACTGACCCGAGCGCTGCCGCAGATGTCTACATGTTTGCGAATGACCAGATCCCGGATCTTCTGAAGGCAGGCGGAATCGCTGAACTCGGCGGAAAGACCGTAGATGCGATCAAGGCAAACAACTCCGAGACAACGGTCAATACCGTCATGTATGACGGCTCTGTCTATGGTGTACCGTTTACCGCCAACACCTGGTTCATGTACTACGACAAGAGCGTGTTCTCTGAAGACGATGTCAAGTCGCTCGATGCGATGCTCGAAAAGGGCAAGGTCGCATTCCCGCTTGAAAACTCCTGGTACATCGCTGCAATGTATGTCGCAAACGGCTGCACACTGTTCGGCACAGACGGCAATGACGGTGCTGCAGGCATCGACTTCAGCGGTGACAAGGCAGTTGAAGTTACAAACTATCTGGTTGATCTCGTAGCCAACCCGAACTTCTCCAACGGTGATGTTTCCAACAACGCAGATGCGAAGGCATTCTTCTCCGGAACATGGGATTATCAGAAGGCACAGGATGCCTATGGCGATAACCTCGGCATCGCACCGGCACCGACCATCATGGACGGCAAGCAGATGAAGTCCTTCGCAGGCTCCAAGGCAATCGGCGTCAACCCGGCAACCGCTCTCTACAGCGAGCATCCGGAAGTTGCAGTTGCACTTGCGGCATACCTCGGAAGCACATCCGCTCAGCAGGATCACTATGATCTGCGCAACATCATCCCGACCGATTCCAGCATC
>JAFWEW010000039.1 GCA_017512725.1 Solobacterium sp.
AAGTTTTTGTATAAATTTTTACACAAAAATCGGTGTTGGGAACAGTGCCGAAATAGGACTTGAAAAAGAGGAAAAACTACATGGCAAAACTGAAAAAAGTATGGTCTGGGAAGTTCACCATAATCTCTAACGAAATATTCGAAGACTGGCGGTTATCGTACAAGGAAATCGGCCTGTATTGCAACATGATGAAATTTCCTGATGACTGGGATTTTTCTATCCGGAATCTGGCCGCAAGACACCGCGAGAAAAGGGATGCGGTTAAGACAGGCTTAGATAAGTTACTGGAGTACGGATATATAAGCCGGGAAGAACAACAGGCCCGAAAAGATAAGGGACGGTTCGGATCGTACTACTACGTGATCTACGAGGATCCCATGATAACAAAAACTTTATTCCCTGTCCGCCGCGTGATGATGAGGAATTGTCTGATAACTCACCGTGTACGGAAAACCCGTATGCGGAAGTAACGGTGACGGAAAATCCGTACACGGTGGCAACCGCAGCGGATAATCCGTATACGGAAAATCCGTACACGGAGGTGACGGCATCGGATTACCCGTACACGGACGAACCGTATACGGAAAATCCGACCACAACAAATACTGTCTTTAAAAATACTGTTACTAAAAAGACTAATGAAGAGGAGGAGGGTGTAACGCGCGCGTGTGCAAACCCCGAAGTCTTCCGAGACAAAGTCAGAAACCGCTTTATGAACAGATACTTCAGCCGATCAGGAGATGTTATCGCTCAGGCAGAAATGTCCAAGGCACTGAATGCAATTCTCAATGCACTGCCGGATATCACGGATATGAAAGCTATTGAAGCCATCAATAACTGCACCCGCGAAGACGCATCGAATCTGTGGGAGTGGGTATATCAAGAGATGCAGGATTATAAGCATTATACAGATTTGATGAATAATTCAGGTTATACACTTTCTAATTGTTTCAAGAAGAGTTCGACAAATCGGAACTGAATGGAGAAAAAAGAGCTGTAACTTCAGGATCTCCTTGAGAATTTTCATTCTCAATACACCTATTCGTTACAGCCCCTTATTTACTGTATTCTTACTATTAATGTGTTCCGCCCCAATTGTAAGTGCCATCCCACGGTTCCATACTATGAACTTTGTAACAAGATAACACTCTGGCTAATGCCTTCTTTTCAGCCTCTGCAGGGCAACAAGCTTTTACTACTACTCTTGTAACAATGTCTCTTGAAGGTGGGACATACAGATAAACACTGTACATCATCGGGTCTTGACCGTCACCGCCAGCAAAATCCTCTAATTCATCATCACTTAATTTCTTAATATCCTTTTCTGCCATATTCTTAACCTCCGATATATGAAGCTGATTATGGAATTCTGTTCAGCCACTTTCAGAACTCTCTCGTATATTTATACGGGACAGGTGGTTTATATCAACGAATAGTTGTATCTGTCTTACTTCGGCTGCACACTCATCTCACAGAATTCTTTAGTTTTCTTTTTGGAGCGGGTGAGAATATAGATCTGGAAAACGAGCAGGAAAAGATAAGCACCGCCGCCGAGAATTGCGCCGATAATCTGAGTTGATTCGTTCAGAAGGAGAGTGTTTCCGGTCGTGCAGGTATCGTAAAGCGTATGGATGAGGCAGGGAACCACAAAAGCCAGAATTGCATATTTCACGGGGGAACCTTTCCCGGTCAGTTTGGCCACACGGGAACGACCCAGAAATTCAGCCATGACCATATTGAATGACATATGCCCTGCTACACTCAGAGTGCGCATGATTAAAGTGGTTATCCCGAATTTGTCTGCATACAGCCACTCTTCCGCAACCGTAAAGCCGGCGCCGACCGCAGCACCGATCAGAATATATTCATAAACATTCCGGACCTTTGAGCGGAGCACAGCGAGGGTAATGAGGATGAAGATCAGTTTCAGCACTTCTTCGGGGAAACCGGCCATAAGGAAGGCGCTGAACATGCCGCGGAAAAACGGGTGAATGCCTTCCAAAATGTTGATCTTCGGTGCAATCGTCGTTATGAACCAGAGTATATACGGGCTGTAAATTATCATCGAAAGAATACCGAGCGCAAACGGCAGGATAGCCTGAAACGGTTTGACCGGATCAGGAATCTCCCGTTTGATCATACGCCAGTAAATAAACGCTAGAATTAGAAGTGTTAATACAGCTACAAGATAATCCATAAAATTAAATCTCCTTCAAAATGATTTGATCCCGGTGTCACGTATTCATTGAAACAAGGGATCCGTATTTTCACGTTTTATGTCAGAACCAGCAGGAAGTCACATTTAGCCCTGAATCGCGGCTGCTTTCTGACTCCACTTTTTCCTCCACACCGAGAGGATTTTGGTTTTGCCGACTTTTCTGATAATCATGATACCGCCAGCGAAGACGATCAGGGAAAGCACAATATTGAAGATGATTTCCCATGTCTGAAGCGAGGTGGTCATGATTCCGTCTGTAAGGCTCTTGTCTCCTGCAAAGCAGATGAAATCATAAACCGAATGCAGAATGATGCCGGGGAAAGCCGAGCCCGTAACGACAAACAGTGCGCCGTAGAAGAAGCCGTCCAGGGTGGTTACAAGTGCCTGGGTAAGGGTGTTAGTTATGGTGGCACCGCCGTTAATATTCACCATATGCATAATTCCGAATATCAGTCCGGAGATGGCGGGCAGAATCCAGATCTTCTTTTCCGTTTTGAGGAATCCCATCGCGATCGGAATTACAGTCACACGAAATACGCATTCTTCCCAGAATCCGGCGGCCAGCGCCTTTACGATATTGTAAAAAGACGGATCAAACCAGAAGTTGAATTGGAACAGCTGAATGACCAGAACAACTATACTCTTGATGATCATCGGCCCCATGACCAACAGGGTCAGCTTAAGCGTCAGACCAGATTTCAGCGTTCCCTTATACTGCGGCGAATACCAGACTTTCATTAAAATCATAAGCAGGATCGACATGGAGATCGAGGAAATATTACCGATCATTTCGATTCCTGTTTTAGTTCCATCGGACGGAAAGAATGATTTAAACAGACCATCCAGGATAAGCTCCAGCACAAAGGAAAAAAAGATCCAAAATACAATGGCGAGAAGAGGGACTTTCTCTGTTATTGTATGGCTACGTTGTTTTTTTTCGTTCATTTCTACCACCTTTCAGTTCAGCCGGGATTACCCGCTGCTCGATACACAATATGTCTTTATTCTAACAAACACGAGAGTGAAAAGTCGTGAGAACTTTTCACTCTCAAGATACACTACAAAACAGTCATTTTTTAAGCAGTGAATATACTTTTCCGGATGAAAAAAAGATATGAGATCCGCATCAGTCACAGCAAGCGTTTCCTATACCTCGAAAAAGATAAGTGGTTTAACCAATTCTGACCTCAGCAAATCCCTGCTTTCGATTGTATTCATGTCCGTGGTGAATATCTTTTCGGGTATGTATTATTGCGCAATCTATTTCCGGACTGGTAAAAACCTCTGGTTCAATATCTTGCTTCATGGACTGTATGACCTGGCGGGCATGATTGTTTATGGACGGTTTAGCGGTGTGCCGCTGTCAGCTATGGTTTCACCTAGTGTCAGTCCACAGAGTTTTGCAAGACAAACACTGATCTATATGGCTCTTTATCTTCTGCCGACGCTGTTTATTCTGCGTCCTAAGAAAATACAGCCGCTCTTATCAGATTGACGCATATTGTCATTGTAATGAGAGTGCGTAATGCTTCATTCCTTGCTCTGTGATCGTTTCCTTCTGGGAAAACTGCAAAACAAAGGAATACCACAAACGTCAAATCCAAGGATTTACCGGGCCACAATCAAGAGAAGAAGTGCGCAGTTGTATGCAAATTGCAAACAACTGCCTTCTTGATTTCACGGGAATTTAAGGTACAATTCAGTTAGTTATTTCTAACCGTTGTTTTGGCTACAGCTGAAGATTCGATTCACCAGACAGCCATACACGGTATTCTTTTTTTGGCTTCGGTTAGATATAACTAACATTTGGTTAAGGGGGACTTGGCTGATGATTAATTGGGTGGCGCAGAATATTGCGTCCATTGTGCTTCTGCTTGCGGTGATACTGATTATTTTCTTCATCCTCAGAAGCAAGATCAAACAGAAACAGCAGGGGAGATGCTGCTGCGGCTGCTCCGGACAAAGCAGCTGCAGGACCTGTCGGAAAGGAGATTGTTTATGAATCTGACTCAGACAAAACCGAATCAAAATGGAGTGATCATCGGAATCAGCGGAGATGTGCACTTTGCAAACCGTGTGACATCCATCGGTATCACGGAGGGCACAGCATTCCAGACCGTGCGTAATGACAGAAAGATGCCGGTGTTGGTTTATCTAAGAGAGACGCTGATTGCGATTAACCGTGAAGATGCGGAAAGGATTGAGGTGAAAACGGCATGAATAAATCGATTGCACTTTTAGGGCAGCCGAATTCCGGCAAGTCTACCGTCTTCAATGCTTTGACAGGATCTCATCAGCATGTGGGAAACTGGCCGGGGAAGACCGTAGAGAAAAACGATGGGTTTTATACATACAAAGGAACACGTTATACGGTGACGGATCTTCCAGGCAGCTATGGTCTTTCGGGAAATTCGGATGAGGAGATTATTACAGTCGAATATATACGAAGCGGCAAGGCTGATCTGATCTGTATTCTTGTCGATGCTTCACAGCTGGAGCGCAGTATGTTTATGGTTGCGGAGTTCGCATCGCTGGATAAACCTGCTGTTCTGCTTCTGAACATGATGGATGTCGCAAAGGCGCAGAAAAAGGAGATTGATCACAAGCTGCTGGAACAGCGCCTGGGGATTCCTGTTCTGCCTTTCATTGCCGCAGAGAATGCAGGATACGAGGAACTGAAGGAACTGTTTGCCCGCGAACTTGATACACCTCATAAACTGGCATCAGCCCCGGAAGCCCCGGGCAGTATTGATTCGGCAGAAGCGGTACACTCACAGAGCCAGGCGAAATACAGCTGGATTGCAAATATGCTTGATGGAGTAACACGCACAAATTCTCCAGTTTATAAATTGTCAAAATTCGATCAGCTTGCCACAAGTCCTGTGAAAGGAAAGTTCCTGTGCCTTGGTATTGTGCTTGTCGCATTTCTGATCGCCATGATCGTATGCGTTCCCGTTATGAGTCTTGCTCAGATGATTCCGCGGCTGCTCTACGAACCTGTATCTTCACTGCTCACAGGATGGAATGTACATCCCTGGCTCGTATCGATTTTTTCCATGATGCTGCCGAATGTAATCTATTTTACCCTCTCGATGGCCAGTTTCGTCTTTGGTGTCAATCTGGCATTTGGTTATTTGGAGGAGATTGGGTTCCTTGCCCGGGCCGCCTATCAATTTGATGGTGTGCTCTCACGGCTGGGCCTTCAGGGTAAGGCAATCTGTCCGGTACTCATGGGTTTTGGCTGTACCATCGGCGGTGCATGCGGGACCCGTATCATGGATAACTGGGGTCAGAGGATGTTGGCGATGGCCGTGGTATGGGCGGTTCCCTGCGGCGCAATCTGGGGAGTGATCCCTGTGATTTCCGCTATGTTTTTCGGACCGATTGGAACACTTCTTGTGTGCATGGCGATTCTTCTCTATATGGTGCTGATGATGTGGATCGTTTCAAAGATTTTCGGAAGTCAGCTTGCGCCGAAGGAGAACCGGAGCGGAATGATCATGGAACTTCCGCCGTACCACAAGGCACACTGGAAACACATTCTGAAAGAAGCGTTTATGAAAGCTCTGGATATCTTTAAACGCGCGCTGGGAACTGTCACGCTGGTGTCGCTTGTGTTTTATATCTTTGCGTTCAGCTCCAGCGGCAGTATTCAGGACAGCCTGTTATACCGCGTCGGCACCTTTATCGAACCGGTAACACGTTTCTTTGGGCTTGGATGGCAGACGTTTATGGCATTCCTCAGTTCTGCGTTTGCCAAGGAAGCGGTGCTTGGTGTATTGAATGCGGCGTTTGTAGGACAGGGCGGCCTGCTTGAAGCAACCTTCTTTTCCAAGACTGCTGCTGCGGACAGTGCAGCTCTTGCGTTAAGCATGACCCAGACGATTTCAAAGCCCGAGGCACTGGCTTTCCTCTTTGCCTGTACATTCAATGTGCCCTGCGTAATGGCACTGACTACTACTTACCGTGAATCTCATTCCCTGAGATGGACTGCCCGTGTGGCACTGTTCTATATCGGCAGTGCACTGGTGCTTTCCTGTATCGTGTATCACATCGCTTCGCTGTTTCTGTAAGTGGAGCTGATCCTGCATGTATCAAGAGGAAAATTGCCGGAATGACATGGACTCTTGATGGTTTTATCAGAGACAGGGGAAAGAATAATAAATATGCAATTTGATGAAATGGGAAAAATGACCGGAAAAGTTCTGTTTCTGCTTCCGGGAACAGCCTGCGATTATCAGACGAATTTTGGCTCTGTCCTGAAAAACCTGGCAGAGAAGTATCATCTGGTTTGTGTGAACTATGACGGCTTTGATGGAAGTGAGAAAATCTTTCCCGATATGATTACGGTTACGGAAAAGATCGAACAGTATATTCGGCAGAACTATGACGGCAGAATTGATGGCGCATTGGGGTCATCTCTTGGAGGCAGTTTTGTCGGACAGCTGATCCAGCGGCGGAACGTTCATCTGGATCACGGCATTTTTGGCAGTCCGGATCTTGATCAGTGCAGCAGATTCGGTGCGTGGCTGCAGTCGAAGTTGGTAGTTCCGCTTCTGACAAGTTTTACAAAGAGCGAAAAAAAGAGAGCCAGAACCAGGGAGAAGCTGAAAGAGTTCTTTGAAATGGATGATGAGACAGCCAATCAGTTTATGGCGTGTTTTGAAAAGTTCAGTCCTGAGTCCATAAAAAATGAGTATTATTCCGACCTGCTTACCTGGCTGGATGAAGATATCCATGTGGAGAACACGAAAGTACATTTCATATATGCAAACAAGATGGGTGAAAAGTATTTGAAACGATACAGAAAGTATTTCCGTGAGCCGGAGATTCGAGAATTCGATATGCAGCATGAACAATGGCTTCTTGGAACAAAGGAGTATGCCATTCCTGTATTAAACGCAATTGACGAATTTATGGAAATCGCCTGATCCGGTAATCCTGGCAGATGACAATTTCCGGCACAGAGATCGGATCGTTTCCGAATGACCTTACCCTGGGAGAATGAACCATTTTGAAGATAAGGTCCGCCTGAAATCATCTTTGTTAAGAAGGGGTGGGATGATGAGAGCAGGACCACTTGCGATATACGCTGCTTTTATCAGAACCGGCATGGTTAAACGGGAGGATGTTTCCAAATGAATTGGCCGAGAACTATTTTGGACGGAATCGCCATGTCAGCATTGTTTAACGCAGTCGTAGTGTTGGGGTTTACCCTCTGGCCGCAGGAATACAGTGTCATGTTCCCCAAAGAAATTAAAGAAGCTGCGTCGCCTTATGTAAACGGGACGAATGTAAAGAAAATGAAGCTGTTCCTGTTCGGCTTGTATTTTGCCATGTTTCTATACTGGTCAATCAGTGCACATGCCGCAGGAACGAGAGGCTTCTGGCCGCTGTTTTGGACCGGCTATACAGAGATGACGTTCGTCAGTGCAAGTGACTTTCTGATCCTTGATTGCTGGCTGCCTCTAAAGATACGAAACCGCATCAAAGGCGCGGAACACTGTGAGGCGTGGAAGCGAAAGGAGTGGCTTTTGAGACTGGCGATTCCGGAGCATGTCCTCGGGTGGACGTTTCTTGTATGTCCTGCAGCAGGTCTGATTGTCGCGGGGATCGCGGGTCTTTTCGCCTGATAAAGGACGAAATAATGAAGGGAGAACGCATGAAACTATATAAACCGGAAGCCCTTGTGGCGGTCAGCCGTTACCATAATTTCTTCCCGACACTGAGTGAACAGGTTCAGGCAGATATCTATGCACGTATGGCGGAACTGATCGAGGAGGAAAAGAAATACTGTGACAAAGGCAACTACAGTCATATGGCGCAGATCCTGACTTCTGTTGCGATGTATGAAGTCCTGCAGAAACACGGAAAGAGCGGGGACGAGGCATATCAGATTGTTTCCGAAGAAATGTGGAAGTTCCTTGATCCGACCTCCATGCAGAAGATGGCAAAGAAAAGCTTCTTCCTGCCGCTCATGAAAAAGATCGTTCCGTTTGGATTCAAAAAGGGATCCGGCTATGGCTGGCGCTACACCTGGCACAAGGACGACCCGAAGGATCGGTTTCATTTCGAGTGTAACGAATGTATCTATACGAAGATTCTCGGCAAACGCGGTCTGATGAAGCTGGGAGCTATGTGCTGTCATGCGGATATCATCAATTACGGCAGTCTGCCTTATACGGATTTTGTACGTACGAAAACGCTCTGTCAGGGCGGTGACTGCTGTGACTTTCTCTTCATCCGGCATGAAACGGATGCCGGGGATGGCTGGGAGCGAAGTGCAAGCATCTGATATGCGAATCGGAGAAGTGATTTTATCGGAGGGATAAGGTATGACAGCAGAGGAACTGAGAAAGACATATATGCGAATGCTCTGGATTATCCCGGGCATGTTTTTGGCGATGGTCGGCGACTACTGTATGGGTATTGAGCCGTCGGACAGTTATACAATCAGCGGGATGATTTCTTCAGGCTGGCTGACCATTGACGACTGGAGGATTGCAGTATCCAATATCAGCGGTCTGATCGGAACGGCCTGCTATACCATTGCCGCACTGCCCTTTGCGGCATTTCTGCGGTGTATACTTTCTGATTGTAAAGACAAATGGGCAAAACGTTTTCTCAGGCTCTTCATTACAGGGCTGATCCTTGGAATCATGTGTTTCCTTTACTTCCATCTGGAATGCGGAACATTGATTCATAACTTCAATGTAATCTATGAAGCTGCAGGGGCTGATATGGAGCTCGCTGTGGCTCTGTGGAACCGTTGTTATATGGTTCAGATCGTTCCTTATTGGATAACATTTTTTGCCTTTGAACTGACTGTCCTGATTGGCTGGATCGCATTGATTTTGAAAAGGACATTCGCTCTGAACAGGATATGGATACTTGCTGCTCCGCTGATCGTCGCAGGGATCGGTTATCTTTTGGAACTGATGATTCCCTTGCCGTTTAACGGTCTTGTCTCTGGATTTGAGAGTTTCGGCTGGATCGTGATGTTTCTTGGCGGCAGAAAACTTGTCCTGCAGGCCATGCAGAAAAAACAAAGTACACAGGAGACACTGTAAACTCACCGAAAGCACGAAATAACTTCAGTGACAGCGAATGGAGAGGTTATGTATATCAATGAATACGGAAACAGAAATGATCCTTCGATTATCCTGCTTGCCCCGATGATGATATCCGGATCGGATCTGTATGGTAAGATGAGCCCGTTTTTTCACGAATCCTATCATATTATTTCCCCTGATCAGGGAGGTCACGGGAAAGCAGGAGCGTATATCAGCGCGGATGAAGAGTATCAAACCCTGAAGAGTTATCTGCTTGAGACGGGATGCACAGATATTGAATTGGTCTATGGGGCATCATTAGGGGCAGCAGTAGCCTACAGGCTTTTTCTTGACTCTGCATTTACGGTCCGTCATGCATGGCTTGACGGCGTAGCGCTTACGAAAAATGCCGGCTTCGCGGAATGGTTTGTCAGTAAGATGTACCGTTCCAGAAAGAAAAAGTCCGCGAAACTGAAGGGCAGGCCATCTTCGATGCTCATTGATATGTATGGTATAGATTATGCGACGCTCATGGCAAATAATTTTGAGCGCATTACACCGGAAGATATTGATGCGATCTGCCATGCCTGCTGTCATTATGATCTGCGCAAGCTGACTGAGGAAGAACAGCGCAAACTTCATCTGGATTTTGGAGAAAATGATTTTGATCTGAGATATTCCCGAAAAACGATCCCCGTGTATATGCCGGGGGCAGAACTCGTAATACGTCCCGGATACAAGCACTGCGGTTATATGGCTGCGCATACGAAGGAATACGTGGAGGAAATCGAACGCTTTATCAGAGGGACTGTATGAATATGGAATCCAAGGCAGGAGGCTGGCTGTGATCGTTCAAAAAACATCCATTTTCCCGGCATCCAGGGAAACGGTATTCCGAAAGCTACAGCAGCTGGAGACGCTTCAGTATATCGCAAAGCCATTTGCCAGCTTTGAGCCGTTCGGCGAAGAAAGGAAGGTATGGGCTGTTGGCGGTACATCCTCCTATCGCTTTAAGCTCTTTGGTTTCATCCCTTACGGTACGCATACGATCCGCATTCTCCGCTTTGATCCGGACGGCGTCAGCAGCCGGGAGGGCAACGAACATGTGCCGGTCTGGAACCACGACATCAGTTTGATCCCGATCGACCAGGAGCAAACGAGATATACGGACCGGGTCGAGATTCGGGCTGGCTGGAAGACCGTTTTTATATGGCTCTGGGCAAATGCTTTTTATGCCCACAGACAGAGAAAATGGATCGCGTTACTGAAGAAGGAGGCGTAGAACACAGATGGTCACCTTAAATGAACAGATCGATATAAAAGCGCCGTATGAGCGGATGGAAGCCTGGGTCGATCATTTTCAGGAAGAGTTCGTAAAATGGAGTCCTTATCATACGGAGTGTGAGCTGTATGACGGCGGCTATCAGAAAGGTATGAGGGTCAGGTTCCGTGAGATCGTCGGCGGGCTGGATTACAATGTGACCGGATCGATCACAGAATGCGAACAGGATAAAGACCATTTCCGCATTGTTTTCCAGAGTGATAAGAAGACCTCTTTCATCACGTTCGAAGGAAAGCGTACGGAAAACGGCTGCCACTTCTCTCATACGGAAGCTTTTGGCCTGACAAAACCGATTATCGGGCCGATTCTGGAGTTTCTGACCTTCAAGGTGTTTTACCGGAAATGGTGCAACTGGAAGCTGATCCGGGACGATATGGTTTTAGATAACCAATATCTGAATAACATCCTGACAGAGGGCAGATATCCGGACCGTATACCGGAGATCGAAGCCTTGTCGAATGCACAGAGGAAATAGAAAATGAAGGTTTTAGTATATGGGGCCGGTGTGATCGGCGGGCAGCTTGTACATGCGCTCATTAAAAACGGAAATGACGTCACTGTGATCGCCCGCGGAGCATGGAAAGACACGCTTGAGAAGGACGGCCTGCGCATCCGGCATTACATCCAGAAGAAGGATACGACGGATCATCCCCACGTGCTGGAAAAGCCGGACGGACAGCGGTACGACATTGCGTTTGCCGTGATGCAGTACCGACAGATGGAAAAGATTCTGGAGGATCTGGCTGCCTTAAACAGCCCTGTCGTTGTCCTTGTAGGCAATAATCTGTCTGTTTCCGAGATGGAGAGCCGCATCCTTCGTGCAACAGCTTCTCCGAAAGAAGTACTGTTCGGCTTTGGCTCCACAGCCGGGACACGCGAGAACGGGAAACTTACAACTGTGCATGCCGGAGACGGCAAACTGACAATCGGAAAAGCTCACGCGGAGGCGACTGCCGAAGAAAAGGCATTGCTGAAACAACTCTTTGCGGGCAGCAGGATGTCGGTTTCCTGGTGTGACAATATGGACGCTTGGCTGAAATATCACGCGGCTTTTGTTCTGCCGGTCGTCTATCTGTGCTACAAAACAGGGTGCGATCTGAAGAGATCCACAAAAGAGGAAAGAAAGCTGCTGCTGGACGCGGCGCGCGACGCCTATCATCTGCTGATGGGGCTGGGCTATCCGGTCCGCCCGGCCGGGGATGAAAAAAGTCTGGAGCCGGGCCTCGCCAACGAACTGGCGAGGCTGGTCATCTACTGGGTATCCCGAACCCGGCTCGGAGCCCTATGCACGACCGAGCATTGCCGTCA
Source organism: Solobacterium sp. (assembly GCA_017512725.1). Classification (GTDB taxonomy): domain Bacteria; phylum Bacillota_I; class Bacilli_A; order Erysipelotrichales; family Erysipelotrichaceae; genus Bulleidia. The sequence continues at coordinate 11,921 of JAFWEW010000039.1, forward strand.
CGCCCCAAGGGAGATGGAAGATCTGGACAGGGCGTTTCAGGAACTGAGAGCAAAAATGCCGGATTTCCCAATGCCGCATTTTGATGAGCTGTACAAAATGATGCCCTCGTGGGAAGAAATACGGAACACGTACATCTGACAGCGGAGGGAAGAATCATTCAAAGACTGATCAGAACCTCCTGTGCAATTGCGAATGAGGATCTTGTCAAAGAAAAGGCTGGAAGGATCGCGGAGACGGCACAGAGACGATATGAGGAACTGCTTATCGAGAATGCCCATGACAGCAAAGCGTTGCGAAAATATACTTTCCGGCGTATTTATCCGGCTATCGTGGCCTATGAGACCTTCAAATCCGAAGGCATCGAGCCTGAAAAAGCGGTCTGGTATATTCGCGAATACTTTCAGAGCTTCGCCGCGTCATCTGTCCCTCATCTGAAGCAGGTGATCCGGTGGTTCGGCCTTGCAAAGAAGGTCCCGAAACTCTTCATGGACTTCTCGCTGAAGGGCTTCGGACCGGAGACGGGTTTTGAATTTGAGTCCCCTGAAACGAAGGGCAATGAAGCGCGCTTCAATATGGTGCGTTGCCCGTAATGCAGATTATTCATCTGCAGCATTTGCAAATGAACTGTAATACCCCCTAGGGCATAAAACGAGCACATAGAAAGGCAGAGACTCGATGGGGGATCTCTGCCTGCTTCCCACGGGATTGAGAAGCTATACAACAATACACTAACGGACGTACTGAATTATGCCGAAACTTAATGATAGAACTGAAAAATTCAAAGGTGCTGAATGAACTGCTCGGAAGGGTTGTATGAACAGAATTTCCAGAGATGATAAACGAACGACAAAGTATACACGCAGCTTTAGTCTTGAAAAAGACGGTTTTGTTGGAGAACTGTACACAGGAGCCCGCTGTCCCGGTAAGGCAATTCTTTATGTCGGAGGTGCCGGTTGTAAGAAAAATATGACCATTATGATGGGACAGTTCCTTGTGGATGCTGGATTTACAGTGCTGTTCCTGGGCTTCTATCTCTGGGACACCCTCCCAAAGGAAATGTGGAGCATTCCGGTTGATTATTCAAAGCGGGCGGCGGTATGGCTGAAGGAAAATGGCTTCGATGTCTGCATGATCGGAACCTCTACAGGTGCCGGATATACATTGCTCTCTGCATCCCTGGTTCCGCAGATCAGCGGCGTTGTTGCTCTCAGCGGTTTTGATTACGTGATGGAGGGCTGCAGGTTTTTCCGCAAGCCGTCCGGTCATTCTGTGTACACCTTTCAGGGAAAAGAAGTGCCATTCTCTCACTTTGATATTATTCAGGATGGCTGGGTAAAAGCATTTCGGAACGCAAAAAAAGATGGTATATCCATGGCAGGATTCATGCGGTATGGATATGAGCATACACGCTATAACCCGGAATCCCGCATCAGGGTGGAAGACATATGCGGGGATATTCTGTTTCTCGGCCCAACGGACGACTCTGCATGGCCGTCTGATACTGCCGCAAAACGAATGATGGATTTGCTGAAGAAAGCAGGATTCCGTCATCACGCGGAATTGAAACTGTACGACTCCACCGCACATGGTTTGGGTGTCGGTGAACTGACGGGGATCTATAAACTTCTTGCCGGATTCTTGGTGAAGGAAGACAGAAAGCTGGCAGAAGAAGCCAGACAATATGTGATTTCATGGCTTGACCGCTGGGCAAAAGGGAATCTGTGAATACAAGAAAACTTGTTAATCCTTCTTGATTTCCTGTGGTTTTAAGTTACAATTCCGTTAGGCATAACTAACCTGTGTTTCGGATTTCGGGCTGAGACACTGCAGATCAGGCAGTCAAATATAGTTTTCTTTTTTTGAGCTTTAGGTTAGTTGGTACTAACAAAAAAAGTCCGGCAGCTTGCTGCCCGACAGATATGTCTTTATCAGAAAGGGAAATCAACACCGATGAATCATTTCACGATCGATCAGCTTCCTTACAGTGAAACAGTCCGCAACTGGCTGAGAGAGCGGTATGGAGAGGAGCAGTCAGATCAGATCTGGAAGAAAACGAAAGAGAAGTATACATCGTATCTGAATGATGTTCCGGATTGCGGTGGAAAGAGAAATGGACACGCACTTGCAATCTATGGAGGCCTGCTGGTGTTTGCGATGTATCCTTCGCTGCCGGATCAGCCGCAGATAAATGAACTTCAGGAGTTTGTTCAGAATATGTTTATGGCTCCTTTCATAAAACTGGGCAGGCTGTTTAATCTGAACCGTTCCGCTGACATGTGGATAATCGACAAGGTTTTTCGATTCAGCGGTAACCGTGACCGGAAAGATGCAGTCAAATATCCGGGTGGATTTATAAATGTTGATGTGCCGTATGACAGAGAACACCACGCGGCGCGCTATAACTTTACACAGTGTCCCAATGCGGAATTCGCAAAAAGGCACGGTCTCCTTCATGTATTGCCGCTTCTCTGCAACAGTGATTTCTTCGGTATTTCAAAAATTCACGGGCAGCTGATCCGATGCAGTACCTGCGGGAATGGTAAGGTTTGTGACTATCTTGTGGTGGGAGACCATAATCCCATCGCTTCGGAATATATGACCGTTACGGATGACAGCGGATTTCTGGTCAGCAGGCATAAGGAGGAATAAGCATGGTGGTAAAGCTATTGCTTGAAGGACTGGGGCTGGGCTTTTTTCTGTATCTGGTCTGTGCGATTGGCATACGCCATGGAGCGGTCGGAATTGTTCATCTGTACAGCGAATCAGTGCAGAAGCGTGCAGTAGAACTTGGGCTGACGTCCTTTGACGAGATTCGGAAGAGGAGCCTTGAATTCAAAGGTCTCTGCATACCCGGGTATCTGATTTACGTTCTGGTATGTGTTTATGTAATCAATGGTGCGAGAGGATTCTTCCAGGGATTTTGGCAAATGTTCGTCATCCTGTCGATCATGAATCTCATTGACCGCTTACTGATCGATGGATACTGGGTTGGGCACACAAAGGCATGGGACATTCCGGGGACCGAAGATTTGAAGCCCTATATCTCGACAGCAGATAAAAAGAAAAAATGGATCATGGGAACAGCCGGAATGGCGGTTATATCGGCTGTCCTTTCCGGAATCATGTGCCTGATCATCAGATAATTTCGGCTGTTCTCTGGCAGGTATAAATTCAACAGGAATCGTCTTCCAGGCGACTGAAGTAAAGAGTTTTAGGAGGAAACAACAATGAGCATCGGTGGAAAACTTGCATTATTTATCGGAGGGACAGTGTTTGGATCAGCAGGATTCAGAATCCTTGGCAGCAAAGATGCGAAAAAAGTCTATACGCACGTGACTGCAGCAGCGCTCCGCTGCAAAGATGAAGTGATGCGGAACGTAGACGTCCTTCAGGAGAACTGCTCTGACATTCTGGCGGAGGCAAAAAGTATTAACGAAGCACGTGCCGCAGAGGAAAAAACAGCGGTCATTGAAGATACGGCGGAAGTATGAGGTTCCTGATCCTGCATGAATCGCCTGGGAGAATCCGGCTCAGGGCAGACGGGGAACGTATGAGCACACAGCAGGCGGATCTTCTTGAGAACTGGCTGCTGAAACAGCGGGATATTAAACAGGTATCTGTGCATGAAAGCACCCTCAGTGTGACAGTTCATTATGAAATGGATCGAGACGCACTATGCAGGATGCTGGCGGGGTTTTCTTATGAGAATGCTGCTTCTGAAGTAGAGTTCCCTTCACACAGCAGCCGTGCAATGAACCGGGAGTATGAGGAAAAGATCGTTTTTCTGATACTGAGTCATTATGCAAAGCGACTGTTTCTGCCGGTTCCTTTTCGTCATGTCATCTGTGCGATCCAATCAATGCCGCGTATCATACACGGATTAAAGACGCTGCTTCAAAGGCGTATGACCGTGGATGTACTTGATGGAGCGGCGATTGGTGCCTCGCTTCTGACAGGGGATTTTTCAACTGCAGCTTCGGTCCGCTTCCTGCTTCGGATCGGAGAAACACTGGAAGAATGGACCCATAAACGCTCGGTAGATAATCTTGCACGAAGCATGGCTCTGCAGGTTGAACAGGTCTGGCGCTTAAACGGCAGCACGCAGGAGGCTGTGCGTGTAAGTGATATTCTCCCGAATGATCTCATCGTTGTGCATACCGGAAATGTACTGCCATTTGACGGCATTATCGAAAGCGGGGATGTGATGATCAATCAGGCGTCTCTTACCGGAGAGAGTGTGCCTGCAGCGAAGTTTCCCGGCACAGCGGTCTACGCCGGAAGCGTTGTTGAAGAGGGGAATTGTGTTATCAGGGTTACAGGTACGGTTGGTGAAAACCGATACGACCGTATTGTACGCATGATTGAAGACACGGAACGGCTGAAGTCTTCGGTGGAGAGCCGGGCTTCGAACCTGGCGGACAGGCTCGTGCCGTGGTGTTTCGGTTTAAGCGCATTTACATGGCTTCTGACAGGGAATGTTACCCGTGCAGTATCCGTACTGATGGTGGATTTTTCGTGTGCTCTCAAGCTTTCTATGCCGCTCAGCGTTCTTTCTGCGATGAGTGAGGCCGGGCATCATCAGATTACCGTGAAAGGCGGAAAATTTATGGAACAGCTCAGTGAAGCGGATACGGTGATTTTTGACAAGACCGGGACACTGACTCACGCTTGCCCGACAGTGGTCAGAATAGAAGCTTTCCATGGGGAAAAGGCTGACGAAATGCTGAGAATTGCCGCCTGTCTGGAAGAACACTTCCCGCATTCCGTCGCAAACGCAGTAGTCCGTGCCGCGAAGGAACAGGGCCTTGATCATAACGAAATGCACAGTGAAGTGGAGTATGTAATAGCGCATGGAATCGCCACAACAATAGACGGGAAACGCGCAGTGATCGGAAGTGCTCATTTCGTATTTGAAGATGAGGGTGTCAGAATTCTGCCGGAGGATATGACCAGATTCAATGAACTGACGAATTCCCTTTCCTGGCTGTATCTTTCCATAGGCGGAATCCTTTCGGCGGCTATCGGTATTTCTGATCCGCTGCGTCCCGAAGCTGCAGAAACCATAGAAGCTCTTCATGAAAATGGATTAAAAAAAGCGGTAATGCTTACAGGAGACAATCAGAATACAGCAGAAGCGATTGCAATGCAGCTCGGACTGGATGAGTTTCTGGCCGAGGTTCTGCCGGAAGACAAGGCAGATTATATATCCAGAGAACAGGGAGAAGGCAGGTCCGTTGTCATGATCGGGGATGGAATCAATGATACCCCGGCGCTGTCTCTGGCAGATGTAGGAATTGCCATCGGAAGCGGTGCGATGATCGCCCGTGAGATAGCAGATATTACGATCGCCGCAGAAGATCTGAGGGAACTTGTCTATCTGAAACAGCTCTCCAATCGTCTGATGAAGCGGATACACAATAATTACCGTTTTGTAATCGGGTTTAACGGGTCTCTGATCTTTCTCGGATTGCTGGGGTTACTGAGCCCGGCGGCATCGGCATTGCTGCATAATACTTCGACAGTACTGCTCAGCATGCACTCTATGACAGAGCTTATGGGTGAGAAAAAACCGATACAGGGAACAGCCTGAAATCAACAGATGGATTTCAGATCTATACGGATCGCGAAGAATATGACGGGAGCGGCAGACAGATGAAAGTATATGAATTTGGTGAAGAGAATGAAAAAACCTTTGCCATGTTTCCGTGTGCAGCTGAACCCTGGTGGGTGTTCGAAGCTTCCGCAAAAGAACTTGCACGGGAATTCCATGTATATCTGTTCATTGCGGATGGCCACGATGAGCAGGGGACAACGTTTATTTCGATTGAGAAGAATGTGGAAGAGGCGGCTTTGTATCTGCGGGGACGTGAAATTCACCATCTTGACGGTGCTTATGGTGTTTCGATGGGCGGCGCAAGTGTGATCCGCTTTCTTGCCACCGAGGATATCTCTGTCGATAAGGCAATCATTGATGCCGGGATTACGCCTTATCCCTATCCGAAAGTAATCTGCCGGCTGATCGCTTTGTGGGACTGGTTCACTGTCTCTTTGGCAACGAAATGTTACTGGATCATGAAAGCGGCAATGCCGCCGGAACGCTGGACGCCAAAGGGAGAAGATCCGGAAGAACACTACAGGAGGATCTTTGATTTTGAGAAGAACCACTTCTCTGCAAAGACGATCTATAACGTGTTCTGGTCGACGAATAACTACACCATGCCGGATCCGGTTCCGCCGACAGCGACGAAGATCGAGTACTGGTATGGAGAAGAAGAAAAGAATGCAAGAAAGAACAATCTGGCGTATGTCTGCAGGAACTGGCCGCAGACAGTTGTAAAGGAATTTGAAGGGCTGGCACATGCAGAACTGGTGATGATGTTCCCGAAGAGATTCTATGCGGAAGTCAGAAAGTTTATGGAGGCGGAGGAAACAGACAATGGCAAAGAAAGATTCTGAACAGCAGAAAATAGGCATGAGTCTTCTGTTTCGCGGCAAGGCAATATTCAAGCCGCTGAACACAGGGTGGATCGACGATCATGTGGCTTGCGTCCGGGAGTGGATCGCAAACATCTTCTTCTATACAAAGAACGGGACGACCATTATGATCGACGCCGGTTATAACTATGAACGTCTGAAAGAGAAAATGGCATGGTTGGACATCGATCCGTCTTCGATCCGGCATATTCTCATCACCCATCAGGATACAGATCATGTGGGTGCACTTGAGCGGGACAGTGATCTCCTGTTCCGGGATGCGGCAATCTATCTCAGCGAGACAGAAAACCGTTATCTGACCGGCGAGGTGCGAAGAAAGGTCTTTCACGGATTGTACCGGCTCCCATTGGTGAAAACAGATAACAAAAAGGTGCTGCTGAATGACGGTCAGGTTTTCAGCATCGACGGCATTAAGATCGAATGCATAATGGTTCCCGGCCACACCTGGGGACACATGGTGTACCTCATAGACGATACGTATCTGTTCACGGGCGATACCATCTGGTTCGGTGCAGACGGAGGCTACAGTTTCATCGGAACCCTGGCGGAGGACAACAAGCTTGCGGTTTGTTCCCTTGAAAAACTGGAACAGAACATCCGGTCCAGGAACCGGAACATCAAAGTGATTACCGGTCATACCGGGTGGACAGACGATCTTGATTTTGTCTTTGCGCATCGGAAAGAGGTCTGTGCACCTTTCATGAAGCGTTATGAAGATCCAGGTGCACCCTATGACGGGTATGAAGAAAGCGATGATACAGAGGAAAAAGCACGCAGCGAACGACTGCTGAAAGTTAAAGGGTCTTCCGGTACGGACGGAAAACAGAATGGCATGAAACCGGATTATCAGAACTGGGTGCCCAAAAGCATGGTGGCTGGAACGGCTGCCGGCGCAGGGGTGCTGCTTGCGGCGGATATCGCAGCCCATCTTGCCACAGGGAAACAGAAGACCGCAGGCGGAAAAGTACTGTGCACGGCACTCACGATCGGTACTGTCGCCTGTGCGGGAGCAGCAGGATGGCTTTATGTGCTTCACAGAACCTTTGACTATAACGGGAAACGAAAACTTTCCCGACAGATCATTGATGGAATCGCAGACTATGTAAAAATACCGGATGCCGGTACAGGCCTGGATGTTGGCTGCGGCAGCGGAGCTCTTACGATTGAGGCCGCAAAGAGAAATCCGAATGCGGAGATGGTCGGATGTGATATCTGGAGCGGCCCGTATAAAGCAGTCTTTACGAAAGAACTTTGTGAAAAGAACGCGCTTGCGGAAGGCGTATCGAATGTACGGTTTGTAGATGGGAATGCAGTTCATCTTCCTTTCGCCGACGGGAGCTTCGACACCGTGACAAGCAATTACGTGTATCACAACATCACCGGTCAGAACAAGCAGGACCTTTTGATGGAGACTCTGCGGGTATTGAAAAAAGGAGGAACCTTTGCCATTCACGACCTGATGAGCAAAACGCGGTACGGCGATATGGATGCGTTTGTGCAGCGCCTGAAAGATCAGGGCTATGAAGATGTACGTCTGATCGATACGGCCGGCGGCAGATTTATGAACCGTAAGGAAGCCGTTCTGCTGGATCTGGGCGGTTCAAGTCTCCTGGTGGGAAAGAAATAGGGGATTACTGGTGATCAGGGAAAGTGAGATCAGCGAATGACACTGAAATATGAATTGCTGAAATTCCTGGTAAAAACCGCAGGGATTAAAAACCTTTGGGTCGATAAGCCTACGGAAGAACTTCTGGAAAACAGAAGACGGCAGAACGCAAAAAACCGTATCCCGGAACTGAAGGATGAGGAATTTGAAATCAGCCGGATCGATATAATGGGGTGTCCGGTTTTAAAGATGATTCATAAGGAACGCACCAGCCGGGCAAATCTTTTTCTGATTGGCGGCGGTATGATCAGTGCACCGCGTCCGGGATCTGTCAGAAAGGCTCTGCGCATCGCAAAAGAAACCGGACTGGATCTGTTCGTGCCTTATTATCCGCTCTGTACGGACTATCCGCTGACCAGGGCTTATGAGATGATCCATGAAACCTATAAGGTAATGCTGGAAAGTTATCGTGCAGAGAATATTTCTGTTCTGGGTACATCTTCCGGCGGCAATCTTGCCCTTGGAATGGTTCCGTACATCAATGACGGACATGGCGACACACCGGTCCCTGGTCATATCATTGCGGTCTCTCCTGGTACCTGCGTGGAAAACGAAGAAGAGTGGCAGCGAATGCTGGAACTGGATAAAAAGGATGTTGCGATTCCGGCACAGTATATGAAAACCGCAGTGGAGATTATGCGGCATGGGGATGACACCGTACCGGAGTATATGATCTGGCTTCAGAAAGGGGACTTTACCGGATGTCCGCGCGTGACTTTCATCTATGGATCAGATGAAACACTCTATGCCTGTGCACCTTCCTTTGAAAAAGCCATGAACAAATATGATGTGGATTACCGGATGATTGTTGGGGAAGGGATGTTCCATTGTTATCCTGTCTTTCCGGTCTGCCAGGAGGCAAAAGAAGGCTGGGACATGATGATCCGGATCATGAAGGAATGAAACGTCCGCTTGTACGGATGAAAAAACCACGTTCAGGACGAAACCTGAACGCCGTAAATAGGATGCATGAACGATATATCTAAAAAAGGGACCACCATTCAGATCATGATTTCTTCCCTGCTGCATATCATATAGGAACCAGATCTGAAAAGCGGAATTCACATAACCATCGGTTAGGTATTACTAATCATCTATTAAAAAGGAGGATTTAACAACAAATGAAAGAAAAGAAACCCAGTGACCTTTCGGTGCTGCTCAGCTATGCGGGCAGCTACAGGAAACTGACATACCTGTCACTGATTCTGTCTGCACTGAGCAGTGTACTGGCTCTGATGCCTTTCGTCTGCCTTTGGCGGATCATTCGTGAAGTGCTGGAAGTACAGCCGGATTTTTCGAAAGCAGTCGGTATCGTCCGGAACGGGTGGATGGCTGTGTTATTCGCGGTGCTGGCCTGGATCATATATATCGGAGCTATGGTTTGTTCTCACGGAGGTGCATTCCGCACCGCCAGTAATATGAGAAAGACACTGATGCGTCATATTGCCCGCCTTCCAATCGGCTTTGCGGATGAAATGGGTTCCGGCAAGGTGCGGAGAACTGTAACAGAGGTGACTGGTTCTACGGAAACCCTGCTGGCGCATAATCTGCCGGATATGGCAGGTGCGATCACCATGCCGGTATGCATGGTTGTAATGCTGTTTCTGTATGACTGGCGCTACGGGATTGCCTGCCTGATACCGATTGTTCTCAGCTTTGCGGCCATGATGGGTATGGCAGGGCCGGCCATGCAGGAAGATATGCGGCAGTATCAGAATGCCCTGGAGCGTATGAGCAACGAGGCGGTTGAATATGTGCGGGGTGTTCCGGTAGTCAAAACGTTCGGACAGAGTGTGTTTTCCTTCCACCGATTCAAAGCTTCCATCGATGATTACTGCGATTTCTGCATGCATTATACCCGGATGATGCGAAAACCTATGATGGAATACACCGTTCTGATCAACAGTGCCTTCTTCTTTATTCTCTGTGTGACGCTGTTTCTGATCCGCGGGGAAAACTATCAAATGGATATTCTCCTGAACTTCCTCTTTTATGTCATCTTCACCCCTGCCATTTCGACAGCGATGAACAAAGTGATGTTCATCAGTGAGAATGACATGAAGGTCAGGGATGCAGTCACAAGAACGAATGCAATTCTCAGCCTGCAGCCTCTTCCGGAACCAGAGCAGGGACAACAACCGCATGGTGCTTCCGTAGAGTTGAAGGATGTGACTTTCCGTTACGCACCGGATGCGCCGGCAGCGTTATCGCATCTCTCCCTGAAAGCAGAACGAAATGAAATCGTTGCGCTAGTCGGTCCGTCCGGCAACGGCAAAACAACGGTCGCCGGTCTGATCTCACGATTCTTTGATCCGGAAGAAGGGCAGGTCTTAATCGGCGGCACGGATGTCCGTCAGATCACCAAGGAGGATCTGATGCGTCATGTTGCCTATGTATTTCAGGACAGCCGTCTGCTGAAGCGTTCCATCGCCGACAATCTGCGTATCGCAAAACCGGATGCGTCTGAAAGCGAACTGATGGAAGTTCTGAAAAAGGCACAGTGCATGGATATCATTGATCGGCTTCCGGAAGGAATCGACACGGTACTGGGAACCAGGGGAACCTATCTTTCCGGCGGCGAGCAGCAGCGTATTGCGATTGCCCGTGCCATGCTGAAGAATGCGGATGTGGTCATTCTGGATGAAGCCAGTGCATATGCTGACCCGGAATGCGAGGCAGAGGTGCAGAAGGCGTTCCAGGAAATGGCAAGAGGACGGACAGTGATTATGATTGCGCACCGTCTTTCCACAATTCGAAATGCAGACCGGATCTATGTGCTGCAGAACGGTCAGATAGAAGAACAGGGAAAACATGAAAATCTGCTGAAAACGAATGGTCTCTACGCTGAAATGTGGTCGGAATACCAGAAGGCAGTTAACTGGAAGGTTGGTGAAGCGGTATGAAGAACTATATGATGAAGCGGTTTGCTCTAACGAAAAAGGGTGCCGCAGATATGCTCAAAGCGATTCTTGCGGTAACCTGTTCGAACATTTCACTGATGATACCTGTCTGGCTGCTGTTCTCATTTACCGGGGATTATCTCACCGGCAAGGCTGCCGGGCGCTGGGCATATTATCTGGTGCTTGCGGTGGTATGTCTTGTATTGATCCTGATTCCAAATTACTGGCAGTATAATTCCACATTCTTTGCGACTTATGTTGAATCCGGCAAGCGCCGCATTTCTCTGGCTGAAAAGCTGAGGAAGCTGCCGCTGTCCTTCTTCGGAAAAAAGGATCTGGCGGATCTGACAAATACGATCATGGCAGATGCCGAAACCCTGGAGCACGCCTCCTCCCATCAGATTCCGCAGTTCTACGGAAGTCTCTTCTCCACGGTTCTTATCTGTATTGGTCTCTTCTTCTATAAATGGGAGATGGCGCTGGCGGCTGTATGGCCGATTCCCATCGCAATCTTCATCGTGGCAGCTTCCCGAAAGATACAGGCACATTACATCCGCCGTCAGTCAGAATCCAAAGTACGGCTCAACGATGCGGTACAGGAATTCATCGAAGTTTCCCGTGATCTGAAAAGCTGCAATGCAGAAGACGCATATCTCTCTGATCTGGAGGGCTTGATCAATGACGTGGAAAAGAAAGCAATCGGCGCAGAATTGGGTCAGGCGGTTTTCATTGTTTCGGCTCAGCTGATTCTGAAGATCGGTATTGGCACGGTTGCGGTGGCAGGCAGTGCGCTGCTTCTTAAGGGACGGCTGAATGTAATGGAGTTCTTTTCGTTCCTGCTGGTGGCTTCCCGCCTTTATGAACCCATGAGCGGTAATCTGATCAATCTTGGCATGCTGAATCTGCTGACCGTTCCGGTAGAGCGGATGAACGAGATTGCGAATCATCCATCTCAGACAGGAACGACAGATTTCCATCCGGCCGGATATGATATCTGCTTCGAAAACGTCGGGTTTTCCTATGATCAGGATAAAACAGTGCTGAAGGATGTAAGTTTTACCGCAAAGCAGGGTGAGGTCACCGCACTTGTCGGTCCTTCCGGCGGCGGAAAGACAACCGTCTCACGGCTTGCGGCACGTTTCTGGGATGTCAGTAAAGGCCGGATCACGGTTGGTGGAGAGGATATCTCCCGTATTGATCCGGAAACCCTTCTGAGCGTTTTCTCCATTGTGTTTCAGGATGTGACACTGTTCAATAACAGCATCCTTGAGAATATCCGAGTCGGAAGAAAAGACGCATCAGATGATGAGGTCCTGGCTGCTGCACGGATGGCCAACTGTGATGAATTCGCACGGAAGCTTCCGCAGGGATACGATTCCATCATCGGAGAAAACGGCAGTGAACTGTCCGGCGGCGAGCGCCAGCGTATCTCCATTGCCCGCGCAATGCTGAAAGATGCACCTGTCGTTCTGCTTGATGAAGCTACGGCATCTCTAGATGTAGAGAATGAAACAAAGGTGCAGGATGCACTGTCACGGCTGCTGTCTGGAAAGACGGTCATGGTCATTGCACACCGTATGCGTACTGTAGAAGCTGCTGACAAGATCGTTGTCCTGACCGGGGGCAGAGTCGCTGAAGAGGGAACGCCTGCCGAACTGCTCAAAAAAGAAGATGGTATCTTCCGCCGAATGACAGAATTACAGACTTCCAGCACAGAATGGGCAATTGAAAACGATTGAAGGGAACGCAGCAGCTGCAGGGATGGAAAGAAGACGTAGAATCAATTCTGACAGTCCCGCAAGTTATCTTTTTCCCTGATACAGCCTGCTGCATATCGGGAAGGATAACGGTTTGGAGGATCTGACAATGCGTCGTAATGAACTGTGAGAAAGGGGGTTCAGATGAATACTGAGATTGACTGGGGCCGGATCCGGCATCTTCTGAAGCTTGGGATCCTGGCTGCACTTATGGTACTGGCAGGAGACATGTTGCTGGGATGGGGTGTAAGCAATCCTGCCGTTACGGAGGTTCCGGCAATGCTGAGCCGGTATCTTTCGGTATCGGACGGGCGGATTTTTGCTTCGGCACTGCTGGGGCTGATCGGAATTCCGATGGAATGTCTATGCTGGTTCGCGGTATACCGGATGATACAGCCGTATTCCAAAACCGATGCGCATGCTTATCGGGCAGGAATCATTGGCTGTCTGGCATTTGGCGGCTGCGGCGTTCATGTTCCATGCTGTATGGCGGTTTATCTCCTGAAACACTTTTATGCAGATAATCCGGCTGCTGCGATGCAGGAAAGCATGCGCTGGATCAGCTGGTTCCTGTTACCGGCAACGGTGATTTTTGCCGTGTTCTTTTTCCTGGCCATTGTCATTCAGATCAAAGCATTTGTTCAGGGTCATACACCGCTTCCCCGCTGGTGCTGGGTATTCTCCATCCTGTTTGGTCTTCTGTTTGCCATTCTGATGCGGATGATCGGAGACTATGGACTGACAAATGCTTTGGCAACGGGTTGGATCAGTATCGGCAATCTTTGGATGATGGGAGGACTCCTGATCGTATCAGGAAAGAGGAGTATATGAAGAAACGAATCTGGGACCTGTATGCACCGATATACAAACAGGCGATGAAAGCGGATCAGCAGATCTACGATTTTATGTATGAGCGGATCCCGGAAGTGATTAAGGATAAGGAAGTGCTGGAAATTGCCACCGGACCAGGTCTTCTTGCAAAGCATATTGCACCGTTCGCAAAGAATATGATTGCGACAGATTATTCGGACGGCATGATCAAAGAGGCCAGGAAAGGGGACTGCCCGAAGAACCTTCGATTTGAAGTGGCTGATGCCAGTAATCTTCCATACGAAGACAATTCCTTTGATGCGGTACTGATTGCCAATGCCCTCCATATCGTGCCGGATCCGAAAAAAGTTCTCGAGGAGATCGATCGTGTGCTTCGACCGGAGGGGATCCTCATCGCTCCGAATTTTGTGGAACACAGAGGAACACTGAGCAGCCGCATCTGGTCTTTGATCCTGCGGATTGCAGGGATCCGGTTTGAACAGCAGTGGACGGCAAAGGAATATCTGGCATTTCTGGAGAATCAGGGATGGCATGTGACATACAGCAGGGAAATGACGGCACGCATTGCCATGATGTATACGGAGTGTAAAAGGAGCAAGGAAGCAGGGAGGAAAGAATGAGGCTGACGGTTCTTCTGGCAGTGGTATTTACTGCAGGGGTATGCCTGCTGTTATATGCGGCAGTTACATTAATACAGGACAGGCGGTTTTTTACGACCGCACCAAAAGATATTCAGGCAGCTGCAGCGGATCATCCGGAACGATTTCCCGGGGCGCATGCCTTAGGCTGGATACTGGCAGTCATCAGTTTTTTCCTGATGGCAGCAGCGTTTGTATATGCCGGCTTTGACGGCGTACGGAACGGATTTACGTTCTCTCAGCACTGGCTCCGGTTTGCTGCCATGCTGTATCTCTGGAAAGCATTCGATATCATCTGTCTGGACTGGTATCTTCTTACAAAATCGCATTTTTTCCAGAAGTACTACCCGGAGACTGAAGGATGCGCAGGATACTCTCAGTTTGGCTTCAACCGAAAAGAACAGCTGATCCGGCTTGCGGTATTTCCGTTTGCGGCAGCACTGATGGCATGGATCACGATGTGGATCGGAGGACAGCTTTGAGCAGGGATATTGATAATGCGATCAAGCAGTATGCAAAGCTGTACAAGAACACATTGATCAAAGAAAACTTCCCGGAAGCAGAGAAGAAAGTACAGAAGTACTGTTCACGGCTTCATGAAATGGCTGCCTCGGAAGCATTCAAAGAGCACTGTGTGTATCCGACAACAGACGCGGTATTGATCTATGCGGTGATCGCGATGTGTCTTGAACTGAGGGAATCCGGATTGTCTAACGAAGATATCATCCGGTTCACGGAAATTCTGTTTCAGAGAAGACGGAGTTTCTTTGATCGACTGATCCGTCTGATTGATCTTCTTCCAAACAGCTTTGCGATTGTAAAGGGATGGAATATCAATGATCATGCCAAACGGGTGAAGGACGGCAGTATTGTCTACGATTATTTCCGTACCACAGACAGCACCGTCGAGTACCGTATCTCGAGATGTATGTATGTTGAGATGTTTCGATATTACGGGATCCGGGAACTGTGCAAAATCTTCTGCAATACCGATATCCGGGCATATGCCGGACTTACCCGGCATGTGAGGTTCCTGCGGCATTCAGATCTGTCGGACGGAGAAAGCTGCTGGGATGAAATCCACCGGAAATAAATGATAATCCGTTCCTGAAGTGAACGGATCGTATACAGGGAGGGAATATCGAATGACGGATGCAACGGCAATCATGAACAAATTCGTTTATATCAAGAATGAACTGGACCGGAGTCTTCCAAAAGAAGAAAGTGATGCTTACTGGCAGAAGGCTGCGGAAAAAATGGATCAGCTGCTGAAACAGTATGCGTCGCTTCCAAAGGAATACCGTATTCATACTGACAGCAGGATTTTTCCTTACGCTGCGATCTATCTGACCTTGAAAGAACGTCTTGGAAAAGATGAAGCTTACAGGATTATAAAAGAACCGATTTTGAAGCGGGCAGAGCGTATTGGAAAGAAACTGGCTGTTCTGATGCGTATTCCTGGAATGCCGGGACTGTTTGTAAAGATGTGGGATCCACTGACCAGGAAACTCTTTGGGGAAAAGAACGGGTTCCGGAATGTGTTTTATCCGAAACAGAAGGATGTGTACCGGATGGACATTATTTCCTGCCCGTATTACCGCTATTTCAACGAACTGGGCTGTCCGGAACTGACGAAGATTTCCTGTGCATGTGATGACATGGTCTATGGCCATCTGCCGAATTTGAAGTTTGAGCGGAATTCAACGCTCGGAAGAGGCGGGGAACGCTGTGATTTCTGTATCCGAAGGATCAGGGGATAACGGCATATGATTCTGATTCAGTTGATTCTGTTCTGTGCACTGTTTACATGGATGGTCAAACTTGGCGTAGGGAATGATCCGCTGAACGGACTGTATTTTTATCCAAAACCGGTACAGCAGCGGGCATTTGAACTTGGACTGAGTGATCCGGAAACAGTCCGAAAGAAGCGAATACAGTTTATGATTCCGTTTGTTCTGGTAATGTTTCTTGCACTGGTGCTGATTATTGGCCTGTGGAACGATGTGCGGGACTTCTCGACGGCTTATCTGCAGGCTCTGCTGTTTCTGGAAGTCATGAACTGGTATGACGGTATTGTGATTGACCGGCTCTGGGTCGGTCACAGCAGGTTCTGGATCATTCCGGGAACAGAGGATATTCCGTTTGTTCAGACCTGGTCGCAGATATTTAAAAAGCGGCTTATCCTTTCGCTGATCTGGATTGCCGGTGCAGCAGTTCCGGCAGCGTTCGTTGCACTGACAGCGCAGATGCGGTGATCTGAAACCGGATTGCGCTTTTGGCTCAAACGCTCCGAATTCTCCTGATTTGTCAGAAAAGCTACTCAGGCATAAAACTCCGCTGGATAACCTTGTCTGACGAGTTTTTCGTTTTCAAACCAACTGTACTGCATTTACCTCTGAGACGCGATTCACCAAGGGTTAACAGAAAAAAAAGACAGCCTCTGTTTTCTGAAGTCTGTCCTCATCCTGTTTGCTCATTAGTATTCCGGATAGTATTCCGGATGTTTCATTCTGAAATAATCCGAAAAAAGGAGAATATCGAGATCGCCTTCTTCCTGATTCAAGATATCAGTATGCCAGGCCATTAAAGTGTTATTAACATCTTTCGTGAACTGTAAGTCTAAATCATACTGCCCTGAATCACGAAGTTCCTTATGTTTCTCTTTCTTCCATTCGTTCCAGATATCGTAGTCAGCACGCTCAATGGGTTCGAGATCTCGTCCGCCAGAAACCTGCTGCAGTTCTTCGATGCTGAGCATTTCGGGAATGGTGTTCTTTGTCTTTTCCATAATGATATTTCTCCTTCACCTAATTCGAAAAATAATAATTTCGTTCTTCATCAAATTATACGGGAAGCGTTGCTTACATCCACAGAATATGATGTTTGCTGCCGTATCGGATTATGGCCAGTCCATTACATATGCCTTATACCCAGCAAAAATCATTCCGGTATGATCAGAGTTTTCCATGTTTACGAAAGTCAGACATTGGCGTTTTCATCTCTTCGTGAAAAGGGTAAAAATAGTCGAGAATTATTTTGAGTAATGCGGTAGTTTTTAATCACAAGGAGTAAAGCCGATGGATGATCATCAAATACAGACTGTACGTGTGATGCAGGATTACATCAGAACCCATATCAATGAAGATATTTCCATTGATACGATCGCAAGGGAGATATCTTACTCATCATCCTATGCCAGAAAAATCTTCATTAAGCATTTGGGTATGACGCCGGCAGTTTATATAAAGCGCCTTAAACTGTCAAAGTCAGCACTTAAACTGCGTGATGAGAACTGCCTGATTGTGGATATTGCTATGGAAATGGGCTTTGGAAGTGTAGATGGATATCAGAGGGCTTTCAGACGGGAATTTGGCTGTAATCCCAAGGAGTATTCCAGCAGTCCTGTACCGATCTGGCTTTTCACTCCTTATCTTTTGGAGAACAACGAAAGGAAAGCAACTGCCATGAAGGAAACAAGGAATATCTTTTTACAGGTGATTGAAAAACCTGCCCGAAAAGTAATCATCAAACGTGGAATGAAGGCCACGGAATACTGGTCCTATTGTGAAGAAGTCGGATGTGATGTCTGGGGTCTATTGAAAAGCATCAAATCCATCAGTGGAGAACCGGTATGTTTGTGGCTCCCAGAACACTTAAGAAAACCAATTGAGAATGAGTACGTTCAGGGAGTGGAAGTAGGTTTGGACTATTCCGGTATCATTCCGGAAGGGTTTGAAATGATTAAATTGCCGGCCTCCACATATCTTCTTTTCAGAGGAGAACCTTTTGAGGAGGAGAACTATGGTGATGCAATCAGTGAGATATGGAATGCTGAGAAAAAATACAATCCGGAATTTATCGGATATGAATGGGATGAATCAAATCCCAGAATTCAGCTTGAGCCAATTGGAGAACGAGGATACATCGAGCTTGTACCTGTAAAGAAATTACAATAACGCAGAGGGAGGGTGCCAGAATCCTCCTTTCTTTCAGGGTATGTAGAGAGCCTGATTTTCCCGTTTACCTGTATGGAATGAAGTCCGATAAATCGTATACTGTATTAGGAAAGAGACTTAACAAAATGGAAAATAAGAAACCGGAAGCAATCGAAGAAAAGGAAATGGAAGAGGTTTCAGGTGGTGGATTTCCACCTCTTACGTATGTCTGCCAGAGATGCGGCTGCAGAGTTTCCCCTGCTCAATGGAATGAGACTGGCGGATACTGCAGAGAATGAGCAGAGATAGTTAAAAAAGGATCTGCGGGAGTATTTTTCTAATTCTGACAGTGATTTGACTGTCGGGCACCTGCGTTCAAGTACTGCACAGTACAGCCATTTGATTCCTGGAGGTGAGACACATGGAAGAAACGAGAACAGTTCAGCAGCAGGATCTGGAAAAGGTTTCCGGAGGACTCGATACCGTTTTTAATGGAGATGTTCCGATCTGTCCGGTATGCGGAGAACGTCCGATTCAAAAAATCTCCGGTGATGAGTATGTAGATACCTATAAATGTCACACTTGCGGTAAAATCAGCATTCATACCAAGAAACAAAGACCGGAGGCACCAAAACCATATCCCGGAAAGATTTGCCCGCGCTGCGGTTCAGTCGGGAAATGGACAATCCTGAGAAGTGAGAACGGCATGGATACCATTCAGTGCACAGTTTGCAGACTGGAGAATGTTGTTCCTTCGGAACAGGGTTAAGCATGCAGTTCGGAATCCTCCGAACAGACAACAGAATAAACGGATACAGGGAATGCCAGTCAGCATTCCTTTGTTAAATTTAAAAGACCGTCACAATGGCGGACGGTCTTTGAGACAGAAATCGCAGTGAGAAAGAGCGTTATTTGCTTTCAGCAGGAGCTTCGAAGTAATTACCTCCTGTTGAAGTTTCTCCTCTCAGGTACTCATATAATTTGGGTGTTACCGTTAACGAATTCAGTCTTTCTTTGATGGCAGCTCTGTTCATACTGGCAAAAATGCCGATAAAGAGCACGATTAAACAAAATACAATAACAAATCTGCCCAGATAGGTCTCTCTTTCCTGTTTATCCTGTCCGGGCGCATATTCACAAAGCGTTCTTAACCGTTTATCTGCTTTGCTGACATTTTCCGAGATGCCGCATTTTTCGCATGTAATATTGAGTGTCCCATCACTGAGTTCCACTACTTTCATCCGTTCACCGCATTTGTCACATTTTGCTGTAATCTTTTCTTTTGTTCCGCTCATAATTCGCTGGTCTCCTGATTATGAAATTTTGTTAATGCTTATATGTATCATATTATATTTTATTTCACCTGTATCTACCGATAATTGCATCGAACGTTTCTTTTTCATGTGTTCTGTTTCCGGGCATGCAATCCTGTGGAGGAGGGTTCGAATGGGCGTTCATTGTAATGTCTTTTTGGATCGGTCCGGACAGCGGGATCGCTTGCCAAAAAAATATCGATACAATTACAATGAAAAAAAGAGAGGTTATTTTATGGCTGGAAAGAAAACCGTAAAGAAGAAAGCAGCTGCAGCTGAAGAACCGGTTGTGAAAAAAGAAGAAAAACCCGTTCCTGCGGCAGAAAAACCAACCGAAGCTTCAGCCGCACCTGCTGAAGCGAAAAAAGAAGAAGCAGTGAAGACTGAAGAAAAACCTAAGAAGGCTGCTTCCGAGTCCCCAAAAAAGAAAGAAAATACCAAGAAAAAGGCAGCACCAAAACCGGAAAAGAAAGAGGAACCCGTAAAGGCTGAACCTAAGCCGGAACCAAAGCCTGAACCAAAACCAGAACCTGTAAAGGCAGAGCCAAAGCAGGAACCGGTTCTTCCTGAGCCTCGGAGAAGTGTTGCGTTTATCGGCTCTGAGTGCTATCCGTTTGTAAAAACAGGCGGACTCGGAGATGTTATGTATGCACTTCCGAAAGCCCTGATTCCGCAGAACTGTGATGTCCGTGTCATTATTCCGCGTTATAAATGCATTCCGCAGAAATATCAGGAAATGATGGAATACAGAGGCGCATTTGAAATGGATCTCTGCGCTGACGGCCGCAGTTACTATGTCGGTATCATGGAAATGGTAATGGATGGCGTTGTTTATGACTTCATCGACAATGATGAGTTCTTCAGCTGGGGCAATCCTTATACCGATCTTGTTACAGATATTCCGAAGTTCTGCTATTTTTCCAAAGCAGCACTGGCGGCTCTCAATTATCTTGATTGGATTCCTGATATTGTTCACTGTCATGACTGGCAGGCTGCGCTTGTACCGATTTTCCTGAGAACACAGTTTGCCGGTTCACCGGTCGGAGGTGCCCGCAGTGTTCTTACCATTCACAACCTGCGTTTCCAGGGCATCTATAATATTCCGACCCTGAAGTACTGGACAAACTTCCCGGACTTTGTATTTGATTACGGGGCAATGAAGATGGGTGCAGAAGATGCAAATATGCTGAAGGGAGGTCTTGCCTATGCCGACATGATCACCACTGTCAGCAACACCTATGCTTATGAAATTCAGACGGATTTCTTCGGTGAGAACCTCGATGCCCATCTGCGTTATCATTCCGGGAAACTGCGCGGTATTGTCAATGGCATTGATATTGATATCTGGAACAGCCAGACGGATAAATTCATTAAGGCAAACTACAGTCCGAAGGAAGGAAAGAAGATTGAAAACAAGCTCGCACTGCAGGAGATGCTTGGGCTTGAACAGGATCCGAACAAGATGGTTCTTGGTCTGATTTCCCGTCTGACAAATCAGAAAGGCCTCGACCTTGTGAATGCAATTTTCCCTGCACTGATTGACGGCAATACACAGGTTGTCATTCTTGGAACAGGCGATCCGCAGTATGAAGATGCGTTCCGTTATTATGAGAATACCAACAAGGGAACAGTATGTTCTTATATCTCCTATAACGAAACACTTGCACATGCGATTTATGCCGGCGCCGATGCACTTCTGGTACCGAGCCTGTTTGAACCATGCGGACTCACACAGCTGATTGCCATGCGGTATGGAACCGTTCCGATTGTTCGTGAAACCGGCGGTCTGAAAGATACCGTCCAGCCATATAATGAGTACTTTAACGAAGGCAACGGCTTCACGTTTGACCGTTATGAGGCAGACCTGCTTCTGGATGCGATCAACCGTGCCAAGACACTTTACTTTACGGATCCGGAGAGATGGAACGATATGATCATGCGTAATCTTGCAAAAGATGTATCGTGGGAAAACTCTGCGAAGCAGTATCGTAATGTATATCTCGAGCTTCGCCCGTAATACGAAATACGACAGGATTACCACAAGAGAAAGCATGTATGTGCTTTCTTTTGTATAGGGGCAGAAAGAATTATTGAATCGAAGTGACACCATCTTCAGCAGGCGAATACGAAACAACCGGTTCACGGTCAGACAAATATCAGGGAGTTAAATTATGAAAACATTATTATTCAACAACATACCGGCATCGGTGATTGGTATCGGCTGTATGAGAATTGCAGACCTGGAAAAATCACAGCTGGACCGGCTTGTGAAAACCGCTTTGGATCATGGCATCAACTTCTTCGATCATGCGGATATTTACGGTGGCGGAAAAAGTGAAGCTCTCTTTGGAGAACTGCTTCAGAAAGAACCGTCTCTTCGTTCCAGAGTGATACTGCAGTCCAAGTGCTCGATTCACGATGGCATGTATGACTGTTCGAAGGATTACATCCTTCGTTCTGCCGATGGGATCCTTGAACGGCTTCATACAGATTATCTTGACTGTCTTTTGCTGCATCGGCCTGATGCGCTTCTTGAACCGGAGGAAATCGCTGCTGCATTTGACGAACTGAAACGATCCGGAAAAGTTCGCGGATTTGGTGTTTCCAATATGAACCGGTATCAGATCGAGCTCATTTCTTCGGCTCTGGATCAGAAGCTTATTGTCAATCAGCTTCAGATGAGCATTGCACACTGTCCTGCAATCGATGCCGGAATCAATGTGAATACCATGAAAGACGAAGCGGTTATGAGAGAAGGCGGAACACTGGAGTACTGCCGTATGAACGGGATGATTGTACAGACCTGGTCGCCACTTCAGAAAGGGTTCTTCGGCGGTGTATTTCTCGGGGATCCGGAATATGCACCACTCAATGAAGTGCTGAAAGAGCTGGCAGAAAAATATGGATGCACAGAAGATGCGATCGCCTATGCATGGCTGCTGCGTTATCCGGCCAGGATACAGGTGATAACCGGAACCACAAAACCGGAACGGATCATCAATGCTGCACAGGCCGCAGAAATCACCCTTTCCAGAGAAGAGTGGTACCGTATTTACAAGGCTTCCGGAAAGACACTTCCCTGAGAATATCTGTTGAATTCCGGGTTTTCAGAAATTCCCTCAGAATGTTATACTGCCCTGCATTTACTCCCGCTCTGTGGGAGTATTTTTCTGGTATCTGGATTTCTGCAGGCTGTCGCTGACAGAGTCTGCTTCTTCCAGAAAGACTTCCCATTATTTCACATAATTTCCCGTTTTGTAACCTTTTATAATGAAAGTACATACACAACTTGGAAGGAGAATAATTCATTATGGGTGTAAATCGTTTTGTTTTAAATGGCATTTCTTATCATGGTCATGGTGCAATCAATGAAATTCCGGCGATTGTCAAGGCAAAGGGACTGAAGAAGGCATTTGTCGCTTCCGACCCGGATCTTGTCAAATTCGGTGTTACTGCGAAAGTGACCGATCTGCTCGCACAGAATGGAATTGATTACACAGTGTACTCTGACATCAAGCCGAATCCGACAATTGAAAATGTCCAGCATGGTGTTGATGCATTCAAGGAATCCGGTGCTGACTTCATGATCACAATTGGCGGCGGATCCTCCATGGATACCGGTAAGGGTATTGGTATCATCGTCAATAACCCGGATTTTTATGATGTACGTTCCCTGGAAGGTCTCTCTCCGACAAAGAACCGTACCGTATTTACCATTGCTGTTCCGACAACCGGCGGTACCGGTGCAGAATCCACAATCAACTATGTTATTACGGATGTTGAAAAGCGTCGTAAATTCGTCTGTGTTGACCCGAACGACATTCCGGATATCGCAGTTGTTGACCCGGATATGATGTCCTCGATGCCGAAAGGCCTGACCGCTTCCACCGGTATGGATGCACTTACTCATGCGATTGAAGGCTACACCACCGGAGCTGCCTGGGAACTGGCAGACTGTCTGAACCTCGAAGCAATTCAGCTGATCGCAAAGAATCTCCGCAAGGCAGTCGATAATGATCCGGACGGCCGTGAAGGAATGGCACTCGCACAGTATGTCACAGCGATGGCTTACTCCAATGTTGGTCTTGGTATTGCGCACTCCATGGCTCATACCCTTGGTGCAGTCTACGACACACCGCACGGTGTTGCATGCGCAATGATGCTGCCGATCG
The DNA here is from genome assembly GCA_017512725.1 of Solobacterium sp. GTDB lineage: Bacteria > Bacillota_I > Bacilli_A > Erysipelotrichales > Erysipelotrichaceae > Bulleidia. The sequence continues at coordinate 35,629 of JAFWEW010000039.1, forward strand.
TTATGGAATTCAACCAGGAATACACTGGCGAAAAGTTTAAGAAGATTGCAGAAGCATTCGGTGTCGATACAACCGGAATGTCCAAGGAAGAATACCGCAAGGCAGCCATCGACGCAGTCCGTCAGCTGTCCGTAGATGTCGGTATCCCGACCAAGCTTGAGAAGCTGAAAGAAGAAGATCTTCCGTTCCTCTGCGAGTCTGCAGCGGCAGACGCATGTGCTCCGGGCAACCCGAGACCTGCATCTCTGGCAGAATTTGAAGAAATGTTCCGCAAACTGATGTGATCTCTGAAAAATCTCTTTCATTTGATTTGGGAGCTGAATCGGCCGGCAGATTCGGAAAGAACGAACCTGCAGGGGCATTCAGCTCCTTTTTCGTATGCGGGGCTTGGCCGGATTCCAAAAATAATACCAGGGTGTTCATTATCTGATGGATGATATTAAGAAAAGATTTACTATAATTAAAGAAGCAATCACAAATCAGAAAAACAATTGGTAATAAATATGAACTTACAAAGCTATCTCGAAAAAGACCGGGAGAAGCTCCTGGCATCCTTAAAGCAGGCTGGTACCCCCGAAAGGGCAATTCCGGTTATCGAATCGGAATTTGACCGGCTTCTTTATGAGTATAACGAACAGTGCAGTGATGATTTTGAACGCCGGTGTGCGGCAGAAATGCTGCAGACAGCCAGAATGGCGGTACCGCTGCTTGACTGCATTGGTGATATCAAGATCTGGGAACAGGGTGGGAAGCTTCTGACGGATGAGAAAAAGAAAGTCAGTCTGAAGGGAATTCTGCTTCTGGCTGCCGGTCTTATCCTGACGGTTGCTTCAACGCTGGTAATGGCCGGAGCCGATACGGCACTGAATAAAGTGTTCGATAAACCTTTGATTGCAGTTGCCTTCTTTGGTGGTATCGCGTGTCTGTTTCTTTCCGGACGATTCTTCCGGAAAGTCACAAAGGCAACCTACAGTGAAAAAGAACTGAAGGCGGAACCGCGCATTGATGCGGAAAAGGTGTACCGCACGCTTCATGCGATTCTTCTGGTGACAGACCGGAACATCACGGATGCACTTTCGGCAAGACGTATGGAAGAAGAACAGAAGAATCAGGATCCGGCGCAGGAAAAGGCAGACCTGACATTTTACAGTGATCTTCTGGAAGCTTCTCTTGCAAAAGACGGACAGTATGCTCTTGATCAGATTTCCAAAGTGCCGTTCTATCTGCATCAAAAAGGGATAGAGGCAATGGAATACAGTGAAGAAAACCGCAGCTGGTTTGATGTGATTCCCGGAGAAAAACACGAAACGATCCGTCCGGCTCTTGTGAGGGACGGCCAGCTGCTGAAAAAAGGTATTGTCTCGGGAGACTGGTGATGAAACGATTTTACGGATTTGACCTGGGGGATGCGGAGTCTGCCATTGCCCTGCTCGAAAAAAACAGTGAAATACCGCCGACTATTCTCGAAATCGAGGGGGTCCGCAGTTTTATTACGGCCTATGCGGCATTGTCGGACGGCACGCTTCTGATTGGTGAAAATGCCTGCTACGCAAAGGATGCCAAAAAACGACGGATCCGTTTCAAGTCCCGTTTTCTGAAGGATCGTGCGGTAGAACAGGATATCCGCAGTTTTGCGGCTGGTGTACTGGGCCAGCTGTATTCCAGCGGAAACCTGCTTCGCAATGATGACAGTTCCTGTTTTTATATCGGATGTCCGGCCGGCTGGAACCTGAATGACCGCGAGCGTTACCGCAGTATTTTTGAACGGGTCGGATATCCGCCGGTAAAGATTATTTCGGAATCCCGCGCAGCGCTTGTCTCGGCATGCCAGTCCAAACATCTGCAGATCGGATACAACATTCTGGTTCAGCCTACGCTGGTTGTTGATATTGGATCTTCCACAACGGATTTTGCCTATATCAATCATGGAAAAGAAGTTGAAATTCAGACCGGAGGGGAAGTGTATCTGGGCGGCGGTGTTATGGATGAACTGCTGCTGAATTATGCGATTGATCATTCCGGAAATCCACAGAAGATCCGGAAAATCTTTGAAGAGTCGGAACCGTGGAAAAACTATTGTGAGTTCGCATGCCGGAGACTAAAAGAAAAATACTATTCCGATATCGAATACTTCCGTGATCATGAGTGCCGGGAGTCGGTGTTGATCCGTCATACCTTTCCGCCGGTTCGTCTCAGTATTGAGATGAATGCATCGATTGCGGATTATATCGAAAATGGAAGCAGTTCCCGTTTAGAGGGATCTTCGTTCCGTGAAGTCTTCCTGGCTTCCCTGCGGAATGTCCGAAAGTCCATCACAGGAGCTGCACCGCAGCTGCTGTTTCTGACCGGAGGTGTTTCCAAGATGCCGGGAATCCGGCAGTGGTGCACAGAGGTCTTTCCGGATACGATCGTGATTACCGGGGCGGAGCCGGAGTTCTCGGTTGCCCGGGGTCTTTCCTGGACGGGAAGAATTGATGAAGAACTGCGGGAGTTCCGCAAGGATATTGAAGACCTGAATAATACGTCTGTGACAGAGGATATCGTCAAGGAACATATCAACGATCTTTATAAAGATGTTGTTGATACGATGACCAAGCCGATCATCCGCAATGCCGTCATTCCGGTTTTTAAGCGGTGGCGCAGCGGTGAGATCAACAAGCTGACCGATACCAATGAAGCCCTTGAAGCAGAGATCGCCGCATATCTGCGGACGGATGAGGCAAGAGAACTGATGGTTGAACCGATTTCAACCTGGCTTAAGCCAATTGCTGAAAAACTGGAAGAATATACCGAACCGATCTGTATCAAACATCATGTTCCGTATACTGCATTAAGCCTGAAGTCTTATATGAAAGTCAGTGACATTGATGTAAAGATCAATGCCAAGGATGTATTTGCGGTTGAGGAGATTACCTGGCTGATCGATTCGATCATTTCAATCATTGTCGGTCTGCTGTGCGGCGGCAGCGGAGTTGCACTGATTGCCAGCGGTCCGACCGGAATCTTTGCCGGCATGATGATTTCCATTCTGGTACTTGCGCTCGGAAAGGAAAAGATGGAGGAACTTCTTCTGAAAACAGACCTCCCGCGTCCGCTCCGAAAGATGCTGCCGAAGAATACCATTGATTCCAGACTGGATGTGATTGCATCAGAAGTCCGCACCAATCTCTACCACACACTGGAGAATGAGAAAAATGAAGAAATCACGGAACGGCTGATTTCAGAGATTTCTTCTCAGATCGAGGAATGCCTGACCAAGATGGCGGAAGTTGTGGAAATTCCGCTGGGCTGATATCGATGGGTCAACATATCTCTGCGGACTTTCTGCAGAGATATTTTATGAGACAGGGTAAATAAGATGTTTGAAGCAGAAACACTTTTTACAGAACGATATATCCGCAAGGAACGGCGGAAACGGCTTCTGTTTGAACTGACAAACGAAAAGAAGCGCTATGAAGGACTGGACCGGTTTTCACATGAATCCGAAAGTCTTCTGGATCCCCGGAAAATCATTATGAAAGATCTGGGACTTTCGTATCGGCCCGAATTCAAAGCATTTGTTTCCGATCACGATGAGCCTGTGAAGATCCTTTCGAACGATGGAAGCCTGGATGGCAGAAACGTTCTCTTTTCCGAAGCGACAGAACTTGCCGGACTCTCGTTTGAGCCTGTGATTCTTCTTGGAAATGGATTTGCTTATGTAAAAGCGGAACCGGAAAAGGGTGGAACACCGCAGTATCTTTTGTCTGAGAAAACAAAATGAATCGGGGATAGAACCGATTCGTAAGAACATTTCTTAAATATGAGCAGTTTCCCCGTCTGGGGGGAGCTTTTTGTATACCGTCAGAATCATGGTAGTAAAACAGGCAAGACCGCCGACAAAGTTGGAAATCGGTTCTGCAAGAAATACCCCATCGACTCCAAATCCCAGTCTGGGCAGAAGAAACGTCAGCGGTACGACAATGATCACTTTGCGGAACAGGGAGAAGAAAACAGCACGCTTTACACAGAGAAGGGAAGTAAATACAGACTGCCCGCAGAATTGAAACGTCATGAAGAAGAATCCAAAGAAATAGAGGAACATCGCTTTGGCCCCGGTATCGATCAGAGCAGGATCCGATGTGAATATACTCATCAGTGCTTTTGGGAACAGAAGCACAATTCCCCAGGCAATCAGTGTATAGCCCATTGAGATTGCCAGCATAAAGTGAACCGAGCTTTTGATCCGGGAATACTTCTGTGCACCGAAGTTGAAGGACATGACCGGCTGTGATCCCTGTGTGAGCGACTGCGCAGGCAGCGACAGGACTTCCCGGATGGAATTCAGTACCGTCATGACGCCGACATAAATATCACCGCCCCATGTTTTCAGAGTGATATTGCAGACGATCTGTACCAGAGAATTCGTTCCCTGAACAATGAAGCCGGTAATGCCGAGGCTGCAGATATCCCCGATCAGCTTCCAATCGGGTTTCCAGAGGTTCCGGTGAAAGTGAAACAGGCTGAGATCGGAGAAGAAAAAGGAGATTACCCAGATAAAAGAAACAGCCTGCGCCAGGATGGTTGCCAGTGCGGCACCTGCTACGCCCATATGAAAGGTGTAGATAAATACAGGATCAAGAACCAGATTGATAAAAGCTCCGATCAGAATCGTCATCATGCCGTGGCGCGGGAATCCCTGGGCATTGATGAAACTGTTCATGCCAGTAGATACCATCGCAAAGGTTGTGCCCAGCAGATAGATTTTCAGATAAGAATTTGCATACTGATAGGAAAGCTCCGAGGCTCCAAACAACATTAAGATTGGCCGGCGGAACAGATAGCAGAACATAAAAATGAGAAACGAAGAAAGAAACAGAAGAAACGCTGTCTGATTCATGATTTTTTCTGCCCGCTTTTCTTCCCTGGCACCGCGGGCAATCGCAAACAGGGGAGAACCTCCGGTGGAAAACAGACTGGTGAATGCAGCTATGAGCGTCGTAAGCGGAAAACATAGGCCGACTCCGGTCAGGGCCGCAGCTCCGGCATCTCCCGGTATGTGACCGATAAAGATCCGGTCAACAATGTTGTAGAGGAGATATACGGACTGGGCCACCATTAAAGGAAGAGACTGGTTCAGGATTACCCGCCAGATTTTTCCCTTTGAGAAGTCTGTTTTTTCCGTACGCAGTTTCAGCATGCCACGATTATAACACCCAACAACAGGAGGTCAGTGCTTGGACTTCCGTGTATGATGTGATACGTTTTACACGTAACGTACCGATCAGGAGGATAGGACAGATGAAAAACAAAAAAACATTATGGGCTGTTATTGGAGTGCTGGTTCTGGCGGCTGTGCTTGCCGGAGTATTTCTGCTGAATAAGCCAAAGACTTCCGCTGGATCAAAACATGTTGTGCTGGAAGTAAAAGACAATGATGGATATGTAAAGGGTTATGAAACGGATACGAACGCAGCGTATCTGGCGGAACTGATGGATGAACTGAAGGCATCTGCTGATTTTACCTATGAAGCGGAAGACGGGGATTACGGTCTCTTCGTGACTTCCGTAAATAATCTGCTGGCGGATTATGATACGACACAGTCTTACTGGGCGATTTATGTTAATGGGGAATACGGCAGTTACGGAATCAGTGAACAGCCGGTTGCGGATGGTGATACCTTTACGCTTGCCTACGAACAGGGATGAACGAAAACGGCAATGTGATACGGCGGCTGGTCCGGATCGCAGTGATGACTGCAGTTCTGGAAGCCGCTAAGTTTGCGCTGAATGCGGTGCCGAATGTAGAACTCGTCACTCTGCTGCTGATTGTTTATACAAAGCAGTTTGGCTGGAAGGATTCCCTGATTGTATCGCTTCTGTTTGCGACAATCGAATCCATGTGGTGGGGAATCAGTATCTGGACAGTAACGTATTTCTATGTATGGCCGATTCTGGTTTTTCTTACTGCCGGAATCAAAGAAGAGGGATCCGTATGGCCTTACTGCCTGCTTTCAGCGGTATTTGGCCTGCTGTTTGGAATGCTGTGTGCTCTGGTTACACTTGTGACCTCCGGATGGAATGCGGCAGTGGCATGGTGGATCGCCGGAATACCGTTTGATCTGATCCACGGTGTATCTAATTTTGTGATCTGCTTCTTACTGTATAAGCCGCTGCGAACCGCATTAAGTCATATATCTGAAAGAGGAATTTGAAAAACAGCTGCGAGACAGCTGTTTTCAGTAGATTCAGGACTGAGCGAAGAAGGATTCTGCATATCGGACCGTTGCCATGGCATCCTTTCCGTAGGCATCTGCTCCGATTTTTTCTGCATATTCTTCGGTCAGTACAGCTCCTCCGACAATCACCTTTGCGTCAGGAAGTTCTTTGCGAACCAGAGCGATTGTTTCCTCCATCGCAACTACAGTGGTAGTCATAAGAGCGGATAACCCGATCAGGCGGATATTTTCCTTCTTTGCAGTATTGACGATTTCTTCCGCAGGGACATCCTTGCCTAGATCGATGACTTCAAAGCCATAGTTTTCCAGCATGACTTTGACGATATTCATGCCGATGTCATGAATGTCGCCCTTAACGGTTGCCAGAATCAGTCTTCCTTTGATCTGCTGAGATGTGCTGCTCATCTGTTCCTTCAGAACGGAAAAGGCAGCTTTTGCGGCATCGGCACTCAGCAGCAGCTGAGGAAGAAAGATCGTTCCGTTCTCATAGCCTTTTCCAACCAGGTCGAGGGCAGGGACAAGATAGTCATTGATGATGGAAAGCGAATCCATCTGTTCTTTGAGCAGCCGTTCGGTTTCCTGTTTGGTCTGAGAAATAAGCCCCCGTTCGATCATGGAAGAAAGATCACCGCCTGCCGCTTCTTCCGGTTTGGCTCCGGAAGTTTTCCCGGTCATCTGAATCTCGGAATTCTGGTATGCATGAATATAATCCATACAGTTTTCATCATGATGGAGAAGTGCATTGGAAGAACGAAGCGCACTCATCATCGTCATGTCATTTGGATTGATGATTGCCAGTGACAGACCGTTCTGCATCGCCATGGTCAGAAATGCCGAATTAATCAGCGGCCGCTGCGGGAGACCAAACGATACATTTGAAACACCCAGAATCGTATGCAGGCCAAGCTCTGCTTTTGCACGGTGAATCGTTTCAAGCGTAACCAGTGCAGCTTCCGGGTCTGAGGAAATTGTCAGGGTGAGTCCATCGAGGATGATGTCACTCCGGCGGACGCCGTACCGGTCGGCAGCTTCAAGGATTTTTTGTGCGACCGCAATTCTGCCGTCTGCCGTTTCCGGAATGCCGTTTTCATCAAGACAGAGAGCGATCAATACGCCGCCGTATTTTTTAATCAGCGGCATAACCCGTTCGATCGATTCCTGTTTTCCGCTGACCGAATTGATCAGGGGTCTGCCGTTATAAATGCGCATCGCTGCTTCCAGTGCATCCGGATCAGAGGAATCCAGCTGCAGTGGAAGATTGGTAACGGCCTGAAGGCGCTGGACGACTGTCTTCATCATGGCGGGTTCATCAATTCCGGGGACACCGACATTGACATCCAGAATGTCTGCGCCGGCATCTTCCTGCTCGAGACCCTGTGAAATGATGTAATCCAGGTCACCTTCTTCCAGTGCCTGACGGAAGCGCTTCTTTCCGGTCGGGTTTATCCGTTCGCCGACTGCTTTTGTCTTTTCATTGATGCAGACGGCCTTGTTTCCGGAAGAAACATATAACGGAACCGGATTGGAGGCCGGTCTGAAAGGCCCCTGTGTAATCACTGTTTTGAGCGCACGAATATGATCCGGAGTTGTTCCGCAGCATCCTCCAAGAACCTGAACGCCAATTTCGCTGATCGTCTTCATGGTCTGAGAAAAGCTGTCCGGCTTTACGAGATATACCGTTTTTCCGTCTACCGTTTTCGGAAGGCCTGCATTTGGATTGACGATCAGAGGCAGGGAAGTAACCTCGCGGATCTTCCTTACGATTGGAATCATCTCTTCCGGCCCGAGGGAACAGTTCAGGCCGAGCGCATCTGCACCAAGTCCTTCCAGCATGGGAATCAGCGATTCCGGTGATGCTCCATTGAGCAGTTTTCCCGTGGCATCATAGGTGGTTGTGATAAACACCGGGAGATCGCAGTTTTCTTTAGCAGCGAGCAGGGCGGCCTTGGCTTCATACGAATCACTCATTGTCTCAATGAAAATCAGATCAACTCCGAGCGGAGCACCGATTCGGACGATCTCTGCAAACAGTTCAACGGCATCTTCAAACGACAGGTCTCCGTAGGGTTCCAGCAGTTTTCCGCTGGGCCCGATATCCAGAGCGATAAATGCATCTTCACGCCCTGTGAGAACACGGGCCTGCTTTGCAAGATTTACCGCAGCAGTAATGATTTCTTCCAGCTGATCCGGGAAGTGAAGACGATTGGCACCAAATGTATTGGTGTTGAAAATATCGCATCCTGCTTTCAGATAGCTGGCGTGCAGATCAATCACATCTTCCGGATGTGTCAGATTCCATGTTTCAGGAAGCTCTCCGCCCTTCAGTCCTTTGCGCTGCAGGATCGTTCCGCTTCCGCCGTCACAGAACAGCCATTCATGATTCAATCGTTCTCTTAAAGTATTCATAAATCTCCTTTGCGGCTGTATGCACAGCTGTTTTGTCTGTCGCATATTTCACAGCCCTGCAGGATACAGGGCTCTTCATGCGAACTGAGACCGATGAGAGCAGTTACGGATTTCGTCGGCACCATCAGATACTGATCGTTCAGCGATACCCGGATGTGCTTCAGCGGATCCAGCAGGTGGAACATCAGGGTCTGATAAGAAAGATCAAGATCCCCATATCCCGGGGAATATCTTGGGCGGGCATACATTCCCCGCTTTTTGGCATCTTCGATGAGGGACTGATTGATCTCATCGCAGTAAGCTTCGATCATAGCGGCCCCGCATGCCTGAAGGATGGACGCTTCGGCCATCGAACGAATTTCTGCCCGATGGATCAGCCGGTCTGCTTCCATGCCGAGTGTGCAGGCCATCAGGATGACTTCTTCACAGCCTTTCAGATTTCTGGAAAGATTTCTGCTTTCCAGGACCGTTCCTTCAACAACTGGAAAACCATCTTTCCAGGAAAGGGGAAAGGTGCGGGTGACCGACATGGGATGACAGGCAGTGAAAAGGGCATTCGCACATTTATCGATCAGGGGATCTTCCGGGTTAAAGGAACCGTCACGGATCCCGAGATAGCGAAGGATTTCCCTGCGGGAAATTTCATTCATGAATGACCTCGGACAGATTGTGGAAGATTGCCTCAGCGATATCCGGTTTATTCATGGAATAGACGTGAATATGGCGGATGCCGTTAGCGATCAGATCGATGATCTGCTGGGAGGCATAGATGATTCCGGCCTGTTTCATCGCTTCCGGATTGTCTCCAAAGGTATCCACAATCGCCTTGAATGATTCCGGAACGCTGGTTCCGCTGAGGGAAACACTGCGTGACAGCTGTTTTGCGTTGGTGATCGGCATGATGCCGGGAATGATCGGGACCTGAATCCCTGCTTCACGGGCCCGGTACAGGAAGTTGTAAAAGATATTATTGTCAAAAAACATCTGTGTGGTAAGGAATTCACAGCCGGCATCGACTTTCTGTTTCAGATAGGCGATGTCATCTTTTTTGTGGGGACACTCGATATGCCCCTCCGGATAACATGCGCCGCCGATGCAGAGATCGCTGTTCGACCGGATATAGCGGACCAGGTCTTCCGCATGTTCAAAGTCATATGAGGTACGGCCGGCCGGAGGAATGTCACCGCGCAGGGCCAGCACATTCCGGATTCCGCGTTTCTTGTATTCTTCCAGGATATTGTCGACTTTTTCACGGGTAGAGGAAACACAGGTCAGATGTGCAATGGAAGGGATTCCTGCCTGCTCCTGGATCGCTTCGGAAAGCTCAAGCGTCAGGCCGGCAGTTGTACCGCCTGCACCGTAAGTGACGCTCATGAAATCCGGTTTCAAAGAAGCGATGGAGATTGCGGCATCATGGACGGATTCAAAACTGTCTGCTTTTTTCGGCGGAAATACTTCAAACGAAATTGTTACAGATGGTTTTTGAAGGATATCACGAATAAACATAGTAAAGTTCTCCTGCCGACATTGTAACGCATGTGGACCTACAAAAACGATGGCTCTGAGCGATTTCCAAATCGCTGATAACGAAAATACAACGGAATTTCCCAATAAAATAATGACAGTATAATAATTGTGACAAAACATCAGATATTGAAAGGTTATTGCGGAATATCCCGGAAGGAGTCGGTAATATGAAAAAACAAAAGAGTCTGTCGATCAGTAAGGTTGCGATATATATGGTCATCGGGCAGGCGCTGATCGTTATGATAGCGATGCTCGTGACATCCTATATCTTTTTCAGAAGAACGGTAACGGAGCTGTATGAGGAGATGGACCGCTCTATCACTGGTGCGGAACTGACCGCCGTTGATGAGTCGATCCTCGGAAAGATTGCAGAGCAGGCCAATGACGTTGCCCGGTCATTTGATGATCCGAAACAGGAATATGAAACGAACCCGGAAGAATATCTGGCGCACTTTGATTTCATCATGGAAACGGATGAATACAAGGAAATGCAGAAACGTCTGAATGAAATGCGCCGCAGAACTTCTTCCACATGTGTGATGCTGACGGTTCTGATCCCGGAACAGAATATCGGTATTTATGTTCTGGATGCCAGCGATGTCAATGTGATGCACTGCGGTGTTGTTTATGACTATGACGGATCGAAATTCGTGGATAACTGGGGAAGGGATTTTGAAAGCTATATATCGGAATCCACAACCTATGGTCTTCTCAGAACCGATGGAGTCACCTGCTGTTCTATGAAAGAAGGCGTATACAGTTATCTCGTTGCGGATATACCGCTGTCCCGTGTGGCAGAACGGACAAAGCGCTATCTTTTCCAGATCGGTGTGGTTACCCTGCTGATTGTAATTGTTATGTGCATCGGTGCAGTTATGACACTGAAAAACATGGCGATTCTTCCGCTGAAAAAGATTACGGAAACCGCCAAGCAATTTACGGAGAAATATGGTACTGGCGGAGAAGAGACCCATGTATTTAAGGAAATCGATCCGGGAGAGGTATCGGAAATGCAGGATCTGACGCATTCGCTGCAGTCCATGGAAGAGGAAATCAATAACTATATTGAAAGCCTTGGAACGCTGACTGCGGAGAAAGCCAGAATCAGTACCGAACTGGAACTCGCCGAAAGCATTCAGGCGAATATGCTGCCGAATATCTTCCCTGCATTCCCGGAACGGAGCGAGTTTGATATCTATGCACTTATGGATCCGGCACGTGAGGTTGGCGGAGATTTCTATGACTTCTTCCTGATCGATGAAGATCATCTGGCAATGGTGATTGCGGATGTTTCCGGAAAAGGAATACCTGCAGCACTGTTCATGATGATGTCCAAGATTCTGGTTAAGAACTTTACGATGCAGGGGCTTCAGCCTGCGGAGATTCTGGAAAAGGTCAACAATGCCATCTGCCAGAACAATCCAAATGACATGTTTGTCACGATCTGGATCGGAATTCTGACGATCTCGACCGGAGAAACGGTCTGTGCAAATGCTGGCCATGAATACCCGATTCTCCGCAAGGAAGGCGGACAGTTTGAAGTTATAAAAGATCCGCACGGCGTTGCGGCCGGAACCATAGGCGGAATGAAGTATAAGAATTATGATCTGCAGCTGAATACCGGTGATACACTGTTTGTTTATACAGACGGTCTTCCGGAAGCGACCAACCGTTCTAATGAACTGTTTGGACTGGAACGGACGATTAATGTTCTGAATCAGGAACCGGATGCGGAAGTGGAAGATCTGTTTGTAGAGATCGGCATTGCCGTTGCGGAATTTGTTGAAGATGCACCGCAGTTTGACGATCTGACAATGCTGGCTTTGAAAATCAAGGATATTCCGTTCAAAGCAGATGCGGTTTCAGAAATAGAATGAATAAAAGAGGAATAGTATGCGTGGATTGAAGATATTGATGGCAGGACTGCTGGCGGCTTCCGTACTGTGCGGCTGCACGGAACGTTCACAGACGCTGAGTCCGCTGCCCAAGCCGGAACTGGAATCCGGTATTCGCGGGGAACAGTTTGGAATTGATAAAAATATTAATGAAGGAACGATTGATCAGTATCTTGGACGGGAAGACACGGTTTACCGGGATATGCGAATGCTGAAAGATGCGGCGGATTACGAAGCGATCGGCGGGGATGCATGGCTGTCCGGTATTGTAGAAGGCTTTGAAGTAGTGCCTTACCCTTATCTCGTAAATGTGGAAGGACTTCCGCCAGAAGTGGGATCTTCCTATACCGGGGTGACGCTGTTTACACATGATGAAAACGGATATACCGCCAACTATGAGGAATCCATGGAAATCCTTGAGTATCTGTTTCCAAAGGACAAGAACATCATTCTCATGTGCGGCGGTGGCGGCTATGCCGGTATGACAAAAGCGATGCTCAGTGAGCTGGGCTGGGATGCGGATAAGATCTATAACGCCGGAGGATTCTGGTTTTATGAAGGAAATCACCGCTTTGATGTAAAACGGGAAAAGGATGGCAAGACCTATTACGATTTCTACAAGCTGAATTATCACTATATCGATTTTGACAGCATGCATCGCATTACGGAACTGCCGGAGCCGGAAGAAACAGATCCGGAACAGACCGCACAGCTGACGGAAGGACTGACGGTTCTTTCCGTGGATGAACTGAATCAGAAAATGAAGGATAAAGAGACGTTCGTTCTTTCCGTATATCTGCCCGGCTGTTCGGCATGTGCGAAATTTGCGCCGGTTGTAAAAGAAGCATCCGATACCGGAAAGGCAGAATTCTTTGCGATTTCGCTCTCGGAAGAGGGGATTGAAAAGACGTTCCTGAAAGAAAACGTAAAGTATACACCTGCAGTCGCAGTGATCCGGGAGGGTGAGCTGGCTGCGGTACTCGATGCCGGATCGGATGATGATATCCCGCGGTTCGAAAGTTCCGATGCGCTTCTGGAATGGATCGGCACGTATATCGAACTGAACGAAGAATGTGAGACGGCCTGTACGGCATTTCCGCAGTAATACGACAAGACAGACCCTTGTGTTCAGGGCCTGTTTTTCTGAAACCAGAAATATTATATGGATTTATTTAAAAATCTCTTTTCCTCAGATAAATGTTAACCCAAATTACAGAAGCGGTATACTGCAGATAAGAACAGATCCGGCAAAAACTGTTTTTGAAAGAGAAACATCCGGCAGAAGATCAGACAGATCCTCTGATACGGAAAAACGCAAAAGCATCGGAAGGAGCAGGAGGATCAGATGGGAATAATTTCAGAATTGCTGAACGACATTGAGATACCTGAAATGATATCGATCCGTCAGAAATTTGACGGAACGCACATTGAGACCGAAATGATTCCTGAGGTGATTGCGGAACAGATGCGACTGGAGAAAATCTCTTCGCGGTTTCACCCTGGCATGCGGGTCGCAATTACTGCGGGAAGCAGAGGGGTAGCGAATATCGGACTCATCATCCGATCGATTGCGGACAATCTGAAGGCAATGGGCTGTGAGCCGTTCATCATTCCGGCTATGGGAAGTCACGGAGGCGCTACTGCGAAGGGGCAAAAGGAAGTAATTGAATCCTACGGAATTACAGAGGAATTCACCGGCTGCAGGATTATCTCCTCAATGGAGACGGTTGAGATCGGGAAAACCGAAACAGGACGTCCGGTACGAATCGACAAAAATGCCTATGAGGCAGACGGTATCGTTGTGTGCGGCAGGGTAAAGCCTCATACCGGATTCCGCGGCCCTTATGAGAGCGGCATTATGAAGATGATGGCCATCGGACTGGGAAAACAGTACGGGGCCGAAATCATTCATCAGGACGGATTTCATCATCTCAGGGAGTACATCCCGATGTACGGCAAGTCAATCATCAAATACGCACCGGTCACATGTGCGCTGGCGGTTCTTGAAAATGCTTATGATCAGACCCGGGAACTTATAGCGATGACACCGGAAGAAATCATAACGGATGAGCCGGTTCTGCTCGACCGTGCAAGAACCTATATGCCGAGGCTGCTGTTTGACAGCTGCGATGTGCTTATCATTGATGAGGCAGGCAAGAACATCAGCGGTGACGGTATGGATCCCAATATCTCCGGGCGTTTTCCGTCAGCTTGCGCCGACGGCGGCATCAATGCGCAGCGGGTGGCCATTCTGGACATGACACCCGAATCACACGGCAACGGCTGCGGCATGGGCCTGGCAGACTGTATCTGCAAGCGTTTCTATGACAAACTTGATCTTGAAGCGACCTATCCGAATGCGATCACCAATACGGTCGTAGGCGAAATGAAAATCCCGATGATCATGAAGAACGATAAAGAAGTGATTCAGCTCTGCATCAAGACCTGCAATGAGATCGACAAACAGAATCCAAGAGTAATCCGAATCAAAAACACATTGAAACTGGAGAATATTGAAATCTCGGCAGCGCTTCTCGATGAAGCGAACATGCATCCGGATATAGAAATCACCGGAGAACTCCATCCAATGCTGTTCAACGACGAGAACAACCTCTGGTAACAGCCGCCTGAACAGATTCATCAAATCATCTTAAGGAGTACATCGTGAACGAAACGCAGCGCTCTGCCTGAGGGAATGCCTTCGGCTGAATCCTTTCGGGCATGCGGTTTCGTCTGATACACAGCAGATACAGACCAGGGAGGCTTTCATGGACAGACTGATGATCATATCCGATGATCTCACCGGAGCGCTTGACACGGGAATACAGCTTGTCAAAAAACATGTGAAGATAGCTGTCTTTGCGGATGAGAGCACTTTTTCTGCAGCCGGCTGCGGTGCGGAGACTGTGGTAATCAATTCTGATACAAGAAATGCCTCTCCTGAGAAAGCGTATTCTGCTATCCGCAGAATCGTTCATGAAGGACGCATTGCCGGCATTGAATACTTTTATAAAAAAACCGATTCCGCACTGCGGGGAAATGTCGGCAGCGAATTACAGGCGGTAATGGATGAGACCGGATCCGATTGTCTGCAGTTTGTTCCGGCTTTACCGCATATGAACCGTTATACCCTGAACGGCATACATTATATAGACGGGGTTCCGGCAGGGGAGAGCATTTTTGCGCAAGACAGGTATTCTCCCGTCAGACATTCTGCAGTGGCCGATATCATTCATGAACAGTCCGATCTGCCGGTAATCGGGCATTCGGAACGGGTGTCCTGCGGGGAACGGGGAGTCCACGTGTATGATGCGCGGAGTGAAGAAGATCTTGCGGCGATTGCAGCGCATCTGAAGAAGTGCGGGCAGTACCGTCTGCTTGCCGGATGCTCAGGATTGGCACAGTATGTTCCGGAACTGCTGGATCTTGCCGGAAATGCTTCTATAGAACTTCCGCTGCGCAAAGGTCTTCTGGTGGTCTGCGGAAGCACAAATCAGGTCACAAAAAACCAGCTTGAAGACGCGGAAGCCAACGGCTTTATCCGCTGCACACTGCAGCCGCGGATGACCCTTGACAGAGACTGGATCGATACCAAAGAATGCAGAGAATTTCTCGACGGCTGTATGGAGGAATTCGGACGTACAGGACGTCTGATCATTGATACGAATGACAGAGAGACCAACGAAACGAAGCGGTATGCGGAAGAACATGGTCTCAAAACGGAAGAGATCCGGACGGGAATCGTTACGGCTCTGGGCATGATCCTGAAACGGCTTCTTGACAGAGGCGTGCACTGCACATTGCTGCTGACAGGCGGCGATACATTGCTTGGATTTATGAAGCAGATCGGCGTAAGCCGGCTGACTCCGGTCCAAGAAGCAGCACCGGGAGTTGTAATCTCATTGCTGGATTACAACGGTTGCAGCTATCCGGTGATTACAAAATCCGGTGGCTTCGGAAACCGGGAACTATTATCTGAACTTGCAGAACAAGCAAAGAAAGGAGAGGAATCTTGAGCAGACCAGTAATCGGAATTACAATGGGCGATCCCTACGGAAGTGGAGCTGATATTTCTGTAAAGGCACTTGCGAAGCAGGAGATCTATGAAAGATGCAGACCGATCATTATCGGAGATGCATGCTGTATGGAATATGCCGCTCAGGTGGCCGAGAAAGTATCTGGCATCAAAGTGCGGATCCGTCCAGTCTCATCTGTGAACGATGCGGTGTTTGAGTGCGGGACGATTGATGTGCTGGACATGAAGATCATGACGGATACGGATATTCCGAAGACGGATGTTCCTGCGCCGTTTAACGTTTATTCCTGCGCAAAGGGTGGAGAAGCCGCATTCCGGTATGTGACGAAAGTGATTGAACTGGCGATGACGCATGAAGTTGATGCGACAGTCACCAACGCTCTCAGCAAAGAAGCCATAAACATGGCCGGTCATCATTACAGCGGCCATACGGAAATCTACGCGGAGTATACAGGTACGAAGAAATATACGATGATGCTGGCGCATGAAGATTTTCGCGTTGTTCATGTTTCCACGCACGTATCGCTGCGGGAAGCATGCGACCGGGTAAAGAAAGACCGTGTGCTGGAAGTGATCCGTATTGCGGATGAGGCATGCAGATCGCTTGGAATCAGAAAACCGAAGATTGGGGTAGCCGGCTTAAACCCGCACTGCGGCGAGAACGGTCTTTTCGGAAGAGAGGAGATCGAAGAAATCCAGCCGGCAATCGATGCGGCAATGGCGGAGGGCATCATCATTCCGGAAAAGAAGCCGACACCTCCGGATACGATCTTCTCTAAGGCTATCGGCGGATGGTATGACATCGTCGTTGCCATGTATCATGATCAGGGGCATATCCCGATCAAAGTGAAGGGATTTGTATATGACCGCGACAAGAAAGAATGGGACGCAGTTGCCGGCATCAATGTGACGCTCGGTCTTCCCATCATTCGTGCAAGCGTGGATCACGGCACAGACTTCGTCCATGCGGGCAGCGGTCTCTCAAATGAGATCAGTCTTGTCAATGCGATTGATTACGCAGTGCGTATCGCAGAGAATAAACAGGGATGTCTCACTGCGGAAGGTCTTACGTCAGAAAACAGACAAAAAACGTAATAACAAAAAATATATTAAGGATTATTAATCAAAATACATTTTTAACTACAGGAGGAGGGTTCGAATGAAAATTAAAGCGCTGAACTGCCCGAGCTGCGGAGCAACGATCGATATTCAGGCCGGTGAGAAACTGGTTAAGTGCCCATATTGTGATACGACGATTACTGCGACTTATGACAAAAATGAGCAGCAGATGGTCGGCGGAACGCAGTTTACGGATGAAAAGACCGGACTGCCGCTAGGAAAAGCCATCATACCCGAAGGGTGGAAGACCCAGGGTTTCATGGTGGAAAAACAGATTGATGACATCACTCCGTTTGGTACGATACTGAATACGTATAATTCCGATCAGACCATGCGGATGACGACACAGTTTGGTGAGAAATGGATGCAGCTGCTGACCAATTCCATATTGTCGATGGCGACGCCAAAGCAGATCCGCAGGAATTATCTTGAGCCAAAAGCGTATCTGGCAGATCTTGCGGCGCGAATTCTGAATGTCAGTATTACCCCGGGTGCGTTTGGAAAACTCGAAACGAATTACAGCCGTAACCGGAGTATCGAAGCGCAGAAGATTGTTGGCCGTTTCAATGAGAATGCCCGTATTATTCTGCCAAACATTCAGTGCGACTATAAGCTTCAGAATGTGCTCTGTGATTCCTATGCAATCAACGGCCGCTTTCAGAATCAGGGAAAAGAATGGTGTGTCATTATGGCGGCAGATCTGTATGGTCTGGAGTTCTATGATGCCGCTCCTATGGCTTCGCTTGGCCGTGGGCTGACAAGCGGCATTGGAAAACTGTTTTCCGGATCACAGGGTGATTCTTCGGAATTCCCCAATGTGTTCAGCGAAACGATAAATGCGATTAAAAACGGAGAAGAAAGTATCTTCAGCATGGATTTCCTTCGCGGCGGCGGACTGGTAGGCGCAATGAAGCGGCAGAAAGAAAAACTGCATACTGCAGAGATCAATGCGCAGATGAATACCGGACCGGTACCGCAGCCGCAGGAGACTCCCCGGCCGCAGGCCGCAGAACCGGCCTTTGGTCACGCGAAGGAAGCGGGGAAACCGGTTGATGCGATCGAATGGGGTGCAAAGCGCATCTATTATGCGGTCGGCCCGGCAGAACTGGAACAGGATCTGATCAAGAAGTTCATGGTCTTTGTTGGATCATTTAAACAGGATCAGGGAATCGAACAGCGGCTGGAACAGATTCATCAGCAGGTGCGCCAGCAGGAAATGATGAGTCTGCAGAGTGCGACCGGCTATGCAATGGCTTCTCAGCAGGCGAATATGATGAGACAGGCGCAGATCTCACAGACACTGCAGCAGTCCAGTAATATCGTCATGCAGGGATGGGAGAACCGCCAGGCGGCACAGAGCCGGATGTCGGATAACTTCTCACAGGCGATCCGCGGTGTAGACAGCTATGTTACAACCGATGGACGGACGGTCGAACACAGTGTTGTCTCGGATCACGTATATCAGAACAGATACGGTGATACGATCGGTGTATCCGGAACCGGATTCAGCGAGCAGGCGATGAACAACCTGGGGCTGACCGAGCTGGATAAGAAACAGTAATTCCCGCAGACCGGAAAACTCCGGTCTGTATTTGTTCTTACAATTCTGCTTTGTGATACACTTACAGCAATGAATAAGCAACAGGGGAGAAAAGAATTATGCTGAAACAGGTGTCGGTAATTGCGGAAAACCGCAAAGGAACCATTAATAACATTATCGGAGGGATCTCCAGCGAAGGAATCGACTTCTACAATGTCGTCAGTAATGACTCGCAGGAGTTCGGCATCATCCGAATGCTCTGCTCCGATCCGGAAAAAGCAAAAGAGATCCTGACCAGGGAAGGACATCTGGTAAAAATGGATAATGTGCTGGGTGTCGTGATCTCGGAGGAGGTCGGCAGCCTGAACCGCCTGCTGGAAGCTGTTTCCGACAGCCGGATCAACATCGATTACCTGTATGTATGCTATATCCGCCAGGAGAAGAACCCGGTAGCGATCCTGCATGTGGCGGATCCCTATGAAGTAGAGGAGTGCCTGCAGGGCAGAGGCTATCAATGCCTGTAACATCTGAATCCATGACAACGAGCAGACGCAGAATTGCGTCTGTTTCCTGTATGCACGCTCTGATCGACTTTCTCTGTGCATTTTCCATGTTCGGAATCTTTCACCAGGGAAATAATCTATTCGTTTCGTTCTGGACCTATAACTTCTGTGCCTTTGCACTGCAGCTGCCGATCGGTATTCTGGCGGACCATTTTGTGGCGGAGTCCACACAGGCAAGGCAGAAGATCCCGTTTCTGCTGGTCAGTGCCGGAATTCTGCTGACAGTGGCCGGGTGCTTCACGAATCCTGTCATCCTTGGACTTGGCAATGCCCTGTTCCATACCGGCGGGGGGATCGTCTCCATACAGGAGGATGATCATGCCGGCATGAAAGGCGCAGGTCTTGGGGTGTTTGTGGCACCGGGAGCGGTTGGGCTGTTCCTGGGCGGGGTAATTACCGATGCGTCAAGAGCAGTGGTCGCAGGAGGTGCGTTTCTGATCCTGGCAGCGCTCTGGTTTGTTCTGTGGAATGAAGTACGAAACGATCCTGCAGGATCACAACAGGAGGTCCGGCTTCCTTCCGACAAATACGCCTGGATTGTTTTCGCCGGCTGTTTTGCGGTGGTCGTGCTTCGTTCAGCCATCGGATTATCGGTTCCGTTTGCGTGGAAGACCGGTTTTTGGCCATCGTTTGCGGCAGTCGCAGCGCTTGCACTGGGGAAAACGGCAGGCGGGTTTCTCTCAGCCCGGTACGGCGCCCGTAAAACCATGATCGTTTCTCTTCTGACTGCGGCAGTCTGTTATGGATTCAAGGATATTCCGCTGTTTGGAATCCTCGCATTATTTACATTTAATATGACGATGCCGGTGACGCTGTATACACTGGCAAAACGGTTTGGGGGAATGCCGGGGTTTGCGTTTGGCGCCTTGACCTTTGCGCTGTTCCTTGGATATGCATTTGTTACGGGTCACCGGAATCCGGTTCCGCTGTTTGGCACAGTCGGAAGTATCGTTTCCCTGCTTGTTCTCTGGCCGCTGGTAAAGGATTATGAATGATCTCCTGTTTCTGAGACCGCTGCTTCGGACGGTGCTGATCGAAGCAGTTGCCGCCTGGTTAATCGGTATCCGGAACCGGAAGGATCTGATGCTGGTTGTGCTGGTCAACGTGCTGACCAATCCGCTTCTGCATCTGTTTGCACGGATATTCCGCATGGTGTTATCCGGAACAGCGGCCTCGGTTCTGGTGCTGGCAGTGCTGGAGCTGCTGGTCGTGCTTGCGGAAGGATGGATCTATGAGAAGGGATCCGAAATATCCCATCCATATCGGATATCCCTTATACTTAATATGTGTTCATTAACAGGAGGGTTGTTATGGAGTTTCTTATGAATATCTGCAATATCGTAAACGATGTACCGGATGATCCGGTGATCACCGAGTCGGGCAGTCCGATGATGACGGTACTGATGATTGCGGTCGCAGCTGTGGCGGTGCTGCTGATCTGGAAGTTCTTCATCAAGCCGAAGAAAGCAGCTGAATGACCTCTGCAGTGCGGAGGTTTTTGTTTGAGATTGTTATGAAAGAAATCAAAAAGTTTTCATGAAATTTTTACAAGCAATGAAAATAATTTGCGTAAATGTGTTGAATTGATGAAATCTTCTACATATAATGATTTCGACTTCTCAGAAGTTAGAAATCGAGGGAAAGATTTTATGAAATTTGAAAAGTTATTAAAAGGAGGACTTGCGGCATTAATGGCAGTGTCCATGGCTGCTTGTTCCGGTGGTAATTCCGGTACAACCGAAACAACCACAACAACGGATGGCGGCGAGACCACAACGGAGACAACTGCTGGTGCCGGCGCATTCAAGCTCGGCGGTTCCGGACCTCTTTCCGGCGGTGCTGCAGTTTATGGAAACGCAGTCAAGAACGCTGCTGAACTCGCAGTTGCAGAAATCAACGCAAAAGGCGGCGCTATTCAGTTCGAGCTCAACATGCAGGATGATGAGCATGATGCAGAAAAGGCAGTTAATGCTTACAACGCTCTGAAGGACTGGGGCATGCAGGTCAGCCTCTGCACCGTTACTTCCGCTCCGGGTGCTGCGGTCGCTCCGCTCTACCAGGAAGATCAGACATTTGCAATTACACCGTCCGGTTCCTCTCTGGCAGTCATCTTCGCAGATGCTGACAACCAGACAGGCGAATACGGTAACGTCTTCCAGATGTGCTTCACCGATCCGAACCAGGGTGTTGCTTCTGCAGACTACCTCTCAGCACACAAGGATCTTGGTACCAAGGTTGCTGTTATCTACAAGAACGATGACAACTACTCCACCGGTATCTATAACAAGTTCGTTTCTGAAGCAAAGGAAAAGGGACTTGAAATTGTTTATGCCGGAACATTCGCAGGTGAAGACAATGACTTCAACGTTCAGCTGACAAAGGCTAAGGAAGAAGGCGCTGAAATCCTGTTCCTCCCGATCTACTATCAGCCGGCCTCCACAATCCTCAAGCAGGCCAACGATATGGATTACAAGCCGGTCGTATTCGGCGTCGACGGTATGGATGGTATTCTCTCCATGGAAGGCTTTGATACCTCCCTGGCAGAAGGCGTTTATCTCCTCACACCGTTCTCTGCAGATGCTTCCGATGATCTGACAAAGAACTTCGTCAAGAACTACCAGGATAAGTATGGTGAAATTCCGAACCAGTTCGCTGCCGATGCATATGACGCTGTCTATGCAATCGCTCAGGCTCTTGAAGCTGCGGGCTGCACAAATGATATGAGCAATGCAGACATCTGCAGCGCACTGTGCAAGCAGTTCACATCCATGACATTCAACGGTCTGACCGGTACTGATGTTACTTGGAATCCGAAGGGTGAAGTTTCCAAAGCACCGAAGGCAGTCATTATTGAAAATGGTGTCTACGTTGGTGTAGAAGACTAATCAGCAGGATTTACGTAGAATTTTACAGGTTGCCGATGGAAACATTGGCAACCTTATTGTATTTTTAAGGGAAGGGGGAAATTTGTATGGCCTTTTTATCCTATCTGATTAATGGGCTGAGCCTGGGGAGCGTATATGCCATCATTGCGCTTGGTTATACGATGGTTTACGGCATTGCGAAAATGCTGAACTTTGCCCATGGCGATATCATGATGGTCGGTGCGTATGTGGCGTTCTTTGCTCTGACCAGCTTTGGTATCCCTGTGATTCCGTCTGTGCTGCTGTCGATGCTGGCTACGACGGTACTTGGTGTTGTGATCGAACGGCTGGCCTATAAGCCTCTGCGGCATGCAACAAGCCTGTCGGTACTGATCACTGCGATCGGCGTCAGTTATTTTCTGCAGAACGGGGCACAGCTGCTCTGGTCTTCGTCTACGAAAGTATTCCCGGCGATCATCAGCAACGGCTCAGTAAAGCTGTTTGGAGGGGAGCTGCAGATCTCCTATCTGACTTTGGTGACGATTGTGGTATGCATCGCTGTCATGGTCTGCCTTACCCTGTTTATCAATAAGACCAAAACAGGCATGGCAATGCGTGCCTGCTCGGAAGACAAGGGTGCCGCAACGCTTATGGGCATCAATGTCAATATGATTATTTCGATTACATTCGCAATCGGTTCCGGTATTGCTGCGATTGCGGCGGTACTGCTTTGCGCGACCTATCCGACGCTCAGTCCGACGCTTGGCTCCATGCCCGGTATCAAGGCGTTCACTGCAGCGGTATTCGGCGGAATCGGTTCGATTCCCGGTGCGTTCCTTGGCGGCCTTATGCTTGGCGTAATTGAGATCCTTGCCAAGGCATATGTATCGACCCAGCTGAGTGATGCAATCGTGTTTGCGGTTCTGATTATTGTCCTGCTCATTAAGCCGACCGGACTGCTTGGACGCAAACTGAGCGAGAAAGTCTGAGGAGGTACGGTATGAAGACAGAAAACAATTTCTTTAAGAAGCTCTTCGCAAAGAATTACCGCAGCCGTACGATTTCCTTTCTGATCATTATTGTCGGTTATATTGCGGTTGAAGCACTGATGATGTCGGGCAATCTGTCCAGCATGTTCCAGTCGCTTCTGGTTCCGGTAACCTGTTATATCGTTGCGGCGATCGGTCTGAATCTGAATGTCGGTGTATCCGGAGAACTGAACCTTGGCCAGGCCGGCTTCATGTGCATCGGAGCGTTTTCGGGGGTATGTGTTTCCGGCGCGCTGGCACCGTTTATTTCGAATGGCATCGTTCGTCTTCTGCTGGCGATCATTGTCGGTGCTGCACTTGCTGCACTCTTCGGAATGATCATCGGCATCCCGGTTCTGAAACTGCAGGGTGACTATCTTGCAATCGTTACGCTTGCGTTTGGTGAGATCATCAAATCGCTGATCAATAACATGTATATCGGCTTTGACAGCGAGGGCTTCCAGTTCAGCTTTGTGGAAAACAAGCTTCATCTGGGCCCCGGCGGAAAGGCGCTGATCAGCGGTCCGATGGGTGCGACCGGTACGGAACGGATCTCCACCTTTATGATTGGAGTACTGCTGATCCTTGCGGCACTGTTCATCGTATACAATCTGATGTACAGCCGCAGCGGCCGGGCAATCATGGCCTGCCGTGACAACCGGATCGCAGCCGAATCGGTCGGTATTCATGTGGCAAATACGAAGATGCTGGCATTTGTGGTATCGGCTTCTCTTGCCGGTGCAGCGGGTGCTCTATATGGACTGAACTATTCCACGCTGGTTCCGTCAAAATTTGGATTTAACCTTTCCATTCTGATCCTGGTTTACGTCGTGCTCGGCGGTCTTGGCAATATGACCGGAACAATTATCTCAACCATTGTTCTGGTGCTTCTGCCGGAACTGCTCAGAGGACTCGCCGACTATCGAATGATCATCTATGCGGTGATTCTGATCATCACGATGATCCTGACCAACAACGATACTTTCAAAGGATGGATTGCAAAGCTGAAGAATTCACTGTCGTTTAAGAAACAGCCAAAGGAGGCGGAAGCTCATGAGTGAGAATAAAACCCCCGTTCTGGAAGTGATTGATCTTGGGATTGATTTCGGCGGTCTGACCGCGGTCAATGATTTCAGCCTGAAGGTATTTAATGAGGAGATCGTTGGTCTCATCGGTCCCAATGGTGCCGGAAAGACGACCGTCTTCAACATGCTTACAAAGGTATATCAGCCCAGCCGCGGCTCCATTAAATTCCTGGGGCAGGATACGGCAAAGATGACGGTTGTGGATATGAACAAGGCCGGAGTTGCGAGAACATTCCAGAATATCCGTCTGTTTTCCAACCTCAGCGTTATCGACAACGTCAAGATCGGCATGCACAACAGCATTTCCTACAACAATGCCGATGCCATCTTCCGTATCAAAAAGTTCCATGATGAAGAAAGCCGGATCCAGAATGAGGCGATGGAACTCTTAAAAATCTTTGAACTGGATGATAAGGCTGAAATCATAGCCGGCAATCTTCCGTATGGTGCGCAGAGACGTCTGGAAATTGCCCGTGCGATGGCAACCAAACCGAAACTGCTGCTTCTGGATGAACCCGCAGCGGGCATGAATCCGCAGGAGACACAGGAACTGATGACGATGATCCGCTTTGTGCGGGATCACTTCAAGATTGCAGTTCTGCTGATCGAACATGATATGAAGCTGGTCATGGGAATCTGTGAGAGAATAACGGTTTTGAATTACGGCATGATGCTGGCTGAGGGAACGCCGGAAGAGATTCAGGCGAACCCGCATGTCATCAAGGCGTACCTGGGAGAGTGATCGATATGCTGAAAGTAGAAAATCTGGTAGTGAAATATGGCATGATCGAAGCGATCAAAGGGATCTCCTTCGAAGTCAATGACGGCGAGATCGTAACGCTGATCGGAGCCAATGGTGCCGGCAAAACAACAACCATGCATGCGATATCCGGACTCGTGAAGCCGGTTAGCGGATCGATTCAGCTGGATGGAGTGGAGCTTACAAAGGTTCAGCCGCACAAGATCTTATCCATGGGACTTGCGCAGGTTCCGGAAGGACGGCGCGTATTTGCACAGGAAACGGTCGAAGAGAACCTGACTCTCGGCGCATTCTTCCGCAAGGATAAAGACAAGATCAGAACCGATATGGATTTTGTATATGATCTCTTCCCGCGTCTGAAGGAGCGTTCCTCCCAGCTGGCCGGAACACTTTCCGGCGGTGAACAGCAGATGCTGGCGATGGGACGGGCACTGATGGCGGATCCGCGGATCATGCTGCTGGATGAACCGTCCATGGGTCTTTCCCCGCTGCTGGTCTCGGAAATCTTCAGCATTATTGAGGAGATCAACAAAAAGGGCACAACCGTGCTGTTGGTTGAACAGAACGCAAAGCGTGCACTGGCAATCGCAGATCACGCATATGTTCTGGAAACAGGCAATATCACGCTTCATGGAACCGGACAGGAACTGTCGCAGGATGAGCGTGTGCAGAAAGCGTATTTAGGAGGATAAATCATGTACGTAAAGGATCATATGACTAAGAATCCCCTGACCGTTACCAAAGATACCACTATCTCCAAAGCAGTAGAGATCATGGGGAAAAACGACTTCCATCGTCTGCCGGTCGTAGATGATGACGGTAAGCTTCTTGGACTTGTCACACAGGGCACGGTTGAAGAAAGCAGCGGTTCTCAGACGACTTCGCTGTCCATTTTTGAACTGAACTATCTGCTGTCAAAACGGAAAGTCAGCGACATCATGATCAAAGACGTCAAGACAACCACTCCGGACGTCTTCCTGGAAGAAGCTGCCAAAATCATGATCGACAACAACATTTCCGTGCTTCCGGTTATTGATGCAGACCGGAAAGTCCTCGGCATTATCACCGAAAAGGATATGTTCCAGGCGTTTGTTGATCTGCTTGGCTATGGCAAGCGCGGTACCCGCTTTGTCATCCGGTGCGTGGACCAGCCAGGTTATTTCTATGGCATCGCAAAGCTGTTTGCGGACAATCTTGCCAACGTGGAATCGCTGGCGGTATTCCATACCGAAGAGCGCGGCACGGAAGTTGTCGTCAAGGCAACCGGTGAGATCCCGGTTGAAAAGATGCGTGATATTCTGCTGAAAGCAGGCTATACCGTAACCGAGATCGTCCAGACAACGATCGACGGCAAACGGGTCAAGCATCCGGTCAAATAACAGGAACTGAGAAGACGGAGAAATCCGTCTTTTCAGACAAACAGGAGAAATACAATGAACTGGGGAGATATTATTTTCTATGTGCTCGACGCAGTGATCATGTATATGCTGATCCGCATGTATCGGGCATCCAAAACCATTGAGATTAAGACCAGCCTTGGTCCGCGGTGGGTCATACCGGCGGTATTCTGGTCGATTGCACTGCTGGGTCTGTTTAACTATCGGGGTGTATTCCGGGTGATCCAGACAATCATGCTGGTTCTGATGGGTGCGATCTACTGGACGTTTGATTCTGGACTGTGCCCGCAGGGAGTCGTGATGATCGGCCGTCTGTATCCCTATGAGAAAGCAAAGCCGATCACCGTTGATGACGAAAGCCACTGCGTGAATTTTACGATCCGAAAAGCGCCGACGCCGGTCTTCTTTCCTCCCGAGCAGATGAAGGACGTACATAACTATCTGGCAAAACATGCAGGGGTCGCGAAAAAAGCAGTACGAACCAAAGCGAAGACGGTTTCCTCTGCCGAGACTGAAAAACCCAAGGCAGTGAAGGCAGCTGAAAAACCAAAGAAGGCAGCCGCAGATACGGCAAACAAAACCGAATCTGCGGAGCAGAACGAGAAATAAGGCATTCCGAATGTCTTATTTTTTGGTTTCGGACAGGCTCTGAACGAGAACCGGTACCGGCAAATCGCAATTCTTTTGCAACAACTGCTGCCCTGATCGTGTTTTAAATGTGAGAACGGCATGCGAAAGCTATACAATAGTTGTAATGGCACTCTCCGTTAAAGAACTTCAGGTACGAAGAATCCTGGATCTTTATGGTGACAGCCTGTACCGTCTGGCATGCTCGTATCTCAGAAACGAAGCGGATGCACAGGAAATCGTACAGGACACCGTGATCCAGTTTTTAAAGTACGATCCGGATTTTGACGGCGATACGCAGAAAGAAAAAGGCTGGCTGATGAAAACGGCTTCGAATCTTTCGCGCAACCGTCTCCGTTCCCTGCGTGCTCATCCGTCGGAAGAACTGGATGAAGCGTTCGCAGGCAGTGAGACCGAAGACCTGCGGTATGTATGGGATGCGGTGTCATCGCTTCCGGTAAAATACCGGGAAGTCATCCATCTGTTTTATCAGGAAGGATATACAACAAAAGAAATCAGTACGATCACAGGCCGTAAAGAGGCAACCGTTCGCTCCGATCTCCATCGGGCCAGAGAAGAACTGAAAGAGATACTCAGAAACAACTATGACTTCGAATAACTATCAGAAGGCAAATGAACAGATCCGTCTCAGCGAGGCACAGAAAGCTCAGATTCTTGAGAATGTTTTGAGTGCGGACATCGAACCGGCAAAGAAGGCATGGCACATGCCGGTTTACGGCTGGGCCGGAATGATGGCGGGTGCGTTTGCGCTGATTCTGATCCTGATCCTTCCGATGCGCCCCAAGACTGCCGATGCGCCATCCTACCAGACAGTACAGAACAGTTCTGAAGAAACCGGTATGCTGTATGAGGAATCCATGGAGACCGAAGGGGAAACCGATGGTGCGATGGGAGCTGACGAGAAAGAAGCGTCCGAAACATCACTTAATGTGATCCGGTTTGAAGATGTGGAAGGCGTAGAGGAAGCGGAGTATGGAATGCTCGATGACGGAACTATGATGATCCGTCTGAATACTGCAGAGGGAGAGATTCTGGTTCACGCCTGGCCGGAACCGTCTGCCGAGTCCCTGTACGCAGCGGATGATTCTGTTCTGGTCCGTAATGGAATCTGCTATCAGATCGAAGAAGAAACTGCCGATGCAGAAATGATAAGCCGGCTGAAGGCGGCAATCATGGAGGAATAACCCGTGGCAGTTCCTGTTATGCGAAAAAAGCTGGAAGAACTGAGAGATCCGGAGAATGCGGCATTTGTGGCAAGGCTTAACCCAGTTCTGGATCCAAAGGTTATTCTTGGCATTAAAAGCCCGGTCCTAAGAGATCTGGCAAAAACAATGCGGAACGACGGAACAATGGAACCGTTCCTTTTGGATCTGCCGCACCGGTATCTGGAAGAAAACATTCTGCACGGAATGCTGATCAGCGGAATCCGGTCATTTGAAGTATGCCTGAGCGAACTGGAACGCTTCCTGCCTTATATCAACAGCTGGATCGTGACAGATACGATTCGCCCAAACGTCTTTCAGAAACATACGGCAGAACTGGAACCGGTGCTGTACCAGTGGCTCAAATCGGCAGAACCCTATACCGTACGCATGGCGATTGGCCTGTTTATGGCATTCTTCCTGAAAGAAGGCTTTCATAAGAAACAGGCACAGACCATTGCGGCGCTGCGCAGTGAAGATTACTACGTGCGGATGATGGCTGCCTGGTATATGGCAACCGCTCTGATCACCCAGAGAGAAACCATCATTAAACTGCTGGAAGAACATCGCATGGATGTCTGGACCCATAACAAGACGATACAGAAGGCAGTTGAAAGCCGACGGATCCGTGAAGAGGACAAAGCGTATCTTCGGACGCTGCGGAGGAAAAGATGAATATTACAGTCTATCTCGGTTCCACTCCGGGAAAGAATCCTGTGTTTCTTGAGGCTGCCGAGGAAGTTGGGAGACTGATCGGCAGAACCGGAAATACCATGATATACGGCGGTGCTGACGGGGGCCTCATGGGCAGGGCAGCCAATGCGGTACTGGATGCCGGCGGAACCGTAATTGGTGTCATTCCGGAGTTTTTTACATTTCGGGGACATCAGGATCTTTCAGAACTTCATGTTGTAACAAACATGTCGGAACGCAAAAACAGGATGATCGAACTGGGCGATGCATTTCTCGCGCTTCCCGGAGGACCCGGTACGATCGAGGAAATCAGTGAAATCATCTCTGCGGTACGGATCGGCATTTTTCAGAAACCCTGTGTGATCTATAACCGGAACGGCTATTATGATGATCTGAAACGCCAGTATGACCGGATGGTGGAAGAAGGGTTCATGACAGCGGAAGAACGCAGCCGGTTTCTTTTCGCAGATACTATTGAAGAAGTCGGACAAGCGCTCGGAATCGGATAATAGCCATTCTGCACAAAGCGGATTAAAAAACAGCAGCTTACACAGAGGCCGCTGTTTTTTGAATGTCCGGAACCGGATCATTGACACCCTTTTCGTAGAAAATACGGGAAATCACAGGGGTGTTTTTCTTCAGATACTCAGTATTCAGAAACGATAGATAAGCGCCGGGGGTAATCAGTCCGGTGAGATCGATGAGTCTCAGATCCTTGTTGCGGATCAGCTCATCCGCCAGGATGACGCAGTTGGTCGAAGAAATAAAGTAAGTGCGGAACTTTCCGCTGCTGAACTTGTACATATCACAGAAAGTCTCTTTATAGACCCGGCTGGCATAATCATTGTACGGTTCCATATCCTTTCCGGCTTCGTGTGCCAGCTGTGCATCGCATTTCCAGGGCACTGCCCGCTCCATCAGCTGTTCCAGACGGGACTCAACGGTTTTCTTCTGGCTTTCCGAAAGGCGTATCCCAAAACAGATTATCGTCTTGTGATCGGTTTCAATGCTTTCCCGAAGGAACCGGATCTCATCTGCCCGG
Source organism: Solobacterium sp. (assembly GCA_017512725.1). Classification (GTDB taxonomy): domain Bacteria; phylum Bacillota_I; class Bacilli_A; order Erysipelotrichales; family Erysipelotrichaceae; genus Bulleidia. The sequence continues at coordinate 65,652 of JAFWEW010000039.1, forward strand.
ATCACCACCCCGTCACCCAGGGTTCCGTTCAGCCTCCTGGTACGGGGGTCGTGATTGCCGTAAGACCAGATCGTTCCTTTGTAGGAGATATCGATATGACCGAACATCTCGGGTCCTTTTCCTTTGAGATAGATATAAACCCGAAGATCACTGGGGGTGGTTTCCCGCTTTTCCTTCAGCAGCGTATCCCGTTTCAGCTCTTTGATGGAAATATAGAACTGAATCGGCAGAAATGCGGTCATCAGGATGGGAGAAGTGACGGAGAAGGAACTCCGGTCCGGATCAAAGCCTTTCAGCAGTACGAGCAGATGTTCCAGAAAACCAAACAGCGCATACACAATAAAGAAAATGCCGGCAAGAATGGAAAGCACTTCAGTTTTGATTGCCATGTTCCGGCCGATGATCAGAAATACCGAGAGAATCAGAAACAGAATCCCGGAAATCAGGTGCCGGAGGGAACCCGGAAGCTGATCGTGGAGACATACATAAAAATCCACCAGATGCAGGATTCCGTGTCCGAGCATCCACCAGCCGAAGAACACATGTACAAACATCATGAACTGGTTCGGCCAGATCAGCAGAACGATTCCAAACAGCAGGTTAAATACCATCATCAGGTAGTCTGCTTTGGTGGAAGGTATCGTACCGGACTGGATCGACAGAAAAAACCTTACCGGCAGAAAAAAACAAAGTGCCAGTATCAGAAAGTAAAGAATCGTCCATCCGGTGATCTTTTCGGTCAGAAACAGGATACCGACTGCGAGGAACAGTGCATCTCCTCCGAATCCGCTGACCCGATCAAGCCATTTCAGTCTGTTCACCGCCATATAATAACATTATTTAAAAAAATAGAAACCAAAACCGCCAAAAGGTCAAGTCCTGATTTCCGCTGAGTTCATGATAAGATAATCAGGCACGAAAGGAATCAATGTGTATGAATGACGAAATTATCAAAACGATAGCGGAAGAGCTCAAAATTTCCGAAGACCAGGTCCGGGTGACCCTCAGCCTTCTGGAAGAGGGAGCTACGGTGCCGTTTATCGCCCGGTACCGGAAAGACCAGACAAAAGGGCTTGATGAAGAACAGATTCTCTTCATCGAAAAGAAATTCAAATATGAAATCAACCTGAAAGAACGGAAGGAAGCGGTGCTTGGCCTGATTGAACAGCAGGGCAAGCTGACCGATGAGATCCGGGATTCCATTCTCGCCTGCAAGAAGCTTTCCGAAGTAGAAGACCTGTATAAGCCATATAAGCAGAAAAAGAAGACCCGTGCGGCAGTTGCGATCAAGAATGGCCTGCAGCCGCTGGCGGACTGGATGCTGGCACTGCCGGCGGAAGGAAGTCTTGCGGAAGAAGCGGCGAAGTATATTACCGAAGAGGTCAAGACTGCAGAAGAAGCGATTCAGGGTGCGAAGGATATCATCGCCGAGAACGTCAGCGATAATGCCAAACTGCGCTGGTCCTTCAAGGATACGATTATGAAGAGCGGCGTTATCACAACGAAGAAAAAGAAGGACGCCGAAGACGAGAAGCACGTCTATGAGATGTACTATGAGCGCAGTGAAAAGATCTCTCAGATCGCAAATCACCGCGTTATGGCAATTGACCGGGCAGAGAAGGAAAAAGTCATTACGGTCAGTTTCTCCTATGACTATGAACATCTGGAAGAGGAAGCGTATAAGGCCTATGTTCATGGTGCGGATACCATTGTTGCGGAAACAATGCGTGAAGCAATCGTTGACGGATGTGAGAGACTGCTGTTCCCGTCCATTGAAAATGAGATCCGGTCAGATCTCTCCGAGCGTGCACATACCAGCTCCATTGAGGTGTTCTCCATGAACCTTGAGAAACTGCTGAGTCAGCCGCCTCTGAAGGGACGCATTGTGCTCGGATTTGACCCGGGTTATGCCAACGGCTGTAAGCTTGCGGTTCTCGATGAGACCGGAAAGATGCTTACCGTATCCAAGATTCATCCGTTTGACCGCAGAGGGGATCTCGAAAAAGCCAACGCTGAAGTACTGCGCCTCATTAACAAGTATGGAGTTCAGATCGTAGCGATCGGAAACGGCACAGCTTCCCGTGAAAGCGAGAAGATGATGGCGGATCTGATTCGGGAAAACAACCTGAAGGTGGAATATGCGATCGTATCAGAAGCCGGTGCTTCGGTATGGTCCGCGCAGGAAGAAGCCCGGAAGGAATTCCCGGATCTTGCGGTTGAGCTGCGTTCTGCAGTATCCATCGGCAGACGTCTGCTGGATCCGCTGCCGGAACTGATCAAGATCGACCCGAAATCCATCGGTGTCGGCCAGTACCAGCATGACCTGCCGGAAAAAGCGCTCAATGAGCGTCTGGACGAAGCAATCATGAAAGTCGTCAACCGTGTCGGAGCGGACCTCAATACCGCTTCCACAGAACTTCTGACGCATATCTCCGGTCTGAATGCAGGTATCGCAAGAGAGATCGTTAATTACCGGAATGAAAACGGCCGGTTCACCAACCGGGAACAGCTGCTTAAGGTAAAGAAACTGGGACCGAAGGCATATACCCAGTGTGCGGGCTTCCTGCGGATCATGAACGGCGAGGAACCGCTGGATGAGACCAATATCCATCCGGAGAGCTATGATGCCGCAAGACGGCTGATGGAAGCCTGCGGGATTACCGCCATCGGCACGGCCGATGCACAGTTCCCGGAGGAAAAGGTCCGGGATCTCGGCATTGATCCGTATACCCTCAAAGACATTGAAGATGCGATTCGCACACCGCTGCGGGACTACCGTGATCAGTTTGAAGGTGCGATCCTGCGCAGTGACGTACTGGAGCTTTCCGATCTCAAGATCGGGGATCAGCTCAGCGGTACCGTACGAAATGTCGTAGACTTCGGTGCCTTTGTTGACATCGGTCTCCACGAAGACGGACTTGTGCATATCACGCATATGTCGATGAAGCGCATCAGTCATCCGAGTGAAGTTGTTTCGGTCGGTGACATTGTTACGGTATATGTGCTGGAAGTGGATGAGGCAAAGGGCAGAGTGGCACTGAGCCTGCTTCCCAAGGAGAAGCTTGAGGAGCGCGATGCGGCCCTTGCGGCAAACCGCCGCAACCGTTCCAAGCGCAGCGGACATCCGAATGATCGTCGGAAGAAGGATGAGCCGAGGAAGTCTGCCAACATGGATGAGGCGATGGCCCGGCTGATGGAACGATTCGGAAATAAGCATTAATAACATGAAAAAAGGGCGAACCGGTCAGACTGATCTTCTGATCGGCAACGCCCTTTTTCTTTGTGCGTCTGATTATGCAGGCCTGATGGCTTTGTCGAGCCACTTTCCCCGTGCCAGCCGGATGAGCATGAGGATGCCCCGGACATTGAGCTCCATAAACATGGCGGTCCATACACCGGGGAGCCCCATCGTGCGTACAAGAATGGAAGCAGTCAGGATCCGGACACCCCACATGGAGATTAAATTCAGAATACCGGGCACCAGCGTATCGCCTGCGCCGCGCAGTGCACCGGTGACCACGATGCTTGCGGCAAACAGCGGTTCGGCAAACAGTTCAATCCGCAGGATCCGGATACCGAGCTCCTGTACTTCTTTGACAGGGGTCAGGAAAGCAAAAACATAGGGGCATAGGAAATACATGATGAGACCGGCAGTGCTCATAAAGACAACTCCAAGTCCGGTGGAGATCCAGGCAAAGCGCTTTGCGAGGTCTCTGCGTCTTGCGCCGACCGCCTGTCCGACCAGCGTTGTGGCAGCGGCGCCGATGCCAAAGCCCGGAAGATAGCAGAACGCTTCTGCAGTTACTGCGAAGGAGTTGGCGGCCAGTGCCGTTGTGCCAAGCGGCGCGACAATCGTTGTTATCACGATCTGGGCAATCGTCAGGGCAGAATGTTCCAATGCCATCGGCACGGAGATTTTCAGGGCGCTTTTCATGATCGGTGCCTCGATTTTCCAGGATCCTTTGTTTTTCAGGGTAAGGATTTTGGATTTTACACATACCGCATAGGCCAGCAGGGCACCGGTAAATACATAGGAACAGGCAGTTCCCAAAGCAGCTCCTTTTACACCAAGACCGGCACCGTACACTGGCAGCGTCATGCCAAATACGGTGATAAGGCGGGAAGGAAAAATAAAGATCATATTGAACAGCACATCGGAAGCACAACAGATCACCCCGAGAATGCTGGGTGTGCGCATATTTCCCGTACACTGCAGGGAAGAAAGAAACAAGGTGTAAAGCTGACGGACCGGAAGGAACAATGCATAAATCAGAAAGTAAGCAGACGCATTCTTCACGATGTCCGGATTACCGCCCAGCCAGACGGGGAGATAAGGAGAAATGGAAGTGCCAATCAAACACAGAACCAGCGAAAACAGCAGACAGACAAGAATGGACTGCCGGAAGATCCGTCCGGCACGGCTGATGTTGTCTGCTCCGGTTGCCTGAGCAATCTGAACGGAAAAACCATAGGCACAGGCCATGATCAGATTGCCGATCAGCCAGGTTGTAGAAGAAACAAGGCCGATCGACGCGCTGGCAGAAGCACCGAGGGATCCGACCATAGCAGAATCGATATACTGCATGACAATTTCAGAGATCATTGCCAGGATCGTCGGAATCGAGAGGGAAACGACGACCTGAACAGAGCGTGCGAACGAGAGCGGTTCGTCACTGTGCATGATCCCGGAAAGCGAAATCTGTTCCATATGAAAGTAATTTTGAACCTCAGCAGGTCCTGCGTCAATAAAAGTGAATGCATGGAGGAAAACGCGCAGGATATAATCAGGGTATCCGGAAGACAATGTGCGTTTTTCGCAAAGGATCCTGAAAATCCGATGGAAATTGACGTCCACGCGGAAAGAGATATTTTATAATTATTTCACATAAGGTTTTTGTTTTGGAGGGATCATGCGGGAATTATATCTTGCCGGAGGGTGTTTCTGGGGTATGGAGAAAGCACTCAAGGCGCTTGATGGTGTTGTGGATACTGAGACCGGCTATGCCAATGGATTTACCGAATCCCCGACCTATGAAGAGGTCTGCACGGATACGACCGGGCACCGGGAAACGGTAAAGGTGATTTACGATCCGGATACCGTCTCACTGGAAACACTGCTGAGAGCTTTTTTCATCTGTGTGGATCCAATGCAGAAAAACAGACAGGGGAATGACATCGGTACGCAGTATCAGAGCGGCGTCTATACAACGGATGCGGAAAGTGAAGCGTTTGTACGGCAGTATATGGAAGCTAAGCGGAAAAACTATCCGGTATTCTATACGGAGTATGGACCGCTGAAGAATTTCTGGCCCGCAGAAGAATACCACCAGGATTATCTGGAGAAAAATCCGCAGGGATACTGTCATGTCTCCAATGCGGAATATGAACGGATCAGACAGCTGAATACGGAGGTTCGCAAGCATGATTAAAAATCTATATAAAGAAGGATATACGCAAAACCGCGAACTTTCCTGGCTGCGGTTCGATGAGCGCTGTCTGAATGAGGCAAAGGATGAGCGTGTGCCGCTTCTGGAACGCATGAAGTTTGTTTCGATCTTCTCCTCCAATCTGGATGAGTTCTTCAGCGTTCGTGTCGGTTCCATCACCGACATGAAGCACATGAAGTCGGGTGTGATCGAAAACAAAGCCGGTCTGGATCCGGAGGGACAGCTCAAGAAAATCTATCAGTCCGCAAATCGTCTGTGCCAGCGCAGAGAGGATGTGTTCCGCGATCTAAAGAAAGCACTGAAGCGGGAAGGCATCTTTGACCTTTCTCTGGAAGAATGCACCAAGGAAGAGCGCACCTGGCTGAAGAAATACTTTCACAGCGCAGTCGCTCCGATGCTCGGCGCACAGATCGTTGACAGCCGCCATCCGATGCCGGCGCTTCAGTCCGGTGTGATCTATGCGGCCGGACTGATGAAGTACAACGGCAGAGATGCCTTTGCGCTGGTAGCGGTGCCGTCAACCCTTCATCACATCATTCGTCTGCCGGGGAAACGCGATTCCGTACGTTACGTGCATATGGAAGATGTCATTCTCGACAATATGGATACGATCTTCAAAGGAACACCGATCCGCGACAAGCTGAAGTTCACGGTGATCCGGAATGCGGATGCCAGTGTTGATGATGAAAACTTTGAGGAAGAAGATGACTATCGTGACCGGATGATGCAGATGCTGAAGAAGCGGAAACGGCTGGATCTTGTAAGAGTCGAGGTCTCCCGCAGTTTCAGCGAAGGTATGAAGAAATATCTCTCCCGTCTGATCCATACCGAAGACCGGATGGTTTATATCTGTTCCATGCCGCTGGACCGCAAGTATATGATGCAGATCAGCGACATCCTGACCGACGAGGAATCAAAGCGGCTGGAATATGAACCATATACACCAAAGCTCAGTCCGTCGTTCCATTACAGTGAAAATCTGTTTGATCAGATCCAGAAGAAAGATATCCTGCTTTCCTATCCGTATGAATCAATGGATCCGTTTTTACTGCTGGTAAAGGAAGCGGCAAGCGATCCGAATGTCATATCGATTAAGATCACAATCTACCGTCTGGCCAAGAAAGCCCGGCTGGTTGATTATCTCTGCCTTGCGGCAGAAAACGGCAAGGAAGTCGATGTACTGATTGAACTCAAGGCACGCTTTGACGAACAGAATAACATCGACTATTCCGAAAAACTGATGGATGCCGGATGTACCGTCATGTATGGATTTGAAGACTACAAAGTGCATTCCAAGATCTGCCTGATCTCCCGGATGAAAGATCAGAAATTATCGCATGTGGCACTGATTTCAACCGGAAATTTCAATGAGAATACCGCCCGTCTGTATACGGACTTCGCCTATCTGACGGCCCGCAGCGGAATCGTGCGGGATTCGGTATCGTTCTTCCAGAACATGATGATCGGAAAACTGGATGGGCACTATCGTTACCTGATGGTTTCCCCGGTTTCCATGAAGACCGGAGTGTGTGAACTGATCGACCGTGAGATCGCAAAAGGCGAAAACGGCCGCATTACCTGCAAGCTCAACTCCATTACGGATGAAGAAATCATTGTCAAGCTTCACGAAGCATCCCAGGCAGGAGTGCATATCAACCTGATTGTCCGCGGCATCTGCTGTGTGCTTCCGGAAGTGAAGGGGAAGACCGAAAATCTTCATGTCCGTTCCATTGTCGGCAGATATCTGGAACACTCCCGCATCTACATGTTCGGATCGGGCAGAGATGTCAAACTGTATATCTCTTCCGCGGATTTCATGACCCGAAATACCGAACGGAGAGTTGAGATCGCGGTTCCGATCATGGATCCGAAGATCCGGGCAGCGCTGATGGAATATCTGGATCTCTGTTTTGCGGACAACACCAAGGCAAGAAGACTGGACAAGCAGGGCAAGTACCATCATATCCATGATGAAAAGGCGGAGCTCAACAGCCAGGAAGAGCTGATGAAGCGTACCGTCGGCTCCGATGAAGCACTGCCCCAGGGCACGATGAAACCAGCGCACAAAGGCATTGTGTTCGATACCAAGTACAAGGCACCTTCGGTACAGGTCAAAGGTACCGAAAAAAAGAGCGGAAAGAAACGTTCGAAAAAAACAGCCGGGAAGTCGGTAAAAAAAGCGAAAGACAAACCCAAAAACAAGAAGAAAGGGAATAAGGCGAAGAAGAAATGAAGATAAGAATCTGTCTGCAGGGAAGAGAGCCAATCGATAAGGTCTATGATCATCCGGTCGCAATTCGTGAAATTGCAGAAGAGATGCAGAAGGAACATCCTTATCGGATCACCCTTGCCCGCATTAATCGTCATGTCAAACCGTTTACCCGGGTTCTGACCTATGACGGAACGCTGGAACTGCTTGACATCCGGGATCCGGGTGCCCGCATGTGCTATCAGTCCTCTCTTCTCATGCTGTATATCAAGGCGGTGCGCGACGTTGCGGGAGCCAAGGCAAAAGTGAAAATCAACAACAGTCTCAGCAAAGGTCTCTATACAACCGTTCGTCATGTCACTATTAACGAAGCGTTTATTGAGAAAATTGACAAACGGATGCGGGAACTGGTTTCAATGGCTCTTCCGATTACCCGTATGTCCGTAGAGCGTGAGACAGTGATGGATGTGCTTCATGAAAAAGGAGAACGTTCACAGATTGAAGAATTCCTGAATACGCCGGATCTGCAGGTCATCACGGTGTATACGCTGGATGATGTGAAACTGGCTTTCTCAGAAGAGCTTGTTCCGAATACCAGCTATATTGATCTGTTTGAAGTGCGCAAATACCGCCACGGGGTCATGGTGCGGTTCCCGCATCAGTCTGATCCTTCCCAGATCCTGCCGTTTGAAGAACAGAAACTGCTTTATGATGCATTTTCGGAAGAGACCCGCTGGTGCAGGCTGACGGGTGTCAATTCCGCTTCGGATCTCAACCGCATGATTCTGAATAATACGGTCCGGGATCTGATCTTCATGAATGAAGCCCTGCATGAAAAAAAGATCAGTGAGATCGCAGAGGAAATCCTGAAAAGCAAGCGCCGTATTATTCTGATCTCCGGACCTTCCTCAAGCGGAAAGACCACATTTGCCAACCGCCTGTGCATTCAGATGAAGGTCATCGGTCTCAGCCCGCTGTATCTGGGCACGGATGACTACTTCGTGAACCGCGCGGAAACCAAGCTCGGTGAAGATGGAGAACCGGATTTTGAAGGGCTGGATGCGCTGGACCGGAAACTGATGAATGATAATATCCGGGATCTGATCGAAGGCAAAACCGTCGATCTGCCATCCTACAATTTCAAGCAGGGAGAGAAAGAATTTGGGAAACGGATCACGACGATCTCTTCCTCCCAGCCAATCGTAATTGAGGGACTGCACTGCCTGAATCCGGTGCTGACAGAAGAACTGCCGGAAGAGGATAAGTTCCGGATTTACATCAGTCCGCTGGCACAGCTGAACATTGATGATTACAACCGCATTCCGACAACGGATGCACGTAAGCTGCGCCGGATTGTAAGAGATGCACAGTTCCGCGGCTACAGTGCGGCTGAAACGATCCATATGTGGCCGAAAGTCAGCCGGGGAGAAGACAAGAATATTTTTCCGTACAACGATCTGGCAGACATGTTCTTCAACAGTCAGTGCATCTATGAACTGGCAGTTCTGAAGAAATATGCAAAGCCGCAGCTCGAAATGATCCATGATGATCAGCCGGAATACCCGGAAGCACAGCGTCTGCTGAGGCTGCTGCAGTTTTTCGTCTCACTGGAACATGATGAATATATTCCGAACAATTCCATTATTCGGGAATTCATCGGCGGATCCGTCATTGTATAACCAAAGCGGCAGGAGAGTGACCTGCCGTTTTACTCTGGCATGACTGCCGGCATTGCGGTCTGACAAAACGGGAATCGTTACAAATGACTGTTAAACACAAAAAAGGAGGGAGCTGATTACTCCCTCCTGGCTGATCAGGGGTCTGATTATTTGCCGGTCGTCTTTTTCTTTGTTTTCTTCTTTTCCGGTTTTTTGGCGGCTTTTTCCTTTTCGGCCTTTTTCTTTGTCTTCTTGCCGCTTTCCTGTGCGACCGGAATCGAACTGATTACCGCCGATTTTTTCGGGAGCTCCGCTTCAATTTCCTTTTTGAGTTCATTGAAGGTCGCAAGACGCTCAGCGGTAACTTCCGGATAATGCGGATCCATATCTTTCAGTGTCGAAAGAATGATCTCACTGACAACGTACCGCATGTACCACTTGTGATCCGCCGGTACGATATACCACGGGCAGATCTTTGTGGCAGTCGCATTGATTGCGTCTTCAAATGCGCTCTGATATTCATTCCAGAGTTTCCGTTCATTCCAGTCTGCTTCCGAGAACTTCCAGTTCTTTTCCGGTTCCTCGATTCTGGCAAGGAATCTACGGGCCTGTTCTTCCTTTGAGACATTCAGGAAGATCTTCACGACACGCACGCTGTTGTTATACAGGAATTCTTCAAAATGGTTGATGTCCTGATAACGCTTTTCAATCACTTTATCGAGATCGATCCAGTCTGCGTGGGGCTGGTCGCGGTAGAGCTCACGCACCTTTCCGATCAACACATCTTCATAATGGCTGCGGTTAAAAATCGCAATTTCTCCCTTGCCCGGGACATACGGAACAACACGCCAGAGAAAGTCGTGCGAGAGTTCTTTGGAACTAGGAGACTTAAAGGCGGCCTCATAGACTCCGTGGGTACTCAGGCACTGCAGTACGGCACGGATCGTACCGTCCTTACCGGCAGCGTCCATCGCCTGGAACAGGAAAATGACGCCTTCTTTCTTTTCCGCGAACAGTTTCTGCTGGAGGCTGTCAATTTTCTTGTTGTTTTTCTCCAGTCTCTCTTCAGCTTTGGCCCGGTCCGGGCACAGAGACGTATCGTTTGTCTTCTGCTTTGAAAGCTTGAATTTCCCGGTTCCGTTGTAAAGATACTCTTTAAACATAAATTATTCTCTCTTTCACTCTTGTACTTATGATACCGCTTTTCATGGCCTGTGCGGATAAAAAACCGGTTAGCATTGACTAAGTCTGAAGATTTGAGAGAAAATCGACAGACAGAAAGGGGACAGACGGTATGGATTTCCTGCAGTTTCTGATCACATCCTGCATGCTGGGAGTCGGACTTGCGATGGACGCCTTTTCCGTGTCGGTAGCCAACGGCATGGGCGATCCGGGAATGTCGAAAAAGCGGCAGTATATTATCGCGGGAACCTTTGCGGGATTTCAGTTTCTGATGCCGATGATCGGCTGGTTATGCGTGCATACCATTGTGACCTGTTTCCGTGCGGTTGATCCTTATATTCCCTGGATCGCATTGATCCTGCTGACGTATATCGGCGGGAAAATGATTCTGGAAGGAATCCAACAGAAGGGAATGGACGAACCGGTGAACCACCGTGTTGGAGCAGGGGAACTGATTGTCCAGGGAATTGCGACTTCCATCGATGCGCTGTCGGTCGGATTTACAATTGCGGACTATCCTGCAGTGGATGCGTTCATCGCATCACTGATCATTGCGGCAGTCACCTTCCTTCTGTGCATGATCGGTCTGCGTCTTGGCCGTAAGGCAGGAGATAAACTGACCGGAAGGGCTTCGGTTGCTGGCGGGATCATTCTGATCCTGATCGGTCTGAAGATCGTCTTTACACACTGAGAAACAAAAACAGGTGCGCTTGGGTGCACTTTTTTTCAGGAACTAAAGAAGCGGATTTCTGCCGATAAATCGGTGGGCAGAGGAATTCCGGTTTTTGATACAATTAAGAAAACAGGTGGAGGAATCATAATTATGGGATATATGGATAAATACAGGGAGTGGATGGAAAAGCTTCCGGAAAATGATCCGCTTCGGGAAGAACTGAAAGCGATCGAAGGTGATCACCGTGCGATCCGCGAGCGTTTTCAGCTGGACCTCTCCTTTGGCACGGCAGGACTGAGAGGAATCGTTTCTGCCGGTACGAACCGGATGAACTTTTATACCGTAGGAAGAGCGACACAGGGCATTGCGAACTTTATTATCAAGCAGGGACAGGCAGCGATGAACCGCGGTGTTATCATTGCCCACGATCCGAGATATTTTTCAAAGGAATTCTCACAATATGCGGCAGGAATCTTTGCGGCAAACGGTATTAAGACCTATACCTTCCCGGATCTTCGTCCGACCCCGGAACTGGCATTTATGATCCGCCGGCTTGGAACGGTTTCCGGCATCAACATTACTGCATCTCATAATCCGAAAGAATACAACGGATACAAAGCATACTGGGAAGACGGCTGTCAGGTCAGCTCTGCGATCGCAGACGGAATGACGGATGAGATCCGGGCACTGGATTACTTCACCGGCATCCACAGGGAAAGCTTTGCCAAAGGCATCGAGTCGGGAATCATTACGATTCTGGATGAATCCTATGACCGGGAATACCTCGATATGATTGAATCCATCGCAATCCATTCCGGAGAGGAACTGGATCTTTCCATTCCTCTGGTCTATACACCGCTGAATGGAGCCGGTTCGATACCATTCCGTCAGATGATGAAAGACAGAGGATTTACCAACTGGCATATTGTGGAAGAACAGAGTATGCCGGATCCTGAATTTACGACGGTAGGCTATCCAAATCCGGAGAGCCCTGCGGCGTTCCGTCTTTCGGAAGAACTTGGCCGGAAGGTCGGTGCGGAACTTCTGATGGCAACGGATCCGGATTCAGACCGGTTTGCGATTGAGCTGCTTGGAGATGACGGAAATTATGTATGGCTGAACGGGAACCAGACCGGCTATCTGCTCGTAAACTATATTCTGGAAGGACGAAAGGATGCAGGCACGCTTCCGAAGAACGGAGCCATGGTCAAGTCAATCGTCACAAGCGATATGTCAGAGGTAATGGCAGAGGCATACGGAGTCAAGATGTTTGAATCCCTGACCGGATTCAAGAACATCTGCGGACGCATTCCATATCTGGAAGAAAACAATATGGAATATCTCTTCGGTTACGAAGAGTCGGTCGGCTATGCGGCCTGCCCGGAGATTCGTGATAAGGACGGCATTTCTGCCGGCATGCTGGTAGCGGAAGCGGCAGCGTATTATCGCAAACAGGGCAAGACACTCTGGCAGGTCCTGGAAGGCCTGTATGAGAAATACGGATACTATGCAGAAGATGAACCGAATCTCATTCTGGAAGGCGTTGACGGTGCGGAACGCATCAACCGGATGATGGGCTATGTGCGGGGACATCTGCCGCAGGAGGTAGCGGGCATCAAAGTTGCGGAAGTAATCGACTATGTCAACGCATATGATGAACTGTTCCGTTCCAATGTGCTCCGGTTCTATCTGGAAAACGGCTCCTGGTTTGCGATCCGGCCGTCCGGAACCGAACCGAAAATCAAGTTCTACTTCTATTCCAACGCAAAGTCGAGAGAAGAAGCACAGGAAGTCAACACCCGCATCAAGGAAGCGATCCTGACGATGGTAAATGCGGTCGAATGACCGGAAACGGGATTCTCAGAACTGAACGATACGATTTATGGGAACCGCCTGGAAACAGGCGGTTTTAAATGATCAGGGCAATCCGATCAGGGCGCTTTATAATACTGATATGGGTTTTGTGCATGGCGTTGTAAGTCTTTTGATGGCAGTACTGTTTTTTCTGTCTGCGGCGATGTGTTTTCAGATGACGGCACATGCCCCGGTAACCATGCCGGCAGTCTGGATTCTCGGGCTGATCCTTTCCCTGCTGTATCTCATATGGGTTATTTCCAGATGGAACCTCTGTGAGCGCTATACGATGAAGCGGTTTGAAGCCTGCTGGATTCAGGACCGTTCCCGGCAGAAAGGCCTGTATTATCACGACCGGCCGGGATGCTATGTAATTCTGAGCTACCGGCTGCCGCATATTCTTCCGTTTACCTTTACGTTTTCCGATGTATATGTGGGACAGTCAATGGAAGTCTACCGGCGCGTGCACAGTCATCTCAACCGTAAGGGGAACGGGGACGTATATGCCGATGTAAGAGACGGAAAACATATTGAGATTGAAATCTATCCGTGCAAGCCTTCCCGCCTCAATGATCTGGAGAAAACGCTGATCCGGAAATATCATGCGGAGGAATACTACAACCGTACGGTGGGCGGAGCGAAAAAACGAGGCTTCCTGAAAAAGTAAAACGATTGAAGGGAACCGGTAAAAAAAGGTATAGTTAAAACGCAAAAACAAGGAGAAAAACAATTATGGACAGTCTGAAACTGAAAGAAAACCTCTACTGGGTCGGAATCGAAGATTTTGACATGCGGGTCTTCGATGTCATCATGACAACGGAACATGGCTCCAGCTTCAATTCCTACATTCTGAAAGGAAGCGAAAAGACCGCACTTTTTGAAACCGAAAAGACAAAATTCTTTGAAGATTACCTGCGGGAGATTGAACAGGTTGTGCCGGTAAAAGAGATCGACTATATCATCATGAACCATACTGAGCCGGATCATGCGGATGGGATCGGAGAACTGCTGAAGATGAATCCGGACATTACGGTTTATGGTACGGCTGCTGCGATCAACAATCTCAAGCAGATCATGAATCGGGATGATTTCAAATTCGTGATCGTGAAGAATCTCGAAACTCTTTCACTGGGAGATATCACCCTTGAATTCCATGCGCTGCCCAATCTGCACTGGCCGGATACAATGTGGACCTATGCAAAGGAAATCAAGACACTCTTCCCGTGTGATTCCTTCGGCAGCCACTTTGCGACCAAGGAAGTACTTCGTTCGCTGGTAACTGATGAAGCGGCTTACTGGAAGGAAACCAAGAACTATTTCGACTGCATTCTTGGTCCGTTCCGTCATCCGTTTGTCGATAACGCCCTCAAACGTCTGGAAACACTGGATGTTGATATGATCTGTACCGGACACGGTCCGGTTCTGGACAGCCACATCGATGAGATCGTTGCGAAGTATAAGGAATGGTGCACGGATCCCGCCAAAGAAGGAAAGACGGTTGTGATTCCCTATGTCACCGCTTATGGCTATACCGAAGCACTGGCAAAGGCACTCTCGGAAGGACTTCAGGCATGCGGCGTAAAGACAGAACTCTATGACATGGTGGAAGAAAAGGACAGTGAAAAGGTCATCGAAGCGATCACAGCGGCAGACGGCCTTCTGATCGGTTCCCCGACGATTGTCGGAGAAGCGCTTCCTCCGGTTGCGAACCTGCTGAACGGTCTCCATGCGGCACTGGTAAAAGGAAAACCGGCAGCGGCATTCGGAAGCTTTGGCTGGAGCGGGGAAGCAGTACCGAACCTTACCGCAAAGCTGACCCAGCTCAAATACAACGTGCAGGAAGGCATGAAAGTAAAGTTCAAGCCGACGGAGACAGATCTGGAAGCCGCAAGAGAATACGGAAAGAACTTCGCATCTCTGCTCAAATAAGGAAACGCTGGCAGCCCTGTAAGGGGCTGCCATCTGTTTCCCTGCTGTAATTGCCTGTTTACTTGGGTTTTGGTGTTTGGTATAATTTTCGAGCACGTATAAAAAAGGAGTTTTGAGAGATGCTGAATGCATTACTGATGATCGTCAGCGCAATGCTGATTATTCTGACCCTGCTGCAGGGCGGCAAATCGGACGGTATTTCCGGCGCATTTACAGGAAACGGCGGACTGAATCTGTTTGCCAACGTAAAGGAGCGCGGTTCTGAGAAGGTGATTTCCAATATCACGATGGTTCTCGGAATTATCTTCTTTATTCTGGTAATTGCCATCCACCTTGTCTGATCAAAAAACAGCCGGCTTCCGGCTTTTTTTGTCGGCAGAACGATATAATGAAATACGATAATAATGACAGTGCAGAGCACAGGAGATTTAAACATGGAAGACTATAAAACAAAAGTACTGGAACTGATCGAAAACGCCAAGCGGGGAACGCTTGACCGGAATGATCTGATGAAGAAGCTGAATATTACCGGTGCTGCGGAGACGGCCGAGTTCGACAAAGTACTTGATGAAATGGAAGAGGAAATGCTGATTATCCGTGCGAAGGGAAACTGCTACATGAACCGGGAACAGTACGGACTGGAAATCGGCATAATCAAGATCAACCGCAAGGGGATCGGTTATGTGGACCGTCCCGGCAAGCCTTCCGTTATGGTGATTTCTGCACGCATGAAAGACGCATTGGACGGTGACCTTGTCGCCGTGCATGTAGAACCGCACTACAACTCCAGATTCTTTGATTCTGCCAGCGGTACTGTGGTCAAGGTGCTCAAGCGGGCAAAGTCCACGCTGATCGGTACCTATATCAACACGCCCAACGGGCCAAAGCTCTGGCCGGATGATGAGAAGTTCCGGGGCTACAGTGTGTCCATGAAGGAACCGGAAGGGTTTACGCCGCTGCCCGGAATGAAAGTACTGGCGGAAATCAACCGATATGACAATCCGCTGGAACTGACCTTTATCAAAATGATCGGATTTAAAGATGATCCGGGAATGGATCTGCTTTCGATCCTTTATGATCACGACATCGATCCGGAATTCCCTGCTGAAGTTATGAAGGAAGCGGAATCCATTCCGCAGGAAGTCCGTGAGGAAGAAAAAGCAGGCCGCACCGATCTCACCGGTGATATTACCGTGACGATTGACGGCGATGATTCCAAGGACTTTGATGATGCGGTCAGCGTAAGGAAGAATGGAGACGGCTGGGTACTCAAAGTATCGATTGCGGATGTTTCCCATTATGTGAAAGAAAACAGTCCGCTGGATCAGGAAGCGTTCAAGCGCGGCACTTCCAGCTACATCATTGACAAGGTCGTTCCGATGCTGCCGCAGCTGCTGAGCAATGGAATCTGCAGTCTGAATCCGCATGTTGTCCGTCTTACCAATACCTGTGAGATGGATGTGGATGCCAACGGGTATGTGACCGATGCCAGAATCTATCCGTCGTTCATGTGTTCGACAGAACGGATGACCTATAAAAATGTCAACCGCATCTATGACGGGGATGAAGAACTGCGAACACAGTATGCGCACATTGTCGAAATGCTGGAAGATCTGAGAGACTGTGCCGATGCGATCCGCAGAAAACGGGTTGCGGAAGGGGCAATCGACTTCGAAAGCGATGAGCCGAAGATCACGGTTGATGAGACCGGGCGTCCTCTGGATATTCAGGCCAGGGAGAGCGGGCATGGAGAAAAGATTATTGAAGACTGCATGATCGCTGCCAACGTGGCAGTTGCCAGCCTCATGAACCGTTCGGATTTTCCGTGTGTCTATCGTATCCATGATGAACCGAACGTCAAAAAGCTGACACAGTATGCTCACATGGCCTATATGCTCGGACATCCGTTCAATGTGAAGAATGCAGTATCTCCGAAAGAGATTCAGCGTTATCTTTCCGCAAATGAAGATGCGCCGGAATACCAGGTGCTTTCCAATCAGATGCTGCGGTGCATGTCCAAAGCGGTATATTCCGATAAGTGTCTGGGACACTTTGGACTTGCGGAACAGGAATACCTGCATTTCACTTCTCCGATCCGCCGTTATCCGGACCTGATTGTTCACCGGATGCTGAGACGCTATTATTATGAAAATGACTTCACCCGCAGAAACGGCGACGAAGAAAAGATGCGTCTGTATGCAGAGCACAGTTCGGAACGGGAACGGGCTGCAGACGATGCGGAATATGAATGCGAAGATATGAAGAAGGCGGAATACATGGCGGAACGGATCGGTCAGGTATTTACCGGAATCATTACTTCCGTCAAGAATTTCGGCTTTTATGTAACGCTCCCCAATACGATTGAAGGCCTTGTCCGGGTTGAATCGCTGTATGACGGGTATTACCGGTACGATGAGGCCCGGATGTCACTGATCAATGAACATGCGCATATCGTATATCGGGTCGGAGACACAATTACGATTCGGGTGGTTGCCGCATCAAAAGAAGCGCGGCTGATTGAATTTGGCGTAATCAGACAAAGCGGCGGAAAAGTGAAGGAAAAGGTCGAAACCGGAGCGAAAGGCCGCAAAACAAGATCCCGTTCAGCCCGTAAAGCAGAACAGTTCGGGTATGAGCGGAATACGAGGACCCGCGGAAGGAAGAAGAATGGCAAGTCAAAAAAACGGTAATGTAAAGGTTGTGGCCGATAACCGCAAGGCAAGACACGATTACTTTATTGAAGATACTTATGAAGCAGGCATGAGTCTGACCGGAACGGAAATCAAATCCGTGCGGGAGGGACGGATTCAGCTGAAAGATTCCTATATCTCAATCCGGCATGGCGAAGCCTGGATCAAGGGGATGCATATCAGTCCCTATAAATTCGGAAATATTTTCAATGTTGATCCGGAACGGGACCGCAAACTGCTGATGCACCGATATGAGATCCGCAAGCTTTATGACAAGGTCCGCCTGAAAGGCTATACACTCATTCCGCTTCGCATCTATCTCAAAAACGGACGTGCAAAGATGGAAGTGGCGCTTGCAAAGGGCAAGAATCTTGTCGATAAGCGGGAAACACAGAAACTCCGTGACGCAAAACGGGAAATGGAGAAAGCGCTGAAGCTGACACGGTGACACATGCTCCCGATTCCTGCAGAACACAACAAAAAGGGATTCTCTTCTTTCTGTAAGTGGAAAGGGACAATCCCTTTTATAAGATATTACAGTACGTTCAGTTCCTTCAGCTTTTCCAGTACTTCATCTTTTGTGGTAAAGAGAATGCCGATTCCGCCTTCTTGATTCCAGTGACGGATATTGGCAATATAATCATCGATCAGAATATTCCTGGGTTTGGCGAACAACGGCTTTTCTCTTCGCAGAGTAATGTTGACCGGAATATCCGGGAGATGCTTTTCACACCAGGCTCGTTTATCCGCTTCCGCAGTATGAATTCTTCGCTTCTGCTTAGGCACTGCAGACAGAATCTGGATTTGTTCGGGACAGGCATTATAAAGGATGCGGAACAGCTCCATGCCGTCTTCCAATGGATCCAGCTTGTAATAAAAGTGCGGGACCTTTCGGATTGCACTCCACATTTCTTCTGTTTTTTCTTCACTGCGTATGCTCTGATCCATCGGTTCGATTCCGCATAATTCCTTGACGCCTTTGTCAAAGTCCGCAAGTACGCCGTCCATGTCAAAATAGATATTCATGAATTCAAAATACTCCAATCATGGGAAAAAGTGTAGAACGAATTTCCTGCAACAAAAAAAGTATTTCCATATCCATAAGTGAAGCAGGATACAGAAATACAGTTTTCAGAATCTGGAATTACTGATCAACGTTCCAGTACCAGTAGTCAAACTTTACAGATCCGCAGAGATCCGTCATGAGCTGAAGTACATCCTGACTCAGGGCCTCAAAGCGGATTTCCTTGACATCGTCACCGGCAAATCCGGAGAAATCAACGGAGTCAACATGAAGATCAAGAATGTAATCATCAATGGTATAGGTTCCGGAATAATGTCCCATGCCGGCAAATAGGTTTTCGGTCAGGACAAAGGTACCGTCCGGGTTCAGCAGAAGAGAAGGCAGGTATGGTTCAGAGAACATGTCACTGGAATTCTCATACAGGCGTGCCTTTGTAATCGCACCGACTTCCTGTGCCGGTTTGATCGTGTATTCTTCATTGCTGTTTTCACTTCCATCCGAAATTGTGAATACATCTTTTTCTCTTGAACCGCACAGGTTATCAAGCAGCCACAGTGTATTGGGATTAAACTGAAGGAACTCGAATTTCGTTACGTCATCACCGGCAAATCCGGAAAAGTTGATGTCTGTAACCGTACATTCATAATAGTTGCCGTCAAATACATACGTTCCTTTGTATTCTCCCATCCCCTCATAAAGATTTTCGGTCATGACAAAGGTTCCGTCTTGATTGAAAGTGACAGACGGACGGTAATCACCGCTGAAGTTTTCGTTTGTGCTGATATACGTGGCAGAAACAGTGGCGGAAGCGGGTGTTTCCGTTTCTTCAAGAAGCGCATTCTCCACAGGTGTTGTCGAAACGGATTCCGGTGCGCTTTCAATATCCTCTGCGGCAGCACTGTTTGAACCACAGCCGGACAGCAGCAGAATTGCCGCAAGCATTGAATACAGATACTTTTTCATAGGAGTACCTCCATCTTTAATATAAGCGTAACAGATAAGGGTTTGGCGGACTACTGCGGTAAGGAAATTCCTGATGCGGTGAAACAGAACGGTATAATGAGAATCAGGTAAACATATGAAAACAGTGAATGTAGTAGCCGCAGTCATTCGGGACGGTGACCGGATCTTTGCGACGCAGAGAGGTTATGGAGAGTTCAAAGACGGATGGGAGTTTCCCGGGGGAAAAGTAGAAGCCGGTGAAACGCCGCAGGAAGCTTTGAAACGGGAAATTGAAGAGGAGCTGAAGACAGCGATTGAAGTAGGGGATTACCTGACGACAATCGAATATGATTATCCGAACTTTCATCTTTCGATGAAGTGTTACTGGGCAAGGATCGTGGAAGGAAAACCGGTACTGCTGGAACATGAAGCTGCCAGATGGCTGACAAGAGATACGCTCGATACTGTCGCATGGCTCCCGGCAGACAGCACGATTCTTGAAAAGATTAAAACGTATTTATGAGGTTTTTTATGGATGAACGATTGAAAAAACAGATGGATTTCTGCCTGGAGATCGATAAAGAGAAGAATATCTTCCGGCAGACTTCCTTATCCGGTCATGGCCGGAAAGAAAATGATGCCGAACATGCATGGCACATGGCAGTTATGGCATATCTGCTGAAGGAATATGCCAATGCGGAAATCGATATCGGCAAAGTCATGATCATGTGTCTGATCCATGACATCGTGGAAATCGATGCCGGAGATACCTATGCCTATGATGAAGAGAATCTGAAAACCCAGAAGGCAAGGGAAGATGCCGCCAAGGAACGGATCTTTTCGCTTCTGCCGGACGATCAGAAGAAAGAAATGACGGCACTGTTTGACGAGTTCGAGGCATATGAGACGATGGAATCCCGGTTTGCGCATGCCATGGACAACATTCAGCCCCTGCTTCTCAATCACAGCAATGAAGGCGGTGACTGGAAAGAACATGATGTGCATTCGGATCAGGTGTATGGCCGGCAGAACAAAACCCGCTTGGGATCGGAAGTGCTGTTTCAAATGGCGAATGAACTGATTCAGCAGAATATCCGAGCGGGGAACCTGAAGAAATAACCGGATATTGACAGGGGAATGAATAGTAAAAGAAGCTCTCAATTTTGGAGAGCTTTACTTTGGCTGGAGCCAGGGATCCGGATCCGAAACATAGCGTACGGCTTCGAGGAAATGCGTAACAAATCGTTCGATATGTTCCCGGGAATAAACCGTATCGTTGTATTTGAAGAACAGCTCCCCCTGATGCGGTTCCGTTTCCCTCAGAATGATGTAGAAGATACAGGTATTGGCGCTGTTTCGGTTAACCAGGCTGATTGTCTCTGCCTCAGGGAAAACGGAATCATCGATGGCGCCATGGTAATTTACCGTCAGGATATCTTTTTCAAATACCCCTCCGGCAAGCGATCCGGGGGACAGCTCGGACTGTATCAGACTGTCTCTTGTCTGAGCCTGGACATGATCCAGCAGATCTGCCGGTGTATGAATCGTTCGGAAATCCGCACCGGACAGCAGAGAACTGATCAGCAGACCGGTCATATTCATCTTCCGGGAAGAATCTCTGCCGTTGTAAATCCAGCCGGCAAGCACCTGGTCATTCCCGGTATCTTTGTGCAGCGCATACAGTGCGCAGGCGATCAGTGCATTCTGAACACTGGCGTTCTTTCCGCTGCTGAGAGAACGGATCATGTCCGGATGGATCGTGGTTTCCGTACGAATCGTCTCGGTATGATAGGAAAAGTCCAGCTGATCAAATGCAGGGTGCCGGATGTATTCCGTTTCCGGGTATTTTTCCAAAAGTTCTTTCTGAAGGGCATGTGCCTGTTCCTGCCGCTGATTCATCCGGAAAAGATAATTCCGGTAATAATCCTGTTTCAGATGGTTTCCGTTTAACCGTTCGGCAAGATCCCGCAGAACGATATGGAACGAATCATGATCAAAGATAATATGGTGCACATCCAGAAACAGATACAGGTTCGTTTCGGTTTCCAGGATGACGGTATGGACCAGCGGAAAACCAGACAGATCAATCGGCTTCAGGCATTCCTCCAGAATTGCAGGAATGTCTTCCTCATTCACAGACCGGATCTGCGGCAGAGGGAAGGAATTCTCATCAAAGGTCTGAAGGACGGATCCGTCTTCTTTGTGAATCAGTTTTGTGGCAAATGAAGGATGCGCCTGAAGGACTTCCAGCAGTGCTTTCTGCACCATATGGGAAGAGATGCATTCCCTGCTGAGACGAATACAGAAGGGGTTGTTTCCGATGGTAATGGATTTGTCATACGAGCAGGCGGAAAGGTAATGGGACTGATACGGGGTGAGCCGATATTCCGTTGTATTCTCCGGTGTTTCCGGTTCTTCTTCCGTGCTTCGGAGCAGTTCGGCCAGAGCCTTCGGGGTTTTCAGGGCTGCGATATCAGCCAGGGACAGTCTGGGGTCATCCAGCACAGCGAGCAGTTCAATCAGAGACAGGGAATCACCGCCGCTTTCAAAGAAATCATCATTCCTGCCGATCCGGTTTCTGCCCAGTACTTTGTCATAGGCGCTGCAGATGCGGGTTTCAATTTCATCTGCCGGTGCTTCATATAACGTATCTGTACGGAAGCGTTCCGGAGCCTGTAATGCCGTGTAATCCACTTTGGAGCTGATTGTCTGAGGGAGACGGTCCATCCGGACAAAAGCTGCAGGAATCATATACGGCATCAGTGTTTTCTGCAGATGTTCCTTCAGGACTTCCGGAGTGAGAGTATCATCATCCGTTACATAATAATCACAGATATACGAATTGCCGTTTCCATCGGTAAATCCCTTTGCGGCGGATTCCCGTATCCCGGGGATATGCGACATCGCATAGTCGATCTCTGCCGGATTGACACTCATGCCGTTGATCTTGACGAGCCAGTCATCCCGGTTTAGCAGAACCAGATTGCCATTCTCATCCTTATACCCGATATCGTGTGTATGAAGCAGAACGGTGCCGTCCGGCTGTTTTTCAAATGTTTCTGCGGTCAGTTCCGGCATCTTGAAATAACCGCAGGCAATATCTCCTTTGATGCGGACTTCCCCCTGCGTGCCGTCCGGTACCTCATTGCCGTCTGAATCACAGACCATCACGGTATACCCGCCATGGGCATGCCCTACCGGCGTTGCGGTATAGGCACGGTCCAGACGGAAATAGGTTGGAACGGCAAATGTCTCCGCAAGCCCGTAACCGAGTATCGTTTCAAACCGGTCGCTGTAAAAATCGGTGATGCGGTGACCGCTGGTGAAGATGCGCTTCAGCTGATCGCCGCCATCCAGATAACGATGAAGACGCGGGTGTACATTGCCGCAGGTAATTCCGTGTTCCCTGTAATAGGCATTCATCCGATTGATGTCCTTGCGGACGTCATCGCTGAGAATATGCATCGTTCCTCCGCGGCAGTAAATGTGGAAGGTATCTACGGCAATTGCCGCAAACGACAGTGCGATGGAGGATGCGTAAATGATCGGATCAATGTCTTCCAGAATAAACTCTGCATACTGATAACATCTCGAAAGGACACCAAAGGTGTAATACACGCCTTTTGGCCGTCCGGTCGATCCGGATGTATACAGCATCATCGCAGGATCGGATTCCTCCGGCATGAGTCCTTCATATTCCTCATAGAGGTCAATATCATCGAAAAACGTTTCCCGGATGGTGAATTCACTTTCGGATTCCTGACGGATATACGCTTCCCGTGCCTGCGGGGTGTCCGGTACCAGCGGGATAAACGCATGACCGGAAAGAACAACGGCATACATTGCCGCATGGTATTCCATACAGCGCCCCATATTGATAATGATGTAGGAGTGGGGTGTAAGCTGCAGGCTTTTGATTTTCGAAGCGGTCTTTCTGATCAGAGAAACAAACTGCTCATAAGTGACAGTACGTGCTCCGTTTTGATCCACGACAGCAGGCCGGTCCGGATGGGTCGCTCCCTGTTCAAACAGATCTTCTATGAAATTCTGCCTGCGCTGATGGAGATAAACAGACGCTTCAAAGGAGAAGTGGTGAAGAAATGAATCTAGTTCCGAGGCAAACGAACTGGTATGCAGTTCATGCCTCTTTTGAAGATGGAACAGTTCTTCTTCATAGCAGCGCTTAGCGGCAGGGGAAAGATCACAGTAGCTGCGGATGTTTTTCCATCCGTCAAAGACCGGATCGCCGGATTCAAAAAACCGGACGATGCAGGAAGTGTTCTTTTCCGGCAGAAGAAGCTGATGCTGTCTGGCGTCATAGGATTCAAACAGTGGATCCATACGGAACGGATCCAGTTTTGAAAAGGAGGATACCGTTATTCCAATCAGACAGCAGGACGGTGTGCAGAGAAAAACGGTCTCCTCTGCGATACCCTCAAGCAGGGAAATCCGTTTTCCGGTGTCGGTTTTCGATATCGTACAGGTGCTGTTCATTTTCATAATTAACAAGATTATTCTAGTACAATGAAACTGTGGTGTTATACAAAGTAATAAGAGCCATACAGGAGAATTTAACTATATGAAACTGCTGATAACGATCCGCGGAAATTCCTGCAGCGGCAAAACGACGCTTGCGAAAGAACTTCAAAAGCGTTTTGGCCGTGGTACGATGCGGCTTTCGCAGGACGTTATCCGCCGGGAAATTCTTCATGTAAAAGATGAGCCGAACCCCAAGTCCATACCATTGCTCAAACGAATGCTGGAATACGGATATGAAAATGCGGAGATTGTCATTCTGGAAGGCATTATGAAGGCGGACTGGTACCGTGAGCTGTTTTCGTATACGCGGGAACTGTATGGAGACCATATCCTCTCCTGGTACTATGATCTGTCATTTGAAGAAACGCTTCTGCGGCGGAATACCAAGCCGAACCGGGATGAGCTGACCGACGCCAAAATGCATCTGTGGTGGAGTGGACATGATTATGCGCCGGAATGGGATGAGGTACTGCTGGCGGCAGAAGATCAGGTTATGGATGTGGCGGATCGGATTGAGGAGATGGTCCAGACGATCCGGGAAGGATGAACGGATAAACGTATCATTAAGCGAAGAAAAGGAGAGCGAACATGCCATTCCGAAAGGATTTTATGTGGGGCGGTGCTACCGCTGCCAATCAGATTGAAGGTGCCTGGAACCTGGATGGGCGGGGACCGGCACTGACGGATGTCACAACCGGAGGCACTGCAACCGAGGCCAGAAAGATCACGTATATTGATAAAGACGGCAAGCATGGATTTATCACAAGACTGCAGAAACTGCCGGAAGGGGCACACTATGCGGTTCTGGACGAATGTCTTTATCCGAACCATGACGGAATTGATTTCTATCATCACTATAAAGAAGACATTGCGCTGTTTGCGGAAATGGGTTTTAAGGTATTTCGGATGTCGATCTCATGGTCAAGGCTCTATCCGACCGGATTGGAAGAGGAACCGAATCTGAAGGGGATCGAGTTTTACCGGAATGTTTTTCTGGAACTGAAGAAGTATGGAATTGAACCGCTGGTCACGATCTGGCATTTTGATACGCCTCTGTATCTGGAAGAAACGCTTGGTGACTGGAAGAACCGGGAACTGATTCCGCTGTTTGTAAAGTTTGCCAGAACCTGCTTTACGGAATTTAAGGGACTGGTTAAGTACTGGCTGACGTTTAATGAGATCAACAACACGATCAACTTCCTGCCGGAAGACATGCCGGATTCCTGTTTTCAGGATGCGTACCAGCACCTTCACAATCAGTTCGTAGCTTCTGCCAAGGCAGTCAAAATCGGTCATGAAATCGATCCGGAGAATAAGATCGGATGTATGATCTGCGGGATTACCTATTATCCGCATACCGAAGACCCAAAGGATATTCTGTTTAACAGATATAAATGGGAGAAGGGTATCTTCTACTGCGGAGATGTACAGTGCTTCGGTACCTATCCGACCTTTGCGAAGAAACTCTGGAAGGAACACAATGTGAAGCTGGATATTACCGAGGATGATCTGCAGGCGCTGAAAGAAGGCTGTGTGGACATGTATACCTTCTCGTATTACATGTCGATGTCGGTCACTACCCATAAAGATGAGGCTTCTGCGTCCGGCAATATGGTGCGCGGCACAAAGAATGAATACCTGCATTACTCCGACTGGGGATGGGCATTTGATCCGGATGGACTTCAGTATTATCTTGAAATGATCTATGACCGGTATAAGCGGCCGCTGATGGTCGTTGAAAACGGTCTGGGTGCCTATGATACCGTTGAGGAAGACGGCAGTATTCATGATGGTTACCGGATCGATTACTTCCGGAAACACATTGCGGCAATGAAAAAAGCCGCAGAGAACGGCGTCGATCTCTGGGCATATACGACCTGGGGCCCGATCGATCTTGTCTCAGCCGGAACCGGCGAGATGCGCAAGCGCTATGGATTTATCTATGTGGATAAACATGATGACGGAACCGGTACGATGGCAAGAAGCAGGAAGGATTCCTTCTACTGGTACCAGAAAGTGATTGCGTCCAACGGAGAGGATCTGGATTAACGGTTATCCGGATTCTGGCCAGTCTTTGTGAGGGAGGCGTCATAACAATCGGATAACGAAAACTTCCGAATCCAATGGGTCCTAAAGATCCACAGAAACGGAAGTTTTTTCTTCAGCCAAGATGAATGGCAATGAGATCCAAAAGACCTTCTCCATGAAAGGTGAGATACAGCGGACGGATACCGGAAAGCGGTGATATCGGAATTGTGTATTCCTTCCAGTGCGCAGACGGCTGAACGGACGTCTGACCCAGAACAGTACCGTTTGGTTCATTTTGTACCTCAAACAGACCGGTACCGGTTCCTTTCACGGTGAGCGTTATGTTCTGCAGATCATGAAAGGAAAAGTATTTGTATCCGATCAGCGTGCCGTCTGAAATATCCCGGATGAAGCGTTCCTCCGCTTCGCTGCCAATATAGGGAATACAGACGGTCTGCTGCTGATTGCTGGTATGAGGCATTCTGCCGTTGGTAAG
Organism: Solobacterium sp.; assembly: GCA_017512725.1. Taxonomy (GTDB): domain Bacteria; phylum Bacillota_I; class Bacilli_A; order Erysipelotrichales; family Erysipelotrichaceae; genus Bulleidia. Next base: position 92,323 of record JAFWEW010000039.1, read on the forward strand.
ATTGCAGCAGATAACTGCCGGATAGTTTCCTGTTCCTTCCAGTGGGCCGTCATTCAGTCCGCAGCTGGTAATCTCTGTCTGCAGGATCCTGCCGTCGTCTTCAATATTGATTTTTTCTGCACAGCCCTGTCGGCTGTAATCTGATTTGTGGGTCAGGCGATGGTAGAAAACATACCACTGCCCGTTGATGCATTCGATTCCTCCGTGTGTCGTTCCGGTGATGTTCAGGCGGTCTTCCGGCTTTCTGCCGTTCCTGCCGATGTCTCCGTTTGAAACGATCGTACCGCCGTATACAAAGTCGCGGTCCGGAGAATCGCTTGTGGCATAGCACAGTTCATGATTGTCACTGGAAGAATAAACGAAATAATACCGGTCTTTGATTCTGCGGATGGAACTTCCTTCAAAGAACCCGTGACCTTTGCCTTCCGCAGAGGTTTCAAACGGCGTTCCGGTACGTACCAGCGGCAGGATACGCACCGGCTCTGAGGTGATCGTCATCATATCATCTGCCAGCGTGACGTGGATCGGCCCAAAAACGGAATCGCCCTGACGATGAAGCGACTGAATATGTTCTGTCGGTTTTCCGGACAGTTCCGCTTCCTTCTGATCAATGGAATCCTTCCGGCGGGTTTCTTCATCCAGTTCGGCCATCGGGTACCAGGTTCCGGAATACAGACGGATCACACCATTGTCATTGATCAGTGCCGGATCAAAATTAATGTATTTCATGAACGGTGTACCATCCGGGTTCTTAACCGTACCAAGATATTCATAGCGGCCGTCCGGCGTATCACAGACCGCAACTCCGATCGGACTGGCATAACCACCTTTTCCCCGATAACCGGACAGACAGTAGTAGAGATAGTATTTCCCGTCATTGCCCTGAACGACATCCGGCGCATACAGGGCATTGCGAAGTCTGGAATCATAGGCAGGATCCTGAGATGCTTCGTAACTGATGCCGGGGCAGGACCAGTCAGAAAGATCATCGACTGGTGCAGACCAGACTTCATAGGGTTCCATGCAGAAAGTATCACCTGCTTCCCGATCGTGCGAACCAAATACATAGACACGGCTGCCAAACACATGCGGTTCCCCGTCCGGGATATACACATTCAGAGGAAGATAGGGATTGTAAACCTGTTTTTTCATATGGAATCTCCGTTTCCTTTCCAGATCAGTACCAGTTAAAGATGTAGTAGGTACTGGTTTCACCAAGCAGAAAGGAATTGATCATAGCTGCGTAAAGGCTTTTGGATATGACGGTATCCGTATATTTAAAGACCGTTTTTTCATCGTTCATCCATTCATCGGTTCCGTTCCACCGGTACCGGACTGCTTCGGTCACTCTTCCGTTTACCGTTGTCAGTTCAAACCTGTATTCCTTTCCGGAAGGGCCTGCACGATAGATGGCGGAAGTCGCACGGACAATTCCGCTGTCGTCATATTCTGCGGTATAGGTTCCGTTGAAACGCATCCATTCCTTTGGCTGGTCTTTTTCATCCCAGTTGGCATACAGTCCGTTGTTTACGGTTTTCTGAAGAAGGCCGTTTTTCTCGGTGATGGTAACCGAATCGACTTCTTCCATATGCTCGGTATCATCACTGGCGGAACGGTCAGACGATTCGTTCAGCACCAAGGTAAAGTATTCATCCCCGAGACCATACTGATAGATCCATTCCTGTTCAGACAAACCGTCGGAACGAACGGTTTTTTTCCGGTCGATCACACCGTTTTCGTTATAAACCGTCTCTGAAGTGGGAATGCCGTCGGAATCAAACTCTTTCCGCAGTACGGGAACTCCATCGTTCATCTCATATTCAAATGTGGTGACCGTCTGTAAATCGGCAGATGGTTCAATGACGGTTTTTGTTACCGGATAAGCATCCTGATATTCGTAGCTGACCCTTCTCATCAGCGCCCAGTCGCCTGTTTCATAATCCATGCAGTATGTTTCTGCAGTTCGGATCAGGGCAGGTTCACACGCGGATTCCGCCGCACATCCGGAAAACAGGATTGGAAGGGGCAGCACCATCAGCGCAGACAGCAGTTTCTGAGTTCGGTTCATAGAGTCTCCTTATTACAGCTTACCTTTAGTGTTCCATGAAACCGGATAAAAGGGGAAGCCTTTTTGCGGCATTCCGGAACCGGTCTGAAGGGATGTCCACAGCAGATGTTTTTTCTATTATGAAATCAGGAACGAACTGGACCTGATCGTAGTAGAAGGAATACCTTCACAATGCATATGATTATGAGGTCAGGATCACCAGTGGTTCCTGGCCTTTCTTCTGTAGGCATACAGAATGATTGGCCCGGG
>JAFWEW010000040.1 GCA_017512725.1 Solobacterium sp.
GAAATGGCGGAGCTCCTGATACGTTCCATCAAAAAATACCACTGTAGAATCACACGTGCGTCGTTAAGGAAGAGTCATTTGTTCGCAGTTTGAAAGGATTTAGCCAGCTAAATCTACTATCTGGTTTAAAATAGCGAAAATATTTGAATTTTTTCTTTGCTTTCCAATAAGAAGTGAACATCTGCCTTTTTCGTATCTCAAAAACTATGGAGATTATCACAACGGATTAATATCGGAACTGTCATTTGATCAGGGGGAGAAACCTATGCAACCGAAAAAAACAGGCCCCTTCAGGACATACAGAACATCCGTTGTTCTGACATCTATGAAAAAACCTGTTCCTTTTAATTGTTTCTTTTTACTTATATACTGTGAAACGATTTTGTATTACCGCAGGAAACGGTATTGATCATTAACGGTTCCCGGATTCCCCTCGTGCCTTCTTATGATCCCATTTGTTCTTATACATCATCCGGTCTGCACGGCGTACGACATCATAGACCGTTTCATCTTCCTTCGGGTCATAGGCTGCCATACCACGGGCTGCATCCACCTTATTCCAGGCTTCTGTCTCCTGCTTTTGTCTTTCTGCACATTGCTCATCAAACTGCTTCAGGAGTGCCTCCCGGTTCTCATAGTCACTGTCTTTCAGGATTGCCGCAAACTCATCTCCGCCGATCCGGAACACCGGACTATGGTCAAATACTCTGCAGATGATATTCGCGGTTTCTTTCAGGTAAATGTCTCCCTTGTCATGACCGTTCTGATCATTTACGGTTTTCAGATTGTTGCAGTCAAACATACAGACGGCAAATGCGAGATTCTCCCGGTTCTCATCCTGTTCCATCTGCAGATAATTCATATAGATATCAAACGCTCCCTTATTGTGCAGGGAAGTCAGGGCATCCGCATAGGCAAGGTCATTGAGATCGGTAATGGTCCGCTTCAGGTTCTGTGTGACCCGGCTGAAGGTGCGGGTCAGAATGCCGATCTCATCATTCCCGGAGTAATCCAGCTTATGGTCATAATTACCGGCATCAATTTCTTCTGCCACCTTTGTGATATCCTGCAGCGGTTTTGTGATCCGCTCGGTATATTTCATGATGAACAATATGAACAGCACCAGCAGACCTGCAAATGCGATGATGATTTTATTGATCCAGTTCTCCCATACGGCATTGATCTCATTGAGCGGTACCGATACATTCAGCCAGTCTCCGTTGACCAGAGGCAGGCTTACTGCCATCTTCTTGACTCCGTCAAAGGTATAGTAGATGATCGTTTCTCTGTCCCGGAACTCTTCCGGTGTTTCCGGCGGTGTTTCCATGGTCATGACATCCATTTGCGGATGATACAGCAGCTTTCCGTCACTGTCATTCACAAATGCATAGCCGTTCTCATAGAGTGTGATATTGTCTACTTCTTCTGCCATGAAGGAATAATCAAGCTCAATTCCGATGACTCCGACAAATGTACCATTCAGATAGACCGGGGTATTGTAGGAGATGACCCGTGCCCCGAGATTATCGGTAATATACGGAGGAAGCCAGATCGATTTGCCGGTTGCCTTGGGTACCGTGAACCATACCAGCTGTGAGGTATCTTCAGTATCATAGCGGGTAATATCCGTTACTTCATGTTCCTGAAAGCCTTCTCCGTTCTCATTTACGAACCAGAATCCCGGTACATTGGAAGATACGGAAGGATCGATCCGGTAGTAGTACGTGATGACTCCGTTTGTCTTATAAAGTACCTTCCGGAAAAACTCACTGACCCGGTTGAGATGGGCCGACAGCCTCTCATCATCCAGGCCGGTAAGATCTTCTTCCACATAGGCTGAGATCGTCTCAACATCCTGCTCGACATCGAGAAGGCTGGAATCGAGATTCTTCTCTCCTGCTTCACACAGCAGCATCAGCATCTGTTCCGAGTTTTTCTGTCCGATATCACGGATCGCAGCGACACCAAAAATCGTTGCGATGATCATTGTGATGATGATCGCACTGATCGTTACTGCCGTGATTTTTGTTCTTAAGGAATGCATGTTCTGACCTGTAATTGTTTTAACAAACTTTATTGATTATTATAAATCAAATACCCTTCCTTTTTCCACACCAGATCCCATAACAAAAGACCGCATGCGTATTCAGGAGCCCCGCAGAGGTACCCGTAACAGACGCACACGGTCTTCTTTCGCTGTATCAGTTATCCGATTCTTCCGGCAGTTTGATGAAGAGACGGCCCTGGCCGTAGACATCCCGATACTCTTCTCCGATCCGGCCGTTCAGATCCTTCTGGATGTAGTCGATCAGGCACTCATTGTCGAGCTTGATGTCTTCCATGATGACCATACTGTGGTCAAACATGGTGAGGCCGCTGCCGCCTTCAAACAGCAGATAGGAAGAAGATGCGACGGTATAGGTCTGATCCGGATCCAGGGGCTGCCCGTTGATCAGCACATTGCTTACCCGGCGTTTTCCTTCCACGGAGCCGAAACCGCCTTCGGCATTGACGGTGCACGGAGAAGGAATCGTTGCGTCAACCTCATAGCTGAAACCCGAGGGCATCAGGATCGCGCTTTCTTCCGGCAGGTTCCGCACACCCCACTCCAGCCCGTCAAGCAGTACACTGCCTTTGATCTTCGATACCGAGATCGGATTGGAGAACGGCAGGACGCGCATGATGTCGCCATAGGTCACTTCCCCTTCTTCGATCTGGTCACGCAGACTTCCGGCATTGGTAAATGCGATATCCGCTCCGGTCTGGATCCGGTAGGCATCGGTAATGAAGTCTGCCATATTGGTTTCCTGTTTCCGGCCGATCCGCTCCGGATTGCCGGCAGCGGTCTTCTTTACCGGATCAAAGATGGAAAGCGTTACGGCTGAGTCTGCGATCTTCAGGTTCATGATCTCATCGATCTCGTCATAGACATTCTGAACGGTTCCGGTGACTTCGTTTTCAAATCCGAACAGTTCGGAAGGCATCACATCGTTGTTCCAGGAATAGAGACCTGCCGTAATGGAACCGTCTTCCGTTGCGATCCGCACATAGCCGATTGCCTGCAGCTTCGTACCGCAGCCGGAACGGATGACCGGATCCCCGTTCTTGTCGTTCATGGTTACCTGATCGACATCGTGGCTGTGGCCGTCAAGCAGCACATCAACTCCTTCGGTTTTCTCAATCAGCGTCTGGAAATTGTACGGGGCGTCATCTTCGTTGTTGCCCATATGGCATAAGAGCACAACATAATCCGCGCCCTTTTCCCTTACTTCATCGATATACTTCTGTACCTGTGCAAACAAGGCAGAACCATCTTCATCCCGGGTAAAGCCGTAGATCATATTCCCGCTTTCATCCTTGAAGTGGGTCGGATTGGAAGTAACCATCGTCTCCGGAGTGGTAACCCCGATAAAGGCGATCTTTTTTCCGCCTGCTTCTTTGATCACATACGGGTCCAGAAACAGTTCGTCGTTTTTGGTGATGTTGCAGCTGATGTACGGGAATTCCGCAAGATCCATGACGTTTTCAAACTTGTCCATTCCATAATCAAACTCATGGTTGCCCGGAATTGCCGCATCATAGTGCAGTGCATTCATCACCCTGGTGACTGCCTTTCCTTCGGTAAGGATCCCGATCGCATCACCCTGAATGGCATCTCCGTCATCTACGAGCAGTACGGCATTTCCTGCCTTTTCCAGGGTGTCACGTACCTGCGCAAGACCCGTCGCACCAAACCCCTGCGTTAAGCCGCAGTGCATGTCACTCGTATAAAGGATGATGATGTCACCCGCCGTTTGTTCTGCCGTTTCCGCCGGTACCCCTGTCGTTTCTTCCGGTACCGCGGTTACCTGCGGTACGGCTGTCTCCTTTGCGCAGCCGATCAGAAGCGAAGAAAGGCAGAGCGCCGACAGCAGTTTTTTCAATACGTGTTTTTTCACATGAACTCTCCTGTAAACCTGTTTCCTGTATCTCTTAATGATCACGGACCTGTTCCATCATATCGATGATCATCTCCCATGGAACGATCCGGGTGTAGCCGGTATACCGCCGGTTGCCATGCGCGGACGTGCAGTGATAAACTGCCCCGATGTATTCTTTGTCCCGGTCAATGGCACTGCCGTCATTTTCCAGGAAGATCACATAGTATTCTTCCGGTGACTCATAAGCCGCAAGGTACCAGATATTATCCTGATACTGCTTAAACTCAACTGCTTCGGATTTCAACAGCTTTACATCGCCCTTCATACTGATGAGCTCAAAGTTGTTCAGCTGACCGGTATACTTCTCATCGGTCATCTCATCCCAGCTGTTTTCAAAGTCCGTAAGCAGGATGATGGGATCCGCTCCGGAGAAATCATAGGTATCGAGATACTCTCTTGTGACCGGATCATAGACGACTCCGTCATTGGTCATGACCCGTGTTTCTACGGCATCCAGGAACACATTGTATTCCAGACCGTTTCTTGACCAGTTATCCGAGAAGTAATACTGATCGGTCAGAACGATCGAATAGAATGATCCCTTCATGAAGGTGCTTGTGGGATTTCCGTCATCATCGTATTCATAGTGTTCCCGGTATACTTCCCGGAAGTCAAAATAGGAACGCCAGTTCGATGCCGATACCGTATCACTTACTTCACTGTCCAGCAGGGTCTGATACGATACCGCCTCCTGCGGGTCCAGTTCAAACTGGAACGTCTCTCCCTCCTTCAGATATGCCTCAAACGAAATGCGATTATTTTCCGGCTGTGCTTCTTCCTTTGCCGCATTGGAAGATCCCCCGCATCCGGCAAGTACTGCGCATGCCAGGATCAGTGCCATCTGTTTCTTCATTCAATTGTCCGTCCTCTTCTGTTGTCTGTTCCATTATATCGTTCCCGTCTCTTTCTTTGACAGCTTCCCGCCCGTACCGAAACGAAAACGGAACCGGAGACCAGGTTTCTGATCATTCCGGATCCGGTTTGTTCTGTTCCAGGAATTCCGTACTTGTTTCGATCTTTTCTTTCGCAAGGGAATAGTACGCTTCCGCAGACTTTTTATAGTACTCCTGATCCGCATCCGTTTCGGCAGAACGGATCATTTCTTTCATGATCGTCTCGGTTTTCTCGGTCAGATCGTTATAAACATCCGCTACGGCAGACATGATGTTGTAGATCGTGATCTCACGCTGGAAATTCAGCTGCTTCAGAATCGCATCTCTGCCGCTGTTGGCAAACTTGCGGCTGTTAAGCTCCGTGTCATACAGGATGTATGCCCCGTCTTTGCCGGTCAGCTGGGTGCACCGGCCGCTCTTCAGGTATTCATAGATCTTGGTAACTGCCACAACATCCAGATACTTCGGAAGTACGAACTGCAGGGTCTGCAGTCCTGCCTCGGTCTTATATGCCTCTTTCAGAAGAGCCATATTCTCGTTGCCTTCTTCCCTGAGCATCTTACTGACATTCAGCAGCGGAATATCTTCTGCCAGCTTCTTACTGATTGCCGGTGCGTCTTTCTTCACATCTTCCAGTTCATCCAGTTCTTTCTGAAGCTGAGCGATCTTTTTGGTCCGTTCCAGATACGGCTTGGAGTTTTTCCAGAGCGCTTCTTCACTCTCTAAGATCTCCCCTTTCCGCCGTTCATACAGTTCCACCTCTTTCTGATAGGCAGCCACTGCCGCTTCATATTCCTGCCGGAGCCGGAAGTATTCTTCCCGCTGTTCCGTATACTCCTGCTGCAGGAGTTCATTTTCCTGCTGGATCTTCTGCCGGTTGAAGAGACCGGGTGTTTTATACTCCGGTTCCTGCGGTTCTTCCGGCAGTTCCAGCGTTACCGGTTCCGGATACATACATCCGTATTTCACTTCCCAGCCCGGCTGGATCTGAAATTCCTGTTTGTATTCCAGTTCCCGGATATCCGCATGAATGGCTTCTTCCTTTTCTTCAATCTGTTCGATGACTCTTCGTTCCATCAGACAGGTTGTTTTTACGATCTGCCGGTCATTTTCCATCAGCCGCAGAATCAGATCAAAATACCGGTTCTCCAGCATCCAGACACCGGACTTAATCGTCATCAGGATATGGAAGAAACTGATGAGATCCAGATCGGACTGCCGGATCTTCCCGTTCTTTACCTCAAGGGAAGAACGGTTCTTATCCATGATCTGATTTACAAAATCCGACGCATCGGCCTGATTTTCCCGGGTGATGTATTTATTCAGGTCCCGTTTCTCAAGCTCGGTAATGGAACCGTGACCGGCCAGAGAATCGGAAAGGATATACCAGGTATGATCGGTTTCAACATAATTGTCCCAGACACCGTTTACTTCGGTTGTCGGCAGGGATCCAAGGATCCGGTAATGGTTCCCGGATCCGCACAGGGAACAGACAACGGATTCCTGGTCCCCGTCGGTAATTCTCGAGCCGATCATCACGTCATCATACCGAAGGTTATTCATGACGTTCTTAAAGGTCGGATAAGCGGTATAGCGGATCCTGTCCTCCCCGGCATCGGAACTGCTCAGGAACTCTGAAAACTCCGATTCCAGTACCGGAACCGGAACCGGCGAATCATAAAAACCATTCTTCTCAAGTTTTGCCAGAATCGCAGCTGCCTCTTTCCCGTCAAGCGGCCCCGGGTCCGAGGGCAGATACAGAAGCTGTCCGCAGTTTTTGCACTTATATAAGTCGCCCATTTGTTTTCCCTGATGTCTGTTAATACTTCAATGAATAATATCTATATTATTACAATTTCTGTATAGCTAATTCAAAAGATATAAAAAAAAGGAGCACCGAGCAAACGGTGCATAAGGGCCGGTTTAACCCGACCACCATCTTTATAGCAGATTACGGGGGATTCCGTCAATGATTTTCAACTTTTTTCACGATCCCGCTAAATTCCAAGCGTGTTTTAATTGTGATACCACTAAATTCGGAGCGAGTTTTTGCTAGTTATTTCCGAAATTCGGAGCGAGTTTTAAACAAAAAGTTTAAAAATACGCATCGTGTCCATTTGCACAACGTCTGCTTACATTGACTTTTTTCTGATGTAGACATTAATCCGGTTGGTGCATATAATCCCTTTACAGGAGAACGACATGAACCGGGAACTGAAAGGAAAACGGTCTGCGGGAAAGGAACCGATCTGCTCGTTTATCAGGGAGAACTGATCCTATGCCGCAGTATTCAAGAACCGTAAAATATAAGAAACTGCGGGATGAGATCGCAATGGACAATGAAGCCCATATCAATCCCCGCAGCCGTGATCTTAAACCATACGCAGAACGCATCAATACCATTGAACCGGCAATCCTTCCGCAGACCCCGGTCAATGAATTTGATTCTGCCCTCCAGCATCTCAATGAAGTGATCGAACGAACACTGGACAAAGGCATCCCGCCGGTTGTCAGTGAACCGCTGTCCCAGCAGGACACAAAGACCGCTGATTTATTCACTTCCACACGGAAGCCGTACCCAGACCCGGGACCGGATGCGGAACCCGAGCCGGTTCAGCATCCTACGACGGAGCTGTTCCCTTCTTCCAAACGAACCCCGACGATCCGTCCGTTCATGGTGGAAGAACCCCAGGAAGAGCGTCCCCGGCCAGCTGTGAAAAAGCCGGTACAAACGGTCTATGCGGATGATGAAGAAAAAACAGAACGAATCCAGCAGAATCTGTTTGCCCGGCCGGATATCCATTATCACCCGGAGGAAGAAGACACACCATCCGATCGCAGAACGATGTCTGCAGATGAGATCCGAAACGAAGTAGAACAGCTGATGCGGGGAAAAACAGCTGAAGAATATGACACCGATGCCTATCTTCGTGAGACAAGAGAGCTTCAGAAGGAACTGGATGCCCATGCCGATGAGATGGATGGCTTCCACGCCAAAATGGATGAGACCCACAAGCTGATGAACCGCATCCTGTGGGCAGTCATTCTGGCACTGACGGTGATCCTGCTTGTGATCATCTACTTCATCTACCGGACCTATTTTGGCTGATACATGTCAGTTGTTTTGTCAGAGGGAACCGCTGCCGGTTCCCTTTTTCCTTATGCGAACGATTGCGGTCCGGGCATCCTGCTTTTCTTTCTCTCCCGAATACATACAATGAAGGTACATACACAGAAGGAGAAAACGGAAAATTATGGATTTGAAATTAAAGGATAAGGTTGTTCTGGTAACCGGAGGTACCGGCGGAATCGGAAAGGCAATCGTAAAAGGCTTTCTGAACGAAGGTGCGAAGGTCGCATTTTCTTCCACCAGCCAGGCAAAGATCGATGCCCTTCTGCCGGAACTGAATGCGCAGGACCGTGTTGCAGGCTTTGTGGCTGATATGAACAAAGAGGAAGATATCAAAAACTTTGTGGAAGGTGCAAAGGCAAAATTTGGAACGATCGATGTGGTCGTACCGAATGCCGGCTATGAAGGAAAGGCACATCCGGTTCAGGATATGACACTCGATCTGTTCCAGGAAACCTATATGCTGAATGTATTCGCAGTCATGTTAATGATGAAGTACGCAGCTCCGACCCTGATCGAAAAGAAGTCCGGTTCGGTTGTTGTTGTCGCTTCTGCGGCAGCCTATGAACCAACTGCAGGAAACAGTGCCTATGTTTCCTCGAAATATGCCGTTGCCGGACTGACCAAGTGTGTCGCAATGGAACTCGGGCCGGTTGGTGTACATGTCAACTATGTCTGCCCGGGACCGGTCGATACCCCGATGATGCTGAGAATCGAAAAGGACTTCTTCGGAGATTCCATGACACATGAAGAGGCTATGGCAATGCTTGCCGGGAATTACGCGATGGATAAGCGTTATGCAACACCGGAAGAAGTTGCCAATGCCGTTCTGTATCTAGCTTCTGAGGTCTCTGCCCATACCGCAGGCATGGGAATGCACGTGGATTCCAAGGTATCCGCTCCCTGCTGATACTGCTATTATCAAATACCCAGATTTACAATTTTTCCCGGGCATGGATAATTTCCAGCTCATCCGTATGTATATATGACACAAAGTGGAGGAAATGTTATATGGATGACAAAAAGATTCTGAATGATAGCGGACTTGCTTCTGTCAATGGCGGTGCTCTTGCAGGATCCGGTTTTGCGAGAGATGAACTGGTTCGTGATCTTACAATGATGGCACGTGCCTGCATCGGTGCAAATCTCGACAAGAGCGACTATTATCGTAAAGCCGATCAGATGCACCCACACTACAACTTCATGTTCGGAAGCATCCCCGATGATGCCTTCGAAGAGTGCAAGGAAGAGGGCTGGGAAAAGGCACTGGAATACGGACGTATTCACGGTCTGATCGACTAATACGGAAGACCTTCGGGTCTTCTTTTTTTTGATTCATACCTTCGAAAATTCTTGTAACCCTTGGGTAATACATGTAGTATGAACTTAATATTATTTTTAAATGGAAAGACTCCGAAAACACCTGCAGGAATGCGGTGACAGGAGTGTTATACCGATACGGATAGCCGTATCCAAAATGGTATTCTCATCACGGTATCGATCATTCTTCGTGATGCGGAATAGATTGCAGCCAAGAATAAGGAGGAGGTACTGATTTATGGATGCAGAGAAGATTAAGGAAGAGCTCAACAAGCCGATCGAGGAAGTCGCCAAGGAAGTTGGTGATGCGGCTGACGCAAAGAAGGCAGAAGTCAAAAGCTTTGTCGATGAAGTAAAGGCTGATGTTGCTTCCACGAAGCAGGAGTTCAAGGAGGCCAATGAAGAGCTGAAGGGAAACCTCAAGGAAGCTTCGGATGCCGCAAAGGCTGAAGTTCAGGAAAACGTTGCCGAGGCAGCGAAAGCCGCAGACGCTCAGAAGGAAGAAGTCAAAGCTGCGGTTGAAGACGCAAAGCAGGACGCAAAGGAAGCTGCGGACGAACTGAAGGCCAGTGCTGAGGAGAACCTGAAAAAAGCCGGCGAAGCCGCTGAAAAAGTTAAGTCGGAAGCTGCATCCGCTGCAGCAGAAGCTGGCGAAAGCATGAAGAAAGCTGCCGATGAGGCATCCGTTCAGATCAAGGAAGGCCTCGACAAAGCAGGTGCTATGGCAAAAGAAGCTTCTGAAGCAGCCGGCAAGGCTATTAACGAAGCTGCAGAGACCGTAAAGAAGGAAGTTCTCGGTGACGACGGAAAGTTCGACGAAAAGGATGTAGAGCGTATTGCGAATGATGCGCAGGAATCCGTTAAGACCGGACTGGAAAAAATCGGCGAAGCCTTCAAAGGCCTGTTCGGAAAAGAAGAGAAGTAATTCAAAATCTCATCGTAATTAACGGAATGCCGGAGATCCTGTTCAGGGACTTCGGCTTTTTCGTACCTGGAGACAGCTGTCCGTTGGCTGAACAGCGTTTTGCCGATATAAAACCGCATCGGAACTCCCGATGCGGTCATTTCATATGATTTCCTGATACCATGTATATTTCGCGACATTCCGTCTTCAGCTGCTGTATTTCACCGTCAGCTCATAATCTTTGGCAAGATATGCCGTATACGAGTATTCGATCGGAACCGTGCCGGAACAGCCAGTCCTCACCCGGCGCATGACGACCTCGGGGCCATCCAGTCCCAGCAGTTCCTGTTCCCGCTCATCGAACGAAGAAACCGTAAACCGTTCCAGGATCTCGGTAACCGGATATCCCTTCTCGCTCAGCAGTTCATACAGGGAACCGTTATACGCTTTCAGACGATCCGGCTCCAGTTCAAGATTCAGAAACATTGTATTCACTGCGATCGGTTTGTTTTCCGAAAACAAAAGACGTTCCAGTTTCAAAACGGTCTTTTTGGCAGGGATCTGAAAGAAGGAAGTGACTTCCGCCGGCGCAGTTTCATAGGAAACCGATACGATCCTGCGGTCCCTCCGGTCATTGAATTCATTGATCCGTTTCGCATTAAGTGTTGTTGAAATCTCACAGCGGCTTGGATTGATGCTCGTTCCGCTGCCTCTTTGCCGTGCGATATATCCCTCTTTCAGCAGTTCTTTCATCGCTCTGCGGATCGTGACCCGGGAACAGGAAAACTGTTCCATGAGTTTTGTCTCTGTCGGTATCGAAAGACTGTCCCCATAGCGGTTCTGTTCAATCTGTTCCTTCAAAGCGTCATAAACCTGTCTCCAGAGGGGGATTTTCCGTTGTTTTTGTCTCATTTTTCCGCTCCGTTCTTCCAGCCTGTCACGTCATGATTGTATGTTCTCATGCAAGCATAGCAATCATAATTCGAATTCGGGGTTTGCGGAATAGTTTCGCACAGAAAAACCCCTGCAAGTACCAGACAGGTCGCTGTTTCGTACTTACAGGGGCAGGAGAAACACGAATTACTGTTCCTGGAACAGTGCGGTTGAATAATAGCGGTCACCGCTGTCCGGCAGCAGGGCAACAATCGTCTTTCCTGCATTTTCTTCTTTCTTTGCCAGTTCAATTGCCGCATACAGGGAAGCACCGGAAGAAATACCCACCGAGATGCCTTCCTTCTTTGCCAGAAGCTTGGAGGCTTCAAACGCTTTTTCATTTTCAACCGGGAATACTGCGTCATAGACGGCTGTATTCAGTACAGCCGGTACAAAGCCGGCGCCGATTCCCTGAATCTTGTGCGGGCCGCCATGGCCTTCTGAGAGTACCGGAGAGGATGCCGGTTCGACTGCGATCACCTGAACGGAAGGTTTCTTTTCCTTCAGGTATTCACCGGTACCGGTAATTGTTCCGCCGGTTCCGACACCAGCCACGAAGATATCCACTTCACCGTCGGTATCATTATAGATCTCCGGTCCGGTGGTCGCTTTGTGGATCGCCGGGTTTGCCGGGTTGTCAAACTGTGCCGGAATGAAGCTGTCCGGGATTTCCTTTGCGAGTTCTTCTGCCTTTTCAATTGCGCCCTTCATTCCCTTTGCGCCTTCGGTCAGTTCCAGTTCTGCGCCATATGCCTTGAGAATGTTCCGCCGTTCAACGCTCATGGTTTCCGGCATGGTAAGGATAATGCGATATCCCTTGGAAGCTGCGATCGAAGCGAGACCAATACCGGTGTTGCCGGAAGTCGGTTCAATGATGACCGAACCTTTATGAAGCTTTCCGCTCTTTTCTGCGTCTTCGATCATCGATTTCGCAATACGGTCTTTTACGCTTCCCGTCGGATTGAAGTATTCCAGCTTCAGAAGAAGTCTCGCCTTGAGTCCTTCTGCCTGTTCAATGTTTACTGCCTCAACAAGCGGTGTATTACCGATTAATTCAACTGCCCCTTTATAGATTTTCGTCATGATTTTCTCTCTCCTTTTATTCAGACTGCCGCAAATCCTTCATCAAGATCTTTGATGATGTCGTCAATATGTTCTGTTCCGATCGACAGCCGGATCGTGGAAGGATGGATACCCGCTTCTTCCAGTTCCGCTTCGCTCAGCTGGGAATGTGTGGTTGTGGCCGGATGGATTACCAGGCTCTTAACATCTGCGACATTCGCCAGCAGGGAGAACAGTTTCAGGTGATCGATGAACCGGAATGCCTCCTCTTTACCGCCTTCAATATCGAATGTAAAGATTGAAGCCCCTCCTTCCGGGAAGTATTTCTGATACAGTTCATGTTCCGGATGGTCTTCCAGAGAAGGATGGTACACCGTTTTCACCTTCGGGTGATTCTTCAGATATTCTACTACCTTTAAGGTATTCTCAACATGCCGTTCGATTCGCAGGGAAAGTGTTTCGGTTCCCTGGAGCAGCAGAAACGCTGCGAACGGCGAGATACACGCGCCGGTATCCCGTAACAGGATGGCACGGACATAGGTTACAAAGGCTGCCGGTCCGGCTGCTTCGGTAAAGCGGACGCCATGGTAACTCGGGTTGGGTTCACTGAGCCACGGGTACTTCCCGTTCTTTCCCCAGTCGAACTTGCCGGAATCCACGATCACGCCTCCCAGTGTCGTACCATGACCGCCGATAAACTTGGTTGCGGAATGTACGACAATATCTGCACCGTGTTCAATCGGTCTTAACAGATACGGTGTTGCGAAGGTATTGTCGATCACAAGCGGAAGATTATGCCTGTGTGCCAGTTCTGCCAGTGCGTCGATATCCGGGATATCACTGTTCGGGTTTCCCAGTGTTTCGATATAGATCGCTTTGGTGTTTTCCTGAATCGCTTCTTCGACTTCCTTCAGATTATGAATGTCTACGAGAGTGGTTTCGATCCCATAGAGCGGCAGTGTATTTGCCAGAAGATTGGCGGAACCGCCGTAGATGGTCCGTTGGGCAACAATATGTTCCCCTTTTGTCGCAAGTGCCTGGATCGTATAGGTAATCGCAGCTGCACCGGAGGCCACCGCTAAAGCTGCGCTGCCTCCTTCCAGAGCTGCAATCCGCTCTTCAAACGCGCCCTGGGTCGAATTGGTAAGACGACCGTAGATATTTCCGGCATCTTTCAATGCGAACCGATCCGCTGCGTGCTGCGAATCACGGAATACATAACTCGTGGTTGCGTAGATCGGAACGGCACGTGCCCCGCTTGCGGGATCGGGTGTTTCCTGACCGGCATGAATCTGCAGTGTTTCAAAATGAACCTTTGACATGTTTTCTATTCTCCTTTTCTGTTTTCAGACACACTTAAATCAGAGAATTACACATTCGCTCATTTCCGGATTTCTCCCGGACCCAATGGATCACTGCATTCATGGAGCGTTCTTTCCTTTCCTCAGACAGCCGCTTTCGTCTGGCTTTTTTCTGAATGATTGAATGATATTCCTATTCGCCTACTATGTCAATAGGTTTATGTTGTTCATTTTCAATTACCCTGCGGTATAATAGGTAAAAAGATCGGAGACACATATGATATCAACGAAAGGCCGCTACGCACTCAGAGTCATGATTGATCTTGAGGAACATGAAAAAGACGGGCTGGTACCGCTGAAGGATATTTCTGACCGTCAGGGCATATCCAAGAAATATCTGGAGATCATTGTCCGGGATCTTGTCCGCACTGATCTGATTGAAGGTTTCAGCGGAAAAGGCGGCGGCTATCGTCTCTGTCGGAAACCGAAAGACTATTCCCTTGGAGAGATTCTCGAAAACACCGAAGGTTCGCTTGCGGTTGTCGCATGCCTTGCGCCGGATGCCTGCCCCTGCCCGCGGGAAAAGGAATGCCGCACGCTTCCGCTGTGGAAAGAATACGATCAGATCACACATGACTTTTTCTACCGGAAAAAGCTCAGTGATTATATGTGCAAAGAAAAAGCCGGCAGACACTGAACATATCGTTTCTGCAGGCTTCTGTAACGTTTGGTTTCCTCCGGTTATCCGCCGGATGGATTTTTTACATAATGCTTTGGTATTAAACAGCCAGAACAGACCAGACTGCATCTGCTCTGCAATAAGATGATTACTGTTTCGTGAAAATAATGCTGTAAAACTTATAATCATCGAGATACTCGATCGGGATCCGATCTTCCGTTACCGTACCGACGCCGCTTGTGGCGGACTGATGATCTTCCGCGGCGATTCCAAGGTTCAGCACGTACGATTCTTCTCCGATCGTGATTCGGAGTTCATGTGCCACATCGTAACGGATCGGCATACTGCCATGGGGCGGCAGGTCCCCGGACAGGAATTCATAAACTGCTTCCTGCTTCCCTTCCGGGATACCGGTGATACTGCTGAAATACGAACCGACATCCAGAATGACAGTTCTGCCGTCTCCGTTGAATGTCATGGTGCCGTAATCACTCGCAAAGACCCCGTCATGGGGCTGAGGTGCAGGCGTATCCGGTTCATACGGATAATTATCCAGTATTACTTCTTCTTCCTGTTTTGACAGAACATGCATCAGCCCGAAGAATACTGCCAGTACAAGCAGGATGACCGCTCCTATTTTGAATCCTTTTTTCATAATCCGCTCCTGTAAGATATGCTGATTTCATTGTATCGGGAGAACTGAATTTCAGAGCGTCTTTTACCATCGCAGGCCATGGTCCGTTATCAAAGGGGTATAATATCGGTTAACAGGAGACAACAATGAAAACAATCAAAGTGATTCTTTCGGTACTGGCATTTACGCTGGCGCTGACCGGATGTAAAAAACAGCCGGCACCTGCCGAAGCGGAACCTATGCCGGCAGAAACAGAAGAAACTTCCGAAATGAAAGATGGTGATGAAACAGTGGATTATCTTGCCGTAGTCAACAAACTGAACCCGCTTCCGGAGAACTGGGAATCGATTGTAAAGACGGTCACGGTAACCAATCAGCTCGGCCGGGAAGTGGAAGTCGAGCAGACCGCCTATGAAGCCTATTTGAAACTGAAAGAAGACCTGGAAGAGGAAGGCATCTATATTGATCTCGATTCCGTGCGCAGAAGTGTTGCGGAACAGCAGCGGATCATGGATGATTTCACAAAAGAGTATGGAGCGGATTACGCGCAGAAGTATGTTGCGGTTCCGGGTTACAGTGAACATCATACGGGTCTTGCACTGGATGTATATCTGATTATTGACGGGAAGACGGTCATTGAAAATGAAGAGATGATGGCCCATCCGGAGATCTGGGAAGTCGTTCACGAAAAGATGCCGGAATACGGATTCATCCTTCGTTATCTGCCCGGAAAGGAACATATTACCGGCTATGGCTATGAGCCATGGCACATGCGCTACGTTGGTCCGGATATCGCAAAAGAGATTACCGAAAAAGGAATTACATTGGAGGGTTATTTAGGTATGGCAAACGAAACAGTTCCGGAAATCGACTACGGGAATTCTTCTGTCTACACAAAGGAAGACATGGATCCTGTAATCACACAGATCAAATGCAAATTCGCAGAATGGAACGGCTGCGAGCTGAAACGCATCCGTTATGCCGGAGATGAATGTATCACAGAGGAAAATCTGGAGTGGCTCCGTTCGATCGGTGACAAGTCCTATGTGAAAGTCATTGAATTTCTGATGGACTTTCATACCGCAAAGGATATGCAGGGTGCCTGGGAGTCCGATCATGACTACACCGATTATCAGTGGTGGCTTGCAGCGACCGAAGACGGCAGCTGGGATATTGTTACCTGGGGTTACTGATCTGCTCATCATCTGAAATGCAAAACAGCCTGTCACGAATCAGCGGCAGGCTGTTTTAATTTGTAGTAGTTTAATGCCTGCAGAGTTCATAGTCCTCTGCACACTTCTTCAGGCCATCCAGTGCGTCTGAGAAGACGACACCGTACGTCTTTGCCTTTTCGCAGTTCATCCAGAGGTTGTGTCTTGGTGCTGCGTCAATTACCCGGACGTCCTTTCCGATATACGCCGCAAACTGACAGGTGATCTCATACATGGACAGTCTTGTCTCACTGCCGAAATTATAGACACCGCCCGGCATTGCGATGACATTCTTCATATTCTCCGCAACTTCGTTCAGATACGTAATTCCCCGGTACTGTCTGGAACTGAATGAGACCGTTCCTTCCGCATTCAGGATCGTCATCAGATAGTTGGACCGTTTTGTCCAGTAATCGTACATCCACTCGGCCCTTAGAAGTACTGCCTCCGGACAGATATTTAATACCCGCTGTTCCATTTCCAGCTTTTGTTCAGCGTATCGATTTGCCGGCTGAACCGTTTCTTCCGTATATGGCCCTTCCCCGGAACAGCCGCTGTATACCTGATCGGAACTGAAACAGATCAGTTTTCTCCCCTGACCTGCCCGCGCAAGGTATTCCGGCAAAAGCACATTCGCCTGATAGGAGGCTTCGGGATCGTTCGCACAGGCTGCGATATCCGAAACCGCAGCCGTATGAAGGATGACATCTGCTTTGCTTTCTTCAATTACCCGCTGAACCTCTTCTGCGGTCGCATTTCGAAGTGACGGTGCGGCAATCGTTCCCTCGCATAATTCCATCAGCTTATGCCCGACAAAGCCATGGGCACCGGTGACAAGAATCTTCATAGGTCACTAACTTATTCCTTCACCAGCTGATAATCCTGAATGGTTTTCTCAAGTGCCTGTGCCGCCAGCAGAACGGTCTGCAGGCATTTCTGTTCCTTCGTATGATGGAGCGGCCTGAGCGTTTTGCAGTCGGTACCGCCAAGAATCGTATTGAAGTTCCGGTAGTTTGCCTGGATCACCGGGCGGATCTCATCCAGCTGATCATGGGCCTTGGTTTTGATCATCAGTTTGGAAAGCACTGCAGCTGCACTGATCAGAGCCCCGCAGGTACTGCCGCAATACATACCGCTTCCGTAGCACGCCATCATCTTCATGTCTTCTTCATGAAGGCCAAGCCCATAACAGGAATTCCCTGCATGGATGATCGTTTCCGAACAGTTGTAACCCTGTTCCACGTAATAACTTCTGACCCATTCCTGCAGATTCTTTTTTTCTTCACTCATATCATTCCCACCTGTCTTAATTTCTGATCTTCTTTGGAAGTTCAGTTCCATTTTACGCTGCGTTCTGCCGCTTTGTTCTATGCATGTCCGTTCGAAACGGTTTTTAAAGCATTAACAAGACAAAGGCCGGCGGTCATGCCGGTCTTGTCTTGTTGAAAAGGAATTCTTACAGGTGCCTGTCCCGTTCGATCCGGTCGTAATGTTTCAGAAGGAACGGTTCGATCATCGCTGTAAGCTTCATATCCAGATTCAGGATATATACCGTAAATGTGATGATGAAGAATCCCGAACAGATCAGAAGCAGGATTCCAAAAAGCTTCATTATCTTTTTCATAGTCTGTCATTTCCTCCTGCTTACCATGATTCTTCGTCTTCCAGTACTTCCAGAGACGGATCCAGCGGTTCTTCTCTCATGACGGTGCGCATGAAGGAGTTGATCTGGTCACGTACGCCCTGGCGGGAAACGATTCTCGGATCAAACAGGTCATGGGTTACCCATACCAGAGGGATTCCTCTTTCACGGGCACGTTCTTCAAAGAGACCGTGCATGCCGTCGAGTGCCTTGCAGGACATGTGTTCCCAGAGGATGACCATGTCGGCGTTGAACATCTCCACATACTCCCAGAGCTCATCCAGCAGAACTTTATAGCCGCCGTGTGTACGGTTGCGCATGATCATGTTTTCGGTAAGCCATGCCATATCGTAGTAGGCAATCTCACGGTTCTCCGGGGTATCCACTTCCTTCAGTTCTCTGGTGGAAACCATGGATAACATATCGGTCAGCGGTACAATGCCCCAGCAGTTCAGCAGCCATACCAGGAAGTCCATGTAATAGTGTGACTGAACGCCCCAGATGATGGCACGGTGGCGGTATTCCTTCGCTGCCATCTTTTTCTTTTCAAATGCCTGACGGGCAAGTCTTGAGATATTGCGGTCTGCCTTTTCAAATGCCGGGATACGGCCGCAGATCGCCATGTAGTTGGTTTCGGTATAAAGCGCAAGGTTGGAACCGAATACCTGCGGATAATCCGTACGGTTCATCTCCAGCCATTCCTGACGGCACCGGGTCGCATAATTGACCCGTCTTGCACATTCAAAGTAAGCCTTCCAGTCCCATGGTACACCGGTATGTTTCTCAACAAAGGCGATCGCGTTCCGGATCTCCTGTGCCGCATAATCCTGTACATCGTCTTCCCGGTGTCTCAGCGGTGCCGCAAGCTGGAAGACCGGAATGCCGTCTTCCTTCTCAAGTCTTCTGGATATTACACCGTTGCCCAGCAGGGAACCGTCACAGGTGGTATTGCACTGAATCGCACAGGCTCCAAGTACCGGGGCATCATCATCGATGGATACGCCGGCTTCTGCCTCCGGCATCGGGCATACATCCCCGGCCAGACCGAATTCCTGTGCAACATCAATATAATGTTCTGCCGCATGCTGGTTCAGAAGAACGGAGACATAGGTGGACGGTGTTTCACGGCTCAGAACCTTAAGGGTCGGGAATCCCATCATGACCGCAGTCATTTCATTCTCATCCACCAGTACGACTTTCTTGGAGAATTCCGTATCGTTTCCGATTCTGCGGTCACCCCGGAAGAGATTCTCCAGAAGCTGGGCAACGTCATCGATAATCAGATCCTGTTCTTCGTGACAGATCCGCAGATATTCTCCCCGCAGGCCCTGGGTATGACGGTCTACCATCATCGGCACTGCCAGATAGTTTGCCATCCAGCGGTACCGGAACATCGCTTTGACATTTCTCGGCTTGATCACAAACTTGCCGAGGGTCATCATGATCTTCAGCCATCTGGAATAGTCATATAAGGTATCCGAAACACCGCGCCATTCACGGCGTTTCCGGACCTTTCCGCCCGGTATATACAGATCACCAAGGCGATCTGCGCCAACTTCCTTAGCCATTGTCTGACTCCTTTCTGATCTTCTTGATGCCGATGCTTTCGACAAATGCCTGAACTCTGGTACGCATCTGACCGGAGTTGCCGATCGCATACGGCCTGTCGACCGCAAGCACCGGATAACCGAACTCTTCTCTCAGAATATGCGATCCGAGCATCTTCTCATATGCCCACGGGTCACAGAACTTCATCTGTTCATAGATAATGCCGTCGGCGTTAAATTCCTTTGCCAGTGCTGCGACATAATCACGTCTGGCATCCATCTTCGTGCTGTCCATGTAGCGCGGGCACTGACCGCGGTACATATACTGACGGCAGATCTGGGTCAAAGGATCTTCGTCCTCGTTCAGAAGGATCGGATCTCTGCCCGGGAAGGAACCGCAGCAGTAACGGTCTGCACAGACATAGGCACCGCTGTCTTCCACAAGCTTGATGAAATCAACGTCATCCATCTCGGAACCGGCAACCAGCACTCGTGCGCCATACGGGAATTTCGCATCCGGTTCACGGGTCTTCAGTTCTTCCAGTGTTTCTTCCAGCTTATCGATAAGCAGGTACTTCGGTGCCACATACGTTGCCAGGGTAAATACCTGGAATTCATAACCGGTGATCCGGGGATTGTCATCCTTGCGGTATTCCCCGATCGCACGGATCAGTTCACATACCCGGTTATGTTCCTTTACGGCTGCCCGGATCGCATCATCCGAAATATCGATGCCGTAGTTTTCCGCCAGCGGTTTCAGAATATGGTTCCGGCACTGTACGACATAAAGGTTCAGACCGTTGTCGTCTGCCTTCATCGGAATCTCCATATAGGAGTAGAAGAAATGTTCTTTCCCCTTTCCCAGTGTTTTCAGCAGTTCCATGTTTTCCACGCACCGGTTCATCATGGAACAGCCGTCCGGTGTAAAGATACAGTCTGCGAAGTTGAAGCCGCCCTCTACTGCCCGTTCCAGAAGAGCGCGTGTATATTCACAGAGAAAACTGGTGAGGTAATAGGTCGAGACTTCCAGCGATCCGGTGCGCGGTGCGCGAAGACGCGCAGAAAAAACGCCCGGCAGATTGAGAAGCGGTTCCGGTGTATTTTCACAGGTGTACGCTGCACACACCTTCCCCTCCTGCTGTGCCTGCTGAATCAGATCATTGTTAGCCTCCTGAAGTAGATCCTCAAAGTACTTCAAATGCTTCAGGTCTTTCAATATTATGTCCTCTGTCTTTCCGAAACTGAGCATCGCGGCTGTAGTAATTATCGGTGTCAGTTTTCTTACTATAAATTTAACATACTAATTATTAATAAAGAGCAGGATTCGGCAAAGCAGCTCCCTGCCGGCCGCCAGACTGAAAAACAGTCCTGAGGAATTTCCCCAGGACCGCTGTTTTGTTATGAGATGGATTAACGTTCTGTACCAAAGAAGAACAGGCCAAGCATGCCCGGACCGACATGGGCACCGGAGAACGGCTCATGCGGACAGATCAGCACCGGTACATCCGGTGTGATCTCCAGGATCAGTTTCTTCAGCTCCTCTGCATCTTCCAGGCAGTCTCCATTGGAGATATATACCTTCTGTTCCGGACCATCCATTCGTTTTGCCCGGTATTTCTCTGCCAGTGCTTTGACCGCGTTCTTTCTGCCATGGCATTTCTGACAGGAAACGATATGACCTTCGCTGTCTCCATACAGGATCGGCTTGATGCTGAGAACTGTGCCGATCATTGCGGAAGCTCCGCTCACCCGTCCGGTCCGCTTCAGGAAGTTCAGATCATCTACGGTAAAGTACTGACAGCAGTGTTCCACCAGATCATCCAGCTGCTGGAAGGCTTCGTTTGAAGGAACTCCTTCCCGGCTGAGTTCTGCCGCCTTAATTGCCAGCATCCCGCTGCCAAAGCCGCAGCCATGGGAATCCACGATATGTACGATGCGTTCCGGATACTGTTCCATCAGCTGTTCCGCCGCAATGCGGGCCGCATTATACGTTCCGCTGATTCCGGAGCTCATGGCAACATAGACAATATCCGTTCCTTCCTTCAGGAATGGTTCAAATGCGGTAAGAAACAGTTCCGTATTCAGAAGGCTTGTTTTCACGACATTGCCTGCACGCAGTCCGTCATAGTAAGCGTGCATGTCGAAGTTTTCGATATCGCCTTTATAGGTAACGGATTCCCCGTTGACCGTATAAGTGCTTGGCAGAACGATGATTCCTTCCAGAAGACTTCCCGGAAGATTGGCACTTCCATCGGTAAAAACCGCAAATGACATAAGATTCACTCCTGTTCTCTTTCTGACTTAATAATCTTACCGTATTCACACTCATTCGACGAATGGAAAAACCCGCATTTTACGCTGCGGGTTCCTCTAGCAGTACGATGCGTTCATCATCCGGGAGGTTCCATTCCCTTTCTTTCAGAAGCTGCCTTGTTTCATCGGAAATCACATGATTGATCACCAGGGATCCAAGCCCGTAGTTTCTCGAACTGCGGAACTCTTCCGGAGACTTAAGCGGGTGGAACCATGCCGGGCATTTCATGATTGCCTGCAGCGAAGCTGTCTGCCCGATGCCAAGCTCGGAAGGCGGAATCTGAAAATAGTGGTTTGAAGCAGGACCGATACCGATACAGTCATCCCCGAAATCGATGCTGTTCAGGTACAGGGTCAGGATCTGATCCTTGGTCAGGTTCTTTTCCAGTGCCCGGGTAATAAAAAACTCTGTGATCTTTCGGGATACCGTCCGCTCCTGTGTCAGGAACAGTACCTTGGCAGTCTGATTGGTTATGGTGCTTGCGCCTTTGGTTTTCCGCAGGGTAAATCCGTTGATCGTTTCCGTTTGCCAGAATCCGGTTGTCAGATTGTAGAACATACAATCCCAGAACGGTTTCCAGTCGGTTCCATGATGCTTATAAAAGTTGGTATCTTCGGTACCGATAATAACTCTTCTGCATTTCTCCGAGATTTCTTCGAACGGAACAGATGTTTTTTTCTTCATGATCTCATTCACAGTTGAATCAATCGGTTTTTCCTTCAGAATCGCCTTTGCCCGGATATATCCCTTCACCAGGTAAAAAACAGGAATTGCCGCAAGGACCAGAAATACGAATAAGATCACTTTTCCTATGAAATTCATAGTTCTATTGTCGCAGAACTGCCTGTTAATTCCCATAGTTACTTTCATGAGTGGCTGCCGTCCTTCCATTCCTTTTACGATCACAGAATACCCGGGATCACGAAAAAGCCCGACCCCCTGTACAGGAGTCAGGCCTGATGGATCACGCTTCTGCTTTTTCCGGTTCTTTCGTTGCTTTCAGCTCCGGTTTTTTCGCTTCTGCTTTCTTCTTCACCGCAGATTCTTCGGAGTCAAACTTCTTATGGATATTGTCGATATCCTCAAAACTTCCGCCTCCGTGATCATCCGGATCACGGAACTCTCCCTTCTCTACCAGACGCAGGAAGGCATCTACGACATCGGAAGTCAGCTGGGTACCGGAAACCTCTTTAATGATTGAAACGACCTTATCGAAGTTCATGCGGTCCCGGTACGGACGGTTGGAATACATCGCATCGAACGTATCTGCCACCGCAATGATCTGGGCAACCCGCGGGATCTCGTCCCCCTTGAGTCCTCTTGGATAACCCTTGCCGTCGGGACGTTCATGGTGCGCACCTGCACCGATCGCAAGATCCGGCATGATGCTGATATCTTTGAGGGCCCGATAGCCAAGAGACGAATGGGACTTGATGATCTTGAATTCCTCATCCGTCAGCTTGCCCGGTTTATTGAGTACCTCCGGCGGAATACCGATCTTGCCGATATCATGGAGAAGCGCGATGTTGTAGTAGTTCTCGACCGTTTCTTCATCACAGCCGAGCTCTCTTGCCAGCATGGCGGTATATTCTGCGACACGCATGGAATGACCGTTGGTATAACGGTCCTTCATATCGATGACTTTCGCGAATGCCTCGGTCATCTCATGGATGAGGGCTTTGTTTTCAGCCATCTTCTTCTCATAGATCCGGGTTCTGCGCCGTACAAAGTACATGACGACGAGGGCAGAAAGACCAAGTGCCAGGATCACCATCAGGACCATGAACCACAGCTGTTCATAAATCGCTTTTTCTTTGATGATCGTGACTTTCATCTCTTTTCCGCCGCGGCCCATCGCATCTTTCAGACGCATGATGAAATGGTATTCACCGCCTTTGAGGTTGGTGTAGTTGACCGGTGCCAGTTCACTCCGCTTCACCGTTGTCTCAAGTTCTTCAAAGCCGTCGAGATAATAGGTAACCTGCGGGTTCAGCAGTGAATAGTTATAGACGAAACTGTGGATCGTCAGCTTTCTTGTGCTGGAAGGAACCGTGATAATGCCGGTTTCTTCATCGGCATAGTAGTAGGTTCCATCCGCCTCAACGTACGGTACTGCCATCTTCAGATCCGCAACATCTTCAAACGGTACTTCAATATTGACCTTGGCAACTCCATCGGTACCGGAGATATAAAGATCCCCGTCTTTTGTCAGCTCACTGTAGGAGTTTGCGGTCGCAATGCACGGCAGACCATTGTCTCTTCCATAGAATACCGGTACGATCGAATCCCCGTTGGCAAGCAGTTCATCTGCCGCAACTACATAAATGCCGTTGCTGGAGAGGATCCACATATCACCTTTACTGTTTTCGTAGAGGTCAAAGTTGTTGGAGTACGGGAATTTCCGGATCACGGTGACCTTGTAGTCTTCGGTCATATAGGCAATGGAATTGCTGGTAACGATCCAGAAGACGTGATGGTCACTGTCTTTCTTGATGCGCATTACGACATCGGAAAGCAGGCCGTCATCCGTATTGATGTGATGAAGATCATTACCGCTGACAACGTAAATGCCGTCTCCGTCAGAACCGAATACGATATCTCCATTGTCTGCCTGTGTGATCGTAAGAATATCGGCATTGCTCAAGCCGGTCTCGGCGTTGTATACCGCGACGATCTTGTCATTTTTGATTCCGACTACACCGCCGCCGCTGCATGCCGCAAGGATCGAACCGTCGGTCAGTTCATAGGATGTACGGACCCGCTCGGAAGACATTCCGTCTTCCATCGTATAGCAGGTCGCGACCCCGTTGTCGTAACAGACAAGACCATGGCTGCTGTACGTCGCAAACCAGAGCCTGCCTTTGCTGTCACGCTGGATCGAACGGATCCGGGTGGTGCCCAGCAGTTCCAGAAGATCATTGATCCCCATATCTTTGCCGGAAGCTGTCACCGTCTTCTCAATCGGGAAGGATTCCAGAACAACGTCATCATCTACGATGGTCAGACCGCTGTCTGCACCAATCATGAGATGTTCGTTGTAGATACAGGTTGAATTGACGACCATGTCCGGCAGTTCCAGCTGTTCAAACATATCTGAGAACTGGTTCGGAACGATCTTCATGATGCCCTGGCGGGAAGAAGTGAACCAGACATTGCCGGCATAATCCGCCATGATATGCTCGATGGAGTTATACATCGGGATATTGTCCATGACGCGGAACGTACCATCTTTCAGGATACCGATGCCGTTGTCTGCACAGAACCAGGTCTGCCCGTCGAACAGTTCAATTTCATTTACATAATTCAGCGGGGCTACATCTATGACCGTGATGTCCGCAAGCCCTTTGGAGCCAATCAGGCAGTAGTAGACTTCCGAAGTCTCTGTGCCAAGATAGGCAAATCCGAGCTTTTTGGTATCCGGTGTGATCGTACGGACATGCGGGATTCCCATGGTCTCTTCATCAAAGTAAGAGAACACTTCTGATCCTCGCAGAACAAACACCGCACCATCCTGTGTGACACCGTAAATGTTGCCGTCGCTTCCTTTTTCCATCCGCCGGATATACTGATCTGCCAGACGCTCATCTTCAACCGAAAGAACATTGTCTGCGCCGTCGATGATCATAATGCCCCGGGCCGTACCGAGATAGATATTCCCGGAATTATCTTCCGTGATGCAGCGTACGGAAGAAGACTTCAGTCCGTCTGCCTTGTTGAACATCCGTGTGTTGCCCTGATCGATTACAGCAGCACCGCTGTCATTGGTACCGACCCACAGGCGGTTGTTCCGGTCTACAAACAGGCTGACTACGCTGGCGATACCCGTCGTGGAATCTGCACGTTCAAATGTATTGCCGTCATAACGGATCAGACCACTGTAGCTTCCGATCCAGATAAAACCCTCTGCGGTCTCTTCGATTGCATTCGCTTCCGAGGTCGGCAATCCGTTGGTACCGTTATAAAGCACTGCAGAGTATCCTTCTTCCCCGCCGGAGGGATCGATTGCGATCACTTCATCCTTCTGCGCAGAGCCGGTATCTGCCTTCAGCACAATATTAAAATCGGTCAGGAACAGCACAGCCGCCGTCATCAGATACACAACAAGTTTTTTAATCGTTTTACTCATAAATAATTACTTATATATATCAGCGTAGTACATCCAGAGCAGAAAGAAAACAGTCCTTTTTCGATTCCTGCCATTCCCGACATTCCCCTCATCCACGTATTATGTAAGCAGAGGGAGTGAACAAAGAAATGAAAACTGACCGGAACTTCAATACTAGTGCCTCAGAAGAAAGACCAGATAAACAGAATTTGTCCAGTGAGAAGGATATGAACGAGCTGAAATGGATCGACGGCTTTTCAATTACCTTCCGTACGGACGGCAGCTCTGCACTTCTGTCTGCCAACAAAGCCGGGCTTTTATCCCTTGCAGGGCATCTGATTATGCTGGCAGAAGGAAAACCAGGTGATCATATTCACCTGGATTCCTATAACTCACTGGAAGATGGTTCAAACGAACTGATCATTGAGCTATTGTCCGGTTCCCCGGAGTAATCATTACCTTCCCCAGGTCTTATACAGTTCTTCGCAGATCCCGATATACCGGATCGCTCTCTCCGGAGAATTGACCGGACTTGAACAGAGACCGGAACGGATACAGTCATTGTAATGACTGAGCTCATAACGGAATTCATAGGTACAGGGGAATGATTCCTCTGCCGTAAGAATTCCGTTTTCATATATCATCGCATGATCTGCTTTCCAGAAATCCGGTACCACAATACGTGCATTATCAAGGTATATCTTCAGATCATTGTCAAACAGAATATTTGTTGAAACCCCCAGTGAGGCAAGACAGTTGTTTTCAAGACGGACGGAAAGCGTAATCTGTTCTTCCACACCGCTTTCCCCAAAGGAAGCCTCTCCATGGCACGAAACAATCTTTCCTCCAAAGAATTCCGCCATACGGAAGAAATAGGCCTCATTGGCAATCAGAACCCCGCCGCCGAATTCCTTCTGCCGGTTCCATCCTGCGATATAGGAGCCTCCGACATACGACTGATGGAATTCCATGAACCGGATTGCCCCGAGATTCCTCTCTTCAATCTGTTCCAGAACATACGCATATACCGGCAAAAACGGCGTCTTGATTGCTTCGGTCAGAAACAGATTCCTGGAAGCTGCCAGTTCAAACAGTTCTTTCGCCTGTTCTGCATGCAATACAAACGGCTTCTCCATCACTACATGCTTGCCCGCAAGAAGCGCATCTCTGGCATACGCATAATGAAGACTGTTGATCACCGGAATATATACCGCATCGATTTCCGGATCGTTCAGCAGTTCATGATAGTCGCCATAGGCACCGGGAATGCCAAAAGCAGCTGCAGCTTCTTCTGCACGCTCTTTTGTTCTTGAGGCAATTGCGGTAACAGTACCGGTACCGGTTTCCTCCATGGCATTTACGAACCGCTTTACCGTGGAAGCGGTGGAAAGAATCCCATAACGAATCTTATCCTGCATAACAGCCCTCCATTGATTTCCTTAGACTGATTTCATTATAGAAAAGAACATCGCTCTTCCTTCTTCCGATTCCCAAAAGGAATACAGAAACCGGAAACTGACCATTCCCGGATACCTGCAGAAAGGAAAAGGAGCTGTTTCTGCTCCTGTTCTCATGCATCATCACGATTCTGACTGTTTCGTTCTTCTTTCTCCAGAATTCTTCCGAGAATTCCCTGCGCTTTACCAGTTCTTCCATTTAGCCGGCAGTAATAATACCTGCAGGAAGTGCGACGATCGCAATTCCAAAGAGAGACGATGTCATCGACACCAGTCTTCCGATTACCGTAACCGGAAAGATATCTCCATAGCCTACGGTTGTCAGGGATACAGTTGCCCAGTATACCGCATCAAAGAACGAATTGAATCAGTCAAACACATCCCTGGATCATCAGGATTGTTCACAATCAATTCTGGTGATTCTCTTTCTGCCGGGATGTGCGTTCTTCTCTCAATATCCGTAAACATCTACTGCAGTAGCCGCCGTTATCTCTCCATTTACAGACAGAAAGATGGCAGCCGCATCTCTGGCAGGTAAGCCCATATGCGCCGCCTGATACCTGTTCCGCATTAATGTCAGTCAACTTATCCTTTTCGGACTTGATTTCCAGCTTCTTCTCTTCCATTCTTTTCATCTCCCTTAACCATGAAAGTATACGAACAATCAGACATCTGTCCACTGATTGTGAAAAGGCCAGGAAGAATCAGATCCTCACAGATCGTGCGTATTCTGTATGTGACTGCATTTTGCAGCCACTTTTTTTCAGAAACTGTGTGGATTCTGTTCTCAAAAAGCGTATATAGTTATGTAAAGGGAGGAAATAATCTCATGGAAGATAAGAAAATTGAACAGTGCGCTGAAAACATTGCAGGCGGAAGCCTTGCATCTGCAAAAGGCACCGATTATGACCGCTGCCCGATGTGCGACAATCCGACACCGGTAGAAAGCAACGGACGCTGCCATTGCTCGAACTGCGGACACTCCTGGACCGCAGGCAGCCACTAATCCATTTACGGATGACACCGGCACAGCCGGTGTTTTTTCATTTAAAAAACTTCCAATGTATGATCAGTGACTGATCACATTTAATTCGGAAGTTTTTTACATCGTTCTGTTTTTATTTTCGAAGGGTTTTGATCAGCAGTACTGCAAGCAGAACCACTGCGATCCCTCCGGCAATGATTGCCACCGGGCTTAAGGTATTGGACGTTTCTGCTGTTTCGGCTGCCGTCTCCTGTGCCGGTTCGGTTTCTGCCGCAGTTTTTTCTGAAACTGTACCTTCCGGCCGGTTCACACGATAGTCTTCATAGCTGACGGAAGCCGTCGCACCGAAGAAATCTGCCGTGTCACTGTAGGTTGTGACCGTAACGGTATATTCACTGTCACCCTCAACGTATACCGTGCCGTCGGTACCGACGATGGAAACGGTCTTGCCCTCGGCATCAGCAATTTTCCCTTCGTTATACAGATTTGTGACAACCGAATTGCCGGTTACGATCCAGGAACTTTCGGAGTCGATGGAAACACTGGCATAGCCGTTTCCGCCACTACCGGCATAAGTCTCATCATTCAGGATCGCTCCCGTCAGTACGCTTCCCTTCTGCATGTAGAAGTCGAGATTGGAGATACTGTCCCAGATGATATTGCCGTTCATCTTCTGGTTTACGGCCGTGAAATCGGTATCGGCACCGTTGGCACCTGCAGTGCCCCAGCCGCGCTGATTGGTATTTCCGGTTACCATCAGGAAGTATTCACTGTCTTCACTGGCAGTGATTTCAACATTTTCCAGATAGAACTCGGACTGCGTATTAGTGGTATAGAATAAACCACCGTTGTTTGAGGTCAGGGATCCGCCGATCATGTAGAACGCGGAGTTGCCTTCCTCAGAGTCACCGGACATGGACTGATACAGAATCACGGACCAGGTATGGTCATTCTGTTCCAGATCACTCATATTCGAAGTCAGATCGGTATCGAAGAGCCGGAGTGTATTCTTGCCTTCGATACAGATGCCTTCTGATCCATTGGCGGTCAGCACTGCATCATTGACGGTAATATCCGCTGTTACATACACTGCAGGGGAGCCGTTCCCGTTTGTGACGTAGGTGCCTCCGTCGACGACCATGGTTCCGCCGCCGCGGTCACTGCGGATCGCAGCAGAGCTTTCACCCTGTGTTTCGACATCGAGGTTCCAGGCATAGACCGTTCCGCCTCCTGCGGCGTGGATCCCTCCTGCGGTATTTCCGCTGGTACGGATCACTGTGTCACTGATATAGGTAACGCCATTACTGTAGGAGAACGCACCGGCAGCGCCGTTTGCGTCCGTCGTGATCGTACCGTCGTTAATAACTGTGGTTCCGTCGGTTGTGAGTACTGCTGCACCAACACCATAGAAGCTCGAACTGTCACCGCCCTGACTCTCCGCACTGGTGCGCTTGATTTCAGGTGTATTCAGGGTTACCGTTCCGCCAGAGACAAGAATTGCATTCTCATC
Organism: Solobacterium sp.; assembly: GCA_017512725.1. Lineage (GTDB taxonomy): Bacteria > Bacillota_I > Bacilli_A > Erysipelotrichales > Erysipelotrichaceae > Bulleidia. The sequence goes on from JAFWEW010000040.1 coordinate 29,608, forward strand.
GGTTCCGGTGGAGTCATAGGTTTCACCGGTGGTTTCCGTATCACTGTCATAGGTGGTTACAGCTGTCCATTCCGTTACCGCATCTCCGCCGCCTCCCGGCTGTCCTCCTCCCGGCATTCCTCCTTCCGGTTTCTCACCGGGTTTTCCATCCGGAGGTGTTCCTTCCGGTGCACCATCCGGGGGAGTTCCGTTCGGTTCCCCGCTTGGCGGATCCCCGGGCCCTTCTGCATATACATTGGTAATTACCAGTTCCATACCGGTCAGCAGTAATGCCACAGAGAGTGCTGCACTGCATAAAGACCTGGCAAATGGTTTCTTCTGTTTCATAATCGTTTTCTCCTTCACGTGTCCTATGGTAAAGGCGGAATGTGAAGTTTTTCTGAAGGCAGTCTGAAATTCCGCAGGTTTTTCGTTATCCGTTTGAAATCGATATTGGCATTAAAAAAAAGCAGCCAGAACTTCCTCACAAGTTCTGACCGTTTCTTTTAAAACAGATGTTCTTCAATGTAATCCGCAAACCCGTCATGTTTGCAGTCATAGCGGGTGATGTCATCTGCGATTGCCTTGGTGTCATCACTTCCGTTCTTCAGGCATACACCCCAGGCAGCTGTTTCGATCATTGCGTTGTCGTTGGTCGTATCTCCAAAGGCCATGATCTCTTCCAGGGCATATTCTCCCATTTCATTCAGCTGTTCCAGCGCAAATCCCTTTGAGATTCTGGGATCCATGAATTCGATCAGCGTAGACTGTGTTTTCAGGGCGGAGAAATCCGGGTCCGGATGACTGTTCAGCCAGGCTTCCGCCCGTGCGGTTTCTTCTTCCGTCATCCGAAACATGATCTTGACGTTTTCTTCTTCGTACAGCTTTGAGATATCATCCGCAACGACGATCTCCCGTTCGGCGGTCTTTGCGGATTTGTGGATCATCGCATCGACTTTGACACACAGCAGTTTCTGGTGCCAGTACATGAACGGATTGCAGTCAAACTGCTTCATGACTTCGACTGCCTTTTTCAATATCGCTGGCTGAAGCTTGTAGTATTCATACAGCTTATCCTGTTTCAGGCTGTACAGCTCTGCGCCGTTCTGACCGATCAGTACGTCGAACGGAAAAGAAAATCCCCAGCGTCTGGCATAATCGACCAGTTCTTCATACGGTCTGCCCGATGCGATTCCAAAGCCATAGCCTCTGTTATGAAGCTCATTGATCACCCGGATCGTACGGTCGCTTAAGATACGGTCCCAGTCATACAGCGTACCGTCAATATCGCATACGATCAGACGGATCTTCTCAAACTGCCGGTTCATTGCTGCCCTTCCCGATGACATAGGTTACTGCTGCCGCAACCACAAAGCCAATCACTGCTGAAATGATACTGTGAAGCAGATTCAGTGTCGTTCCTCCCACATAGTTCAGAAAGCAGAGGAAGCTGGCACTTGGAATAAAGTTGTATCCGATTACACCGGTGATGCCTGCATAAAGAGAACCCGCAAAGCATCCGGCCATCAATCCGATAAACGGTTTCCGGTACTTGAAGCCGACCCCGTACAGTGCCGGTTCGGTTACCCCGCCGATGATCTGCGCCAGGGCACAGCTGATGCAGGAAGACCGCTCCTTCGCATTCTTTGTACAAAGAGCCATGCCGACTGCCATTCCGCCGGTCGCAAATGCCGTGGCTGCACACATTGGTGTAATGATCGCTTCCTGGCCAGCCGATGCCAATACCACAAAGATCGAAGAGATAAACAGCCAGTGCATGCCGCTCATGATAATGAATTCCCAGAAGGTACCAAGCAGTGCAATCGTAAGCACCGTAACGATTCCGCCTCTGCTGCCAAGGGAGATCAGCCCATTACACAGTGCTTCTCCGATTACCGAACCGGCCGGCGCAAGAATGCACAGCGACAGAGGCAGTACAATCGCGACGGTTAAGAACGGGACGAATACATCTTTCAATGCCTCCGGTACAACTTTCTTCATCGCAAGTTCGATATATTTCATACATGCGACGGAAAGGATGATCGGAAGGATCGTAGACGAATAATTCAGCGGTGTAATCGGGAACCCGTATACCGTAAACGGAGTCTCATTGACCGCCAGATCCATAAACGTCGGATGGATCAGGATGCCGCCGAGAAACAGGCCGAGGATCGGTGTTACGCCAAGTACTTTCGCACTGGTATAGCCGACGGCGACCGGAAAGAAATAGAAGCCCGCATCCCCGACAAACGTCAGAAGTGTATACAGATCGCTGTCTGCACTCAGCACTTTTAACATATCCGGGCCAAGCACCGATGCCAGAGTCTTGAACATCGCTGCCGCCATTAACATCGGCATCAGCGGCACCAGTGACCCTGCCAGCACATCCATGATCTTTTTCAGGACCAGCCGGAAGGTCAGCTTTTCTTTGGCATTCCAGAGTTTCAAGAAACCAGCTGCCGCTTCCTTACCGGTTTCCCGATAGATCAGCTCAAGCTTTGTTCCATCCTGAACCACTCGTTCGATGTTTTCATCTTCCCCGATATCAACCGGCTCATCTGATTTCAGGGTAATCAGAATACCGGCAGGCGTTTCCTCTGCTGCTTCAATGCCGTCTTTCCCCTTTAGTTTTTCCAGCAGTTCTTCCGATGTCATAAATTCACCACCATTCCTGTATGTAGTTTCATTTCATCACACCTTCATTCATTGTCAACCGGACTAATGTTTAAATTTGTATTGGTTATTGCGTTAAGCAATTTAGAAAAGTATGTAAAAAGCCGATCATTATCTGAGATCATCGGCTGTACAGCAGTTTGGTGAATCATTCATTCTGCCAAAGAACCATTCATCAATACCGGAATCAGATAATGGCGTCATCCAGCAGGAAGTCAAGGATACCGATATTCAGGATCCCGTTGTCATCATACCAGCGCCTGGGAATATCATGACGCACAATAATCTTTGGGAACGAATCTCTGGTAAGCGCAAATGGCCTGTTTTCAGCAATCACCTTCTCTTCCGTTTCCAATGCGTACGCAGACTGAATATACGTCTTCTTTCCTCCGAAGGTGGCAATGAAATCGATTTCTCTTGGAACCTGTACCGGTCTTCCAGAACGGTTCTTTTCGGTACCGTATACAATTCCGATATCCACTTCACAGCCGCGGATCCGCAGATCATTGAAGATAATGTTTTCCATGATTTTGTTGCGAACTTGCTTATAATACTATGTAAGTTCTCATTAGATTGTTTCGCAATGGAAAACGTCTTATCTTTCCGTTTCAGGAAGACCGGTAACGGGTTTGACGTACCGATCTTTCAGTTCTGTTTCCATATACTGTATTATTGTTCCATTAAAAAAAGACTTAAGGGTTACCTTACCTTAAGCCATACCATTTTACATAAATGCTTTGACTGCAGCCGCACCATACGAATGCAGACCCGGTATCAGGGTGTTCACCCCGATAAAGGTGAAGAGCACGACCGGCACTGCAATGACCGCAAATACCGCCATCCGGTGCCCCTTCCATTTCCGGTTCAGCCGCAGGTGCAGATAGACGCTGTACAGCAGCCAGGTGATCAAAGCCCATACTTCTTTCGGATCCCAGGTCCAGAAGGAAGACCATGCCTGTTCTGCCCAGATCGCTCCGGAAACAATCGTTACAGTCAGCAGGAGAAGACCCAGTGCGATCAGCCGGTAGATCATGTAATCGATATCTTCCAGGATCGCTGCTTTGGGATCCTTTTTTTCGGTCACCAGGTACCGGATTCCGGCTGCACCGGCCAGAATGAATGATGCATAGGAGAATGCCGCAGTACCGATATGGAACACAAACCATACGCTGCGAAGTGCCGGCATCAGTTCTTTAATGCCCCGCGGCTGGAAAGCCGCATAGGAAAGAATCAGGAATACCATCGGAATCGCTGCCGTTACAAGCCAGTCTGCCTTCACTTTTTCTTTCAGAATAATAAGCATCAGCGCAATGCCAAACGAGAACGTTGCCGCAAATTCAAACTGATTGGACATCGGAAAACGGCCGGCCGCAATTCCCCGGGCAACCAGATAAGCTGTTGAAAGCGCAAACCCTGCAAGAAAGATCCACCATGCATATTTCATCAGATCTTCTTTATGAAACGATGCACCGAGGAACTGCAGGATCATCGCGATGAAGTAACAGACCAGTCCTGCAAAAAACAAAGCATCCAGCATTACTTATCCCCCCTGTCTCTCAGACAATGCTTTAATTGTAAACTCAGACCTTCATTTCTGTCCGCGATCGTGCATCCCTCGGAAGAGACCAGCACATTGACCGGACGGACAAAGAAGATCAGGTAAAGACCCGCTGTCATCAGGATGACCGACAGCAGCAGGAACAGATTGATCACAGACGGCGCATGTTTGATTCTTAATCCCGGATACTCAACCGGATCCTGGAACGTGAAGGTATAATCCCCGATTGTGACCGAATCCTTCGGGAATGCCAGCATCTGTTCTCCCATCCCGTTTTCGATCTGTACATAAACATAGACCGGATTCGGATAGGAACCGCTGGTATTGGTAATCAGAGTAAGTGCTCCGGTTTCATCCTGTTCAAATCCCGGATACAGATCATCAAAGACGATTCCGTTAACCCCGTCTGCAGAAAGGAAGTCCTGCGGATCAAGATAGAACGAATCTTCATTCCCCTTGCCGTCGGTTACAGTTACTCTTCCCTTTGTGCCATAGGTCTGCTGGTAAACTTTATAATCTCCCATCGATACGGGATGATTGACGCTTACCCGTTTTTCCCCGGAGGAACTTCCGTCCGGCAGGATGATCTCAATCATGCTGGCATAATCCAGACTTCCGTTTTCATCTTCGATTGAAAAGTCATTCACCTTGATCACGGTGTTGTCTTCCAGACGAATCGACTCTCCCGGCATGCAGGTTTCATCCAGGATCTTCGGAACGATTGAACCCACTGCCCAGAACACGGTTGTCAGAAGAATACCTGCATGCAGAAGCAGAGAGCCGTACCGGCCCGCTTCCCGCCCGGTATACCGTGTTACCGGTCCGTTGACGGTTTCTTTGCAGCGGAGGTTCCTGAGCAATTCCCGTACCGCTTCTTCATCCCCTTCACCAAATTTCATGACCGGCGTAAAGGATTCCGGCACCGGCTTTTCGTTTGTATCATGTTTCAGTCTGCGCAGTGTGCAACACGTCAGATTTACGCACAGCAGCACGACCAGCAGTAAAAAGTACCAGCTGGAGAATACCCGGTTCAGCCCGAGCTTCAGAATCAGGGCATACTGATCCGGATAATTCTGAACATAGTACATCGCATCATTGTTCTGCGGGATCAAAGACCCGCAGAGAGATACTGCGATCATGCACCCCAGCACGATCAGACCGAACCGCATCGAGGTCAGAAATGAATAGACTTTCTTCATATTTGGTTTCTTTCTAAAAGCCATCCGGTCGTTCTCCGGATGGCTTTGTAATAAGCTGTTGTATAAGTTTCCGTTATCTGCCGACGATCTCGTTCAGTTCGCCGAGATACTTCTCTGCTTTATCGAGGCAGTCTGCCGCAAGTGTCTTGTTGTGAACACCGTCACTGTTTTCTACGAATACAAAGTCCCAGTACCACTGTGCGGTACGTGCAAGATCTCTTGCCTTGGCAAGATCCTCATCGCTGAGGCTGCCATCCGCAACCTTCGCTGCCAGTGCTTCATTTGCGGCTGCGAGGCTTTCTCCGATTTCATCAGTTCTTGCGACGGTCTCTTTCTGAATCTTCTCTACCGCTGCGGTCAGATCACCATGGCAGACGTTGCAGCTGGAATCCAGAAGTTCCTGATTGTCCAGCGGGGAGCTCCAGTAATGGTTGGTGAATGTGGTTCCGTCATCTGCGGTTGCCGTGCCCATATGGCAGGTCGCACAGTTCATATCCGGATGGATGCCGCCTGCGGCAGTGATCGTTTCAAATTCCGGATGCTGTGTCTTCAGCTTGCGGACACCGGTATCTTCCGCCACCCAGTCTGCGAACGGATTTCCATCCGCATCAAGCAGGTTGTTGTAGTACTCCAGGATCTTGTCCGGTGTCGCATTGTCGTGACCGACATAACCAAGGGTTGTTGCCTTGGTTTCCGGATCGAAGTAGTACTCACTGTGGCACTGTGCACAGGACAGGGTTCTCGCATCATACTTGCTGAGGTCATCGCCCATCGCATCTGCGAGATAGCTGTGTGTCACATACAGGGTGCCCGGTTCATTCTGATGGCAGTGGAAGCAGCCGAACGCATCGGTGATCTGTGCTTCCATGTCTTCAAACGGCATTGCATATGCACCATTGTCATTGAGTGCTGCAGCCGTCATATCACTGGTCTTGCAGGTAAAGCAGTTGGCCAGTTTATGCGGACGGCCGGTGCTTGTAACATCTTCAACGACATAGGTATGTCCGCGTGCACTTCCGTACTGGATCGCAAATCCATAACCGCTGTAAAGGGTCGTGATGTACGGATGCAGTTCAATATAGCTGTGAACCTCATCATTCTCATCATTCTTTACATAGGTGTTGTATTCGTTCGGATACTGTTCTGCCCAGTCTGAAGACTTCGTAACCTTGACTCCGGTTCCCTTTTCCGCAACCAGTGCAGTGATGGATTCCGATACCGTCGCTGTGGTTGTTTCAGTATCGGCCGGTTCTGCCGCAACCGGCTGCGGGTTGGCTTCCCGGCCGGCTTTGTTGTTCATGACAGCTCCAAACGCAGTCAGTGCACCTACTGCTGCAAGCCCCACAAACAGCATGATCTCTTTCTGTTTATTTTCCATATTTTTTATATTCCTTATTTAGTATTTTTATTTTATTTGATGACCCCCTGTTCCGTCAAACCGCTTTCCGCACCGTACCTCGCATACCTCTCAGCCAGCAAATCGATTGTTCTGACTTCCCTGTTTTTCTTAATACACCATAATCCGTTTAATGAACCCAGGAATCAGAAGTTTACGGGTTGTTTATTTAATTTTTTGGTATTTTTACCATTTTTCTAAAATAGGCATATACGTATGAGATGTTATGCCGTATACTTTAATTATTCGGTTGATATACCAATTTTTTAAAATAGGAGACAGGATGGAGATTAAAAGAAACAAGTATCTGAATGAGCTTATACGCCGGAAAGAGAATGGCCTGATTAAGGTTGTGACTGGAATCAGAAGAAGCGGAAAGTCCTATCTTCTTTTCAATATTTATCGGGATTATCTGATTCAAACTGGTATAAACGAAAAAAACATCATTACCGTTCCTCTGGATGATTATGAATTCTCGGAACTGTGTGATCCCGGAAAACTCTACAAATATATACAGGATCGTATTACGGAGAATGATCAAACTTACTACATATTCATAGATGAAGCCCAGTATGCTATCTCAAAAGCAGAATTGAAAAATCCGGATAGTCCGATCCGGCTTTATGGTGTTTTAAATGGGCTTCTTCGAAGAAAAAACACCGATATCTATATTACCGGAAGTAATTCGAGATTTCTGTCTTCGGATATTTTAACGGAATTCAGAGGACGCGGCGATGAAGTTCATATCGCTCCACTTTCATTTTCGGAATATTTTCCTGTCTCCGGGAAAGACAAATATGATTCATGGAAGGACTATTTAGTTTATGGCGGTCTTCCGCACATTCTTGCAGAACCGGACGAAAAATCAAAAAGTGCTTATCTGGAACAATTGAACAACGAGATATATTTGAAAGATATTGTGGAACGGCATGAAATACGGGATGAAGCCGGTATGGATGCACTTATGAAGGTGCTGGCATCATCGATTGGGTCACTGACGAATCCACAAAAAATAGCTGATACATTCAACAGCGCCGGAATCAAAGGCATTACTATGCCCACAATTTCAAAATATCTTATTTATCTTCAAGAAAGTTTCATCATTCAAAAATCGGAAAGATATGATGTGAAAGGACGCAGATATATTGGAACTCCTTCCAAGTATTACTACACTGATTCAGGGCTCCGAAATGCTCTTCTCAATTTCAGACAATATGAAGAATCGCATTTAATGGAAAATGCTATATACAACGAATTAATATATCGTGGGTTTCATGTTGATGTTGGCGTTGTGGAAACACGATCGCTTTCAGAAGGCAAAAACACACGAAAACAGCTTGAAGTAGATTTTGTTGTTAATAAGGGAAGCGAACGGTATTACATTCAGTCCGCATTAGCACTTCCTACTCAGGAGAAAATTGATCAGGAACAGGCGTCTCTGATCAAAATTCCGGATTCATTCAAAAAACTAATAATCACCTCCGGCAATACCCCGGTATGGAGAAATGAACAGGGAATAACGTTTATAGGACTGTTTGATTTTTTGCTGAATGAAAACAGCCTGATGTTTTAGACAATTCGAAACAAGCTCTTTCAGTTCCCGAAAAAACAACAGCCCGGCAAACGCCAGGCTGTACAGAAGCTTATCGGTTTCCTGCTCCGGTTCCGGAGTGTTTTACCGTTTCTTCATTTCCGTGCTTCATAATCTTCTTCGATTTCTTTTTTCCATGCCTGATCAAGCGGTCTGCCGCTTCTGCGGAAGCTTGCCACTGCTTCACTGACGACCTTGTAGTTCAGTGTGGTTCCAACCGAATCGGAATGAAAGCGGACTGCGTGATCTTCGTCGATTCCAAAGGAACCGGCGGCCTTGATCGCATCCATGTTTGCCCCAAGGAACAGGAACTCCCAGCCATGGTCTTTTGTCTGTTCCTCCACCATCTTTTTGACCTTCGGATAGCTGTATCTCCGGCTTGCGTTTTCCAGTCCGTCCGTTGTAATTACGACCACTGTTTTTTCCGGTACATCTTCCTTACGTGCATATTTATGTACATTGCGGATATGACTGATCGCTCCGCCAATCGCATCAAGCAGTGCTGTGCAGCCTCCGACCCGGTACTCCTCATCGGAAAGCGGATGAACTTCATCGATCGGTCTTCGGTCATGAATGACTTCGCTTGTATTGCTGAAGAGCACGGTTGAGATGAGTGCTTCTCCTTCCGCTTCCTTCTGCCGTTTCAGAAATGCGTTGTAGCCTCCGATTGTATCTTCTTCCAGGCCTCCCATGGATCCGCTGCGGTCGATAATGAAGATGATTTCTGTCAGATTCTTTTTCATGTGTCTGTCCTCCCTTACAGCCACATTATGAAAAAAACCGGGAGGCGTTTGGTCGCTTCCCGGGCGACATTTCACAGCATTTCCTGATCAAACTGGAAGAGGATGGAATTCACCTGCGTAATGTCATAAACATGATTTTCAAAGCAGTACCGGAAAATCAGATCCGCCTGTGTCGAGCTGGACAGTGCGAAGCCGGCACGCCCGATCAGATCCTGTGCTTCTGCCAGAGGAAGATGAAGCGCAAGTGCCAGGGCCACCGCAGTCTTTCTGGACGGCTTGTAGTTTTCATCTTTGCGGATCTTGGCAAACAGCTTGCGGTCGATATTGGCCCGTTTGTAGATTTCCGGATCTGTTTTTCCGGAGGCATCGATCAGTTCAAACAGTCTGGCCTGAAAGGTATCTTCTTTCTCCGGAAGGGCGATCGCATCACACTCCTCGTATACAGGTTCCTCTTTTCTGGCAAACGTCGGAAGCACGTTTGAACTTCCGATGGAGAAGAACTGTGCTTTCCCTTTTCTCCGCCGCTCGCGCGGATACGCCGCATATTCCATGTCCTGTGCTTCCCGGACCTGGTGTTCTTCAATATAGGAAGTTACATCCTGGAAGATGTTTGCGGACAGGGCATAGGAAGTCTTGTCAAAGACCACCAGAAGTACATCCATGTCATGGCGCATGGTGTAGTTCTGTATTTCATTCAGTGCGACTTCCAGCGCTGTGCTTTTATCAAACCCGTTGGATCCGGATGCCAGCAATGGGAATGCGATGCTGCGGCATTCGTTCTGTTCGGCGATGGCAAAACAGCTCTGATAACAGCGGTGCAGCAGTTCGATCTCCTGATGGCTGCCGTCGATCCATAACGGACTGACGGTATGAATGATGATCTTTGCATGCAGGCCAAAGGCCGGTGTCGCCGCGGCTTCTCCTTCCGCGATCTCACCGATCGCTTCCCGTGCTTTCAGCAGTTCTTCCGTACCGGCCGCCTCATAGACTGCAGTATCGGTTCCGCTGCCGAATACCGGCTTTGGATTGGCCGTATTGACGATCGCATCTGCCTCTACATTTACAATGTTTTCCCGAATGATCCTGAATGCCATAATTAATACTTCTGCCTCGGGTTCAGCCTGGAATCCAGTTCCGTTCCGCAGACCACATAACGGTCATTGATCTTCCGGAACGTCAGCTGATAGCCGACATTCCAGGTGCGGTTCACTTCTCCGTTATCCGCATAATAATCAAAGGAAATATGCGCCACGATCGTATCATCACTCTGGGCAATTGCCTTGATCGCTTCATTGGTGATCTCCATCTTGCTGTGGCTGGTGAACCACCAGTTCTGCAGGGTGACGTATTTCTGGTACCAGCGGGAGCTGGTATCACTGATCGCCGTGACATTGGCAAGCGCGGTATCCTGAGCAGGATACTCTGCGATGAGCTTGGCGTCTTCCACCAGTTCGTTCAGAAGTGCTTCATCTGTGATTTCTTTTCCTAAGAGCCAGTCTTTGCTCAGAACATCCTGAATCATCGCATAGCCTTCAGCCTGATTCAGTGCCGGTTCCCCAAGCAGTCCGTCAAATTCATAGATATCCACAAACGGAATCACAGAGGGGTCGGTTAACTGGAAGAAATTCGCTGCTTCCTGACCGGTTTCCACGCAGTATTCACTGCCGACCGGCGTCCCGTATACGTTCAGAGAAAGACCCGAAGGGACTTCCACCCGGTAGCTCTTGTTCCCCTTTAATGGAAATGCCGGTACCCAGCTGTCTCCTTCTTTCAGTAAGGTCAGAGTGCCCAGCAGCGTATCCCCGTCAATCAGGCGGTATTCCCGCTTGTCATCACTTTCCGAGACGGTCTCGGTTGTAATCGCTGTCAGGTCACGGTCTTTGAAGATCTCCGTCAGCCGTTCCACATACGCTTCTTTGGAATCCAGGGAAGGAGAAAGCTTCTGGGAGGCATTGAACATCGTTTCATAGTCTCCGCCCTGAATGGACTCCAGCACCTCTGCCAGCTGTACCTGCGGCATCAGGGTTTCCTGTTTCCGATAGGTTTCCTCCGCTTTTTTGTTTGCGAAGATTCCAAATACGATAACCGCAATGGCTGCGATCAGGGGAAAGATCACGGCAGTGATCGGTTTCATTCCGCGTTTTGTCATATCACTCTTCCCCCTTTACCAGAATGACCGAAGGCAGGTTTCTGGAGTTGTACATCGATACCGGATAGTTGGCATATTCTCCCTCATACATCATGACGGAAGAGTTTCCGCCGTCGAGGTTTCCGGCATTGACTGCCTTGTATTTCAGAAAGACGCTGACCACGTCTTCATACTGTGCACCGAAGCTGGTCGGTCCGCGGCCGTCGATTACCAGCATCAGGATCGTACCGTCTTCCGTCTGTCCGATTGCCGTACGCGGATTCAACATGTTCAGCGTTCCGGCATCCGCAGACGTATAGACAACTTTTCCGTTTTCAATGAAGGTCGGCCCGAAGGTCACTGCTTCCTTTACTCCGCGCCGGAGTGCTTCTTCTCCGGTCAGGGTCGAAGTGACCAGCTTGCCGTTTTTGTCGATGCCTACAATCGACGCATTCATGTATTCATTCCCGTGAACGATCCGGCCATTCTGAATGACCAGTCCCTGTGGCACACTTCCATCGCCATGCCCGCCTTCATCTTCAAAACCGCCGCCGTTAATGCCAGCCAGCGCATTGTATTCTTTCATGTACCAGTCGAGTTCCGGCCCCGGAGCTCCTGTGGTATAGCCCGGATTGATCACGATCGATACATCATCCGGATCGGGCACCACAAGCATGAAGCCCTCATAGGTACCGGCATTGATATGCTCGATATGAATGCCTTCCGGCTCTTCCGCTGCTGCTTCGGTCGCTTCGGACAGCGGTGTTCCATAACTGCCGCTGTGGTCTTCCGATTCGGCAAAAGCCTGCAGGGTTTCTTTCTTCAGAACGGTTTCCGCAACCTTTCGTTCCAGGGAATCCGGTTTCAGTTCCAGAAATGCCTGACGGCTCCAGTACGGGTGGTTCCCCTCGTACTTGGTTTTGACATACGATACATAGTTCCATGCCGCAGCCGCACATCCTGCAAGTACGGTCAGAAGTACCACCAGCAGCGGGCTTACCCCTTTTTTCTTCTTTTTCGCCATTGTCTATCTCTCCTGTTGTTTCTTCGGATCCAGCCCCCGGATCCGTTCGATATATTCCCTGATCGTCGCTTTGGACTCCTCACAGTTGTCATATAATCCCCAGCAGTGCATCATCTCTTCCCCGATATGCGGATGAAGGATGATGTTCTCCCTGCGGCATTTCTCCAGAAACTCCGGCAGGCAGGCATACGCATTCTCACTGCTTCCAAAGTAGATATCTGTTTCCGGAAGCCCGCTAAGGGATCCGGATAAGAGATCTCCCAGGTACCGGTACGGTTCCGGTTCATCTTCGATTACTTTTGCATATAGCCCGTCTTCACACAGATACGATGCAGGAACCTGAACATCACTGCGGTCAAGCACTTCCAGCTGCTTTTTCTGTTCCGCATTGACCGGAACCCGCAGGAACGGCGAATTCAGGATCAGCCGGGACGGCATGATCCGTTCTTCGCCTTCTGTTTTCGCCTTCTGACAGGCACAGAGACACAGTGTCGCCCCTTCGCCAAAACCGATCAGAGCCCTCTCTGCGTACCGGGAAGTCACATAGCGTAATGCCTCCTGTACCGAATCGGTCATCTCATGAAGGGAATACTGCGGGAACAGCGGATACAGCAGAAAACATACATCACTGCCGGTTCTTACGCACAGCTTCGCGGCAAGATGGAAATCCTCTTTTGCCGGCGGATCAAAAAAGTGCCCGCCGTAGAGATACAGCAGTCCGGTACCGGAAGGCTGTTTTCGGGAAGAAAGGATCAGCAGTTTGCCGTGTTCCAGCTGCCGTTCCGCCAGATCGACATGTTCGATCAGGAAATCATACGGGATCGAAACCGACTGATGTTCTCTGATCTGCGCAAGAAAACGATCCCGGTCCTCTCCGGTTACGGCAAGCCGGCTTTTGATATCGGAATTCCGAACCCTTTGTTCGAATAATCGGTACCTGACAGACGTCGTAACAACTCTCCTGTTCTGTATTATAATTACATCATATTTTGAGCTTGGAGGCAGTTATGTTTCGTAGAATCCTGTGTGCTTTATTCGTAATGGTTCTGTTCACCGGCTGTTCGGCCACTTCTGCCGGCAGTGCCGTAAAAGATATTCAGTCGGTTGATGATCTGACCGCGCTTCTGCAGTCGCACATGTCCGGTTCGGATGTACAGACCAAAAATGTTCTGGTTACCTTACTGCGTCTGGATCCGGATTCGATCATTGACGCAAAGGCGGTCTTTGAAAAAGGCGAAACCGGAAAACTCGCAATCGTCATTCTCGCAAAAGATGATGAAGCTGCACTGGAGGCAGGCGACCGGCTGAATTATTATCTTTCGACGCTGCAGAATTCCGCTGCCCAGTACAACACCGACGCACTGGAGATGATCCGGAACGGATATATCTACACCCGGGATAATGTGACCGTACTGGTGATCAGTGATGACATTGATGCCGTTAAGGCAGAGCTTGCAGAATACTTTTCTTAATCCACTGCTTATACACTGCATGGAAACTGTCAGATTGAGGAAACCGGGATAATGATTGTCCCGTCCGTTCTGACAGTTTTTCTGTTGTACAGACAATCGCATCTGTGGCTTTTCCATAATTGGGATTGATCACTGCTTTTTTCACGAATCATGTATCTCATTCAGCGATTGTATCTCTCTTCCAAAAGCTGCTGGTCCGGTTAACAAACATAGTTAAAAATTGATAAAGTGAAGAAGAGACTTGTGATGAAAGACTGACCATCGGAAGACCAGGGATTCCCTGATGCCGCTTGTCGACGTCCTGCAGTTCAAACGGACAGATGACACAACAAAGGGATAGCCTTGCGATGCGGATGTCATTCTGTTTCTGTCATCCGACTGCCAGAACATTTATAGAAGGATATGTTTCCTATATCACAGACTGATGCTAAGACGCCTTACATGGCTGTACTTGCGGGAAACATAATCTGTCATTCCAGCATGATCGCGCAGATTTAACTATCCGTAAAACGAAATGGAATAAGACATATGCCAACTGATAATAATGAACAACTTGTGAACAGAATCGGCAGAATTTGGACAGATTTTTTCAGGGAAGATGAGAAAAAAAGAAGACAATTAACAGACCATTCCTTTGAATTCATCATCGATGATATCAGTTCTGGCTGGGAGTACGTCCGTATCGTTCTGGATGAAGAGACTGAACGAAAGTACCGGGTCAGCTATATCGGTCCGACGGTAAAGAGTTTTGTAAGGACGGTGATGACGGCAGGTCCGATTCAGCTTACCGAATTTGTATGGCTTGATGAGCCGAGTTATATCAAATATCCCTGGCTTTTTTCGCGTCAAAACGACGCAATCCATATCGAAGCACCGGATATTGAAGAAGGTTTCTTTCTGTATTACGAGTATTTTAAGGCTCAGGTCAGAAAAGGATTCGAATATATGTACAAATGGGAAGTCGTCGGCATTGACTGATATGGAAGGATGGATGCTTATATATCTGGCCATGATTGCCGGCTTCTGTTATATTGCCACCGCAAGTGAACTTGAAGGAAGGTTTGCCTGCGGCATCGCTTTGTTCATAATCGGATTTTTAAGTGTGTGGATGATCGGCAGGATCATCGTGAATCCGGAAAACAGAATCTGGGCCATCGTCATCCTGACATGTAATATCGCAGCGATAATATACACTGTGATCCATATGATAAGAAGCAGATGAAAAGGAGCGAAAAATGACACAATACATATTCCTTTCTCATTCACAGAATGACATCCAAAAAGTACGGAAGGTAAGGGATTATCTGGAACAATATTCCTTTGAGCCGATCCTTTTTAATCTGAAGTGTCTGACGGATTCCGATGAACTGAGCAGTCTGGTCAAAAGAGAGATTCAGGCCAGAAAGTGGTTTTTGTATCTGCACAGCAAAAATGCCGCAAAATCACCAAGAGTACAGGCTGAAGTTTCATATGCCGGTAATATACAAGACAAACAGATTTTCAAGCTCAATCTTGATGAAACCTGGTTCCTGCAGAAGATTGCATTGAACCGGATGATTAAGAAGATGAAAGGATGAAACCGTGGTGAACAATAATGAACAACAATGAGTCTTTCTTTAACAGCGTGGGCGGCGGCTCCGTTTTCATCTCCCATTCCCACCACGATCTTCCAAAAGTCAGAAAGATACGAAATTTCCTGGAGGAAAATGGTTTTGATCCACTCTGTTTTTTCATGCAGTGTCTCAGTGATGAAGATGAGATCGAAGATCTTCTTAAACGGGAGATCGATGCCAGGGAATGGTTTGCCTTTATGGAGAGCGAGAATTCTCTGCAGTCTGCCTGGGTCAGGAAAGAACGAGATTATATTGTCCAGAAAAGCGACAAGAAAGTACTTTTTTACAAGCTGCGAAATGAGAGTTCTCCGGAAGATATCGCAAGAAGCATCATGGATCACATGACGGTGTATGTCTGTTATTCCGCAAGGGAAAAAGAATATGGAAGTGCTGTCGCAGGGTTTCTTAAGAATATGGACTTCTGTGTATACGACCGCTGTGAAGAGGATGAGCCAAAGGATTTTAATTATTATTTCTCACAGGAATATCAGAAAAAAACAGAGCAGGCAATCAGAGAAGCTGCTCAGCATGGATGTTTCCTCTTTCTTATGACCAGAAAGTCAATGCAGGCCAAGCTCATGCTCAGTGAACTCAGATACGCAATGAATATTGGAGCCAGTATCGCTGTCGCTTTTATAAGAGTAAGCCCATGGGATCTGCCAGACGAACTGATGCTGCTTTTGGCCGATGCTTCCACAGAAGAAATTGACGAAGATGAACAGACCGGCTTAATACAGATTGCTTCACTCGTCGGCAGAACGCTTCTCAACAAAGATACCGGAAAATCTGACAGCTGAAAGAATCCGGATATCGGATACAAAAGAGATGAAGTCGTTGTGTTTTTCTGTTATTCATCATTTTTCACCGTAGAAAAAAAAAAGAACATCACAATTCCGGGTAGATTCATTCCCTCTTCCTTGTGATGTTTTTTACTCGACAGGATTCCTTTCTGCGCCGCTTTCAGATGTTTTTGATGTCCTGAATGCCGCAGCTTTCCAGGCCTTCCTTCGAACCTACAATACACACGGTGCCTTCCTTCAGACACTGCTTCATGGCCTCTGCGATCCGCTTGAGATCTTCTGAGGTTGCAGACAGGATTTCCTGACGGATCTGTTTCCGCACTTCATAATTGATCCCGCTGAACCATCTGCCGTCACTGGAACGGATCTTTGCGGCCGGCGACTGCAATGGTTCGGCAGCTGCGATCGTACCGATGATATAGGAAGTCAGATCGGTCTGTTCTTCTGCAATCCCGTTCAGATAATCTGCCGCTCCCTGATAGACCTTCAGGGAGTTATCAGGGGTCGGGTCACGATAGCTCCAGCAGGCGATATTGCCGCTCGGACTTGCCGCAAAGCCGGTTCCATACGCACCGCCCTTGACGCGGATCTCGTTCCAGAGATAACCAAATGTCAGCATCTGCGCTGCTACACGCAGTGCTCCGCAGTAGGCAAAGTCATACTTCTGCATGTTGTTTCCGACCGCTGCGTAGCAGATCTGTGCCGGTACCTGAATGCCTTCATCCGCTGCATCAAGCAGATGGAAATGTACTTTGCAGCGGCGGGCATCGGTAACCGGAAGAGCCTCGATCAGCCGTTCTGCTTCCTTCAGATAGTCTTCTCCGCTGATACTGAGAGTCAGTCTGGAAGCGGCAAACAGTTCTTCCACATACATGGCGCAGTTGTTCAGCACTTCTTCAAAGCGCTCGTCATAATGTTCGGTCAGATCCCGGATATAGGAAGCGGCACGGTAGCCGTTAAAGCTTTCCTTTGCAAGACTCTCTGCACTGCTTCTTGCGCCGATGCGGAGAACCGAAGCCGCATGACCGCCGTTGATCAGCATCTGCCGGTACTGTTCTCTGGACTGCTGCAGCAATGGCAGGATCGTTTCTTTCTCAAATACGGTCTTCTTCAGAATCTCCAGAATCAGATCAACCGCCTTGGATACATTCTGGGCGAGCACGGAACAGGATACCCCGAAGACCGGATAACAGGTTTCCTTTTCCCGGTTCACCGTATACGCATCGGTAAAGAACGTCAGTACACCAAGGTTCCCCCGGATCTCTTCCTGCAGTTCCTGCAGGGAATGATCTTCCGTACGCAGACGGGTCAAGAGATCCGCCAGAAGAGATACTTCCGGAAGATGTTCTCCGGTTACTCCTGCCAGATTGAAATACAGGTTCAGGTAAACAACCCCATTGTCGCTCTTTGGGTACAGCAGTACCGGTACACCGTGGAGCTCCCGTTCTTCCGGTTCACTCGGTTTCGGGTCGCGTTCCACATCCGTCAGTAACAGCTTCGGCAGAGTTGCCTTCTGTTCGGGTGTATCTTCTGCCGCCTGCCACTCATCCAGGATCTTGTTCTTCTCAATCAGATCAAGTACTTCTTCTCCCCAGGATGCCCGTGCTTTTTTCAGCCGTTCGGTTTCGGCTTCCTGCCGCTTTGCGGCAAGACCCTGATCCGGTACGGCCACGATCATGGACAGTGTATCTTCCTCGAGCAGTCCTTCCTTCAGCAGTTCTTCAAAATAGCCGGTATCTGCCTTCTGCCGCAGTTCTTCATACCGATGACCGGAGGAAAGGAACAGCGCCGGATCGCCGCCGTAGTTCCAGGACCGGTATGCGGTCGCTGCCAGCATGACTCCGGCCGGTTCTTTCCGTTCCCGATAGAAGAATTCCATCTGGTTCAGGATCGCCTTCAGTTCATTCTTCCGGAGTCCGTTATCCACCAGCTCCTGAATTGTTTCCCGGATACAGGCACGGATCGCATCTTTCTTTTCCGCATCCGTATTGCGGATCACCAGCAGCAGATACGGCTGGTACAGTTCATCCATGACTTCCAGTTCCACATCCTGTCCAAGCTGACGGGAGAGAATGGCTTTCTTAAGCGGTGCTTCGTTGGAACCGGTCAGTACCGTAGAGAGCACCCGCCATGCCAGCTGTTTTTCCACATCATCGTAGGAACATAACAGTTTCCCGAACGCGATCTCCGTCTTTTCCTTCGGGTCTTCATCACTGCCGATCTCATACGGTACTTCCGTATTGACCGCAGGACGCACACTCTGGGATGCAATCGGGAACTCCATGTTTTCATTCTCGTATTCATCAAAGAAGGAGTTGATCTTCTCCAGTGCCGCATCGATATCCAGATCCCCGTCCAGGAATGTCCGGGAATTGGACGGATGATAGTATTTCGCATGGGACGCAAGGAACTGCTCATAGCTGAGATCCGTGATCTTCTCCGGATCTCCTCCTGAGACAAACCGGTAACAGTTATCCGGGAACAGGACCCGGCCTGCCTCAGTCATGATCACTTCATCGACAGACGAAAACGCACCTTTCATCTCATTGAGCACAACACCCTTGTATACCGGTTCTTCTTCCTCGGAGCGGATCTCATAATGCCATCCCTCCTGATAGAAGATATTCGGGTTCGTATAGATCGCAGGGTGCAGTACCGCATCCAGGTAGACATCCATCAGGTTCAGATAATCCTGGGGATTCCGGCTGGAAACCGGATAGATTGTTTTATCCGGATAGGTCATCGCATTCAGAAATGTCTGCATCGAACTCTTTAAGAGATCCACAAACGGTTCCCTTACCGGATACTTTCTGGATCCGTTCAATACGGAATGTTCACAGATGTGAAAGACGCCGCTGTCATCTTCCGGTATCGTCTTGAAGCCAATGCAGAAGGTCTTGTTTTCATCCTTCCGCTTCAGCCACGCAAGCTCTGCCCCGGTCTTGTCATGCGTCATTTCATACAGGGTTCCATTGCAGTCTGCGATTTCCCGGATCCGGTTCACCGTAAACCCGTGAAGTCTGTCGTTTTCTTTTAATATCATGGTGTTTTTTCTCCGTCGCTAACAGTGTAACACAGGTTACGTGTATCCCCGGAGAATCACAGAAAACGGATCTCAAAACTCTGATGGTCACAGTCTTCTTCCATTACCAGATCCATCTTGATCCGGTCTGCCCCGCATGGTTGCATCGCTGCCCGTTTCACCTGGATCCCGCAGCTGCGCAGGTACCGTTCCAACAGACCCGGCTCCTGTTCCATCACTTTCGTAAAGGTAGCAGGAGAAACCTCTCCAATGTCATGAATCTGATCCAGTATGTAGTTATGAAGCTGCTGTTCGTTTTCGCTCATAGTTCCCTCCGCTTTACTCTTAGTGCTGCTGAAGAAAAATCCCCGGCAAAAATCACCGGTTCAGACCGTCCTGCGCTGTGGTATATTGGCATCGACATTGAGAGCGGTCCATTGACCGGTATTATGAAAGTACCGGATGACCGCTCTGTAATTAGAGGAACTGACTGATGATCGAACTGGAGCTGCGGATGCCGATTCAAGAAACGGCAGATCCGATCGAAGCCGCAATCAAAAAATATAAACTGAACCGGGCCGGAATTCATTCCGCTTCGATTACCCACCGTTCTCTGGATGCACGGGCAAACCGGGAAGCGGTCTATCTTTACCAGATTCGTTTTGAGACTGCACAGGAAGCAGAACTGATCCGGAAACTGAAAGGCAGGGCACGTCTGGTCACACCCTTCCATTATCAGGTTCCGGAATCGGGTGATGTTCCCCTTTCTTCCCGCCCGGTCATTGTCGGCTTTGGCCCCTGCGGGATGGCCGCAGGACTGCTGCTGGCAAGAAAAGGCTACCGGCCGCTGATTCTGGAACAGGGACCTTCGATCCATGAGCGTAAACAGGCAGTAGAAGAATACTGGAAGACCGGGATCCTCGACAAACGCCGCAATGTGCAGTTTGGTGAAGGCGGAGCCGGAGCGTTTTCCGATGGAAAGCTGACGACCCGGATCAAGGATCCCCGGGTGGAACTGATACTGCAGGAACTGATCAGGGCAGGCGCAGATCCTTCGATCGCCTGGCTGAATCATCCGCATATCGGAACTGACGCATTTATTGATATCAATATTACGATCCGCAAAGAGATCGAACGGCTTGGGGGAGAGATTCGTTTTAATACTAAACTGACGGATATCGATACCGACGGTGAACGGATCACAGCTGTCCATACCGATGCGGGAGAAGAAATCCCATGCGAGGCGTTGTTACTGGCACTTGGAAACAGTGCCAGAGATACCTTCCGCATGCTGGATGAGAGAAAGGTTCCCCTTTCTTCCAAGCAGTTTGCGGTAGGTCTGCGCTGTGAACATCTGCAGTCGTTTATCAACGCGAGACAATACCGTAATATCAACGACTCTTCTTCCCTGCCGCCGGCAGAGTATCACCTTTCTCATACCTCAAGTCGGAAAAAAGGCGTCTACAGTTTCTGTATGTGCCCGGGCGGATATGTGATCGCTGCCGCAAGTACACCAGGAACTACGGTAACCAACGGCATGTCCTACAGCAGGCGGGACGGCACCAATGCCAATTCCGCACTTGTCATACAGGTGGATTCTTCCGATTACGGAGACGGCCTGTTTGACGGGATGATCTATCAGGAACATCTGGAAGAACTTGCGTACCGGCTGGGAGAACAGAAAGCGCCCTGTGAAACAATTGCGCATTATCTGGATCCTGCTAAGCCGAATGAACCCACTTCCGTTCAGCCGACCTATCCGCTTGGCGTAGTCATGACAGATCTTCATCCGCTGTTCCAGGAGCCCATCAATCAGTCTCTGGAAGAAATGTTACGGCATACGGAAACAATCTTCCCGGGATTTACCAAAGAAGGTGCACTGTTTACCGGCGTGGAAACCAGAACCAGTTCTCCGATCCGGATCCTCCGTGACATGCATACTTATGAAAGCAGTATTTCCGGTATCTTCCCTTCCGGAGAGGGAGCGGGTTATGCCGGAGGAATCGTCAGTTCCGCAATCGACGGGATCCGCTGTGCGGAAAAGATCATCGAGCGCTGGAAACCATCCGATATAGACTGAATATTCTGTTTACAACTCAACAATGATTACTACGAAAAGAACGCATCATGAAAACAGCTCATTCTGATCATTCTCTGAAACTGCGGAAACAGCTTTTCTGTTATTACTGATGGTCATCATGGCTGTATCCTCCGCAAACCCAACACAAAAATGTCATGCATGCATAGATTTTGGAATAAAGAAATACAGAGAACGCTGCCAATTTGGGTTTGCGGAGTCGCTCTCTGCTTTATAATTCGTTTTTTTGTCTTTTTACTGTATTGCAATGATTTCCGTTGGACGGACCGCATTGATAATGCGCATTACCGCATTGTAGAACAGCATGAAGCAGAAGATGGTTACTACCATATTCGGGGTGTTTTTCAGAACCAGACAGAAAACTGCGCCGATTACGCAGACTGCACCGCGTATGCACTGCAGCATCCAGTGCCCCTGCAGTTTCTTCAGATCCATTGCGTTCATGATGTCGACTGCACCGCTGAATGCCAGCATTCCGACCATATATAACATGACATATGTGGTTGGGATCCGGCTGAGTGAAAAGATAAACATTGAAAGATCAAGAAACAGGATCCCGCGGTACAGGATCTCTTTTCCGCCGACCATGTATCTTGCCATCCGGAAGTAATATACCAGCATGCGGATGCTGTGAATCAGCAGCAGAACCGCAAGCCACAGGATTACGATCATATATGCCTCTTCTCCAATTAAGAGAATCAAAAGCGCAAACATTATCATTAATATCGCAACCAGGAAATTGGAGATTTTCTGCCATCTTGTCATATGTTATCCCTGTCCTCCGTTTTCTTTATGATCTTCCGGTAATCATTAATCCCGTGGAAGCCTCTGCTTATGTAGTCGATGGAAATACCCGCAAGCCGGCTGCCGGAAGCGGAAATCCTTGAAGTGACCATACTCTTATGCGTCATTGCCGCAATGAAGAATCTTCCAAGGAAGGTCTCTTCATCCTTTTTATCTTTCGGTGTTGACGTATATTCTTTCTGATATTCATCAATTTTGAAATCACGGATCGTCTCTCCGGTAATCGATTCTCCGAGTGCCTTCCAGTCCTGGGAATCATCCACTCGGCGGACCGAAAGAATTCGTTCAATCTCTTCCCGGTACGGCTCGATCGCTTCCCAGGCGTACGTTTCCTTTTCAAACTCCGGATACGTTCCGTTCAGGTACTGCAGGGCATAAACCATCTGTGCAAAGGCATGGATATAATCGTGCGGGTTGTCCTTTACGATTTCTTCATAATTCCCCCAGGCAGGCAGATAGACATAGCGGATAAAGCTGTAGTCCGGCAGATGGCCGGCTCTTCCATGCCCGAGGTTCATGATATTGTTCTCTGAGGCCTGATAGAGACTGCCGGTATATGCGCCTTTTTTCGGATCTTCCTTTGCGGCAGGATTGTGCCCGAATTCGATCGGGCGCCGTACGAAGCTGCCGTCTTCCTGAGGAATCAGTTCGAAAAAGTGACTGTCCGTATTGTTGATAACGAGAGAAGGCGTTCCGGCAAAGTAGGTATGCGCCCACGTATCCGCAAGAACATGCATGGCAAGACCGATTGCCTCATTGCCATGGTCCTTTGCAAGATTGACTGTATCCACCACCAGGTTCCCGTTCGGCCCGCAGATGAGACGGTACTTATCCTTGTATTTCTTTGAACCTCTTTTTACTTCCGCATACAGATCACGGGGCAGGAAATGGAAGGAAGACCATATCCTCGTAATATCCTGAAGGCCGAGCAGATCCGTTCTTGCGTTTACCATTTCCGACTGCAGCTGTGTGGTTGCCGCTGACAGCGGTCCATTAATGGTTTTCAGAAATGTTTTTGTGCAGTGGTCCACGAGCTGGGCACTGTAGCAGATTTCCTGGCAGGCTTCATGCGGGAACCCTGCGATTGCCGCAGCACAATATGTTGCATAGTAATGAAAATCGCTGTTCATGCCGTCTGCTCCTTTTCCAATTCTTTGCCGATCTTTCTGGACTTGATCATTGAATAGAGAATATCAACACAGATCAGTAACTGTGTCAGATCCAGAAGGAAACTGCCCTCTTCATTCAGAAATGCATCTTCTGTGCTCATCTGCGCCGGATCTGCCGGCTCCGACAAAAGGCTGGCAACCAGACTCATAATCATCAGGATTAAAAGCAAAGATGTAACGATAATGTAAACCGTTCCCTTTTTCTTTCCCTTTCCTTCCCGGTATGCGCCAATACCGGCCACATAGTTGATTAAAAATGCAATGATACAGAACACCATAATCGTCACAAAGAATACTGCAGTCACTATCGAGAGTTCCGTTTCACCGAGTTCTTCCATCCCCTGAGCGGTGCTCAGAATGAACGCCCGGATATTGTTTTCCCCCAGCAGCATCAACAAAATTACCCGCAGTGCTGTCCAGGCACCAAAGGCAATCATGGCCTTTCCGCTGATCTTCAGCGAGTTAAGATACTTTCTCTGTTCGATTTGCTTCTGACTGATTTCCGCTTCTGTCATCCGCAGTCCCCTTTCTCTGTTGTATGAAACGCTGTTCCTGCCATTCGCTACTTCGTTTTCGCGGCACTCTTCTTCCCTTCGGTTTTCTCATCCGTACCGAGCTGTTTGATTTCCTCCGCAAACTGTTCGATGGCCTCCTTCGCGTGCTGGGTAGCGGTGGTGAAGTAGGTCTTTGGAAGATCCAGAAGAACTTTTGAAGTTTCACTTGATGAGATCATGGATTCGAGCGAATCCGCAATGTCCTTGAGTTTCACCTGGTCCAGCGTGACCGCACCTTTCGCCGCAAGTCCGTCAAACAGGGATTCCACAAATGCTTTTCGTTCCTGCGGATCTGCCTTTTCCACCCATTTCTGAAAGGTCTCATTGATGATCCGCACACCCGGATCCAGCGATTCAACGGTCTTCAATTTCGGTCCGTCGACACACCAGGATACCGCATCATGCTGGAGCACTCCCAGATAAGAACTTTTTATGATCTTTGTGTTCGGAACATTATGACTGAACAGCTGACCGATCACATCATAGGAAGGAACGATCTTGGTGATTTTTCCGCGGATCGCTTCGATCTTTGCGATATCAAATACATCCGGACAGAATCCCGGCCCGTCATTGTTGTAGATGCGCAGTACCCGATTCTGCAGTTCCGGCGCAAGACACGAGGCCGCATAAACCGCATGGTTGCCGCCTTTGGAATGACCGCCAATATAATACTTCCGTTTCTCATTCATGGTCTTGCTGACATATTCCTGTGCCATCTTCTGACTGTGGCTCAGAGTAAAGGAAGTCATGAAGTCTTCCCGCCAGCCGATGATGCTGTTGTCGGTTCCGCGGAAGGCAATATAGGAAGTCTTATCATCCAGTTCAAAGTGCACCGCTGAAAACTGTGTTTTGCTTTTGTCAAACTTATCGATATAGTTTGTCATCCGCAGGTTCCCGAACCGTCTCGAAGCGGCTGCTTTTGCAACAAACTCTTCTTCCCCGCCCGTCACGGTCAGCATCCTGTAACAGTTCTTCTCTTTGATATCCTCATAGACATCTTTAAGAAGTCTGCCATCAGGATCCATCTGCGGAAGTACTTTTGAACAGTCGAGATAACTGAGCTGACAAAGAATAATATTATCAGTATCATTCAGCGGATCCCGGTCAAACCCGAGATCTCCCCGCCAGTGTATGTAATCGATTAATACATTTGGTGATTCGAATGCCATGCTGGTATATTCCTCTTGGTTCAATTGTACTCGATTCAAAGAAAAACCGCAGAGGAATGAGGGGATTCCGCTGCGGATCAGGATGAACTGCAGAAACCGAGATCTGCAGTTCTTACAGAAAGACTATAAACGCTCTCCGGACACAGAACGGGTATAACTCTCCTGCAGGCTGAGAAACCAACAAAACATTGTTGGTTCTCTAATCCAGTTCTCCTGTATACAAAGCAATTGTCACTTCGGACTGTCGGAATCACTTTTTTTAGATGGATTGTTCTTTCCCAGTTCATTCATATATTCCGCTGTAATAATACCAGCCGGCAATGCCACGATTGCGATTCCGAAAACGGAAGAAATCATCGTCACAGTGCGCCCGATCGTAGTGACCGGATAAATATCACCATAACCAACCGTTGTCAGAGAAACGGTAGCCCAGTATACCGCATCAAAGAAGGTTCCAAAGGATTCCGGTTCTACGGTAAAAACAACCATTGCCGAAACAAGGATATAACCAACTGCCAGTGTGCCTACCGCAATCAGGGATTCCTTTGAGGAAACCAGAACATCCCCGATAATCTTAAAGGTTCGGGAATAACGCATTGCCTTAAATACCCGCAATACACGCATCGCCCGAAACAGACGCAGTACACGCAGCACCTGAAAACCGGAATGCACAAGACTGAGGGCAGGCAGAATGGAAAGCAGGTCAATGATTGCCATCAGAGAAAACGGATAACGCAGAAACGAACGGAACCCTGCCTTTTTGAATTTATAGTCAGCAGTTGCCCATCGCAGCACATAGTCTACGATAAAAATAATGGCGGTAATATA
Organism: Solobacterium sp.; assembly: GCA_017512725.1. GTDB lineage: Bacteria > Bacillota_I > Bacilli_A > Erysipelotrichales > Erysipelotrichaceae > Bulleidia. Next base: position 55,428 of record JAFWEW010000040.1, read on the forward strand.
GTCTGTAACACGAAAAAACGGAGGTTCCACCTTAAAGGCAAGCGGTACCAGGCTGATGATGATCGCTGCGATCATCAGGTAGTCGTATAGTGCACTTTTCCAGTCTCCGCGGTCTGCTTTCTCGATTAATTCAAATACCCGCATCCGGAACAGTTCGACATGTACTTTAAACATTGTTGATTTTCCTTACTTATCTGCTTTGTGACCTGATGCCCGTTACCTGAACATAACCATCACGTTAAAATCAGTATACTTCGACAGTCGCTTTTTTTCATTGAAGTTTTCAATTTCAGCGAAACAGAAAAAACCGATCCTGCAGGGAACCTAGGGTTTCTGCAATGATCGGTTTTCATTTTTGTCGGGTTACTCTTCTGCGTCTGCGGCAGCGAACGCTTCCTGAGCGGATGCCGATGTACGGAAGTCATCCGCTTCATCGATATCACGTCTGGAAATTTCGTCCGGCTGACGAGATGCGTAGATCTCCGCAAGTTCTCTGGCCCGCTGTTCACGGATCTCCTTCAGACGGTTCGCCTTAATAACGATCCGGTCTGTTGTCTCACGCTTGCAGTCAGTACGTCCTGTACCTGCAGGAATGAGGGAGCCGAGAATAACGTTTTCCTTGAGACCCTGCAGCGTATCGACCTTGCCTTTGACAGCAGCGTCGGTAAGCACGCGGGTGGTCTCCTGGAACGATGCAGCAGACAGGAAGGAATCGGTCTCAACGGCAGCCTTCGAGATACCGAGCAGGATCGGCTGATACTGTGCCGCTTCCTTCTCTTCATCAAGAAGACGGTTGTTGATTTCCTTCATGGCCGCCATGCTCAGGGTCTGGCCGACACTGAGATCGGATTCACCGACCTCGGTGACAACGACACGTCTCAGCATCTGACGGATCATGACTTCCAGGTGCTTGTCGGAAATATCGATGGACTGACCGGAGTAAACCTTCTTGACTTCCTTCAGGATGTATTCCTGAACGGCACGTACACCGGCAACCGCAAGGAGTTCCTTCGGTGCGATGACGCCTTCGGTCAGAGGTTCACCGGCTTCGACAGTGGAACCGACTTCGATGGTCGAAAGCTTCGGCTGTGTACGGTCGCACTTGTGAACGATGACATCGTTCTCATTTGCGACAGTAATCGTCATGGTTCCGCTTTCGGTATCGCCTTCGATCTCCGTTACCTGTCCGTCGATCTTCGAGATGACCGCTACACGCTTCGGTGTACGGGCTTCGAACAGTTCTTCAACTCTCGGAAGACCCTGGGTAATATCACCGGACTTGTTTGCGACACCACCGGTATGGAAGTTCCGCATGGTCAGCTGGGTACCAGGTTCACCGATTGCCTGTGCCGCCATAACACCGATTGCTTCGCCCGGTTCGACCGGATTGCCGGTTGCCATATTGCGGCCATAGCACTTCGCGCAGATTCCGTTCTCCGCTTCGCAGGTAAATACGTTGCGGATCTTTACTTCTTCTACGCCTGCATCAACGATCTTCTGAGCGAGTTCGCTTGTCAGATAGGTGCCTTCCTCAACGATGACTTCACCGGTATTGGGGTCAACAACATCGCGGGCGGTATATCTTCCGTCAATACGATCAAACAGCTTTTCGATGATGGAATCATTCTTCTCATCACGGAGTGTCCGTACCGCATAAGCCTTGGTTGTACCGCAGTCAAACTGGTCGAGCATTCCGTCATCGCTTTCGGCGTCACCCTTTGTGATGATGACTTCCTGAGCGACATCGACGAGACGTCTTGTCAGATATCCGGATTCAGCCGTCTTCAGAGCGGTATCGGTCAGACCTTTACGTACACCGTGGGTGGAGATAAAGAACTCGGATACGCTCATGCCTTCACGGAAGCACGAATAGATCGGGACTTCGATGATGGAAGGCTGATATTCCTTCTTGGATTTGGACTGTGTCGGACGGGCCATCAGACCACGCATACCGGCAAGCTGGGTGAAGTGGTTCTTGTTTCCGCGGGCACCGGAAACCGACATCATGTTGATCGGGTTCATACGTGCCATACCGTTCATCAGGTCGTCACCGACACTGTTCTTGACGGTATCCCACAGCTTGGAGAATGCCTCTTCCCACTCTGCGTCGGTCAGAAGTCCGCGCTCACGCAGTGCATTCAGCGTGTCTGCCTTCTTCTTACCGGCTTCTACCAGCTCTTCCTTATGCGGTGCGACGGAAATGTCGGAGAGCGCAACGGTCATGCCGGCCAGGGTGGAATAGAGATAACCCATGTCCTTGAGCGAGTCAAGGATATCCGAAGTACGTACGGTCTCGGAATCGATATCACCGGTTCCGTTCTTGTACTTTTCGAATACCGCAGCGATCAGGTTTCCGAGATCGCCTTTCTTGAATTCATGTGTGATCCGGCGGCTCTGGATCTCCTTGCGGATATCCGTGCCCGGTTCCACGAAATCATCATTCGGTGTTTCCTTCAGATTCTCGGGACTGCATTCATTCAGATACGGGAAATCCGGGGGGAATACCGCGTTGAAGATGATCTTGCCGACCGAGGTCAGCAGGTAGCAGCTGTTCTGATACTCGCTGAAGCAGGTCTTACCGACAGCCTTGCCGGGGATCGCAATACGGGTATGCAGATGAACAGAGCCAATCTGATATGCCGTCAGGACTTCATTGACGTCCTTGAAGATATGACCTTCATTGTCACCGAATCTTCTCCATCTCGCTGCTTCTGCAGTAAGACCGAGGGATTCGAGACGGTCTGCCTTCATGTAGAACTCCTCAGCAGTACATTCCATGTTCAGATAGAAGTTGCCGAGGACAAGGTCCTGACCCGGAGTAACGATCGGCTTACCATCCTTCGGACCGAGAATATTGTTGGCACCGAGCATGAGGACTTCCGTCTCTGCTCTTGCCATCTCACTCAGCGGCAGATGAACCGCCATCTGGTCACCGTCGAAGTCTGCGTTGAACGCAGGACATACGAGCGGATGGACACGGATTGCATGTCCGTCTACCAGTTTCGGGAAGAAGGACTGAATACCGAGACGGTGCAGTGTCGGTGCACGGTTCAGGAAGACCGGATGGCCTTCAATAACCTGCTCGACCGCATCCCATACACGGGCATCCTGTTTGTCGATCAGTTTCTCAGCTGTCTTCGGGTTGGCAGCGAGCTGCTGGTTGACCAGTTCGTTGATGACGAACGGCTTGTACAGCTGGATTGCCATTTCCTTCGGAAGACCGCACTGCCACATCTTCAGATTCGGTCCGATCGCAATAACGGAACGGCCGGAGAAGTCAACACGCTTACCGAGCAGGTTCTGACGGAAGCGGCCCTGCTTACCCTTGAGGGAGTGAGACAGCGACTTCAGTGCACGTCCGCCCGCACCGGTAATCGGCTTGGAACGGCGTCCGTTATCGATCAGAGCGTCGACTGCTTCCTGCAGCATACGCTTTTCGTTCTGAACGATGATTGCAGGCGTACCGAGCTCCAGCAGTTTCTTCAGACGGTTGTTACGGGTGATGACACGACGGTAGAGGTCGTTGAGATCACTGGTCGCGAACCGGCCGCCGTCCAGCTGCAGCATCGGTCTGAGATCGGGCGGGATAACCGGAAGTACCGAGAGGATCATCCATTCCGGACGGTTCTCACTGCCGCGGAAGCTTTCAATCGTCTCGAGACGCTTGATCAGCTTCTTGCGCTTGTCACCGGTTGCTTTTTCAAGCTCTGCCTTGATCTCGGTGTATTCTTTTTCGATATCGATCTGTTCGAGCAGTGTCTTGACTGCCTCGGCACCGGTCGCAGCAGAGAAGCTGCCCGGACCGTAGATCGCGGTGTTCTCACGGAACTCACGCTCCGAAAGGATCTGTTTGTAGGTGAGCTTGGTATCACCCGGATCCGTTACGATCCAGGATACGAAGTACACAACCTCTTCCAGGGATTTCGGAGGGACGTTCAGAAGAAGACTCATTCTGGACGGAATTCCGCGCAGGTACCAGATGTGCGCAACCGGAGCCGCAAGTTCGATATGGCCCATGCGCTCCCGGCGGACACTGCTCTTGGTGATTTCAACACCGCAGCGGTCACATACGACACCCTGATAACGGATCTTCTTGTACTTTCCGCAGGCACATTCCCAGTCCTTGGTCGGACCGAAGATGCGCTCGCAGAACAGACCGTCTTTTTCCGGTTTCTGAGAACGGTAGTTGATGGTCTCCGGTTTTTTGACTTCGCCATAAGACCAGGATTTGATACGTTCCGGTGATGCCAGTCCGACTTTGATTGCACTGAACTTGTTAATATTCATCGTCCGTATCCTCCTTATTCATCCATACTGCCGCCGAAGGCTGCAGCCTCTTCCGGGATGTCATCATCATTCGGTGTATCACGGATGGTGAGATCATCGAATTCCGGTTCGTAGCGCTGTCTGCTCATGTCGAGCGTAGCCTCTTCCTTGAGTTCCTGCTTCTCAAGTTCCTTGAGATCGGTGTATTCACCGTCTTCATTCATCATGCGGACATCAACCGCAAGTGCCTGAAGTTCATGCACAAGAACGCGGAAGGATTCCGGAATGCCCGGATCCGGCAGATCCTTGCCCTTGACGATGGATTCGTAGGTCTTGGTACGGCCCATGATGTCATCACTCTTGACGGTCAGGATCTCCTGCAGTGTATGTGCAGCACCATATGCCTCAAGCGCCCAGACTTCCATCTCACCGAAACGCTGGCCGCCGTTCTGCGCTTTACCGCCGAGCGGCTGCTGGGTAACGAGAGAGTAAGGTCCGGTTGCACGGGCATGGAGCTTGTCGTCGACCATGTGCGCGAGCTTGATCATGTACATGACGCCGACAGAGATGCGTTCATCATACGGTTCACCGGTCAGACCGTCGGTAAGCAGATACTTGCCGTCGGCAGATGTTCCGGCTTCTTCCATGATGTTCTTCAGATCTTCGTTGGATACACCGTCGAAGACCGGAGTAGCGAATTTACAGCCAAGTCTGCGGGCTGCCATTCCGAGGTGTACTTCCAGCACCTGTCCGATGTTCATTCGGGAAGGAACGCCGAACGGGTTGAGCATGATATCGATCGGAGTACCGTCCTGCATGTACGGCATGTCTTCGATCGGCATAATGCGGGAGATGACACCCTTGTTTCCGTGGCGGCCGGCCATCTTGTCACCTTCAGAGATCTTACGTTTCTGAACGATGTAGACCTTGACCACTTCATTGACTCCCGGCGGGAGTTCATGATCATCCTTGCGCTTGAATACTCTTACGCTGTGGACAATACCGGCACCGCCGTGCGGTACTTTCAGAGAGTTGTCACGTACTTCGCGGCTCTTCTCACCGAAGATCGCAAGCAGCAGCTTCTCTTCCGGAGTGACTTCCGACTGACCCTTCGGGGTAACCTTACCGACGAGGATATCGCCTTCCTTCACTTCCGCACCGACCATGACGATTCCGCGGCCGTCGAGATTGCGGCATGCACTCTCGGCAACGTTGGGAATATCACGGGTGATTTCTTCCGGACCGAGCTTGGTCTCACGGCACTCAATGTCATATTCCTCGATATGAATGGAGGTATAGACATCTTCACGAACCATGCGCTCACTCATGATGATCGCATCTTCGTAGTTGTAGCCGTGCCAGGTCATGAACGCAATCAGTACGTTCTGGCCAAGTGCCAGCTCACCATTCTGCATGGCCGGTCCATCGGCGAGGATATCGCCGCGCTCGATCTTTTCCCCATCCTGAACAATCGGATGCTGGTTCAGACAGGTCGAAGCGTTGGAACGGCGGAACTTGGTGAGCGGATACTCATGTTCGGTTCCGTTGTCTTCGGTCACGATGATCTTGTCTGCATCGACATAGGTTACCGTTCCCGGAGCCGTAGCGACACAGGCCGCGCCGGAGTCACGGGCAATACGGTGTTCGATGCCGGTGCCGACATACGGGCTGTGCGGATCCAGCAGAGGCACTGCCTGTCTCTGCATGTTCGCGCCCATCAGAGCTCGTGTACAGTCATCGTTTTCAAGGAACGGGACACAGGAGGTCGCAACCGATACGATCTGACGCGGCGAAACGTCCGCGTAGTCGATCATGTCACGGTCTGCCATGATGGTTTCACCGGCCTTACGGGCGACGATACGGTCACCGACCAGCTTTCCGTCCTTGATTTCGTTTGCCTGAGCGATCACGTGGTCGTTCTCTTCATCTGCGGACATATACTTGATATCATCCGTGACTTTTCCGTTTACGACCTTACGGTACGGCGTCTGAATGAAGCCATACTCGTTGACCTTGGCATACGTTGTGAGATAGGAGATCAGACCGATATTCGGACCTTCCGGTGTTTCAATCGGGCAGATTCTTCCATAGTGGGAGTTGTGAATATCACGTACTTCGAAGCCGGCACGCTCACGGGTGAGACCGCCCGGGCCAAGCGCGGAAATACGGCGCTTGTTGGACAGCTCTGCCAGCGGGTTCTGCTGGTCCATAAACTGGGACAGCTGCGAACTGGAGAAAAACTCCTTGATCGCTGCGGTCAGCGGACGGATATTCGTCAGCTGCTTCGGTGTCAGGGCTGCGGAATCGGTAATGGACATCCGCTCCTTGACGGTACGTTCCATACGGGAAAGACCGATCCGGAACTGGTTCTGGATCAGCTCACCGACGGTACGGATACGCCGGTTGCCCAGCATATCGATATCATCCGGTGTACCGACACCGTCCAGCATGTTCAGCTCATAGCTGTACAGCGAGTACATGTCGGACATCGTGATGGTGTGCTTGGTATTCAGCGGGTCGCCGCCGATTACCTTTACTTCATGACCTTCCTCGGTAACGATCGTAACTTCCTGCACGCATGCACCGACCAGCCATACGCTGACGGCTTTATTGCCGGATTCCATGACTTCCTGCTGGATCAGTTCCTTATCCGCAGTGGTCAGCGGTACGAGTACATCATCCGGGATGTAACGGGAAGCGATGAGGGTTTCATCTTCACGGCAGAGATCTGCGCCATTTTCCGTTACACGGCCGATGGAGAACATTCTGGAGCCAAGATCGAGGATCGCAGAAGCGTTGTCGTTGGTGAGCTTTGCCTCACTTGCGATAATGCCTGCGTAAACCGGGATCTTTTCAAATTCCTTCGCGATATTCTTGATATCTTCCGGAATCAGAACCGTTCCCTGTTCATAGTGGATCTTATTGCCGTCAAGATCGGTCGCAAGAATACGTCCGACGAGGGCATTGGTCCAGGAGGTATCCATTTCTGCGGTTACCGGGTGCGAGAACAGGTAGTTGTACGGCAGTGCACGGCAGCTGATGCCCTTGTTGATTTCCGGGCGCAGCGCATCACGCTCTGCCTGATTGATCTTCCGGTTCTTGCGGAAAATCACTTTTCCTTCTGCACCGACCAGATCGCTCTTAAGCATATGGCCTTCCATACGGTCGAGCACATTCAGCTTCTTGAGGACCTTGTATCGGCCGGCTTTGGTCAGATCATAACGGCGGTAATCGAAGAACTTCTGATCCATCGTTGTGAGGGAACCTTCTTCGGTTGCGATTTCGTCTGCGCGCTGGTTCATGTATACCGCCATGAGCGCTTCCTTCGTCGTCTTGATCTTCTTATCCGCATCCAGAGTGTTGCAGAGTTCTTCGTAGTTTCCGAACACGCTGGTATACAGCATCATGTATTCATTCAGATGCTCGGTATCCTGTTCCGGAACGATGACATCCGGATACAGCTCGAACCGAAGTGCCTTGAGCAGCTTTTCCATCTTTGTGGTGTCAAAAGCGTCCTCATTGCGTTCGGTATTCAGGGACATTCCGATTGCCTTGAACAGAATGGTAGAGAAGACCTTTCTTCTGCGGTCGATCGAAACGTTCATGATGCGGCCGAGTGCCGCCTTCTTGTCGTCCGACATGAATTCCAGCCAGGTACCGCGGCTCGGAATCAGTTCGCAGGTATAGGTGTCACGGCCGGTGCGCTCTTCTGAAACGATGTCAAAATAAGCACCCGGGGAACGGACGATCTGCGAAACGATAACACGCTCTGCACCGTTGATGATGAACGTTCCGGTCGGAGTCATGAGCGGGAAATCGCCAAGGAAGACTTCTTCCCACTTGGTCAGAACTTCACCGGTCTCCGGTTCAACCATCTCAAGTTCCATCTTGGCCTTGAGCGGAGCACAGTAGTTGACCTCACGGTACTTGCATTCCGAAATGGAATATTTCGGCTCGCCGAATTCATAGTCGATGAACTTCAGCTTGATGTTTCCGCCGAAGTTGTAGATCGGGTAAATGTCGTTAAACACTTCCCTGATTCCGTCTTTCAGGAACCATTCAAAGGATGCCGTCTGGATCTCTGTCAGATCAGGAAGATCCAGGCCCGCCGATACTTTGGAATAGTCACGACGGACAGCTTTGTTGCCGTACTTCACAATGCGGTACGATTGCTTTTTTTCCATGTTTGCCATCCTTTCGCCTGCTGGGCTGAAAACACCGAAAGAGGGCGTGAACCCCTCATTTTTCGATAATTTGTCAGCTTACTATAGTAACATATATTTTATTTAATGGTCAATTTTCACGTTTGACGCATTTCAGGACCCAATAGCCGCGGTCACGGTCCGCCAGATCGCACGAATCAAACAGTTCCGCAAGCTTCTTCATGGCGCTTTCCGCACCCTGGTTCCTGCGGATCACCGCAAGGAACAGCCCGCCGTTTTCCAGATGCGCATACGCATCTTCAAACATGCGGTAGATCACCTGCTTGCCTGCCCGGATCGGCGGATTGGTGACAATGACATGAAACGACCGGTCATCGATCGCTTCAAATCCGTCCGAAACCAGCACTTCCACGGGTGTTCCGTTTGCCGTGCTGTTTGCCTCAGCCAGTTCCACAGCTCTTGGATTGATATCCACCGCGGTCACCGTGATTTCCGGAAAGGTCTTTTTCAGAACGATTCCGATCACGCCGTACCCGCACCCAAGATCCAGTACGGATCCGGATACCGGTTCGGTTACCGCGTCTTTCAGAAGCGTATGGGTACCGTAGTCCACATCGTTTTTCGAGAAGACGCCGTCATCCACGGTAAATACGTAATTCACCCCCTGAAAGAAGTAGCTCAGTTCCCGTCGGTGTGATGGGAGATCCCGGTTGTCTGTGAAATAGTGTTTCGCTTCCATCCGCGTACTCCTTTCTAAGGGGCGAAAAGCCAAGGGTCATGAAAATACCCTCGGCTGTTCAAGTGAATTGTTTAGCAGGCGATTATTTGTACTCAACAGTTGCACCTGCGTCAACAAGCTGCTTCTTAATGTTGTCAGCTTCGTCAGCCGGTACATCCTTCTTGATCTCTGCAGGCAGAGCATCAACAAGCTTCTTAGCCTCAACAAGGCCGAGACCTGTGATCGTACGAACAACCTTGATAACGCCGACCTTGGCATCACCAACGCTGGTCAGAACGACAGTAACGTTCTTAGCTTCTGCCGGTTCAGCTTCCGCCGGAGCAGCTGCAACAGCAACCGGAGCAGCAGCGCTTACGCCGTACTTCTCTTCAATTGCCTTTACGAGTTCATTGAGCTCAAGAATAGTAGCTTCATCGAGATAAGCAAGAATTTCATCCTTAGTTAACTTTGCCATTTTATTTTTCCTCCTTAGGCAGCCGCCTCTTCAGCGGGTTTTGTTTCTTCAGCCGGAGCCTCTGCAGGCTTCGCCTCTTCTGCAGGGGCAGCAGCCTCTGCAGGTGCACCGTCTGCCGGTCTCGCCTCTGCGACTGCGTTTACAGCGCGAGCGAACTGAGCAACAGGTGCCTGTAATACTGAAAGCAGCATCGACAGCATGCCCTCACGGTTCGGAAGTGTAGAGAGTTCTTTGATGGTTTCGATGCCAACAACCTTACCCTCGACGATTCCGCCTTTGAGAACCAGTGCCTTGTGCTTTTTCGCGAACTGTGCGAGAACACGGCTCGCTGCGGTTTCATCCTGGCCAAACACGAGCGCATTCGGACCGGTCAGAACGCTCTTGAGATCACCCAGATCCGCTGCATCTGCCGCAAGGGAAGCGAGTGTGTTCTTGTAGATTTTCATCTCTACACCCTCTTCACGCAGCTTTCTGCGGAGCTCAGTGACTTCGGCAACGCTCAGACCACGGTACTCTGCGACAACAGTCGAGCCGGAATTTTTGAACTTGTCAGAAATCTCAGTGACAACGTTCTTTTTACTTTCTAATACCGCCTGATTCATTCCTTCACCTTCACCTTTCCTGTTATCGCCTACCTTGATATATAAAAGCCCTCGCAGACAGCAAGGGCTCAAAAGTTCTTAAAAGACATGAAACTTTCTACCTCGGTAACATGATTAAGCTTTACGCCGTTACTGTCTTTGGTAATCGATAACGTATAATATATTACCGCCGGCAGGTTCCGATGTCAATTCTTTTTTGATTTTTTCGTTCAGTTCATGACCGCGTATTCGAAGATCATGCCATCGGCAGCGTTCTCGTTGTTGTCGGTCCAGGTCAGAGTGGAACCATCAAACTTGAAGGTGCCGGTGCCGTTTTCGTACTCCACCGTCTCCGTATCAACGGTTCCGTCTTCCTTGAAGACAACATCCTTCTTTACGCAGTCGGTGTAATCAACCGTCAGTGTTTCGGTATCCAGCTTTCCGCTCATGGTCCATTCGGAATGTTCCGCCGCACTGGATCCCCACATAACCGTGAACTTCGCATTGTTCTGACCCTGTGCCTCAACCAGAATGGAACATCTGTCTTTCGCATAGGTACCGACAAAGTTCATGGTCGGATTCTGTCTATCCCCCTCATCCGCAGTTTTTGCTTCGGAATGGGTGATATGGAAAGTCATTTTGCCGGTCGTGTGTTTCTGTGTCGACTCAAACATAACCATGTAGGTACCCGGATCGACCTGATAATCGGTTGTACCGGCTTCCGTAAACTCCCATTTTACCGCCGGTGTATCGGCTGTGGAACCGGCCTTGACCATCGTAAAGGTAATGCCGCCCTTGGTCACTTCCGAAGTGACCGTGACCGTATCGCCTTCTGCGATATCATACTCGCACCCGACAGCGGATGAGATATCCGCATTCTCTGCGGTAACGATCAGACCGCCGTCATCGGTCATCTCATCAGAGAAGACGGATTTGGAGCTGCAGCCGGCCAGAGAAACGGTCAGAAGCGCTGCACTGAGTATATGGAATAATTTCTTCATAATTTACCTCCTGTAAATCTGCCGAATCAAAATCGGCATTACTCATTATAGTGATTTCTGAAAATAATACACCCCATTCTTTTCGTTTGGATTTTTATTTCACAAACTGATTGATAAAATTATAAAATTAGATAGTTAAGTGGTTCGGGAGCTTCTGCCCTCCGGACCGCCAAGGAGGTCAATATGGAAATCAAACTGGACAAAAAGGATACTGCGCTGACCGTCGCACTGACAGAGCGTCTGGACACCGTTACTTCACCGGATCTGGAAGAGGTTCTGCGTAAAGAACTGGACGGGATCACCGATGTGACCTTTGACTTTGATGAACTGGACTATATTTCTTCTGCCGGTCTCCGCGTGCTTCTTTCCACGCAGAAAAGAATGCTGAAACAGGGCAAGATGCGCATCATCAATGCCAACCCGGTCATCATGGAGATCTTTGAAGTTACCGGTTTCGCAGATGCCATCGATATCACGGCGAAACAGTAACCGGAACCGGATATGAATACTGCTGATAATCACACCCTTGCCAATGACAAGGTAATCTCCAAACAGTTTTTTCGTCTGCTTCCGGTGCAGATCCTGCTGGTAGCGATTCCCTCACTCAACGGAATCATTTCCAGTATTTTCGGTTCGAACCTGCTTGGTGAAACTGCACTTTCCGCTATCGGCATGTATGCCCCGATCCTGTCGTTCATGACAGCGATAGGAACGATGTTAATGGGCGGTTCCCAGATTCTCTGCGGGAAGTACATGGGATCCAATCAGGTGGAGCGGACACAGGAGATCTTCAGCCTTGACCTGACAACCGCTGCGATCCTTTCACTGATCATCTCTGCGGTTCTGCTGGTTACCGGTGTGTTTGATCTGGCTGTCTTCATGAATCCCGATACGGTCGTACGTTCGGTATTCAACCGGTACCTGATCGGCATGGCAATCGGCATCTTTCCGATGCTGATGGGGAACCAGATCTCGGCATTCCTTTCCATGGAGATGCAGGGAAAGCGTTCCACCGTCGCCACCGTTTTATTTGTAATCACCAACCTGGTACTGACCCTGCTGTTCCTCGGCGTTCTGCGCCTGCAGGCATTCGGTCTTGCCCTGGCAGCTTCGATCGGATACTGGGTCTATCTGATCTATCAGGTACTCTATTACTTCAGCGGCAAATCCATTCTGAAGCTGAAGCTTGTCCGCATGCATCCGTCGGATATCTCGGAAATCGTCATGATCGGTTTCCCGGGAGCCCTGACACAGCTGTATCTCACCATCCGCCGTCTGGTACTGAACGGCCTGATGGTCCGCTATATCGGTACTGCAGGACTGTCTTCGTTCCAGGCTTCTGATTCTCTGCTTGCCATCTTCTGGTCCATTCCGCTGGGCATGGCTGCGGTCAGCCGGATGATGATGAGTGTTGCGGTCGGAGAAGAAGACCGGCAGTCCCTCAAGGATATTCTGAAGACCATGATCACCCGGTGCATGCTGATTGAAATCGGCGTCATGGCGGCACTGATTCTCTGTGCGGTTCCGTTTACCCGTGTCTATTACCGGGATGTCACCGAACCGATCTATCAGATGACGCTTAACGGCTTCCGTCTGGTTCCGATCACCATGCCGCTGGGACTGTTCTGTCAGATGGTTTTAAACTATGCACAGGTCACCAAAAAACAGCTGCTCGTTCACACGGAGGCAGCGCTCGACGGTGCCATCTGCGTATGTATTACCGCTCCTCTGCTGGTTCCCTCCATGGGCATGAACGGTGTCTATCTTTCCGTCATCATCAACGGTATCGCTACCGCAGTTTATCCGCTGCTCTACTCCTTTGTTTACAACAAGGGAGTTCCAAAGAACGCAGATGCGCTTCTGATGATCCCGGAGGATTTCGGAGCTGCGGAGAATGAACGCATGGATATCTCTCTGACCAGTCTCGATGAAGTGGTCAATCTTTCAAAACAGATCCAGGATTTCTGCCTGGAACGCGGTGTCGACGAGCGCAGATCCTATCTGTCCGGTCTCTTCCTGGAGGAGATGGCCGGCAATGTTATTGAAGGCGGTTTCCCCAAGGACAACAAAAAACATTCCGTAGATGTACGCGTTGTTCATAAAGATGACGATATTATCCTGCGCATCAAGGATGACTGTGTTGCGTTTGATCCGCTGGAGCGGGCAAAGCTCTTTGAACCGGAAGATATTACCAAGAATATTGGTATCCGTATGGTTTCCAAGATTGCTCAGGATGTCGCCTACCAGAATATTCTCGGTCTGAATGTTCTGACGATCCGGATCTGAAAGGCTGCGGTATGAACGAAAAGAAACGACTGATCTTCATCACCACGCTTATCTGCCTCATACCGGCATTTGTCGGTATCCTGATGTGGAGCAGGCTTCCGGAACAGATTCCCATACACTATAACGCCCAGGGTCAGATCGACCTGTATGCCGGAAAGCCCATTGCAGTCTTCGGTATTCCCCTGCTGATTACCGCACTGCATCTGTTATGCGCATTCCTGATCTTCCGGAATTCCGATACCTCCAAAACCAGCCCGAAGGTGCTTCGTCTGATACTCTGGATCTTTCCGATCATCAGCCTGCTTGCGGCAGTGCTTACCTATTCGGCGGTATTCGGCACATCCATGGATCTTTCGCTGATCGTGAATGTATTTCTCGGTCTGCTTCTGGTAAGCATCGGCTGTTATCTGCCGGAATGCCCGCAGAATCAGTCCATCGGTTTCCGGATCCCGTGGACCCTGGCGGATGAAGCGAACTGGAAACAGACACACCAGTTTGCAGGACCGCTCTGGATCGCAGGCGGAACCGCCATGATCCTGATGGCATTCCTTGGCATCACAAGCACCAACTTTCTGGTGTTTGTACTCCTGCTGATTGTTGTAGTTCCCTCAATCTATTCTTATAAGCTGTACAAGAAGACTCATTGAATCAATCCCCCGACTGCGTGCGTTGAAGCGGGGGATTTCTTTTCCCGTCTTCTGACAAAAGAAAATCATTTTTATTCGGACGGCAAAAACATTCCGTATAATAGGATCAGGATGGGTACATGCCCGGAGGTTTTGTTCATGACAATGGCTGGAATATTCCTGCAGAAATACACTGCTATGCAGTATATGGAGTTCTGTCTCAGGCTTCTCATCGCTTTTCTGATCGGCGGAGGAATAGGAGCTGAGCGAAGCAAGCATTTTAAGGAAGCCGGTATCCGAACCCATATCATCGTGTGCTGCACAGCGTCACTGATCATGTTGATATCAAAGTACGGGTTTGCGGATCTGAGCCGTACCGGAGATCTGGAATACTTTGGCACCAAAGGAGCTGATGCCGCGCGTATCGCAGCTCAGGCAATCAGCGGTATTTCCTTCCTCTGTGCCGGTGTCATTATCAAAGTCGGCGGAAATATCAAAGGCCTGACCACAGCTGCCGGAATCTGGATGACCGCCAGTATCGGCCTTGCGATCGGAGCGGGCATGTATATTCTGACCGGCTTTATGGTGGTGCTTTTCTTCCTGCTGAATTTCATATTTAGGCATCTTCCCCTGTATTCCGAAAGCTATGACGGATACCATCTGACCTTTGTCGTCAAGAACGGGGATGACTTCGACGAGATATTAAAGAAACAGCTTACGGACTGGAATACCCGGACCAAGGAACGCAGTATTACCTGGAAGCGGAATGATGTAACCGAATATGATTATCTGGTGGTACGGGCAGAAGAACTCCGCTACGGTGAGGTCAAAGCGTTCGTCGCAGAGAATCCATGCATTATTTCGTTCCAGTATACGCCCATGCTGAAGAACATTTCCTGATCTGTTACAACGCGAAACATCCGGCCGCCAGCTCTGATAAACAGAACACAGCCGGATGTTTTTTTCGATACGAATTCAGAAACTCATTCCTTACAGGAAGCGATCCGCTTATCCCTGCGGTCTTTCCAGCCCTCTTTGAAGAAGGCACAGACTTCTTCATCGATTCCAAGGATCCCGTTCCCGCTCAGGGCTGCCTTTGCACGGCACCCGCCAAGACATGCATACCGGTATTCACAATTCCTGCAGGTTTCGTTTGCCTGAAGATATTCTTCAGCAGTGAGTCTGCCGACACCGGAAAAATCCGGTTCTTCCAGGATCTCCTGCAATGGGGTTTTCAGGATATTGAAACGGTTGAAATCCCCGCTGCTGTCCAGCATTGTTACACAGGGAGAAACCCGCCCGTCGGAGTTGATATAGAGGGCGGTATTCAGACTTCCGCAAAGCAGGAAGTGACTGGCCTGATTACTGCGGCATGGTTTTTCATACGTTCCTGAAAGAACCCCTTTAACCGGGTCATAGCGTAAGAACCCGCCAAGTTCAATTGAAAGCTTCGGCTGCTTCTCCAATAGTTTTGGAATCAGATTCAGATACGCTTCCCAGGCTTCCTCACGCTGGATACCATGGGTATCCTGATAAGCTTTCCATTCCCCGAGGTTTTCTACGATATTAACTTTGAGGCTGTTGACGCCAAGGGATTCCACAAAGCAGATATTCTCCCAAAGCATATCGAGGTTATCCCGGAACAGCATCATTGAAACATGGGTCAGAAAACGATGGTCACCGCAGTACTGTCTGCCGTTCATGTCATGGGGGTTTCCGTCGGTCGGGCAGATTCCCGGGAACTATCTGAGGAAATCCCGATCGCCAAACTGCGGCCGGTACCAGGCAACATCACATCCGACATCGTGTCCGTCCGGTGCGACAAACCGGGCACTGTTCCAGCATCCGCCTTCAACTCCGCCCACAGCCTTTTCCAGTTCATCCGGATCGGTAATCATACGTTCTTTTTTTGTACGTTCATCCATAATGTATTTCTCCTCTTCCTGTAATAGTTGATTATCTGAATTGAATGCGGCAGCCATCGGCTCCGCCGCACTCGGTACTCTTCATAATCATTAAACGTGCCAGAATACCAGTTTCCACGTTGATTACCGTATTCCTGAACGCAGCCGTAATGCCGGATGATGAAAAAAACGGCCGGGATTTCTCCCAGCCGGATCACATCATTCTACCGAAACCAGTTCGATTTTGAAGTTCAGTTCCTTTCCTGCCATCTCATGATTGGCATCCAGTGTAACGGTTCTGTCATCCTTGGCAACAACACGTACCTGGAACTGTCTTCCCATATCATCCGCAAGAACGACACGTTCATCGACATTAAGATCTTCCGATCCCGGAAGTTCCGTAAACGGAATGACCATTACCATCATGGGATTCGGCATGCCATACGCTTCTTCCGGCATCAGATGAACATCAACGATCTGTCCCGGTTCCATATCCGCAACTGCCTGATCAAATCCCCGGATCATCATCCCTGCTCCGCAGATGAATTCCAGCGGTGCACCCCGGTCATACGAAGAATCAAACTGCGTACCGTCATTGTAGGTACCGCGGTAATGCACGGTACATTTCTTCCCGGCATTCTTTCCTTCGACTGTACTCGCTCTTCCGCAGCATCCTCCGCAGGAAGAAGCCTGTTCACAGCCTTCTCCGCAGGCACCGTCTTCATGATGCCCGCATCCTTCTCCATCTTCGTGATGGTGGTCACAGTTTTCAT
The DNA here is from genome assembly GCA_017512725.1 of Solobacterium sp. Lineage (GTDB taxonomy): Bacteria > Bacillota_I > Bacilli_A > Erysipelotrichales > Erysipelotrichaceae > Bulleidia. The sequence continues at coordinate 72,221 of JAFWEW010000040.1, forward strand.
CGGAGCCTTTCAGGGTTCCGGCAAGATATTCTTCCACTGCGTCATCTGCCTTGCCTTCCGCTCCGGCAACGACCTCAATGCCTGCATCCGCCAGTGCCTGACGTGCACCTTCGCCAATGCCGCCGCAGATCAGAAGGTCAATCCCTTTATTGGCAAGCACACCTGCCAGTGCACCATGGCCCTGTCCTTCCGAATCGACGACCAGTGTGGAGACGACCCGGTTATCCTCTACGTCATAGATCTTGAAATTCTGTGTTTTCCCAAAATGCTGGAAAACTTCTCCGTTTTCATACGTTACTGCAATTTTCATTCGTCTGGTTCCTCTTCTTTCACCTCAACAACAATACAGAAATCCGGCTGGTATTTCCAGCCGGAGCCTTTCCATTTTCAAACGTTTCCGTTTTCTGCCTTCGTTATTTCGCCAGGAATTCCTTCATCGCCGGCAGGACGCGAAGGGCTTCTTCCCGTCCGATCTGATAGACGCGCTTCAGCTCTTCCGGGTCTTTTTCAATCTTGCCGATCTTCAGGTCCTGCGGGGGCCGGATCACAAACGCTTCCCCGTTTTTCTCCCGTTCTTCGATTCCTGCCATCTGAACGTTGTACTGGAACGGACGTTCCTTCATGGCTTTCGCCACTGCAGGATAGTCCTTCAGCAGTGCCTTTACGGCTGTCATGTAATGGTAGTCTTTCTTCCAGTATCCATACGGCTGGGTAAGAATGATTACATTCCGCTGATAGCCGAGCGATTCCATGAACTTATACGGAACGGAGTCTGCGATTCCCCCGTCCAGAAGTTTCTTTCCGTCGATCTCCACCGGACGAGAGACCATCGGCATGGAAGCGGATGCCCGCATCCAGTCCATATCGGTCTGTTCTCCATCCGTGCAGAGATGATAAACCGCTTCTCCGGTTTCCGCATCCGTTGCCCCGACATAGAACTTCATCGGGTTCTCTTTGAATGCCTGCTTGTCGAATACATCCAGTTCCTCCGGCAGTTCCCGGTAACAGAAATCCACACCGTAAAGGTCCCCGGTTTTGATCAGGGATTCCAGGCTGCAGTAGCGTTTGTCCCGGCAGTAGGCCGTATTGTACCGCAGCGGTCTGCCGATCTGTCTGGACTTGTAGTTGGATCCGAAGACTGCCCCGGCAGAGATGCCGATTGCCGCATCGAATGTGATGTCGTTTTCCATGAAGACGTCAATCACGCCGCAGGTAAACAGTCCCCGCATTGCGCCGCCTTCCATGATCAGCGCATGTTTTGTCATGTTCTCATTCATACTCAGTATCCTTTATCAAAATCAATGATCCGTTTCAGCGGCTTTCCTTCCGCGTAGCACTTCAGATTCTCAAGAAACAGCCGGACAGTTTCTTCAACGGTGGATGCCAGGGAAAGATCTCCCGAGCAGTGCGGTGTGATCAGAAGGTTTGGGCAGTCCCAGATCGACGCTTCTGGTCCAAGCGGTTCTTCCTCGAACACATCCAGGGCAGCGTACAGCCGTCCCTTCCGCAGTTCCTGTTCCAGCGCTTTCTGATCGATTACGGTTCCTCTTCCGACATTGACCACCAGTGCGCCTTCCGGCAGAAGTGACAGCTGCTGTTCCTTCAGAAGATGATACGTTTCATCCGTCTTTGGAAGCGAGAGGATCAGGATATCGGTTTCCGGAAGTACCTCTTCCAGCTGGGAAACCGGAACAGCCCGGTCAAAACAGTTCTGTGGATTGTTGCCGGAATGGTTCACTCCAATCATACATGCAGGCCGGAATCCTTTCAGCCGTTCTGCACACGATTTTCCAATATCGCCTGTGCCAAGCAGCGTGATTCTGCTGCGATAGATCGAACGGACCGGAAGTCCCCGTTTCCAGATATGGCTGGAAACAAGTTCTGTATACTCCCCCTGCCGGCGCAGTACTTCCAGAATGACCATGACAGCGTGTTCTGCGATCGTTGTGCCGTAAGCACCGGAACTGCTCGTCAGGATCACATTCTCTGCCGCATAGATGGAACGGTCGGTAAAACGGTCCACGCCGGCCGAAGAAGTGCAGTACCATTTCAGATTCGGTGCCTTTGACGCCAGCTCCGGAGAAAAGCCAAACAGGATCTCCGCATCTTCCACATGCGGCATGGCTGCTTCTGCAGTCGGATAGAACGACGCTTCGATGCCATACTGTTCCGCTGCACTGCGAATCGCTTCTTCTTCCTTTGCCGTCATTTCCGGCATTACCGCTATCAGTTTTCGATTCATACGTTTCCCTTCCATATTTATACCGGGACACGGACATGCAGGACAAGATCCTGACGTGTTCCCAGAATATCTTCTTCATACCGCAGCTGCCAGCGGCTGTAATGATGAATCACATACGGAATGCCTCTGGCATTGCGGTGATCGCTGACGATACCGATATGGTTCGTAAAGACCACAATATCGCCTGCCTTCCAGCCTTCAATATCATTTAAATCACAGGTCAGCATTTCTGCGTTATTCGCAAAGAATACGATCAGGTTCCGGACTCTCCGGAAATCAATATTGATATCCGGTTCCTCGATGTCATATCGCTCCGGATGTGCCTTCACATCTTCATTTACCTGTTCCCGCAGATCATAGCCCGCATCCCGCAGGGCAATCCCGACAACATCCACGCAGGTGCCGTACGCATCATCCGGATAGCCGCCGGCATAATATCTGCTTCGGTAGACCGGTCTTGTTTCGGTATAAGCCAGTGCTTTCTGAAAAACAACGGATGTCTCGTTCTCCGTTCTTCCATACGCATCCGCCAGACGGGAGGAAGAAGGACGGAATCCAAACAGAACTGCAGTCACTGCAGCAGTGACAAGCATGATCGGGATAGGGCTGTGCTTCATAATAATCATGATAACGAAAAGTGAAGCCTCATGGGAGACCTCACCTGTGGATAGCTGTTGTTACTTGATGTTGAATTCGGGCGGTACGTCGATTTCTTCTCCGACGTACTTTCCGTTTTTCTTACGCTGTCTTACGCATTCACTCAGCAGATACTCGATCTGCCCGTTAACGGATCGAAAGTCATCTTCTGCCCAGGACGCGATTGCGGCGTAGAGCTTCGGTGACAGGCGAAGCGGAACCTGTTTCTTTTCATCAGCCATTAATACAGACTGCCTGAATTTACAACGGGCTGTGCATCATGGTTGCCGCAGAGAACAACCAGAAGATTGGATACCATCGCTGCCTTGCGTTCTTCGTCCAGATCAACCGTTCCGTTTTCTTTCAGACGGTCCAGTGCCATCTCAACCATGCCGACGGCACCGTCAACGATCATCTTTCTTGCGTCAATGATCGCACTTGCCTGCTGTCTCTGCAGCATGACTGCTGCGATCTCCGGCGCATAGGCCAGATAGGTAATACGTGCTTCGAGTACTTCGATGCCGGCATTGTCTACCTTCTTCTGGATCTCTCCCTTGATCCGGTCGGCTACAACGGTGCTGGAACCCCGCAGGCTTCCGTCATCCGGCAGGCCGTCACCGGTCGTATCAATTCCGGGAGCCATGTCATACGGATACAGACGGACGATGTCACGCAGTGCGGTATCGCACATCAGTGACAGGTATTCCTTGTAGTTGTCTACATTGAATACTGCCTTTGCGGTATCGGTAACTCTCCAGGTGACCGCGATGCCGATCTCAACCGGATTGCCAAGCACATCATTGATCTTCTGACGGGCATTGTTCAGGGTCATGACCTTCAGGCTGATCTTTTTGGATACCACCTGCCCGCCGGCGCTCTGACCGTTCAGTACGATCGGAAGGCTGTCTGCCTTGACATCACCGCTCTGAGAGAGCTGGGTGCGTGCGGCCGGGTTTACCGCAGATACAAACGGATTTACAAAGTAGAAACCATCTCCCTTTAATGTACCGATATACTTTCCGAACAGGGTCAGTACCAGGGCTTCCTGCGGTTTCAGGACCTTCAGGCCAAGAAACATGATCCATCCGAACACCAGCCAGATCATTCCCAGAATGGCGAAGATCACCTGTCCCGAGGCAAGACCGACAACCGCAAGTACATAAAGTACGAAGATGCCGATCAGTACGGGCATGCCGTTGCTGCGCTGCTTTAATACTTTCTCTTCCATAAGAGCCTCCTGTATTATATCGATATCATTATGATATCACATTAATACTTTGTCAACGTTCTTACCGGAGAAAGAATCAGATACTCATCTCAAACAACGCCGATTTGCATTCATTGATGATCCGCAGTTTGTTCCAGTTGGATAATTCCGGATCGGCTTCTGCTTTCTTCATGATTTCATTAATGCCCGCTTCATCCGCATTCATAAAGCAGCGGTCGATGTGCTTCAGCTCGTCAATGATGCGTTCCGATTGTTTCGCAGAATCATTTGCCTCTTCCCGGTAAACGGTACAGGGACTCTTGCCAAAGTAATCCCGATAGCGGTCAATCTTGTCTTCATCCAGCAGATAGTTTCGGACTTCTCTTCCAAACATCTCTTTCCGGTCTGCCAGTTCTTCCCTGTCTCTCTGCATTTCCCGCTTCATCGAACGGATCTTGGATTTCAGGAAGGACGTTCCCTTTATGAAGACCGCATAGTCTTCAAATACAGAAGGATCCTCAAAGTAGAGATAGATCCAGATTCCGTCAATGATATATTTCTTATCTTTATGCTGTGATGCATAATCCATTGCGAACTTTACGAAATCGATGAATACCTTATCTTCATATTCTTCCTTTGGAAGGCTGTCTCGTTCGGAGATGCCAATATAGTATTTTGCACCTTCCCCGGCAAAGAAACTGCTGAACATGTCGGAATAGTCCTTCAGATCTTCCATTGAGAAATGGTCTTTCGTAAGAAGCAGATCATCCAGTTCGATATGATCGATATCATCTCCTTCCAGGGTTCTTGCCATCATCGATTTTCCGCTTCCGGAGTGTCCGAGTATAAAGCAGATGTTTGTACCGCCGGAATTGAAGTGTTCTTCTTTGTAATAGAGATCCGGTTCGGTGTGCGCATATTTTTCGCTTGGAAGCTCTTCAAAGAAGTCATTGTCTGCTTTCAGCTTTTCTTTTACCTGCTCATACATCTCCGGCACACTGTGGCCCAGGAATTCGTTTGAGTAATAATTTGAAATCCGTTTCTGCTTTTTCGGAAGGGCCCGGTATTTTACAAATACCTTATTCAGCTCCCGCAGTGAGTTGATCTCATCGGTAATGATGGCCAGCGATGCATCATTGCACACCTGTTCCAGATTTTCGTAACGTTCCATTGTTGTTTTTTCCATTCCCAATTATTCTTCGCGGATGTATTACCGCTTTTCCAGTTCCACGATATAAGCGTGATGCTTTTCACTGCTTTCCGTTTTGTTCGTACCGTCTTCCGACATGGTCTGGTTTTCCATGATCGTTCCGTTGATGGAAAGATGAACTGATATGAGTTCATTGTTTTCAAACTTCAGGACCATACTCGTACCGTCGGTAGCGAGCGCATCATATTCCAGATCATCATACCGGAACCGGAGATCCTCACCCAGATACAGATGAATATAATCTACACGTTCTCCGGCATAATCCGCATCCACCGCATTGATAGTTACGAAACCATTTATTTCCGGCGGCACTTCCGTCACCGCACAGTAAATCGCATCCTCATACCGGTTCACAACCGTTCCGACAATCCGCAGGTCGTCCCGTTTAAATACCTCATCGACTTTGACATTGCTGTCCTTCCGGTCGTGACCATGGAAATGGAAATTCAGTTCTCCTAGCTGCAGGATGACCTTGTCTCCCTGGATCGTAACGCTGTTGTTCATCGGCCATGGATCATAGGAGTAGACATCCGTATCGGTATCCGGTCGTTCCTTTGCGCTGAACCCGACCAGAGAATCCGATATCAGAGTCAGACTCTGATAGGTTTTCGAATCCGTATTGCCGGAAGAGATCCGCAGGACGGCCGGTTCGGATTCCGGTCCGTAACAGTCGTATCCGCCGCGGAAGGCATGGACATATTCTCTGTATGTGACCGTGATTTCGGTATCGTCCGATGCCGGATCGACATCCAGTTGGGAAAGTGCGATCTCCATCGGATCTGCAAACCGGTCCGGTTCGATATCGAAGTCTTTTTTCTCTTTTCCGGCCGCAGAAACCGTCATCAGGATCCCATCCACATGACCGTCTGCCGCTGCCGCAGAACGTGCCGGCAGGGTAATCACCAGATTGTTCTTCTTCTGTTCCAGTCCCGCTTTTTTCGGTGCGTACATCGTATAGACGGTATACCCGGTGGAACCGTCATATTTCTTATTTCCAAGGGCTCCGTAGATCTCCAGGATCTTTCGGTTGTTGGAACCTGCGCCTTTGCGGTACCGCTTCTGTGCATAGACAAACAGGCCCTCATTGGTCTGGTCATATTTGCCAAACGGCACCAGACTCATCTCTTTGCGGGCACTGTTTTTCTTCTCGTCAAATACGATCAGAAGCGCCGCCGGCTCTTCCCGGTTCTGAAGGAATTCCCGATAGCCGACCACATAGCTGCCGGCAGATTTCATCGGCACATGGATGCCCTTGTCATCCAGGTTCATCAGCGGATAAGCCGCCCGGTGCTCATCATAGTAATAACCGACCGAGCCGACATAGTTTGGTCCTTCCGATGTCGCCCATTTCCGGTAATACGCATCGAATTCCTTATCGCTGAGTTCCAGCACCGCCATCAGGATCTCACTGATGACCGGTGTCTTATACAGGCTCCGGGCATTCATCAGCCGCCTTGCCGTAACGACCTTATCGGTTTCATCCCGAAGATACCGTACAAAGACGGAAAGCAGATAACCGTAGCGCTGCTGGAATTCCGTATCTCCGGTACTCTTGTCGTCCATCGTACTGAACATCGTCATCAGATAGTTCGTAGACGTCAGGGCCGGATCGGTCGTGATGATCTCTTCACCGATGTAGTATTCCTTGGCATCCGCTTCCAGTACCAGTGCGGTCATCTCATCAAACTTGACGCTGGTTCCGCAGTTCTTGAAGTGGTACTCATCCTGACAGATATGGAACAGTTCATGCGTGATCGTCAGAAGCAGATTATCCCGCATCTCCTTTCCGTTTTTATCTTCCGCCAGGAAAGTCTCCGGATCACGCATATCAATGTTGATATATGTTTTATGGACCCAGTGGGAAACTGCCTCTCCCATATTCGGGTCTTTTCCGCCCAGTTTCTTGACCAGAAATTCAATCGTTCCCTTCGGAACCCGGACCATCGCCTTCTCTCCCAGGTACATGTAGGCAGTCTGAATATGGCTGTAGATGGTCTGGATGTTCTTTGGTACTTCGATCTCCTTTTTGATCCTCTGATAGTCAGCGTCTTTTTCAACGTATTCCTTGATCCGTTCAACAACGCTCTTGTTCTGGTTGTACCAGTTATACAGGCTTCCATTGGTTTCCCGGCGTATCTTTTCATCCGCCTGGAAATCTTCTTCTGCCGTTGTGCGGTATTTCTCTTCGATCTCCCGCAGTTCTTCCAGCTTTCCAGCCTGGTCCGGATCAACATCCTGTACTTTGTACCGGATCAGAAAGTTGCCGTATTTATTGGATCCGGTCAGCTTGCCGTCACCCAGCCAGGAGTAATACCAGTGTGCCCGTACTTCTTCCGTGATCCAGCCTGCGATCGCAGGAGCGGTCACCATGAAAATAAACGTTCCGATATAGGCCAGAACGATCATGCTGTTCTGATTGCCGGTAATATGGTAGGTACCGTTCTTCACTTCCCCGTCGTACTCGATCAGTTCGTTGTTGTCATCGACCCGGTACACAACGACATGATCCTGAAGGTCTTCCGGTACTCCGAACTGGTTCAGGTCAAAATACATGGAGTATTCACCCGGGAAACGCTCATCTGCTTCAAGACCCCCGTCAAGTTCCCAGGCACCAATCGCATAGATCCCTTCCGCATGGAGATCTTCAACGATTCCCATTGCCCGCTCATCCTGATCCTCTACCGGTTTCATGGAAAGAACGGTATCTTCATAGAGCTGATCTTTTTCCGCGGTAATCCGGATCCCTTCCACCGGTGTGATATCCACCGGATCACTGTGATACGTCACTTCCGGCAGCGTGTGTTTTTTGTCAGAAAGCGAATCATTAAACTCCGCAGTACCGCCTCCGGAGTTCAGAGACGGCTCATTCTTATGCGGCATGAGAAAACCCGGATACTTGAACGCACTGATGCCGACAAGTACCGCCAGGGTAACGATCAGTATTTTATCCAGGATCCCCCAGGACCCTTTCTTCTCCGGATCTGCCTTTGTTTTCCGGGCAGGTGCAGGGTTTGTCTTTCCCGTCTGTTTCGGCTGCCCCGCAGAAGGTGCAGCAGGCGCTGCCTGCGGAGTGACCGGTGCAGAAGAAGGAGCCTGCGCCGATGGAGCCGGTGCGGGTGTGAATACCGCAGCTCCGCATTTGGTGCAGAATTTTGCATGATCGGGAAGCTGCGTACCGCACGTCGTACAATACTTCGCCATAGCGGTCCTCCCTACGGGCGCATCAGACAGATGATGGCCTTCACGCCATCTTTTGTCTGCATCATTCCAACCCCGTACTGTGTTCCATTGTTTTCACAGAAATACTTGATATGCAGAATGCCGGGACCTTCGGTATACAGCTGGCCGTCATTAAAGGATCCGTAAAAATGGGACTGTCCGCTTTCGTAAGATCCTTCCGGATTACTCTGATAACGGGACCAGTACCAGTAACAGGTCGCTGCGATATCGTTCTGTCCCGGATCGATATTTACATAAGCCAGCATATCGCCCGGGTTGCCGCTTTCATTATTCGGGTCATACTTCACCCAGGCTTTCCAGTCACCCAGAATATCCGGCAGCTGTGTGAGCTGTACCGCATCCTCCGGGAACCAGTTATAGCGAACATCATTCTCATACCAGTCAAACATCTGAAGATTCAGTTTTTCATCCGGTACCGGCTGGCTGGCAGCGGGATTCGGATTTGTTTCTTCCGGCTGCGGAGTCGTTACAGCCACAACCTCTTCGTCACCCGGTTCTTCGATAACCAGTTCCTGCCCCGGATTATCATCACCTGGTGTAGTAACCGGATTCCCGCCGGGATTGCTGTAGTTATAAGACGGGGCTGGTTTTGCGGCAGATGCGCGCGCAGAAAGGATCCACACAAGCATTCCTGCGTTTGCCAGTAACAGCAAAATGGTGCGTATTGATACGCTTCCTTTGTGATCAGTTATCATTGACATGCCCTCCGGCTGTTTACCTATTAGATATATTTATCGTAAACAGATATAAAACGAACCACAATACCCTTTTCCAAAGTTCCGTTTTCTTCCCGATTCTGAAACAAAATCGGTCAGTTTTCATGCATGGTACCCGCATGAAAACACTTTCATCAAAAAAGTTCAAAAAAGGTATTGCAAAAGTATGGGTTTGGGTAAATAATGAAGTTCCTCGATGAGGAAAGTCAGATCGGTGCAGTTACCGCAAATCCAGTATGCGTCGTCAAGGGACGATGAACTGCCGGATTATCAGATGTAGCCCTGAGTAACCAGGGAGAACAAGAGGACGA
>JAFWEW010000041.1 GCA_017512725.1 Solobacterium sp.
ACCAGTTCATCCAAGTAAGAAGCTACTTCAGGTACGGAAGAAATCATTTTGAAGAGAGGGTTGAATTCAGGACGTGTTAGAATATCCATAGCGGTATACCTTTCATTGAGTCTCGACAACCCAATTGTAAGGCTTTACCGCGTTATTTATTCCGCAATGAGTTTACACGATCCAAGCGTGAATTTACAGTGCAAACCCATTCCCGCAATGGTAAAATCAGAATAGTTATAGGCCTTTTGAAGAGGCCCGGGAGGAAACATGTTCAACATTATTATCAAAGACAACTACGATGAAGTATCCAGTGAAGCATTCAAGGTAATGAAGGAAGTCGTTAAGAAAAAGGACTGTGTATTGGGCCTTGCGACAGGATCTTCACCGGTCGGACTGTATAAGAAGATGATCGCCGATCATAAGTCTGAAGGTACATCCTATAAGGACATCCGTTCCTGGAATCTGGATGAGTATGTCGGCATTCCGCATACCCATGAACAGAGCTATTACACCTTCATGCACGAGAATCTCTTTGATCACATCGATATCAAGGAAGAAAACGTACATGTACCGTGCGGAGAAGGAGATAATATTGAACAGAACTGCATCGATTATGAGAAATCCATGGAAGGCGTAACCGTGGATCTTCAGGTACTCGGCATCGGCAGTGACGGTCATATCGCATTCAACGAGCCGGGCACACCGTTTGATTCTCTGACCCACATCATGGATCTCACCGAGCAGACCCGTCAGGACAATGCCCGTTTCTTTGACAACGATATCAACCAGGTACCGACTCATGCGATCACCATGGGTCTTGCGTCCATCATGCGTGCCCGAAAGATCGTTCTCATCGCTACCGGCGCAAATAAGGCAGATGCGGTATATGGCATGATCAAGGGTGAACTGACAACCGACTGCCCGGCATCCATTCTGCAGACACATCCGGATGTAACGGTTGTACTGGATAAAGAAGCCGCTTCCAGACTCTGAGCATATTCGTTGTTTCAGCGGAAACACTGTGAAATAATGCATACATAAGAAACAAGGAGGATTCCGTTATGGTTGAACAGATCAAAACAACAGAACAGTTTGATACACTTCTCAAGGATAATAAATCCGTTGTCGTCGATTTCTTTGCGACATGGTGCGGACCGTGCAAAATGGTCGGACCGGTCGTGGAAACCGTATCCGAACAGCTGTCGGATGTGAAGTTTATCAAAGTCGATGTTGATGAACTCGGTGATATTGCGTCGCGTTACGGCATTATGTCGATCCCGGCAATCTTTGCCTTCAAGGATGGCGAGAAAGTCGGAGAGCAGGTCGGATTCGCACCGGAACCAATGATCAGGGCACTGGCCGAAAAAACACTTTAAAGGCAATGGGAGGATGAACCTCCCATTCTTTTCGAAAAGAATAAACAGCGATAGAATGAGTTCTATGAACGGGAACAGAACAACCGGCAGGAATGACATTCTGAAGCTGTTTTTTTACTGCACGCTTCTAATTGTTCTTGTATTCGGTATTTATCTGTTCCGCATCCATCCGTTCCGCATTAATAATGACCAGATGTTCCAGTATCCACTCTTTTATCAGGAGTGGATCCGGCTTCTGAACGACTGTTTTGCCGGGAAGGGGCTGCCGCTGTATTCCTGGCGGCTGTTTCTTGGAGGGGACTTCTATGCCTCCATGGCCTATTACGTAACCGGAGATCTGTTCCTTCCGCTCTTTTTTCTCTTTGATATCGATACTGCATTGATTATTGAGACGGTGTGTTGTTTCTACATCAGCTGTTTTGCGATGTATGGGTTTTTGAAATCCGCCGGGATCCGGCAGTTCCGCAACCTGGCGTTTATCTCACTGATCTATACATTTGGCGGGTGGGCGATGCTGTATATCGGGCAGTACATGTTCCATCGGTTTTATGCATTCCTGCCGCTGCTGTTTCTTGGTGCAGAACAGTATTTTCACCATCAGAAACGGTGGCTTGTATCGGTTTCCGTGCTGATTCTCTTCCTTCAGAACTACTATCTGATGTGGCCGTTGTCGCTTTGTCTCCTTGGTTACTGCATGGTCCGTACACTGGAAGAAGGCCATCATGGAAGAAGCTTCTGGAACGATGTGTGGAAGCTGTTTTCTGCCTATGCGGCAGGGCTGTTAATGAGCTGTTTTCTGCTGTATCCGGCTGCACAGTACATTCTTCTGAATCCCCGGGTCGGAGCCGTCAATGACTCTGCCATTCTCTGGCCATTAAAGACGATCGCCGGATTCCTTCTGAGCTTTTCCGTCTCTCCGTTTCCGGTCTATACCAATATCTCAAATCTGTTCCGGCTGGATGACAATGGATATGGATACTGGTATTCGCTTTTCATTACGATCATTCCGCTGCTGGTTTCCATCCGCTGGATGATCAAACGCGAACACCGGGGATGGGGAGTCTTTGCCGCAGTTCTGTTTGTCTCTGCACTGATCAAACCATTGTCGGTCTTGTTCCACGGACTTTCGGATCCCTCCATGCGGTGGACGTTTATTCTGCAGTTTATTCTGCTGTATACCGCTTCCCGGGCAATGGAAGAAACGGAAGAGGAGATTTCATCCTATTTGTTTCCGGTTTATGCCGTTATAGCGGTGGTTTCTCTTGGCGCGACCGTTCTGATCATGGGTATCGGAAAGGAATACTGGATCCACTACGGTTCGATTCTGTTCTGCCTGCTGATGAGCGGGCTCATCTGGTACCTCTGGACACATAATCAGAAAAAGACTGCGATAATTCTTTCCATACTGGAGATCTGCGGTTATTCCTGCCTGATGCAGAATGTGTTTTATCACGATGTGGTATATGACGATTACCGTCTTGGAGGCAGCCAGCTAGCTTATCTTCAGGACACGGATGAAGATCTCCTGTACCGGTACTATATTCCGATCGAAGATGTAGAGCCGTCTTACCCGAACCTGAATATCTCCCTGAAATACGGTTTCCTTGGTACCCGTACTTACAACAGCGTATATGACACGCTCACCGATCCGTTCCTGCACCTGCAGGGGATAACGGATCACCGGATCGATATCACCGATCCGGATGCCCTGACCATGATCGGCGTGAAGTATTACCTTGTCGAAACGGAAGAAGAACTTCCGAATTCGGATTTTGAATTTGTGACGCTTCTGAATGACAGCCTGAAGGTGTATCGGAACCAAAATTACTCCGGATTTGGGTACAGTGCACCGGTATTTGGATATACCAAAGACGTGAAAGATGTAATGACGCTTTCGAAGGGCATCTATGTGGATGAAGAAACTGCGGATCTTTCTGGGTATGCAAATTCCGAACGAATGCCGTTTACCGTAACTGCCCGGAGTACGGATTATCTGGCAGGGGAGATTTCATTGAATGAAGCAGGGATCCTTTATCTTCCGATCCCTAGCCGGAACGGCTGGAAAGTTTTCGTGGATGGGGCACCCCTGGAACCGGTCTCTGTAAACGGAGGGTTTATTGGGATCCCATTAAGTGTTGGAGAACATGTAGTTGAGCTGAACTATCTGACACCGGGATTGAAGACAGGAATTGTTCTCAGCGGAATCGGTTTTGCATTGTTCGTGATGGTGATTCTTGCCGACTGCGGAAAGATGCCTGGTATTTTTTGAGCGCTCTTATATTTTTGTTATAATGTAAGCTGTCTTTTTATGGAGGTTTTTTATGTCACTGCTATCTGTTGTAGTGCCTTGTTATAACGAAGAAGAAACCGTTGATATTTTTTATCGTGCTCTGGTCGATGTTCTGAAAACCATGGATATCGACTACGAGATCATCTTTGTCAACGATGGCTCGAAAGATACTACGCTTGAGAAACTGAAGGCGTTGTATGAAAAGGACAGAGAACATGTAAAGGTCATCGATTTCAGCCGGAACTTCGGCAAGGAGAGTGCTCTGCTTGCCGGTCTCGATGCTTCAAAAGGCGATTATGTTACGGTCATGGATGCCGATCTGCAGGATCCGCCCGAGTATCTTCCGAAGATGTTCAAAGTCATGGAAGAAAACGGAGATGATGTTGTCGGTACCCGTCGGGTTTCCAGAAAAGGGGAACCGAAGATCCGTTCCTGGTTTGCCCGTCAGTTCTATAAGCTGATCAATCGCTATACTGAAGTGGAAATCGTAGACGGCGCAAGAGATTTCCGTCTCATGAAGCGCCAGGTCGTCGACAGTATTCTCTCCCTCAGGGAGTACGGAAGATTTTCGAAAGGCCTGTTTGTCTGGGTCGGCTATAAATGCGAGTACCTGGAATATGAAAACGTTGAGCGCGTTGCCGGAGAAACCAAATGGTCGTTCTGGAAGCTGGTCCGCTATGCGATGGATGGCATTATTGAATATACCGATATGCCGTTATGGATCGCATTCTGGGTCGGAGGGTTTATTACCGGTATTTCTGCGATTGCACTGCTGGTAATGTTAATTCTGTCATTGACCGGGCATACCGTTACTTCTGCTTCATTGATTATTGCCCTTGTATTATTCATGGGTGGTTCGGTATTATTGTCTACCGGTATTCTTGGCGAATACCTTGGCAAGACGTATGACGAAGTACGCAAACGCCCGCATTATATCGTCAAAACGTTTTATGAATAGGAGGTGGAACGATGTCTCTTGATCAGGAAACAAAACGGCCCGCAAGACCAAAGCAGTCCTCAAGACGGTCTTCATCAAGGCGGCCTTCAAAACAGTCTTCAAATCGGACTCCAAAGAAGTCTTTAAAACAGGCTCCAAAGCAGGCCCCAAAACAGCCTGTTGAGCAGCCTGTAGAACAATTTGCAGAACAGCCTTCCGAACAGCTTTCTGAGCAGCCTGCCAGAAAGACAGTCCGGACCAGGAAACCGGACAGTGCGTCGAAGCAGAAACAGCGCAAGATCAATAACATTCTGATGAGTGTACTTTTAGGCATTACTGCAATTACGATTATTGCCTTGATCGTGAATACCGTGCGGGTCGTAAAGGCCAGCGGGGTTGATAACGCCGGCAGTGAGAACAGTATGAGCTCCGATACCGGAAACTCCATGAAAAATGATCTGTACCGGATCGGAAACAACCCGACTGATGTTGAAAAGGAATACTTCCAGAAGCTGACGGATGCCATTAAGGGCGGAAACAGTGAAGAAATCGCAGAAGCTGTGGTTTACAATTTTGTGTCGGATTACTTCACCTGGACGAACAAAGACGGTAACTACGAAGTCGGCGGTCTGCAGTATATCTACGCAGAAAAGTATTCCAAGTTTGAAGAGTGGAACCGCTGGTACAACTACTCCAATCTGGATCTGTATATTTCACAGTACGGAAGAGAAAATCTGCCGCAGGTAAAAGAAATCACAACCGAGAAGCCAACCTTCCGGACGGAAGAAGACTTTACGGTTCTGAGCGTAGATCCGGCTCAAACATACCCGTGCTATCAGGTACAGGTAGCCTGGACCTACGAACCAACCGATGTGAATATCGCAGATTTCCCCAATCGCATGCGTTTTCAGGTTGTAGACCATGACGGCCGTTTTGAAATCGTCGAATTCTACGACATGCCAAGTGTTGAGGAATGGGAAGCGGCTAATGGAGTTTCGGACAGTTCAACTTCTGATGGAACTACAGAAACAGACGATACGGCTGAGACCGGAGAAAGTGAGGGATGAGCAGTATGTCAAAGAATAGTTCATCTACTACCCGGTTCAAGGGCGATATCACCAACATGAATATTGTGGTGACGGTACTGGCGGTGATTGCCAACTTCGCAGTACTGTTCACACTGTTCAATGCGACAAAGTTCTCCAACCTCAGCGGAAAGACCTTCATTCTGGTGAATGTGATCAGTATTATCCTGCTGATTGTCATGAACGTGACGCTGATGACCGGTATCCGGTCAAAACAGAAACCCGTTTATTTCACCGGTGTACTGCTGGTTGCGGTATTCCTGTTTATCGGTGTTTATGGCGCCTACGCCATGGCAAAAGTAAACAAGAATGTGAACAAGATCACCGCATCCACTACAGAAGAATCGGTTTCGACCAGTCTGGTTGTTTATTCTGCCTCTGGAGGTGCACCAATCACGGATATCTCCAATCTGGATGGAAAAACAGTTGGTCTTGCGACCGGGACTCATACAGCAGAACTTGGAAAGGCAAGAATTGAGTCTGAGAAGATGACGGTCTCCTATACGGAGTATCAGGATTATTCTTCTGAGATGCTTGCGCTGTTAAACGGCGAAATCGACTGTGCAGTTCTGCCGACCAACTATGTCAACATTTTCGGCAACGAACCCGGAATGGAAGAGTTCCTTGGAAATACTTCCTCCATTCTGGACTTTGAAGAAACTATTACGGTACAGAATGCGGCCGGTTCTGACAAAGATCTGACCAAGGATCCGTTTACGGTACTGTTAATCGGTAATGCGGATGGACTTTCGGATACGATGATCCTCTGCAGTGTGAACCCGATCTCCATGAAGGTCACAATGTCTTCTCTTGCCCGTGACTCCTATGTGCCGATTACCTGTTATGGAGGAAACTCTTCCAAGCTGAATGCGGCTCACGCAGTCAGCCGTGACTGCCTGATCGCTACCATTGAAAAGCTTGTAGGTGTTGAAATTGATTACTATGTCGATACCAACTTCAAGGGTGTCGTACAGGTAGTAGATGCCTTAGGCGGCATTGTCGTAAACAGCCCGATTGAATTTGTCGGACAGAACTCTGACAGCAGCCGCGGTGCCTATACGGTATGGGTACCGGCAGGGGACAACGTACTGCTCAATGGTGAACAGGCACTGGCATTTGCCCGTGAACGTCATCTGTTTGCGACCGGTGATTTTGCCCGTCAGGAACACCAGCAGGAAGTTATTGAAGCGATTCTCAGAAAGATCATGCGTACGCGTGATATCAATACACTGCTGGATGTCATGGATGCGGCAGGTGAGAATATTCAGACGAATATGTCTCTGTCACAGATGACCGGTTTCATGAGCTATGCGCTGCAGAAAGCCAACCGCTATTACAACCAGGATCAGGTTGAGAAAGTGATGCAGCTGCAGCATTCCCGTGTAACCGGCTACTCCAGTGGTTTATGGGATGATGGTCTGCAGATGTCTCTGTATATCTACCGTCTCTGGCAGGGATCCCTGGCAGATACCAAGAAGGCAATCGAACGGAACATCGATATGACAACTCCGATTGATCAGAGCCCAACTCTGCAGTGGTCGGTTAACTGGGACTTCTATGTACCGACGATTTCTGCAGAAGTATACAGCGAAGCGATTATTCCGAGTACGGCACCGACAACCCTTGGCAACTATGTAGGGCGTTCGCTTGGTTCAATCCAGTCGTTCTGTAACGCTCAGGGTATACCGCTCTCTGTCAGCTATGTGGCGGATTCTTCACAGGCAGATGGAATAATCATTTCCCAGAGTGTAGGAGCAGGTACACCAATCTCCAGTATTTCCGGCATCAGTGTAACTGTTGTACAGAACAGCGGCGGGACAACAACACCGACAACCAGTGCTTCAGAAGTAAAATCGGAAAGCGCATGTACAACTTTAGGATATTATTGGTCTACTGATCTTGGTAAGTGTTACACCAACAGTGACGCAGCGAGTCCAGATGAAAAAGCGGCAAAAGCAGCAGCGGATCTGCAGAAACAGAAGAACGAATGTAATAACAAAACAGGATACAAATGGGTAGATGGTACAGGCTGTACTGTAGATGGTAGTGGTTCAGGAAGCGGACAATCTAGTGGCTCAGAGGGCAGTGGCTCAGAGGGCAGTGGCTCAGAGGGCAGTGGCTCAGAGGGCAGCGGCTCAGAGGGCAGCGGCTCAGAGGGCAGCGGCTCAGAGGGCAGCGGCTCAGAGGGCAGTGGCTCAGAGGGCAGTGGCTCAGAGGGCAGTGGCTCAGAGGACAGTGGCTCAGAGGGCAGTGGCTCAGAGGGCAGTGGCTCAGAGGGCAGTGGCTCAGAGGGCAGTGGCTCAGAGGGCAACGGCGAAGGTGGCGATGGCTAAGCTACAGAATACGAATTAACCCAAAAACACGTTCGATTTTACGAAAGGGCTGTACGCAGATTAATCTGCGAATGGCCCTTTTATAAAGAAATAGTTATGTTCAGATGACCTATGATAAAATAACCTCGTTCAAACAGGAGATGTTTTTGTTATGAAAGGAATTATTCTTGCCGGAGGCAGCGGTACAAGACTGTACCCGCTGACCAGAGTTACCTCGAAACAGTTATTGCCGGTTTACGATAAACCGATGATTTATTACCCGTTAAGTATACTGATGCTTGCGGGTATCCGTGAAATACTGATTATTTCAACACCAACGGATCTGCCTAACTTTGAGCGTTTATTAGGAGACGGCAGTCAGTTTGGTGTTTCCTTTTCTTATAAGGTACAGGAAGTGCCGAACGGTCTGGCCCAGGCATTTGTATTGGGAGAAGAGTTTATCGGGGATGATGATGTCTGCCTGATTCTCGGCGACAACATCTTCTATGGTAATAAGTTCGGCACAATGCTGAGGGAAAGTGTTGCCAATACGGAAAACACCAAACATGCGATGATCTTCGGCCAGTATGTTCATGATCCGGAGCGTTTTGGCGTCGCTGAGTTTGATAAAAACGGAAAAGTGATTTCTCTGGAAGAGAAACCGGCAGAACCGAAATCCAATTATGCGGTCGTTGGTCTGTATTTCTATGACAACCGTGTAGTCGAGTATGCCAAGCAACTGAAACCCTCGGCCAGAGGGGAATATGAGATTACCGATCTGAACAAGGTATATCTTGCGAATAATGAACTGGATATCACGGTATTTGGCCGCGGCTTTGCCTGGCTCGATACCGGTACGATCGAATCACTGGCGCAGGCATCAGAATATGTAAAGATGGTGGAATGCGTACAGGGAATCAAGATCTCGGTACCGGAAGAGATTGCATTCTACAACAACTGGATCGATGAAGAGATGTTGCTGAAAGCAGCCGATTCCTACGGCAAGAGCCCTTATGGAGAACACCTCCGTTCGATTTCCAAAGGTTCATTTCAGACGATCCTGAATCACAGAAAGGGCAGTTAATCCATGCGGGTGATTATACTTGGATGCGGCTATCTTGGGTACAACCTGTATGGTCTTCTGAAAGAAACTTATGATACCGAGCTCTGGGGGATCGAAAGTCCGTATTCTGCGCTTGTCAAAGACATGAAATATATCAATGCCTTTGACCAGATGGCAATGGCAAAAGAGGATCTGGAGGATGCGGTTGTCATTGATGCCATCGGGCTGATTGCCAATACCGCAGTCTCGGATGATGAGAAGGAAGCTCTGGACCGGATCCGAATGCCGTATCAATGTCTGATAAGATCGCTGAAGGAAGGCAATGCAAAGCGGTTTGTCTATTTCTCCAGCGGCGGTACGATCTACGGCAATACACTGAGACCGATCTCAGAGAATGATCCGGTACGGCCGATGAGTTTATATGCCAAGTCAAAAGCGGCTACCGAAGAACTGATCATGACTTCGAATATTCCGTACCTGATTCTCCGGCTTTCCAACCCTTACGGCGGGTACCAGGATAATGAGAAGAAACAGGGTGTCATACCGATTCTGATCCGTAAGGCATTCACAAACGAACCGTTTGAGATGTTTATTGACGGCAGTTCCGTACGGGATTACTTCTATATCACCGATCTGGCTCAGGCAATCCGGGGACTGATTGATGCGGAAGTCAATAACGAAGTAGTTAATGTAGGTAGCGGAACCGGTACCAGCCTTTCGGAAATCATAGAACTTGTCGAAGAGGCAACGGAAACGAAGATCAATATTGTGCACCGAAGCTCGGATGCACCTACGATTCAGTCGATTGTACTGGATATTACAAAACTGAAAGAACTGACCGGTTATGTACCGGAAGTGAGTCTGAAAGAAGGAATCCAGGCAGAAACAGAACGGATTCGGAAGGAACTGAAATTATGAAAATACTTGTAACAGGCGGAGCAGGCTTTATTGGCGGAAACTTCGCACACCTGATGGTAAACAAATACCCGGAAGATGAGATTGTCGTACTGGACGCATTAACGTATGCCGGCAATCTGGAAACTCTTGAGCCGGTCATGGATAAGCCGAACTTCCGGTTTATAAAAGGGGATATCACCGACCGCGCATTTATCGATGACCTGTTTGAAAAAGAACAGTTCGATATGGTCGTGAACTTTGCGGCGGAGTCGCATGTCGACCGCTCCATTGAAGATCCCGGTATTTTCCTTAGAACGAATATTCTCGGTGTTCAGACCCTGATGGACGCCTGCCGTAAGTACGGTGTCAAACGCTTCCATCAGGTGTCTACAGATGAGGTATATGGAGATCTGCCGCTTGACCGGCCGGATCTGCTGTTCCATGAAGATACACCGATCCATACCAGTTCTCCATACAGTGCCTCCAAGGCAAGTGCAGACCTGCTGGTACTGGCATACCACAGAACCTTTGGTCTTCCGGTAACGATCAGCCGCTGTTCCAATAACTATGGCCCGTATCATTTCCCGGAGAAGCTGATCCCGTTGGTGATCTCAAGAGCTCTGGCAGATGAACCGATTCCTGTTTATGGCGAAGGCGCCAATGTGCGGGACTGGCTGTATGTAACGGATCACTGTACGGCTATTGATCTGATTCTTCGTACTGGCAGAGACGGGGAAATCTACAATATCGGCGGTCACAATGAAGTATCCAATCTTGAAGTGGTTAAGACAATTCTGAAGGCATTAAACAAACCGGAATCTCTGATTCACTTTGTTAAAGACCGTCCGGGTCATGATCTTCGTTATGCAATGGATCCGACTAAGATCGAAACCGAACTTGGCTGGGAACCGGAATACCGGTTCGAAACTGGTATCCAGAAAACGATTGACTGGTACCTGACACACCGGGACTGGTGGGAACATATCGTAAATGGTGAATATCAGAACTATTACGCAAAGATGTATAAGGACAGACCGTAATATGACACCGGATGTAATTGTCGTTGGGGCCGGGTATGCCGGATGTGTTACTGCCCGGATATTGGCAGACGTCGGCAGAAAGGTACTGATTCTGGAACGGAGAAATCATATCGGCGGAAATGCCTTTGACTATCTGGATGAAAACGGCGTCATGCGCCATGAATACGGCCCGCATATCTTCCATACAAATTCCAAAAAAGCAGTAGACTTTCTGTCACAATTTACTGACTGGTACCCGTATGAACACCGGGTGCTTGGTTCTATCGAAGAAAAACTGGTACCGATCCCGTTTAATCTGAAATCCATTGAACTGCTGTTTTCGAACGAAAAAGCGGATCATCTGAAAGAAGTATTGATCAGTGTATATGGCATGAACACCAAAGTACCGATTCTGGAACTTCGCAAAAATGATGACCCTCAGATCCAGGAACTGGCAGAGTATATCTTTGAACATGTCTTTAAGTATTACACGATGAAGCAGTGGGGGTATTCTGCTGAGGAAATCGATCCTGCGGTAACCGCAAGAGTACCGGTACTGGTTTCGTATGATGACCGGTATTTTCAGGATCAATATCAGATGATGCCCTTGGAAGGCTTCACCCGGATGTTTGAAAACATGCTGGATCATGAAAACATTACGGTTCAGCTTGGAACCGAGGCCATGGATCATCTGCGGATCGATCCGGAAAACGGTGCAGTGTATTTTAATGACAATCTATTTGAAAACCCGGTGATCTATACCGGTCTGGTTGATCAGCTGCTGAACTATGTCAACGGAGACCTGCCATACCGTTCTCTGGAATTTGACGTTCAGACAAAAGACGGGCAGTTCCAGCCGGTTACGACGGTGAATTATCCGGGACCGGCAGAGGAA
The DNA here is from genome assembly GCA_017512725.1 of Solobacterium sp. GTDB lineage: Bacteria > Bacillota_I > Bacilli_A > Erysipelotrichales > Erysipelotrichaceae > Bulleidia. Next base: position 11,866 of record JAFWEW010000041.1, read on the forward strand.
TATCCTTATACCCGAATCACTGAGTATAAGAATATGCAGAAAGAACCGCCTGTAGATAAGACAACCATTGCCGTTGAATATCCGTATATCTATGACCGGAATGGGGAAAAGGGGAATGTGCCGTATTACCCGGTCTTTACCGATGACAGCAAGCAGAAATACAGCGCTTATGTAAAGCTGCTGGAGAACGTACCGAATGTCTATCTATTAGGAAGACTTGCGGAGTATAAGTATTACAACATGGATGCGATTGTCGATGCGGCAATCGAATTCAGCCATCAGTTACTGGAGAAGGAATGAAACGTACGATAAGAGTTGCATTCGCGGACCAGCACCGGGGATTTGACCCACAAAACAACGATTATCTTCCGCTGCTGGAAAAACATTACGATGTCATCGTTACAGATGATGATCCGAAATATCTGATCTATTCGGTATTCGGAACCGATCATCTGAAGTATGACTGTGTTCGTATTTTCTATACCGGCGAATGCATGACTCCGAATTTCAATGAATGTGATTATGCGGTCGGCTTTGACCGGCTGGAGTTTGGAGACCGGTACATCCGGTTCCCGTATTACGTTTATCACGGGTATGAGAAGGAGTATCGGTCCCTGAAAGAACGTGCTCCATTCACAAAGGAAGATCTGGCAAAAAAGGAAGGTTTCTGCAGTTTTGTGGTCTCCAACTGCTTTGCGCAGGATAAGCGGGCAGAACTCTTTGAAAAGATGAGTGAATACAAGCACGTTGCCAGCGGCGGCCGGTATAAAAACAATATCGGAGGAGCCGTAAAGGACAAACTCGCATTTACCTCAAAGTACAAGTTTGCGATTGCCTGTGAGAATTCCTGCTATGCGGGCTATACGACCGAAAAAATCGTAGATGCGTTTGCGGGACGTGCAATTCCCATCTACTATGGGGATCCGACTGCTGCAGAAGACTTTAACCCGAAGGCGTTTATCAACTGTGCGGATTATGCGTCGTTTGATGCGGTGCTGGAGCGGGTAAAGGAAATCGATGAAAACGATGACCTGTATCTTTCCATGATCAATGAGCCTCCGGTAAAAACCTGGCTGGACCCGGATGCGTTTGAAAAGTACCTCTGTTATATTATCGATCAGGATTATGACAAGGCATTCCGGAGACCGTCTTCGATGTATACCAGGGCAAATGATGCGATGATCCAGCGCCATCAGCCGTTTGAAAAATACATCTACCGGTATTACAAAATGGGCAGAAATCAACTGACCCGTCTCTCTAACGGGACATTTCTCACATCTAAAAGAACGAAATAGACATGAACCGGTCATACCAAAGGCTAAGAGCCGATGGTATAATGAGACCGGTTTTTCTTATTGTTTATGGATAAAAAAATATTAAAAAATTATTTATATAACATCCTCTATCAGCTGGTAAAGATCGTTCTGCCGTTTATCCTTGCCCCCTATACCGCAAGTCATATCGGGGAATCGGCACTGGGTGTGTACAACTACGCAGGATCTTTGATGAACTGGTTCATCCTGTTCGGTATTCTTGGTGTAAATACCTACGGCAACCGGCAGATTGCCAAAGTACGGGATGATGTAGAGCTTCGGAACAAGACGTTCTTTGAGATTTTCTATATGCAGATATGCAACATGCTCATTGCCATGGCTGCGTATTTTCTCTTTATCCGGTGTGTAATTCCGGGTGACCGCTTCTATTACTATCTGACTGGCTGTACGATGCTGGCATCGATGCTGGATATCACCTGGTTCTTCTATGGAATGGAAGACTTCAAGAAGGCCAGTATCCGCAATATCATCGTCAAATGTCTGGGTGTTTTCCTGATCATGACTCTGTGCAAAACCCCGGCAGATCTCTGGCTGTATATTCTGATTAATGTCGGGTCCGAACTCTTTGGTCAGGCAATCATGTTCGTACAGCTGCGCCAGTACCTGACGTTTGAAAAGGTGTCGTTGAAAGATGCCTATAAGAACCATTTCAAGGCGACGTTTCAGTTGTTTGTACCGACGATTGCGATTTCGGTATATACACTGCTGGATCAGACCATGGTCGGGGCGCTGTATGAAAAGGAACATGTCACGTTCTATCTGACCTCAATGAATATCGTAAAGATGTTCCTGTTATTAATTACCAGTATCGGTTCGGTGATGCTGCCGAGAGTCACGAATGTCTACTACAACAAGGAAGACGGAGCCAAAAGGGCAGAAGGCTATATCAGTACGACGATGAAGATTTCCATGTTGTTAGCTTTGCCGATGTGCTTCGGCATGATGGCAATCGCAAAGTCGTTCTGTACCTGGTACATTCCGGTATGGCCGATCATTCCGGAGCTGATCATGATGGGGTGCCCGGTCATTATTCTCATTTCCATGTCCAATGTCACCGGCATCCAGTACATGGTGCCTACCGGCATGTACAACCAGTACAGTGCTTCCGTTATTGCTGGTTCGGTAGTGAATTTCTTTATCAATCTGTTATTGATCCCAAAAATGGGTGCCTATGGTGCAATCATCGGCAGTGTTATTGCCGAATTTACCGTTACCTGTGTGCAGATGGCTCTGATTCATTCCAAAGTACGGTTTGGCTTTCTGCAGAAATCCTACGGAGTCTATCTCTTCGGCACTGCCTTAATGGGAGCCGCTGTATTTGCTTTAACCAGAATCTTCCCGATCGGACCGCTGTATACCGTCATCGAGATCCTGACCGGCATGGCAGTCTATGCGCTGGTACTGATCCTGACGAAAGAAGAACTGGTCATGAAGGTACTGAACGCATTCCGGAATCGCAAAGGAGAAGCCCATGCCTGAGATCTCAATTGTTGTACCGGTTTATAACGTAGCCGAGTACTTAAGAAAATGCATTGATTCGATCCTTGCCCAGACCTGCCGGGATTATGAACTGATCCTGGTCAATGATGGTTCCACGGATGAATCCCCAAAGATCCTGGAAGAGTATGCGATGCTGTTTCCGCATATCAAGCTGATCCATAAGCCCAATGGCGGACTCAGTGATGCCCGCAATGAAGGGATGAAGGCAGCGACCGGAAAATACATCAGTTTCATTGACAGTGATGACTTTATCGAACCGACGATGCTGGAAGAGTGTCTGAAGAAGCTTCGGGAAACCGATGCGGATCTTGTAATCTTTGATTACTACCAGTACTACCAGGCAACCGGGAAGAAAGAAGTCATAAAGAATACGTTTGATGATCAGAAGGTATATTCGCTGGAAGATACTCCTGAACTGCTGACCGGGATCGCAAATGCCGCCTGGAACAAGCTCTACCGGCGTTCCCTATTTGCCGATAACGATATCATTTACCCCTGGGGGTGCCTGTATGAAGATCTCGGTACGACCTATCGATTGCTTGCACGGGCAAAAAAAGTCGCCTTTGTGAACCAGCCGTTATATGACTATCTGAAAGACAGGCCTGGAAACATCACCGGAGAGTTCAACATGCGGGCTTACCATGTATTGGACATGGTCAAGATCACCCTGGATGATTACAAGAAACTCGGTATTTATGAGAAATACTATGAAGAACTGAAGTTTCTCGGCGGGGTCAATATACTCGAATGCCTGAAAAAGACGCGTACCTGTACCGACTATGATCTCGTGAATGAGTATATTGATGTGTGTTTCTGGTACATTAAACAAAACTGGCCGGAATTCCCAAAGTGCCGGTATCCCATTGAACGGGAAAAGTATGACTGGATCTATACCCATAAGGCACTGCTGAAGGCATATCTCTCACTGAAGCACAGAAAGGCAAAGCTATGAAAGAAGTAACGATTATCGTACCGATCTATAATGTGGAGAAGTATCTGAGAGACTGTTTTGAATCGCTTTTAAAACAGACTTCTGACAGTTTTGAGGTACTGGCAGTCAATGACGGCTCTAAAGACGGGTGTAAAGCAATCATTGATGAATACACAGAGAAGTACCCGAAGAAGATCCGGGCAATTCATAAAGAAAACGGTGGCTACGGCAGTGTGCTGCAGCTGGCGATTCAGGAATGCGATACCCCGTATTTTCTGGTCTGTGACCCGGATGATACGCTGGAACCGAATGCTGTGGAAGTACTGCTGAACCTGGCAAAGGTCAGCAAGGCAGATCTGACCGTTGGTGCGAAGACCTTTGTCTATGAAAACAGTACGGCAAGGGATTATGATCCTGCGGTAAATACTGAATTTGCAGAACTGAAGACCAATCGGGTCTATCGGAAGGGGACGGAAGAGTTTGATAATCTCTTCTTTATCGATCCGAGTCCGCATGCCAAGCTGTACAAACGGAACCTCAGTACGTCGATCCGCTTTCCACAGAAGGTTGGTTATACCGATAATCTCTTGTTCTATATGAACCTGCTGCAGGCAGATTCTGTGATCTATACCGATGAGGCACTGGCGAACTACCTGATCAACCGTACCGGCAACTCCATGCAGGATGTACGCTATGCGGCCATGAACGGAGAGATTGATGTCTTTAAGACGATCATCGATCAGGCCGAAGAAAAGAAAGACGTACCGGATATCTTCTGGTATCGGATGTTTGAATCCTTTAAGTTTATGCTCTACAAGACAAGACGGATGAACTGCACATCAGAACAATATAAGGAAACGCTCGATCATCTGGAGACCTTCCTGCTGAAGCTGGTTCCATACGGCGAACAGATCCTGCCATATTACCGTCATTATGCAAAGACAAAGGCAGTGGAACGGCTCAGTGATGAACTGCTGATGCGGGAGCGTACCGAACGGGCAGCATTTGCCCGGATCAAACGGAAGATTAGCAAAGCCTTTGTACCTGCACAGGCGCAGAACTAACCATCAGAAAGTTAACTATTTATGGATATCTCAGTTGTCATTCCCGAATATGGATGCCGTGCGGCCGTATATGAACTGTACCAAAGACTCGTAACAACACTCGAGTCTCTTTCGCTGTCCTTTGAGATCATCTTTGTGGAAGACCGTGATCCGCAGAATTCCTGGGAAGAGATCATCAAGCTGGCGGAAAAGGATCAACGGGTTAAAGGAATTCATTTTACCCGGAACTTCGGGCAGGAACGGGCAATCGCTGCCGGTCTGAACCATTCCAAAGGCGATTATGTTGTAGTAATGGACTGTGACCTGCAGGACAAGCCGGAAGGAATCAAAGAACTCTATGAGACAGTCCGAAAGGGATATGACATTGTGTTTGTCAAACGTACGGAACGGCATGAATCCGCAATGACCCGGTTCCTTTCCAAAATGTTTTATAAGGTCTACAACATTTTCGCAGATGACTACTATGACCCCGGGATTGGCAATTTCTCGATTGCCAGCCGCAGAGCAGTCGATGCGTATCTTTCCATGAATGAAACGAACCGGGCCTATACGATGTTTCTGAAATGGCTGGGTTATCCAAGCGTTACGATTGAAATGCCTTCGGATGAGCGGGCGGAAGGGAAGTCTTCCTACAGCTTTTCCAAGAAGATGCGCTATGCGATGGAGGAAATTACCTCGCAGTCCAATAAGCCACTTCATATCGCCATCTACATCGGACTGACATTTGCGTTTCTTTCATTCTTAACGATTCTTTATCTGGTCATTCGTCATTTTGTGGACGGATCGGTACCGGAAGGATGGATCAGTCTTATGGCTTCCATTTTCCTGATCGGCGGGCTGATTATGTCTACCCTCGGAGTTCACGGACTGTATGTCGGAAATATCTACAATGAAGTGCGAAACCGACCGCTGTATGTCGTTGAAGAAACCAGAAATCTGGAGGAACAATGAGAAATCTGGCAATCATGGGCGCTTCCTATCTTCAGCTACCGCTGATTGAAACCGCAAAACAGATGGGCTTAAAAACCCATGTTTTTGCATGGCGTGCCAATGATGTTGGAGAAACCGCCGCAGATGTTTTCTATCCGATCTCCATTACGGAAACGGATGAAATCCTGAAAACATGCAGAGAAATCGGAATCGACGGAATCTGCAGCATCGGATCCGATCTTGCCATGAAGGCCGTCAATTATGTTGCAGAACAGATGAACCTGCCCGGCAATTCGATGCGTGCCACTGCAAAATCAACGGATAAACACTTGATGCGCCTGGCATTTGCAGAACACGGAGATCCGTCAGTCCAAAGTCTGCTTGTCTCATCGACTGAAGATCTCGATTTGAATACGCTCCGCTTTCCGGTCATCGTCAAGCCGCTGGACCGCTCCGGCAGCCGCGGGATCACAAAACTGGAAACGACGGAAGGTCTTTCAGAAGCAATCGAACATGCAAAAGAACAGGGCTTTATCAAGCAGGCACTGGTGGAAGAATTTGCCGAAGGGAAGGAATACAGTGTGGAATGTCTTTCTGTTGAAGGAAAGCACCATCTGTTAGGCATTACCGAGAAGTTTACGACCGGGGCTCCGGGATTTATCGAAACCGGACATATCGAACCGGCATGTTTCAGTAATGAAATGAAAGAACAGATCCGATTGGTAGTCTTTCATGCGCTGGACAGTCTGGAACTGACCACCGGCGCAAGCCATACCGAACTGAAAGTAGATGACAATGGGAATATCCGGATCATTGAGATCGGCGGCCGGATGGGCGGTGATTTCATCGGCAGTGATCTTGTTCGGATTACCAGCGGAATTGACTTTGTCAAAGCGGTAATCTCCTGTGCGCTTGGCGAAACACCGGATCTGACCCCGGATATTCTGGCGGATGCCGCAGCAGTACGGTTTATCTTTCAGAAAGCGGATATTGAAGCGTTCCAGAAACTCCAGAGCGAACATCCGGATTATATTGTCCGCAGTGAGATCCATGACAGCGATGCGGCAGTTCATGACAGTTCGGATAGGCATGGGTATTTTCTGATGATGGCAGACCGTCGGGAGGATCTTCTGCCGTATCTGCCGAAACAGGAGGCAGAATGAATTCCAGGACCAGAGCGTACATCCTGCTGCATATTCTTCTGGCCGTTTATTCACTGACCTCTGTTTTCAGCAAGCTTGCGGCCCAGGAAGAATTCCTGAGCCTGCGCTTCTGTCTCTATTACGGAGCGATGATCCTGTTATTAGGGGTTTATGCGATCGGCTGGCAGCAGGTGATCAAGCGCCTGCCGCTTACCGAAGCTTTTGCCAATAAAGCGGTAACGGTACTGTGGGGGTTTATTTACGGAATAATTCTGTTTCACGAAGGGGTTACCATCTGGAAACTCGTGGGTCTTGCACTGATTATTACCGGCATCGTACTGTACGCAAGATCAGATCCCGGGGAGGATGAGGCATGAATACCCGGTTTCTGTACTCCCTGTTTATTCTGTTTGGAACGTTTATCAGTGCGGTTTCGCAGGTAATGCTGAAGAAAGCCGCCATGAAGGAGTATGATTCCCCGGTCAAAGAGTATCTGAACCCTCTGGTGATCGGAGCGTATGCCATCTTCGTGCTTGCGACGTTCTGTTCTATTCTGGCTTATAAAGAGATTCCGCTGTCCCTCGGACCGGTTCTTGAGTCAACTTCCTATATTTATGTAACAATATTTGGTGTAACGATCTTTCATGAGAAGATCAATTCCGGCAAGATCATGGCACTGGTCCTGATCATTGCCGGGATCCTTGTATACTCACTGCTTGGAGGGTGAAACCTATGAAAAAGATGATAAAACTGATGCTCGTACTCCTGATGGGTCTTTCTGCCGCATGCGGAAAAAAAGATGACCAGATTGAGATCACAACCGAGGCAAATCTGGAAACCACTGAATCTACCGAAACAACAACGGAAGAAACCTCCAATGTGGTGGAATCTGCCTATGGAAAAGCAGAAGGAAAGATTGGAAATATCATGAAGGCAACCGATCTCGAGTTCACGCTGAATTCTGCCCGTCTGGCTTCTTCGTATCAGACGATTACTCCGGATGCGGGAATGAACCTTCTGATCCTGAATATCACGACCCATGTTTTGCAGAACGGAGAGATGAAGCTTTATGATACCGACTATCAGGTACAGTGGGGCGGTACCGGTGAAGAAGATTACAGCACGCCGCTCACGTATCGGGATGAATGGGCAACCGCACCGACCTATAAGCGCTATGTCAATCTCGACGGCGTTGAAGGCATGTTTCCCGGAGAAGCAATCCTGCAGCCGGATGAGACCATTACCGCAGATTACGTTTATCAGGTACCGCAGGGATTTAATGCTTTCACGCTGCAGTTCCAGGAGTTCTTTGAAGATGAAAGTCTCGGAGACCGCTATATCGTAAGCTTTACCGCAGATATGCAGGAATAAGAAAGCAGGAAAAACTGTGAGAATTGGAATTCTTGGCACATCGGATGTCGCGTTCCGCCGGTTCCTTCCGTCTCTGATGAAGTGTGAAGGGGCAGAATACGCAGGCGTCGCATCCAGAACACCGGAGAAGGCAGTCCCGTTTCAGGAGAACTTTGGTGGAACGATCTATGAAGGCTATGATGCGCTGATCGAAGATCCTTCGATCGATGCCGTATATGTACCGCTTCCGCCGGCGCTCCATTATCTATGGGGCAGAAAGGTACTGCTTGCCGGAAAGCATCTCTTGATGGAAAAACCGTTTGCCGCAGGCACAGAAGAAGCGAATGAACTCTTGAATCTTGCACAGCAGCAGGGGAAGATCGTTCATGAAAACTATATGTTTCTCTATCACGATCAGCTTCGGGAGATTCATAAGATGATCCAGGACGGAACGCTGGGAGAGATCCGTCTTTACCGGATGTCCTTCGGGTTCCCGAAACGCAGCCGGAATGATTTCCGCTATGACAAATCCCTGGGCGGTGGTGCGATTCTGGACTGCGGCGGGTATCCGGTACGGCTGGCACTGGATCTGCTGGGGGAAACTGCGGAACTGGTGCAGTCTTCCATCGGATATATTGAGGATTTTGATGTTGAAATGTACGGCAGTGCGGTACTGGTAAATGAGAATGGCACAACGGCGCAGATCAGTTACGGCATGGATAATGCCTATCAGTGTGAACTGGAAATCTGGGGCGGCAAAGCTACGCTCCGTACCGACCGGATCTTCACGGCAGGATCGGATTATGTACCGAAGCTGAATCTGAAGACCTCCTCAGAGGAATATACGGTCACGCTTCGTGAAGATGATCAGTTTCTGCACTCGATTGAGCAGTTTCTGCAGAAGATCAACACCGGAGAGAATACGGATCTGGAAACGATCCGGAAACAGGCAGAACTGGTGGATGCCATGCGAAAGGGGAACAGGCTATGATTCCGTTTAATAAAGCGACGGTCACGGAACTGGAAGAACAGTATGTAATCGATGCGCTCCATAACAGCAAGCTTTCCGGAGACGGCAAATATACCATGAAGGTGTATGAGCAGCTGAAACAGCGGTTCGGCTTTGAAAACGTACTGCTGACCACTTCCGGAACGACAGCACTGGAAATGTCTGCGCTGTTAATCAATCTTGAACCGGGGGATGAAGTCATCGTTCCTTCCTTTACGTTCTCTTCCACCGTCAATGCCTTTATGTTAAGAGGGGCGAAACCGGTATTCTGCGATATCCGTCCGGATACCTTTAATCTGGATGAAACACTGATCGAAGGTTTAATCACAGAGAAAACCAAAGCAATCTACTGTGTTGACTATGCGGGGATCCCGTGTGAGATCGATGCGATCAACGAGATTGCAAAAAAACATGGTCTTTATGTAATTGAAGATGCGGCCCAGTCAATCGGATCGACCTATAAAGGACGCTATACCGGAACTCTGGCAGAGTTTTCCTGTTTTTCCTTTCATGAGACAAAGAACTATGCGATGGGAGAAGGCGGTGCACTGGTCATGGATACCGATAAGTATATGGACCGGGCAGAGATCATCCGTGAAAAGGGAACGAACCGCCGTCAGGTACTGAAGGGCTGGACCGACAAGTATACCTGGCATGACATCGGTTCCTCGTTCCTTCCTTCGGATGTGCTGGCAGCGCTGCTGTATGCACAGCTCGAACGGTATGATGACATCATGGAAAAGCGCAGAGGAATCTGGTACCGCTACCATGAACTGCTGAAACCCCTGGAAGAACAGGGAAAACTGCGGCGGGCGATTGTTCCGGACCATGTAGTCCACAACGGACATATGTACAATATCGTTCTGCCGGATGATCAGATCCGTACCGACCTGGTTGAATACCTGAAGCAGAATGAGATCATGGCTTATATCTGCTATGTGCCTCTGCATTCGGCACCAATGGGACTGAAAACCGGCTACCGGCCGGAGGACTGCCCGGTAACGGAAGAATACGGCGCAAGAGTACTGCGTCTGCCGCTCTATTACGATATGAGCGAAGAAGATACCGAACTGGTTGTAAAGAAGATAGGCGATTTCTATGGCTGAACCAAAACTGGATTTCAATCTGGAGCTGCTTCGCTCATGGGCGGACCGCAAAGGAAACGTCAATACACTTCCTGAGATCCTGGAATGGATCCGGGAACGGAATTCCCGTCTCAAGGTACGAATTGAGAAGGTGGACTTTTCCTACAGCGGATTCTGGCACTATGACGAGGAAGACGGTTATATCCGTAATAACAACAACAGCTTTTTTCAGCTGGCCGGATATCAGGAAATTGAAGATGACCGGATCGTAGCGGAACAGCCGATCATCATTCAGGATGAGATCGGCTATCTTGGCATCCTGTGCAAAATGATCGACGGCCGTCTGAACTTTCTCATGCAGGCGAAGATCGAACCGGGAAACTCCAACGTCATTCAGATTTCCCCGACGCTTCAGGCAACCAAAAGCAACTTCTCCCGCAAACACGGCGGAAAAGTACCGAATTATCTGGACTATTTTCTGGAGTCCGGCAGCCACACAGTCCTTGTGGACCAGATCCAGTCGGAGCAGTCTTCCCGTTTCTATAAGAAACGCAACCGGAACATGATCCTGTTTGTGGAAGAAGAGGTTCCGATCCTGGACAGCCACTGCTGGATGACGCTTGGGCAGATCAAGGAACTGATGAAATACAACAATCTGGTAAACATGGATACCCGTACGGTGCTTTCCTGTATCCATTTCGATCTGAACGGGACGACAGATAATGAGATTCCGTCATTCTTCAAAGATCCCAGTCTCTATGAATCGGTTTTCCGCTCTCCGGACTATACCAAACTGCACAGCATCTTTAACTGCATCAATGACTACAAGATGTTCCAGCGGGAGAAATCCCGTCTTCTGCCGCTAAAGAGCCTGAAGGGCTGGAATATGACCAAAGACGGCATCTCCTGCCGCACGCCCTATGATTTCCGGGTCATTTACTGCCGGATCGAAATTGAAGACCGGGAAGTAAACTACTGGGAACAGCCTTTAATTGAAGCACTCGGACAGGCGGTCTTCGGCATCTTTACCTGTGTGGAGAACGGGATCCGCAAATATCTGGTCTGTGTCCGCCATGAGATTGGCTGCTTTGACAACGCCGAGCTTGGCCCGATCGTTCAGCTGGAACCGTCCAACCCGAGGAACCAGCTCAATGCGATCGAATCGCTGTTCTTGAAGAAACTGGAACAGAACGAAGGGGTCATTACCGATGTGATTCTTTCGGAAGAGGGCGGCCGCTTCTATCATGAAGAGAACCGGAACGCGATCATCGAAATTCAGCCGGAAGAGATCGGTCATCTTCCGGAAGGCTATTTCTGGCTGGATTATGCGACCATCTCGGAGATGATCCAGTTTAACAACTGTGTCAATATCCAGCTGCGCAATCTGTTTTCACTGATTGATCTGAACTGACCGGTACCCAGGGCTCACATTACGGGCCCTGTTTTACTTCTGATACTTTGAGATGAAATGGTGAATGGCCTTTGTTTTGCCTTTCCTTTTCGGTTTGTAACGTTATAATGCTTACGTATGGAAGAAACAAAAGAGATTAAAAAAGATAAAAAAGAAGAACAGAAAGAAGAAACCCTGGCGGAATCCGTATGGGATCTTCTCAAGACCTTCATGGTATGTATGATTCTGGTCTCGCTGTTTGTAAACTTTGTAGCCCGGCCGATTCGTGTACAGGGCAGTTCCATGTATCCGACCCTGACTTCAAATGCCCTGGGGTTTGCCAATGTCTATGGGAAAAAGTTCGGATCCCTGAAACGCTTTGATATTGCGATCATTTATCTGAAGGATAAAAAGGAATATCTGGTCAAGCGGGTAATCGGTCTTCCCGGAGAAACCGTTCAGTATTCCAACGGTACCTTGCAGGTCAATGGAAAAACCATTGAAGAACCTTTTTTAGATACGCCGTACCGGAAAAACTGGGGTGACGGTTTTATGGAAGATGTATCACCGGTAACCCTTGGGGAAGGCGAATACTTCTGCCTCGGAGACAACCGCCCGTCCAGCCGGGACAGCCGGTATTACGGGGCATTTACGGACGATCAGATCATTGCCAAAGGTGCGTTTATCTTTTACCCGTTCTCAGAGTTCGGAGTGAAGTCATGGTAGATGTACAGTGGTACCCCGGGCATATGGAAAAAGCCCGGCGGGATATGAAGGAACATCTCAAGGCAGTCGATATGATCATAGAACTGCGGGATGCACGGATTCCTTCTGCCAGCCGGAACCCGATCCTGGATGAAATGGCACCTCAGAAGCCAAGGCTGATCATCCTGTCCAAAAAAGATCTGGCAGATGATGCGGTTACGGAACAGTGGGTCAGAGAACTGACCACGGATGGCTGCAGGTGTCTCGCTTTGAATATTGCCAGTGATAAGAATGTGAGAAAGCAGATCGTAGATGCCTGCGGTCTTTTATGTACGCCGGTCCGCGAACGGATGATCCGCAAGGGGATACGCCCCCGGGCAATGAGGGCCATGGCCTGTGGGATCCCCAATGCGGGCAAATCCACCCTGATCAATCGGATCGCCGGCAGAAACAGTGCCAAGACGGCAGACAAACCCGGTGTTACAAGGGCCTTAACCTGGATCAAAGCAGACCCAACCCTGGAAATCCTGGATACCCCGGGTGTTCTCTGGCCGAAGTTTGAAGAACCGCGTACCGGCAGCCTGCTTGCGGCAACCGGGGCGATCAATGAAAACATTCTGGATTTAAAAGAGATCGCCATGGATACGATCCATGTGATCCGGGAACTTTACCCCGGGATCCTGGAAACGGAATATGACTGTGAACCGAATATCCGCACGGATGTCATGCTGGAGGCGATTGCCAAGAAGCGGCATCTCTTAAAAGAGAATGGGGTATTGGACATTGACCGGGCCGCATCTGTCTTTTTACATGAGCTGCGGAGGGGAAAGCTTGGAAAGCTGACCCTGGAAAGAGTTAAGGGACATGAAGAAAACAGATAAAATCTGTCCGAATGACTATGAACATGAAGCCTGGGCAGAGAATAAACTGGTACTGGGAATCGATGAAGCAGGCAGGGGACCGCTGGCCGGCCCTCTGGCAGTAGCCGGTGTCGTATTCCCAATCGGTTATGAAAACCCGGATATCTATGATTCCAAGTCCATCAGTGAAAAGAAGCGGGATCTCTTATTTGACCTCATCCAGCAGGACGCCCTGTATTTTGAAATCCGGCTGGTAGAACCGGAAGAGATCGACCGCTGGAATATCTACCGTGCAGATCAGAGGGCATTTCTGGCAATTGCACAGGATCTGCCGTGTGATGTGGTTCTGACCGATGCGATGCCAATCGAACTGGATAAGCCGGTTGTTCCTTTAGTAAAAGGGGATCGGAAATCCATCAGTATCGCTGCCGGATCGATTCTTGCCAAGGTGACCCGTGACCGGCTGATGAAAGAATATGATGCGCTTTACCCGCAGTATGGCTTTGCGAAAAACAAAGGCTATCCGACTCCGCAGCACCTTGCGGCAATCGAACAGTACGGCATTACGCCGATCCACCGGAAGAGTTATGGGCCGGTTGCGGCCCATCAGATGACGTTAGATCTGTTTGGGGATTCTTGATTTACATGGAAAACGTAATACTGAAGATCCTGAAACAATTTCGAACACTGCTGAAGTATTATCGAAAACTGCGGCTGCCCGCAAAAGCCGCATGTCTGATTCTGGCATGTGTTCTTTTAATGATGTGCTTTGATGCAGTTCTGCCCAAAGATACCAGAACCATCGAAACATATGACGTGGACAATATTCTCTATGAAGATACCCGTTACCTGGCAATCGGGTTTGATGACTTCCGCCCATCCGACTTTTCACTGGTGATCCCGCTGTTTGCGGAATACGGAGCCCGGGCAGAGTACAATATCATAACCAATGTTTCCGTATCACCGGAAACCCGAAAGGAACAGTTTGAGGCGGTCTTTTCAAACGGCAATGAACTGGGCGATCATACCTGGAACCACAGGGAATTCATCTATACCGATCCGCTGTTTAACGGACAGGACCCGGATTCTCCGGAAGGGGATCAGGTACCGTATCCTTCCAATGAAGAATTACGAGGCAACCGGGGTGATGGAAAAAATGTATTCGGCTATGATATCCACTCCAAGGTCAATGACGCCATGGATATCTGGAAACTGGAACTGGATGCCTCATGGGCAGAACTGACAGATGAAGAATGTCAGTACATCCGGGATTCCTTTTCGGTATATAAAAATGCCAACGGAATGTGTGAGCTGCTGGACTGGATGTCCAACTGGTTCCTTGGCACAACGGGGTCTTCGTACGGCAGCTATGATGAAGCACAGGGCTGTTATACCGGAGGGATCTTTACCGGTGCCAGAACCTCTTCCAACCATGAGATCTGGGAGCGGATCCTGGAAATCACAGCCTTGTATTATAAGAATTATCTGGAGATGGAAGAACCGTTCCGGGTCTGGTCCAAGCCGGGTGATCTTCATTCGCCGTGCACCTATGAAAACGACGGAAAGCGGTATTATGATCCGGACTTTCTCTTACCCTATAACTATCAGGCAAAGATGAAATCCAGCCTGCGTACCGATGAAAACGGTGCTCCCTTAAGCAGAAGCTGGAATGATGTTCTGCGGGAATACGGCTATACGTCCACCCATGACAGTCTGTATCCGGGAAGAAACGACGGATTCACAAAACCGGCAATGGCCTATCAGTTTTTCTATAACGCATCGCTTTCCCGGAACGACGGCGTTGTTTTTCCAACGAATTCTGCGGTTCCCTATGCGGCGCTGTATGAGGCCTATCCGGAATCCTTTTTTGTACCGGACAATGATTACGGTATTCAAATGATCAAAGACAAAGGCGTTTTCTTTGATCTCATTGAATCGCTCCGTCATAATACTGCCCATGGACTGATTCAGGGCGAAGTGATTGATTCTGATGATACGTTCAGTGAACGGGTGATTCTGGAAGAACTGCTGAAGTTCTGCAACGGCACCGGTATCAAATTGATTCCGAAATCCGAGGCGTATGATCTCTGCTTCCATACAATGCGGACGGAAGGCAATCTCATCTACAACCCAAAACTGCGCTGCACGATAGAAGAGTATTACGGCAGGGATCCGGATATCCCATCCAACCCGGACGGGTATGTCGGAGTTTGCCATACTGAAGAAATGGACACCGGGAAGCGAATGCTGGTTACCGAGGAACTGACGGAATATGTTCATTTTGGTATTCCGACCGGTACGATCGTTTATCAGGCAGAAGGAAAGGGAAACGGAGTAATCCGGATTTATGCCATCCGGAACAACAGTCCATTTGATCTGAACACGGAACAGCTGGAACTGCTGAAAGAGGTTCCGGTAAATTCAAACTCGTTTAAAATAGTTTCCGCAGAGTTTGCAATACCGGATGTACCGGCCGATGGAACGGATCTGCAGTATGACGGACTGGGAGAGAAGATCATGGGAATCAAAATCGTCTATCCGCAGGGGATCCGGGTTTATGACATCGGACTGTTCATGAAGTAACGAAAAAGAATCATCATAAGAAAAATAGAAATCTGTTAACAGGTCGAAAATGATCTCAGACAGATTTTTTATTTAAAAAACGTGGAATTTCCATTCCGTGTACTAAGTGTTCCTTGAAAGGGGCAGTATGACAGAACAGGAAACACTCGCACAGTACAGCTGGAAGTATGACGGCGACTGGTCCAAGATCGCAGAAGCCATCAGACGGGAAGAAGTCCCCGGAAATGTAATGATCAAAGATCAGTACCTGACGATTTACGATGAAGCTTACCCGGATCGTCTGAGAAGGCTGCGCTATCCGCCATGGGTGCTGTTTTACCGGGGCAACCTAGAACTCCTTAAGACCAGTGCCGCAACGATCGTCGGCAGCCGGCGCATGACCTGGTACGGCAATGCCTCAACCGAACTGTCTGCTTCAATACTATGCGAGCACTTTACACTGGTATCGGGTCTTGCCAAAGGGGTCGACAGTATCGTGCACCGTACAGCCATCGGAAAAGGAAAGGCTACGATCGGGGTGATCGGATGCGGCCTGAATGTACGATACCCAAGAGAAAATGAATATCTCTACAGAAGAATGGAACAGGAACAGCTGGTTCTTTCGGAATACCCAAGCAATACCGGGGTCAAGCGCCATCATTTTCCCTGGCGCAACCGGATCCTGGCAGCTCTGGGAGACTGTGTGATCGTAACCCAGGCCTCACTCAAAAGCGGGACAATGATAACAGTGAATGAGGCAATTACTCTTGGTAAGGAGATCTGGTGTTTCCCGTATCCGTTTGAAGATGAGACCGGTGCCGGCTGTAATCTTCTGATCTCACAGGGAGCCAATATCGTCTATGACCGGAAGCTCCTGGAAGAGATGCGGCCGTTAAAGTCGATCACTTAAAAATGCTTGCCAAGAAAAGCACTGTGGGTTATTCTTTGGAATTGTTACCTATAAATAGGATGAAACAAGAGGAGTTTTGCATGAAGAATCTTGTAATTGTAGAGTCGCCTTCCAAGTCCAAGACGATTCAGAAATATCTCGGCAAAGATTATGAAGTGGTCTCTTCCAAGGGACATATCCGTGATCTTGCCATCCGCGGGAAAGACGGTCTCGGTGTGGATATTGACCATGACTTTGCCGCAACATATGAAGTGTCCAAAGATAAGGTGGATACTGTATCGGATTTAAAGAAGCTCGCCAAGAAAAGCGAAGCAGTATATCTCGCAACCGACCCGGACCGGGAAGGCGAAGCGATTTCCTGGCACCTGGCACAGGAACTGGGTCTCTCAGAAGATGCGGTCGACCGGGTTACCTTTCATGAGATTACCCATGATGCGGTTGAACAGGCATTTAAAAACCCGCGCATGATCGATATGGATCTGGTCCATTCCCAGGAGACCAGACGTATCCTGGACCGGATCATCGGATTCAAGCTTTCCAAACTGCTTCACAACAAGATCAAATCCAAGAGTGCCGGCCGCGTACAGTCGGTCGCTTTGAAGCTGATCGTGGAACGGGAAAAGGAAATTGCCGCATTTGTTCCGGTCGAATACTGGACACTGGATGCGAAGTTTGAAAAAGACGGTGAGAGCTTCAGTGCTTCGCTTGCGAAGATCAATGGTGAAAAGGCCGAACTTCACAACGAAGAAGAGGCGATGAAGGCATATAATGCGTGTCTTGGTGATTTTACGATCAGCTCGATCAAGGAAACCACCAAAACTACTGCACCGTTCCGTCCGTTTATTACCTCGACACTTCAGCAGGAAGCTTCCACCAAGCTTGGCTTCTCCGCCAAGCGTACCATGTCGGTAGCCCAGAAGCTTTATGAAGGTATCGATATCGGCAATGGGCAGGAAGGTCTGATTACCTATATGCGTACCGACAGCTACCGGCTTTCGGATGTCTATACCAAGGCTGCCCATGCCCGGATCACCGAGCAGTTCGGCAAGGAATACAACGGGGTCTATACCGCAAAGAATGATGCGAATGCCCAGGATGCCCATGAAGCGATCCGTCCGACCAATCTGAACAATGACCCGGAAAAGATCAAGAACTATCTGACGGGAGAACAGTACAAGCTCTACAAGCTGATCTATGCCAGAGCGCTGGCATCCCAGATGGCGCCGGCCCGCTTTGCCGGAAAAGCAATCGTGCTTTCCCAGAACGAATATGACTTTACAGCCAGCGGTTCCTCTCTGGTGTTTGACGGATGGCTGAAGGTCTATGGTGCATACTATGCCAATAAAGACACAACCTTACCTGCATTAACCGAAGGGGAATCCATCAAAGCTTCCGAACTTACTCCGAACCAGCACTTTACGGAACCACCGGCACGCTATACCGAAGCCCGGCTGATCAAGGAACTGGAAGAGCAGGGAGTCGGCCGCCCGAGTACCTATGCGATGATCATTGATACGATCCAGCAGAGAGGCTATGTCAAACTGGAACGTTCGAGTGAGAAATCCAAGACCAGAGTCTTCTTCCCGACGGAACAGGGAACCCTGACGGTTGATAAACTCGATGAATTCTTCTCTTCCATCATCAATGTCAAATACACGGCAGAGATGGAACGGGACCTCGACCGGATTGCCGAAGGGGATGCCGATGAGGTAAAGACGCTGAGAGAATTCTGGGATACCTTTACTCCATTACTGGATGAGGCTTATGAGAAGATGGAGAAGGTCAAGCCGGAAGAAGTCGGGGAAAACTGTCCGGACTGCGGCAGTCCGCTGGTGTATCGTCTGGGCCGGTTTGGAAAGTTCATCTC
Organism: Solobacterium sp.; assembly: GCA_017512725.1. Taxonomy (GTDB): domain Bacteria; phylum Bacillota_I; class Bacilli_A; order Erysipelotrichales; family Erysipelotrichaceae; genus Bulleidia. The sequence continues at coordinate 30,505 of JAFWEW010000041.1, forward strand.
CTGCAGCGGCTTCCCGAAGTGCCGCTATACCAGACAGATCGACGGTAAGGAAAAGGAAAAACCGGAACCGACCGGAAGAGCCTGCCCGGAATGCGGAAATGGTGAACTGTTAAAGCGCAAATCCCGCTACAATACATATTTCTACGGCTGTTCCAACTTCCCGCGGTGCCATTACATGGAAACTCTGGAAGGCGAGAAGATCGTCTCGAAGAAAGACCGTGCGGCATCCAAAAAAACCGCTTCTACAAAGAAGCCGGCGGCGAAGAAAACGGCTGCAGCAAAAAAGACAACCACAAAAACAGCCACAAAGAAAACTACGAAGAAGAAAACGGAAGAATAATAACCTGCAGGGCAGAGACAACCAGTTATGGGTGTTTCTGCCCTGTTATACAAGAGGTGTTGTAAAATGGATTTCATGAAACAAGAGGCAATTGTAATCGGGGCGGGCCTTGCCGGCTGTGAAGCGGCGTATCAGCTGACCCGGCGAGGGATTGGCGTGACCCTGATTGAAATGAAACCGAAAAAGAGAACCCCTGCACATGCGGCAGATACCTTTGGGGAGCTCGTCTGTTCCAACAGCCTGCGTTCCGATTCCATTACCAATGGTGTCGGACTGCTGAAAGAAGAGATGCGTGTGATCGGGTCGTTGATCATGGAAGCAGCAGATGCCACAAGAGTACCGGCCGGCAGTGCCTTAGCGGTTGACCGGGAAGGGTTTTCCCATTATATCGATGCAAAGATCCGCAGTAACCCGCTGATCACCATTATCGATTCAGAAGCAGATTCCATTCCGGAAGGACCGACAATCATTGCGACCGGACCGCTTACCAGTGATGCGCTGATGAAACCGATCCAGAATCTGCTCGATGCGAAGTACTGTTACTTCTATGATGCAGAAGCACCGATCGTAACCGCCGAATCGATTGACTTTACCAAGGCGTATAAAAAATCCCGCTATGACAAGGGAGAGGCAGACTATGTCAACTGCCCGATGACACGGGAACAGTTTGAACTGTTCTATCAGGAACTGATCAATGCCGAAACCGTACCGATTAAAGCATTTGAACAGGAGATCTACTTTGAAGGCTGTATGCCCTTTGAAGTCATGGCAAAGCGGGGCAGGAACACTTTATTATTTGGCCCGATGAAGCCGGTCGGTCTTGAACATGACGGCATGCGGCCATATGCGGTCGTTCAGCTGCGTCAGGATAATGCCGAAGCGAGTCTTTACAACATCGTCGGCTTCCAGACGCATCTGACCTGGCCGGAACAGAAACGGATCATTCATATGATTCCGGGACTGGAACAGTGCGAGTTTGTACGCTATGGCGTCATGCACAGGAACAGCTATATCAACAGCCCGACGTGTCTGAACGAAACCTATCAGTCCAAGATCCGAGAAGATCTGTTTTTTGCTGGGCAGCTGACCGGAGTCGAGGGCTATGTGGAAAGCACTGCCTCCGGCATGTTAGCAGGTATTAATATGGCACATTATCTCAAGGGAGAGGAGCTTATAGCACCGGGACCGGAAACGATGATCGGCGCAATGTCGTATTACATCACCCATGCAGATCCGGATCACTTCCAGCCAATGAATGCCAACTTCGGGATCATGCATCTGAAGACGGCAGTAAAGAAAAAAGACCGCAAGGAAGCGTATGGAAAACAGTCACTGGAGATCATCCGGCAGGAGATAGAACATGGCCGGCTTTGATGAAGCAGTCGAACGCTTTCTGAACCATGTACGGGTCAGCCGTACCGGTTCGAGTGATACGGAAGATGCCTACCGCAGGGATATTGAACGGTTTGTCGGTTATCTCGAAGATGAGAAGATCAAAAGCTTTGAGAAAGTTGATAAAACGGTGATTTCCGATTATGTACTGAAACTGCGGAGCGGGGATTTCGGCAATAAGCCTTTATCTAACGCTTCCTATGCCCGGAACCTGTCCAGCCTGCGTTCGTTTTACCGGTACCTGAACCGGTATGAAGGCATTGAAAACAATCCCGTCCGCCAGTTCAAGGGCAGTGCTCCAAGAAGAAAGCTTCCGGAGTTTTTGACCTTTGATCAGATGGAGACACTGCTGAACAGCTTTGATCTAACAAAACCGGCAGATATTCGTGACCGCTGCATCATTGAAGTGATGTATGCCTGCGGCCTGCGTGTCAGTGAATGCGCTTCTCTGCAGGTATCCAAGATCCGGCTGCCGGAACGGTACCTTTCGGTTGTCGGTAAGGAAAGCAAGGAGCGGATGGTGCCGTTCTACAACCGGTGTGCCAAACTGATCGAACTGTACTTAAAAGAGGCCAGACCGGTCTTTCAGAAAGAACGTACCGATAATCTGTTTCTGAATCAGAAGGGAAAGCCACTGACTGCCCGATCGATTCAGAATATCTGTGAAAAGCGGGCACTTGCGGCAGGATTAACGATCCATGTACATCCGCATATGATCCGTCACAGCTTTGCGACCCATCTGCTCGATAACGGAGCGGATCTCCGAGTCGTACAGGAACTGCTGGGCCACGAGAATCTTTCGACGACCCAGATCTATACCCATGTGACCAGTGACCGTCTGCGGGCAGCGGTTGACAAAGCCCATCCCCATGCCAAAAAGGCATGACCAGACAAGTATCGAGGAAAGAAGATTTATGGAGAAAGAGAAGAAAGTACTGATTCTCTGTGCACTGTACAATGCGGAAAACTATATCCGCGGTCAGCTGGACAGTGTGGTGAACCAGACCTATCCAAACTGGAATGTGCTGTTATCCAATGATAATGCCAATGAAGCTACCATGAAGATTGTCCGGGAGTTTCTGGATAAGGATTCCCGGTTCTGCTTAATCGACAATAATACCGGAAGACGGGGATCGCACGGAAACTACCGCAATGCGGTGATTCATTCCGATGGAGAGAAGTACGATTACTTTGCATATATGGATGATGACGATGTCTGGAAACCGGATAAACTGGAAGTCTGTGTCACAAAGGCAGAAGAAATCAAACGGGAGAAGGGGGAGAATACTCCAATCTGTTTTACCAGCAATATGGAGATCATCGACAGCGAAGGGAATCTGAAAGACCCTGATTTTGCGAGTACTTATCAATATCAGATTCAGAATCCGATGGATGCCTTTTTTACCCATCGGGTATTCGGCTGTAATCTTTTCTTTGACCGGATCGTCTATCTTGCGGTGAAGAAACTTATGCAGGATCCGGAATTCTCTACGATGAGTTCCTTCGACAACTTCACCTATCAGGTGGCAGCGGGACTGGATGCGGATCTTTCTTTTATCAACAAACCCCTGATGTCCTACCGCAGGCATACCAGTAATTCCACCAAGGGAGCGGTCTATAAGATCAATGCCGGGTATTTCGTGAGAATGCTGAAACAGGTGGATCAGGTGATCCGCAACAATGCCTATATCGCACGGGACAGCATCGATGCGATCGACCGGATCCTGACGCTTGATCTGAAGCCGGAGAAGCGGAAGGAACTCCTTGAGATTCGGGAAGGACTTCAGAAAGGCGGGATAACGGCAATGAAGATGTGGCACAAGTATCACGTGAACTGCGGGGACCAGATCCGCACGGCCGAGAACTGGATGAGCCTCTGTCTTGGAATGGAGCGGAAATATCTGAACGGATGACGCCGGAAAGGTATGGCTTACTATATAAATTAAATTTATTAATTTTTTTCTTAACACGAGTGCATTCCTGTGCTACCATAGGAAAGCACTCGTGTTTTTTATTGCGGGTGTAATACTCACACAGGGGATTCCGGTTCCCGTGCATACACTGTATGTTGTTCCGGTTCGAACCTGTGGCGGATAACAACGGAAAGTGAGGTAAAGAAAGAAATTATGACTGTTGTCTCCATGAGGAAAATGCTCGAGAACGGTGTTCATTTCGGACATCAGACTCGCAAATGGAACCCGAAGTTCCGCCCGTACATCTACACCAGCAAGAACGGTATCTACATCATCGACCTGGCAAAAACCCAGGAACAGCTGGATGTCGCTTATGCGAAGCTGAAGGAAATCACTGAAAACGGCGGAAAGGTTCTCTTCGTCGGAACCAAGAAGCAGGCGCAGGCTCCGATCCTGGCAGAAGCGCTCCGTTCCGGTTCCTTCTATGTCAACCAGAGATGGCTCGGCGGTACGCTGACAAACTTCCGTACCATTCAGAAGTCCGTCAAGAAGCTGATTGAGATCGAAGAGATGGAAACTTCCGGAACCATCAATGTGTACAAGAAGAAGGAACAGTCCGTCATGCTCAAGCGCAAAGAGCGTCTTGAAAACTTCCTTGGCGGAATCAAGGAAATGAAGAAGCTGCCGGATGCACTGTTCGTTGTCGACCCGATCGAAGAGCACAACGCAGTCGCAGAAGCACGCAAGCTCCACATCCCGGTATTCGCACTGATCGATACCAATGCGGATCCGACAACGGTTGACTATCCGATTCCTTCCAACGATGATGCGGTACGTTCCATTACGCTGATGGTCGGTGTCATCGCAGATGCGATCTGCGAAGCCAAGGGCGGCGTTCTGGAATTTGCACACCAGGAAGATGAAACAGTTGAAGACATCACCATGAAGGATGTCATGATCAATGTTGAGCAGCAGGCTGCTGAGTATGAGCGCAGAAAGCGTCAGCGTTACGAAGAGCGCCGTCAGCAGATGCAGAATAGAAGCCGCTTCAACCGTGACGGTCAGTCCGGTGAGCGCCGTGTGTTCCGCCGCGACAACAACCGCAACAACCCTGCCCGTGGAAACGGCGGAGCCCCGAAGGCAGAAGCCGCACCGAAGGCAGAAGCAGCACCTGTTGAAACAAAGGAGGCAGAATAATCATGGCAATTACAGCAGCACAGGTTAAGGCACTCCGTGAAGAAACCGGCGCCGGAATGATGGACTGCAAGAAGGCACTCACTGAAACCGACGGCGATATGGAAGCTGCGAAGGACTGGCTCCGCAAGAAGGGCATCTCCAAAGCAGAAAAGAAGGAAGGACGTACCGCAGCGGAAGGTCTTTCCAGAGTTGTCGCAGACGGTGATGAGGCTGTCATCGTTGAGATCAACGCAGAGACCGACTTCGTCGCAAAGAACGACAAGTTCCTCGCTCTGCTTGATAAGACCATCGAAACACTGAAGCAGTACAAGCCGGGTGATCTTGCCGCAGCACTTGAGACAAAGATCGAAGACGGCACACTGAATGACGCATTCATCAATGCGACTGCGATCATCGGTGAGAAGATCAAGCTGCGCCGCTTCGAGATCGTAAACAAGCTGACGGATCAGCATTTCGGTCTCTACATGCACAATGGCGGACAGATCTCTGCTCTCGTTGTTCTGCAGGGCGGTGACGATCAGATCGCCAAGCAGATGGCAATGCAGGTTGCGTCCATGAACCCGACCTACATCTCCCGTGATGAAATGCCGGCCGATGTCATCGCACACGAGAAGGAGATCCTCCTCGAGCAGATGAACAACGATCCTGCTATGGCAAACAAGCCGGAGAACGTCAAGGAGAAGATCGTTGAAGGACGTCTCTCCAAGAACCTCGAAGATCTCTGCCTGGTTGATCAGGTATTCTTCCTGGATCAGGACAAGAAGGTCGGACAGTACCTCAAGGAAAACAACGCGGAAGTCGTGAAGTTCGTCAAGTTCAAGGTCGGTGAAGGCATTGAAAAGAAAGCAGACGATTTTGCGGCAGAAGTCGCGGCAATGATGAAGTAATTCACATTTCGAAAAGGGATGAGTCACGTGGATTCATTCCTTTTTTCTGTGCAAAATAAGAGTAGAATAAAACTTGCAGGCAAACCCTGCAACGGAGGGAATCAACCATGGATTTTGGAACAGAACTGACACGTACGTATCCGCTGCGCACGGCTTCGGTACAGAATGTAGCTTATGCGCTTTCCGAGTTTCTCGATACGAAAAAGAATATGGTCACACAGACCATGCGCGCCAAGAACGGCTATCTCGTTCAGTGCAAGGGAGATGCCAATGCGGAATGGACGAAGTATATCGGTCTTGACGCATCCGTCGATATCCGTCTCATCGTCATGGAAGGCGATCTCATCGTTGAGATCACGACCGGCAAATGGGCAGAAAAGCTCGGCATCGCTGCCGTCGGCTCCATTTTCTTCCAGCCGCTTCTGATCACATCCGGAATCGGTGCGATCCGTCAGCTGGCACTGCCCAATGATGTATTTGCCTTCATTGAAGATTATCTTGGCGAAGGACCTGTAGTAACAAGGCAGAGTGAATCCCGGATCTGCCCGAACTGCGGTGCTGCCAACAACATCAACGCAAACTTCTGCTCGAACTGCGGCGAATCGTTTGCGCAGGATGAGGAAGAAGATGCGGAAGAACCCGCTGAGGCACTCACCTGCCCGAAGTGCGGAAGTCCGTTAGATGGGAATGAGCGGTTCTGCAGTGTCTGCGGCGAAAAGCTGAAAGACTGAACAACGAATAAACAGGAGGAGGGAACGGTTATGGCATATTACTGCCCCGGATGCGGGGAGCCGGTAAAAAACAATGCCCGCTTCTGCCCGAACTGCGGCAAACAGCTGGTGGATGATCTGGACGATATCGATTTCACCTCAAATACCTCCACCATCACACAGGGTAACCAGCAGTATCAGGCACAGCAGAACTGGCATGATATGGCCGATGATGACGATTACCTGGAAACGGAAGATACCTACGAAGAACCAAAGGTCGACCCGTACCAGGAATACCTGCGTCATACGTATGACTATAAAGGCCATGACAAGGTCGACTATCACAGTACCTATCAGGCCCCAAGGAGCCGTAAGATCGACTATGAAAGCTATGTCAACTACAACTGGCCGAAACGCAGCCGCATTGCGGCAGGCGTGCTTGCCATCGTACTTGGGGGTCTTGGCATTCACAAGTTCTATCTTGGCAAGGTCGGTCAGGGAATAATGATGTTGTTATTCAACTGGACCGGCATTCCGTGGCTGATCGGTCTGATCCAGGGGATCATCTACCTGACACAGTCCGATGAAGAGTTTTCCATGAAAAACCAGGTCCGGGTCACAGACTGACCCGGGCTTTTTTCAGGAGTTGCGAAATCTTAACATTTTATCGATTTTATTGATGAAAACTCTGGTAAAGTGTGCTTATAATAATTTTATAAATTTATTTATAAAAAAAAGAGGGATAAGATATGCCGGATTTTAAGTTTGAGATTACAAAGTACATCGGTTCTTTAAACGGAGACGCAAAGGGCTGGCACAAGGAACTGAACATGATTTCCTGGAACGATGCAGAGCCCAAGTATGACATCCGTACCTGGACAGGTTCCGAGCATGAACGGATGGGCAAGGGAATTTCACTTTCCCGTGATGAGCTGGCAGAACTCAAGAAGCTCATCGACATGGAACTTGAGGAAGGGGAATAACCTGTTCCGTTTCAAAAAAAAGAAAACACTGGATCTTACGGACCGCATACCGCAGATCCGTGTCAGTATCTGTACCGGAGAGGCGACCGGAGGCTATTTTGACAAGCAGGAAGGCCGCTTTATCGAAGTGCTGAAACTGACCAATGAAGCGGATTACCGGGAGTTTTTTGAGATGTGCGGAACGGAAGATATTGAACGGGTTTACTGAAGACCATGGAAACCATGGTCTTATTTTTTAAGGGTAAGGATCATGATCAGGGCAGTATTATTTGACTGTGACGGAACACTGCTGTCACACAAGACCAACCGGGTTCCCAACTCCGCCAGAACGGCACTGGAACGTTTGCGTCGAAACGGCATCAAGGTCATTCTGTGCACCGGCAGGCACCGCTCGGAACTGCGGGACCTGCACCAGCTGGACGGACTGGACTTTGATGCGTACATCACGGTAAACGGAGCCTGTACCTATGATCACCGCGGGATCCTTTCTTCCTGTCCGATCAGTGCAGAAACCAGACAGACGGTATATGAGTATCTTTCTTCCCATGAACTGCCGGTCCAGTTCTTTCTCAATGACGATACGTTTATCAGCTGTGTCAATGAAACGGTCATTCAGTCCCAGGCCGCGATCCATACACCGGTTCCGCCGATCGGGGACTTGAGCCGGATTATTCGGGAACCGGTCTATCTGATGGTTCCCTTTGGGATCGCTGAAGCGGAAGAAATGATCGCCTTATTAAAGGATGTACAGGTTACCCGGTGGAATCAGCATGATGCGATTGATATCGTCAGTACGTCTGCCGGGAAGGGCGTCGGTGTCAAAGCCATTATGGATGCCTATGGATTAAAAAAAGAAGAACTGATGGGATTTGGCGATGCGATGAATGATGCGGGAATGCTGGAAGAAGTCGGTACGGCGGTCGTCATGGGCAATGGGGAAGAACCCTTAAAGAAGATGGCGGATTATGTCACCGATGATATTGATGAAGACGGAGTAAGCCATGCGCTGATTGCGCTTGGTGTACTGCGTGAGGAGGAATTGGAATGCGGAAACTGTTGATACTATTTCTGGCCGCACTGCTGGTTACCGGCTGTGGCAAACCGAAGGAAGCGGAAGGAACGCCTGCGGAAGAAACCCCGCAGGAAACTGCGGCCGATCCGGACCGGACAAGGGCCGAGGGACTGCTGGAAGGAATGGATAACCGGGCGAAATTGGAACAGCTTCTGGTCCTTTCCATTCAGACCTTCAACGGACAGCCGTTTACCTCCATGAATGAAGAAGTGGCTCCGTTTTTTGACAGCCATGCCTTCGGCGGTTTTATCCTGTTTGACTCCAATATCGGCTCGATCTCAGAAGCGGCGGTGTTAACAGATGACCTGCAGCGCCATACGCTGACGGACAATGCGGTACCAATGCTTATCGCAATTGACCAGGAAGGCGGATCCCTTACAAGACTGAAATACGGGACCGTCACTCCCGGCAATATGGCATTGGGTGCCTCTGGCAATGCGAGTCTTGCAAAAGCTTCTGCCTCGATTCTTGGAAAGGAACTCTCTGCGGTCGGCATCAATACTGATTTTGCGCCGGATGCGGATATCAATAACCAGCCGGCCAACCCGGTCATCGGTCTGCGTTCGTTCTCGGATGATCCGGCTCTGACGGCAGAGATGGTCGGTGCCTTTATCCAGGGCCTTGATGAAGCCGGCACAGTTTCCTGCGCCAAGCACTTCCCGGGCCACGGTAATACCACGACTGACAGCCACACCGGTCTTCCGGTCGTGAATTCGACGAAAGAAGAACTCGAAACGATGGAACTGGTTCCGTTCCATCAGGCAGTGGACCAGAATGTGGATATGATCATGAGTGCGCATATCTGTTTCCCGGAAATCGAGAAGGATACGTATATTTCAAAACTGGACGGCTCGGAAATTACACTTCCATCCACCCTCAGTGATGATCTGATCCAGGGCATCCTGCGGCAGGAACTGGGCTATGACGGGGTTGTGATCACGGACAGTCTGTTGATGGACGCGGTGAATGCGCATTTTGATCCGATCGATGCGGCAGTTCTGGCATTCAATGCCGGTGTGGATATGTTGTTGATGCCGGTACGGATCGAAGACGCCAATGGCTTTGAAGCAGTTGATCAGTATCTGAATGCACTGAAAGAGAAAATCGGTTCCGAGATCCCGCAGGAGCGACTTGATGAAGCAGTTACCCGGGTGCTGACCATGAAATCCCGAAACGGGATTCTGGAACTAACACCTGCAGAAGATATCGAAGCACGCAGACAGACCGCCGAAGAAACGGTTGGCCGGATGGAAAACCACGAAAGCGAACGTGCCATCGCCGATCAGTGCGTAACGCTGCTGCGCAATGAAAATGACCTTCTGCCATTTACCGGAGCAGGAACGATCGTCTTTGCGGCACCGCAGAGCTCGCAGATGAATGCGATGCAGAAGGGAATGGAACAGCTGCTCGGCCAGATCGATCTCATCGCTTATCCGACGTATATCAATTACCGCTATGGCCAGAACGTAAATGAACTACTGAATGCGGTTCCTGGTGCATCTCTCGTCGTGATCAGCAGCTGGCTCGACAATATGAGCCAGTTCGATCCTTCCGAATCGATCATGATCCCTTCCGTACAGCAGGTCATCGATGCCTGTCACGCGGCAGGCGTACCAGTTGTCGTGATCTCGTCGGGGTTGCCGTATGATCTCTCCTGTTATGACAATGCGGATGCACTGCTTGCAGTCTATAACCCGAAAGGACTGCCGGAGGATGACAACGGGAACCCCACGGATTCCTGTTCCCCGAATCTTCCGGCTGCAGTTGATATTATCTTTGGCTATGCAAAACCGTCTGCGGTTCTTCCGGTCAATGTACCGAAGGTGGAAGGAACCGGATTTACGGACGAAATTGCCTACCCAAGAGGCAGCGGACTAACGATACAGTAAAGAATAAAAACGCCCCGGCAGGGAATCGGAGAAGATTCGGATCTGCCGGGGTTTCTGACTTCCCGGATCGAATAAGATGTATTGAATAAGATGTATGGAAATTATCCGAGAAGGGTCAAAGTATTGAGAGCCATCAGGTAATGACAGAAACTGCCCGCCATCACAAAGAGATGAAACAGTTCATGATTGCCAAAGCCGGTTTTCTCTTCATTCGGGAACAGGTTCAGCTTCAAGGAATACAATACGCCGCCCACCGTATAGAACAATCCTCCGGCCAGCAGGTACCAGAACCCACTGCCTAAGGATGTAATGAGGGAAGGCAGTACGGAAACACAGGCCCAGCCCATGCCAATATAGATAATGGAAGAGACAAACTTCGGGCAGTAGACCCAGAAGAGCTTGAAACAGATGCCTGCTGCGGCAATGGCCCAGATTACTTTCAGCAAGATCGGCCCGCTGTTTTGCAGGGCAATCACACAGACCGGCGTATAGCTTCCGGCAATCAGAAGGAAGATACTGCAGTGATCGATGCGCTTGAGAATGCCGTCCACAGCAGGATTGATATGAAAGGCGTGATAACAGGCCGAGGCCGCATACAGCAGGGACATCGAGATCATAAATACGGACAGGGAAATCATGGAGGCGGTGCTGCAGGATAGACCGGCAGCCTTTACCAGCAGGATTGAAGTGGCCGGGATGGTCAGTACAAACCCGATGAAATGGGAAAGCGAGCTGATCGGGTCTTTCAGACGAAATGGAACAAGCTCTTTCTGCATGACAGTCATAATATCACCTCCGGTTTTCTTTTCTTCTTTAATCGGTTATTGAATAACCGTTCATCCGATTTCAATATAACGGTTAATCAATAACCTGTCAACGGTTTATGAACAAATTGGTTGACGTTATTTTTTATCGAATTATGATGTTGGTATGAAGAATGATCCGACAATAGAAAAACTCAAGGCATTTGATCTGCCGGTCTGGAACGAGATTCCCGGTGTAGGCCTGTATCTTGATCAGGTGACGAAGTATATTAATGAATACCTGGAAGACTATGACATGGGTGTAACGCCTTCCATGATCTCCAATTACGTGAAGCTGAAGATCATCTCCCGGGAGGGGAAGAAGATCTACAGTCGGGAGCGAATTGCGGCACTGTTTTTCGTAGCAGTATCAAAGACCGTACTGTCAATGGACCAGATCCGCAAGTGCCTGATCATGCAGGAAAATGCCTGCTCGATGGAAAAGGGCTATACCGCTTTCCGCAAAGAACTGAAGGAGCGGCTTGAGACGATTAACAAGAATACCCATACTTCCGAGGGTAAAAGCGAGGCAGAGGAGATGATGAAGAAGGTGATCTCCGCCATTGCCTACAAGATGTACCTGAATGTGTATTTCGATGAGCAGACTTCCGAGTGAGGCCTGCTTTTTCGTTCTGTGGTAACATAAGAGGGCTGTAAAGAAGGGGGATAGAACCATGATCCTGAGACTGATACTGCTGGCATTTTCTGCTCTGCCAAGACTCTATACGCTGTTTCAGATGGCACTGTATGACAAAAAGCGGCAGGAACCGCTGCCGGAAGAAGTGGCAGATGTGTATACACCGGAACGCTGGGAACAGTTCCTTGCCTATAAACAGGATCTCCGGCTTCCGAACCTGCTTCAGATGATTCTCGGATTCGGCCTGGATGCGTTTGTGCTTTTAACACCGTTCTATGCCTGGATTGAGCGGCTTGCCCATGCCAACCCGTACGGAACGGTGATCCTGACAGCGGCAATCATGATGGCGATTGACTTTCTCATCGGGCTGCCGTTTGCCTATTACCGTACGTTTACAATTGAAAACCGCTACGGCCTCAACCATAAAACCAAACAGGTATTCTACAAGGATGAACTGGTCGAACTCGTTACCGGGTTTGTGCTCAATACCGGGCTGTACTGCCTGCTGCAGTATATCCTGATTCATCTTCCGGTCTGGACCAACGGCTTTTCCATTTCCCTGCTGCAGGCAGTCGGCATCAGTGCAGGCATCGTCGCAGTAATTATGCTGTTCATCGTAATTGCGATGTTCATCTCCTGGAAGGTTATGCGCATACGTTATAAGTTTGTACCGCTGGAAGAAGGGGAACTGAAACAGGAAATCCTGAAGCTGATCGAAGGCAGCCGGAAGAAAGTACGGGCAATCGAGGTATACAACGAATCGGAAAAGAGCACATCCAAGAACGCGTTTGTACTGAAGCTTCCGTTTCTCCGTACGATCGGCATCGCTGACAACTTCCTGAATGAAAACTCCCGCCGGGAACTCCTGGCGGTACTCTCTCATGAGGCTGGCCATCTCAAACATAAGCCAAATCTCTGGAATGTTCTTACCTGGTGCATTTATGGCCTGCTCTTCTGTCTCGTGGTCTTTGCCATTTCCAACGGATCCTATTTTGCCGGTCTTGAACAGTCCCTGGAACAGGCGTTTGGTCTTACCGGGATCAATGCCGTGCTTACCGCCGCAGCAGTCTCCTGGATCGGCTCGCCGTTCCTGTACCTGCTTTCAATATTCCGTACGGCAGTCACCCGGATGGAAGAATATGAAGCGGACCGCAATGCCGTGAAGGAAGGCTATGGGGCGGAACTGATCCAGACGTTTAAGACACTGTCCAGTGATGAACTGGTGGATGTCAATCCGCCGGAGATCATTGAACTGCTGGAATATGATCATCCGGGTATGACCAGCCGCATCCGTGCCATAAACAAAGCGATGGAAACAAACTGAACGGGATCTCCCGTTCTTTTCATACGTTTATATAAAAAGGAACTTCAGCGAAGTTCCAGCTGCTGTTTTGCACATTGTATGTAGTGCCGGGCACTTAAGCGGATCGACTGGATCTCGGCGTCGCTCAGCGGCCGTACATCACGGGCAGGAGACCCCATGATCAAAGATCCTTCGGGAAAGGTCTTTCCTTGAGGAACCAGCGCCCCGGCTGCGACAATACAGCGGGGAGGGATGACACAGCCATCCAGCAGGATGGCGCCCATGCCGATCAGGCACTCTTTTTGGACGGTACACCCGTGCAGGATCGCCCCATGGCCGATTGTGACATCATCTTCGATCACGATCGGATCCCGATGCCCGGCATGAAGCGTGCAGTTGTCCTGGATATTTACACGGTTCCCAATAAAGATCGGCTGATCATCTCCGCGAATCACTGCGTTGTACCAGACGCTGCAGTCTTCCTGAAAAGTGACGTCACCAATGATCCTTGCGCCTTCTGCCACAAAGACCATAGCTTATTCCTTTGTGATTGCATCGATGATGGGCTGACGGTGATCTTCCGGTACCTGCAGGACCTGCATCAGTTTGTGAATATCCCATCCGGTGAGATCCAGAACCATCTGAGTGTTGACGATGATGCGCTTCTTTTCTTTTTCGGGTTTTCTGTTCTGTTCCATATCACTACCTGTATTCTTCTCAATTATCTTGGATTTTCGTAAAAATGCAATGCACTACCTATTAAATATAAATAAAGATGCGACAGCCGTGGTATGATTTGGAACGATGGACCGGGAATATCTTGTTTCACTGCTGGAAGTACTGATTGCGATCGTCATCTGGTCGGCAAGCTTTGTCGCAACCAAATTTGCCTACGAAGCCTTTACGCCGCTGACTGTTTGTTTTATTCGTTTTTCGCTTGCGGCCGTCATTCTGTATTTTCTGCACCGTAATAGAGGAAACCAGCCGCTGGCAAAGGAAGACCGCAGGGCAGTGATCCTTACCGGTCTCAGCGGTATTACAATCTATTATTCGTTTGAAAACATCGGTCTTTCCATGACCTCTGCGGCCAATGCCTCGGTCATTACCGCAGTCTATCCGATCATGACGATCCTGTTTGGGGCAGTTGTATACCATGACCGGATCCCGCTGCGCCAGCTGGGCGGTATCTTGGTTGCCGTAGCCGGGATCCTCGTAGTGACCTATACCGGTACGGATACTGCAGGGTCTTCGACAATCGGAAATCTTCTGTTGATTTTTAACGGCTTCATGTGGGGCCTCTACAACTATCAGGTAAAGAAAGTCTCGCATCGGACCGGTGCGCTGGCCCTGACGTATTATCAGACGCTATACGGCGTACTGTTCCTGATTCCGATCATGGTGTTTGAACTGCCGCTGTCGATCGGACCGATCACTCCCAGGGTAATTATTGCCATTCTGTTTCTGACGGCTGGCTGTTCGGTCGGTGCCTATGCGATCTACAATCACGGCCTACGGAAGGTATCGGCCGCTTCTGCGGTATCGATCATGAACCTGATGCCGGTATTCGGACTGCTGTTTTCCCATCTTCTGCTGGGCGAAACCATTACAATGCGGCAGATCATCGGGGCTGCGGCAGTCATTGCGGGGGTAATGCTGTCGGAAGCGGTAAAAAAGTAGTACTGTCCCGGAAAACGGACAGTCCATCGAAATCCATCTTTTAGGATACAGGCAGGAGGTAAACCCTATGAACGAGCTTGTATCCTTTTTCCATCAGACCGAAGGCATTGAGTGCCTGACACCGGAACAGACCGTTGCCTGTATTTCCTGCTTTATGAACGATGAGGAAGACTGGAAAACCGCAAAACGGGCCGGCATCTCCATTCCGCTGGCAGAACAGTGCCGGAAGGATCTCTGGAATGCCTTTCTCTTCCGCAAGCAGAAGCTTTCCCATGCCCTCTGAAAAGACTTCCGATCCGGTACGCCGCTGTGACCGGACGGTCCTTTGCCGGCTGTACAGCTGTTTTGTACAGGGCATCGGAATCTGCAGTGCAGCTGCTCTTCTGCATCTCAGCGAACAGGAAGTAATTGTCTCTTACATGCGGTTTTCCCTTGGTGAAGTTTCCGCCCGGCTGCGGCGCTTTGAACATCCTTAAACTGCGTTATAATGAAAACAGGTTTGATTTATAAATTTAATAATCAGGAGTAATTGTGATATGCGGTTTGTAGATGTCATTAACAAAAAAGCAGAAGGGGAAGAACTTTCAACGGAAGAAATCCGGAAGATGGTAGACGACTATACCAATGACCGGATCCCGGACTATCAGATGTCTGCCATGTGCATGGCGATCCGTCTTAACGGGATGAACGCAAGAGAATCTACCGATCTTGCCATGGCCATGATGCACAGTGGCGATGTCGTGGATCTCTCTGATCTTCCGGGCATCAAGCTGGACAAGCACAGCACCGGCGGCGTCGGTGATACCACAACGCTTGTCGTGGCACCGCTGGTAGCTGCCTGCGGCGGTACCGTCGCCAAGATGAGCGGCAGAGGGCTGGGCCATACCGGCGGAACGCTCGACAAACTGGAGTCGATTCCCGGTACGAATGTGGAACAGTCCATGGAAAACTTCCGGAAGATTGTTCGGGAAAACGGTGTGGCAGTCATTGGCCAGACTGGCAATCTCGTACCGGCCGACAAGAAGATGTATGCCCTGCGGGATGTGACGGGAACGGTGCGTTCCATTCCATTGATTGCCTCTTCGATCATGTCCAAGAAGCTGGCCAGCGGTGCGGATGTCATCGTGCTGGATGTCAAGACCGGCTCTGGTGCATTCATGCGCACCAAAGAAGAAGCGTTTGAACTGGCCAGATTGATGGTTGATATCGGTCACCTGGCTGGCAGAAAAGTGAGTGCCGTCGTCACGGATATGAACCAGCCATTGGGCATGGCGGTCGGAAATGTACTGGAAGTCCGGGAGGCAGTAGAGCTGCTCTCCGGAGAGATCCCGGAAACCGATCCGCTCTATGAAGTCTGCATGATCCTGGGCAGCGGGATGCTGGAACTGGCAGGTCTTGCCAAAGACGATGCGGAAGCCAGAAGGATGCTGAAGGAGAAGATCGAAAACGGGGAAGGACTAGCCAAACTGCGGAAGATGTTTGAACTGCAGGGAGGCGATCCAAGTTATCTCTCAAAAGAAGGCATGGAGAAACTGCTGAACGTGAAAAAACACGTGTTCCTTAAGGCGGATCAGGATGGCTATGTGAACCGCATCAATGCGGAAGGCATCGGAACTGCTGCCCAGATGCTTGGGGCCGGAAGAGCTACCAAGGAAGATAAGATCGATCCTGCGGTCGGCCTGGTTATGAAAGTTCGCTGCGGCGATTCCGTCAAAGCAGGGGATGTGCTGGCAGAACTCTATGTAAACAACGAAGATCGGCTGGAAGAAGCACTGAAACTTCTGAAGGATTCGATCCACATTTCAAAGGATTATCGGGTACCGGATCCGATGGTATACGGAGTGATCAGCTGATGGAGATCAAAATCTTCGAATTATTGGAAGGTGCTGCGAAAGCGCGTGGAATTACCGTCATCATTGATGTGTTCCGCGCTTTTTCCCTGGAACCGGCAGTACTGGAAAACGGGGCTTCCCCGCTGATCGCCGTCGGGGAGATTGAAACAGCCGTGAAGGAAAAGGAACGGGATCCCAATACGATCCTGATCGGAGAACGGCACGGCCGAAAGATCCAGGGATTTGATTACGGCAACAGCCCGTCAGAAGTGGAAACGGTGGATTTCCGGGGGAAGCGGGTGATCCATACGACGTCTGCCGGTACCCAGGGCCTGCTTGCCGCGAAACATGCGGATCTACTGCTGACCGGTGCGCTGGTCAATGCGGCCGCTACCGCACGCTATATCAAATCTTTAAAACCCGATATCGTATCTCTGGTATGCATGGGATGGGAATGCAGAAAGAATACCGAGGAGGATCTGCTCTGTGCGGAGTATATCCGTTCCCTGCTGGAAGGTGAAGGACAATTTCCAATCGAAGAGCGGGCTTATCAGCTGCGCTATCAGGAAGGAAAGAAGTTCTTCGATCCCAAGCAGGCGGAGGTCTTCCCGGAGGCGGATTTCTGGTCCTGTACCGCCATCAACCGCTATGACTTTGCGGTCCAGGCAGTCCCGAATAACATCGGCTTTGTGATGCGCCAGCTTGAGGATGGAAGATGAAAAAGAAGTACTTCTTTTTTGACATCGATGCGACCCTGACGGATGATGCGACGCATAAGATCATTCCCAGTGCGGAATGGACGCTTCACGAACTGGAACGGAACGGGCATTTTGTCTCGATTGCGACCGGAAGGGCACACTATAAGACCGTTGCCTTTACCGATCCGATCGGGATCCGTAATCTGGTGTGCTGCGGCGGGGCGTGTCTCGTCAAAGACGGGGTTACGCTGGAAAATGTGCCGCTGCCGATTGAAACGGCCAGGGCACTGGTACATCATGCGGAAGAAGCAGGGCTTGGCTATGTGCTGATGCTTGATGACAGCGATAAAGTATTCATGAAGGATTTCCGCTTTCTTGAACAGGCCGGAAGACGAACCGAACTGACGACCTATATTCTGGATCCGGATCTCAACGTGGATCAGATCGACGCGATCTACAAGATCTATATCGCCATGGGCAGGGAAGAAGAACCCAATTATCCCTGGGTTTCCATGCACGGGCACCTGCGGATGGGCAATTATCTGAATTACCAGTATGACGCCAAAAAAGACGGCATCCTAAGGATGATGGAACTGATCGGCGGACCCGTTGAAGATGTGGTTGTATTTGGAGATGCGGTTAATGATTTAGTGATGTTTGACAAACGATGGACCAGTATCGCCATGGGCAACGGCATGGAAGAACTGAAACAGAAAGCAGACTATGTAACCTGTGACAATACCGATGATGGCATTCTGCGTGCCTGCCAGCACTTTGGCTGGATCGACCGAGATTATTATCACCTGTAATACGATTTATGAACGAAAACGATAAGACACAACAACAGATGAAAACAAAACAGACATCCAGTGAATTCAGTGCGTTCCGCCATATACTGAAGATTCTTCTGATCGCGGTCCTCGGATTTGGATTTCTGCTGCGTCTTTTTCTTGCGTTCAACGGCATCCAGCAGAAATACAAGCTCTACATGAATGACCGTCTCGAAGGAGAGATTCTCCATTCCGACGGCAGTACTGAGAACTTCACAGGCAATACCTTTCCCGCCGTCAAGCTTGGGGACAAACTGACCCTTACGGTAACGCATCCTTTGGAAAACCCGTATGGCATGGGTGCAGATCTCTGTTTCTTTGCGATTTCGAGCAACGTGGAAGTGTTCTGCGGGGAAGAACAGGTCTACCAGCAGGATGAAAGCCTGATCGAACAGGGCATCATGCCCTGTGACCAGTTTTATGTAGTTTCGCTCGTACCGGATTACGCTGAGAAGCCTCTGACCATAACGATCATACCGGTTGACCGTACGTCTTTTACATCCATTGATCTCTGGCTTTCCCCGGGCGGACATGCCTCAAAGAATCTCCTGGCTGGAAAGGAAATGGCATTTCTTCTCTTGATCACGATGACCGTGGTATCGGGATTTGTCATGGTGCTGCTGACCGTGCTTTCAATCAGCCGGAAACAGTTCAACCCGACCGTGCTGATGGCCTGTTTCTGTTTCCTGATTGTTCTCTGGAACCTCGGTTCACAGGGGTTCCTGTATATCCTGTCCGACAGCCTTGCGGCTTCCCATGGGGAGTATGCCGCACTGTATCTTGCCTGTATCCCGCTGTCGCTGTACATGGCATTCAATATTCAGAACAAACTGCTCAAAACGATCATGTTTGGGTTCGCACTGTTTTTTACCGGGTTCTTTATCTATGGGACCATCATCACGTTCACGGCTGTACCGGCAAGCTACGCAACGGTCCTGCCGGTACTGCACGGTGCGATCTTACTGATGATGGTTACCTACTTCATTTCGATCTATGTGGAACGGGGCGTGAAACGCGGCTTTGCCCAGCAGATCGCGGAGATTGGCTTCCGCATCTGCATCGTGATCGGCATGCTGGAATTTCTGCGGTTCAACTTCGTAAACAACTACGGTACCTCGGTTCCGTTCCTGCGGCATTCGTTAGGTGCGATTGCAATCGCAGAACTCGTTCTGACGATGATCCTGTCTGCCGGTTATACCTATGCCAGTGATCTGTTGGAAAAGATGGAGAAGGAACAGCTGCGCCGGCTTGCCTATGAGGACAGCCTGACCGGTATCCCGAACCGCAGTGCCTGTTATCGGAATCTGGATGATCTGACAGCGCGGAAGGTAAAACAGTATTCTATGATGTTCTTTGATCTGAACTTCCTCAAAAAGGCCAATGATACCTATGGCCATGACGTCGGTGACCAGATGCTCAATCTGACGGCGGAAACCCTGAAGAAGGTGTTTGAAGACCGCGGGTTCTACGGCCGCTGGGGCGGTGATGAATTCATTGCCTGCGTCACCGGCGGAAAAGAGAAGGGCGATGCGGCACTTGCGGCCTTCCGGAAAGAGGTGGAAGCGGTCAACCGGAACAACCGTGACCTGCCGTATGGGCTTTCCATTGCCATCGGCCGGGTGGACAGTACAGAAGAACATCCGCTGGATCCGATTGAGGCACTGAATGCGGCAGATGATCGGATGTATGAGGAAAAGAAGCGCATGAAGGCGCTGCGGGAAGACTGATCCGTCGCGATGAAAATTGCGGTTGTCATCATGGGATGGATGTGTTAATATTCTTCTTGCGCGATTCGCGCGTCATGTGTTCCGCTGGCAGATATCAGGGCTAAGAGCAGATGATCAGATGTGTGAAAAGGAGAATAGAAAGCATGAAACTCAATCTGGTTGACAAGATCACAAAAGAACAGATGCGCAACGACATCCCTGACTTCAAGCCGGGTGACACGGTAAAGGTTTATGTAAGAATCCGTGAAGGCGAAAAGTCCCGTATTCAGATGTTCGAAGGCGTATGCGTATCCAAGAAGAACGGCGGCATCGGTGAGACATTCACCGTACGTAAGATCTCCGGCGGTGTCGGTGTACAGCGTACATTCCCGATCCACAGCCCGATTATCGATCATATCGAAGTCACACGCTATGGTAAGGTAAGACGTGCTAAGCTGACATACCTCAAGGGTCTGTCTGCGAAGAACGCCCGTATCAAAGAAGACCGCCGCTGATTCGGCTTTTAGGGGAAAGAGGAGTTCACAGTTGTGGACTTCTTTTTTTACGTCCTTCCTGCTTATCGAAATGGGATTCATGGTAAACTTCTTGTATGGATAAAAAGATTGCAGTACTGATACCGTGTTATAACGAAGAGCTGACCGTTGCCAAGACCGTCCGGGATTTCAAAAAGGAACTTCCGGAAGCGGATATTTATGTATATGACAACAACAGCACCGACAATACCGCTGCACTTGCAAAAGAGGCAGGGGCAATTGTCCGCAGAGAAACCCATCAGGGCAAGGGAAACGTGGTACGTACCATGTTCCGGGAGATTGAAGCGGATGCCTATGTTCTGGTAGACGGGGATGATACGTATCCGGCCGAAGAAGTCCATCAGCTTTTAAAGCCGGTGCTGGTAGATCATGCGGATATGGTGATCGGTGACCGCTTAAGCAACGGTACCTATTACAGTGAAAACAAGCGTGCGTTCCATGAGTTTGGAAACAACATGGTCCGGGACCTGATCAACCGGCTGTTTCATGGATCCATTAAAGACATCATGACCGGCTACCGGGTTTTCTCGAGACGCTTCGTCAAGTGTATGCCGGTACGTTCCGAAGGGTTCCAGATCGAAACGGAGATGACCGTCTTCTCTTTGATCATGCGTCTGAATGTTGTGGAACTGCCGATTACGTACCGTGACCGGCCGGAGGGTTCCTTCTCCAAGCTGAATACCTATAAGGATGGCTGGAAGGTAATGGTAACGTTATTTGATCTTTATAAGAATTACCGGCCGTTCTATTTCTTCTTCCTGATCTTTCTTGTGCTGCTTCTGATCGGAATACCGCTGCTTATGGGCGGTCATACTCCCGCAGGAATGATTCTGGTATTGTCAGCAGTGATTCTGCTTGCGGCCGGCATCATTCTTGATTCCATCAAGAACCAGACCCTTCAGATCCTGGAAGAAGTACTGAATGAATATGAGATGAATCGATGAAACTGATCGTACTGTCCGGGTTCCTTGGCGTTTTTCTTCTGAGTGCCATGGGAATTCATTTATTTCGGATCTTAAACGCAGAACCCCGCGGATTCAGTCTGCCCGCAGGTCTTGCGTTCTTTTTTGCGTTGCTGCAGATTGGCTATTATCCGGTACAGATCTTCCATGGTCCGTTCAAACTGATCCTGTTCATTACTGCAGCCGTTCTGCTGTATGCCCTCTATTGTCTGATCCGGGAATGGAAAGCGGTAATCAAAGAACTGTTCCAGTGGAAGACACTCTGGATACTGGCAGGGACTGCCGCATTTCTTGCGGTCTTTTATCTCTGCTACATTGATCTCGAATACTCGGATTCCCCGATGTACCTCAACTACATTGCCCAGAACATCGGCATTGACCGTCTGAATCTCTTTAACCTCTATACCGGCGTCAAGGGACAGGAATGGGACGGCCTGTACCTCTATCAGGGCTACTATCATTTTGTCTCTGCCTATATCACGATTCTGAACCTGCCTGCCCGGCTTGGCATCGGCAGCGGGGTGGAAACACTCAAGGGAACCGTCTGGGGAATGGGACTGCTGTATTCTCTGGTCTCCGGTGCCCTGATTATTAATATCCTGAATATCCTTCCGGTGAAATCCAAGTGGATGAAAGGGGTCTTTGCGGTCTTTGCGCTGTTTTATCTGAACCTGTATTACTGGCGGGTTGTATTTGCCTTCTACGGCAATACGTACCGGAGTCTTTTAATCACGTTCTTAATGTTTGCCATTTATGAACGGGAAGCCGGTGCTGTTTCCCGCAAAGCTTCCACGGTCCTGCTTATGCTCATCAGCTTTGCCGGCATTGCCTGTTCGAGTTCCTATCTCTTTGTCTCGTTTGCGGTACTGTCGATCTATGCGGCCTACCGTTTCCTGAGCAAAGAAGAGGGAAGTCTTTATGACATGTCCCTGATCGTACTGCCGCTGGCGGTTTATGCCAGTGTGGCCATCCGCAGGTCTTCAAAAGCCGGTTATGCGATCGGTCTCTTTTTCCTGCTTTATTACGCATTCTGCCGGACAAAACCGGTCCAGAAGCTGTTGTCGGTGATTGAGCAGTTTCTGATCCGCTATGCAAAGATTATCTTTATCGGCATCATTCCCGGATTATGCATGGCATTTGCGCTTTACCTGCATATCACAAAACCGGATTATCTGTACGGGTATTCGTATTACTTCAATAACCATCAGAACTATGACATGGTGAAGGACTACTTCTTTGTCTATTCCACCTGGTATGACAACATCATTAATGTGCTGCGCTGGCTGGGCCTGATTCTTTTCTGCAAACAGGCCGTGCGCCGGGAAGATAAGTACCTACGTACCGCTTCTTTATTAGGCCTGCTGGTCTTTATGAACCCGCTGTGTACGCCGACTATTGCCTGGTTCATCGCTTCCAACGTGTTCTACCGTACCTGGGAGATCCTGTTCAACCCGCTGAGCGAACTGCTGTTTTTCTCGGCCATCGTTCTGGAACTCCGGGAACAGAAATGGGCAGAGACCGCATTGTCGGTATGCCTGATCCTGGTCGTGCTGGTATCCAATACGCTGGCATTACGGGGTGAAAAGGATGCGGCCTATGGTTTCTATATTGCCGGAGCGGATGAAAACTACCGGAAGGTAGAAAAGATGGACCGCTATGGACTTGAGACTGTACTGGAATTGCAGAAGGCACTGGAAGAAGAACCGATTGAAGACCGTCAGCCTATTGTGATCTCCCAGGCCGAAGGCACCCGCGTCTATCTTCCGAATGTGGTACAGCTGGTAACCGCAAGAGATGAGTATTACAGCGATACCAGAGTCAATGAAGAACTCTATCAGATTGCCAAGCGGCACCATCCGTGGGATACGGAAGATCACCCGGAATATGAGAAAACCTGCAGTCTGTTAAAGCAGTATGACGTGGATTATATAATCGTCAGGTATTGGGAAAACCCGGACTTTGATGAGGCGGCCAATGCCTGTGCCTTTGATATCTATCAGAACAGCTATTTCCGTCTGAAGAAGGTCGAACACTGATGAAAAACATAAACGACTGGAAGCCTCTTTCTTACCGTATCGTTACGGTTCTAGTTTATCTGCTGTTTCTTGCGGCACTGTTCCTGCCGTATTCGGCATATCTTGTGAAGGGAATCGTTTCCCATTCTTTATCTGCGAATGAGATCTTCCTGTATGACCATGACTGGATCCAGCAGGGCATCCCGTATTACCGGGAGTTTTTCCGCTGTATCGAAACCGGAACGCTGCCCTGGAGCTGGAATGAACTGCTCGGCAGTTCGTTCTATGCCGCAAAGGCATCCTATGTGATCGGAGATCCGTTTGCCTGGCTGACGTACGGGCTCTGGCGCACACTGTTTCATTATCTTCCGACCGCATTGTTTGTGATTACCGGCATCAAGATGCTGATCGCAGGACTTGGTTTTGAACGGCTGCTGGAACACTATACGAAAGAGCGTCTTGCGGCACTGGTATTCGGTGCCTGCTATATGATGGGCGGCTGGGCCGTCATCTTTATGGAACAGGTTTATTTCCTGAGCTTCTATGCGCTGATTCCGTTTGTACTGCTGGGGCTGGAGCGGATCTTAAAGAACAATCATCATCTTCTGTTTTATATCTCGATACTGCTTGCTTTAAGTACAAACCTTTATCTTTCCTGGAGCCTCTGTTTCTTTCTGGTTCTGTACTGGTTCGTACGGGCAGGGGAATACGAGCGGCGAAAGGAAACGTTCTGGATCATGACGGTACAGACGTTTATTTCCTTTCTGCTGGCATTCCTGACCGTTATGGTGGTAGTTCTGCCGGGCATTCTGGTTCTGCTGAAGAGCCCCCGGCTTTCCGGTCATCTGATCGACTATACTGTATGGATCAAAGAGAATATCTGTGCGATCCTGATGAACTTCTTTGTGCCGGTCATTGACGGAAAGAACCTGCTGTACCACGATTACTGGTATTACTTCTATCAGATCGGCATCTACTGCGGATCGCTGGCGGTATTATGCGTACCTCAGATTTTTGTGCAGGAACGGGAATGGCGGGAAAAACTCCGCTACGGAATCCTGCTGGGGGTGGTGCTGTTACTACTGGTTTCTCCAAAGGTTGGCTTAGTGCTGAATCTGTCCTATAGTCTTCGCTATACGTACTTTGTGGAGATCGTATTACTGCTGATTGCCGCAAAGACCTTTGATCAGCCGGTCAATAAACCGACCCTGTTTGTCAGCTGTGTTCTGCTGATTGGACTTTTAGTAATCCTGTCGGCCGTGGCACCGGGTCTCGAATTCAAGTACCTCGTGCAGTATCCCGAGGCAGTCATGATGTGGATCTCAATCGGCCTGCTCATTGTCTATACGGTATTCCTGATGTTCCGGGATCGCTGGAAGCCGACATTTGCGGCGGTACTGATCCTTGGCGCATTCGAAACGCTCGTCTATTCTTCCGTTACGATCCATAC
Organism: Solobacterium sp.; assembly: GCA_017512725.1. Taxonomy (GTDB): domain Bacteria; phylum Bacillota_I; class Bacilli_A; order Erysipelotrichales; family Erysipelotrichaceae; genus Bulleidia. The sequence continues at coordinate 55,355 of JAFWEW010000041.1, forward strand.
CAAGACGACCCAGCGGGTGCCTGCCGAATACCTGTACCAGAATGAAGCCGTGGAAACGGCATACAAAGCGCTGGTTCAGGATGACCCAAGCTTTTTCCGGGTAAATCTGCTGGAAGGGGTGAACGCAGATCGTTCCGTACTTCCCAATTCCTCCATGTATTACGGCATCCCGGCATTAAGCGGCTATGACAGCGTCTACAATAATGCCATTCATGATTTCCTGGATTATCTTGGCCTGTATCCCGATGTCAGCTGGAACTTCCGGATCAATGATTCCCGGCTCAACGCGCTTCTGAACGCAAAGTATACGTTTGCCTCACCGGCAACGGTCCCGCTGGTACCGAAGAATGCGGAACTGGTGGAGAAGTATTCCAGTGATTCGATCCTGGTCTATCGCAACAAAGACGCAGACGGTGCGGCATTTACGGTCAAACGGTTCGTACCGGAATCCGAGATGAAAAAGCTGATGGAAGATGTCGAAGGCAACCGCAACAAACGGATCAACATCCTGCAGCTCAATACCGTCATATCGGATGACCTGTATGAAACAATCGGAAACGGGTATCAGAAGAATGATCAGCAGTTCTTTGAGGGAACACGGAACGGTTCGGATCTCTCATTTGAAATCAAGCTGAACGAAGAAACTCCGGTTGAGTTCTCCATTCCGGCAGATTCCTGCTGGAAGATGAAGGTCGATGGGGAAGATACCGCATGGCAGAAATGCGATGGCGGCTTTATTCTTGCGATTCTGCCCGAAGGCACCCATACCGTGACCTTTACGTATTCCATTCCGGGCTTTGCGATTGGCCTCGTGCTGAGCATCATCGGTCTAGCATTATCGATGATCTGGCTGAGCCGGCCGACAGGACATGCGGAAGCACCGGAAGAGATCCCGTATGATCTGATCATCGGAAAACCCGGAATATCGGGTACCGGTACAGCTAATCCGGAGAATTAACGCGGCGTAGAAACATAATGTAAAAGAAGGATCTTCATCTGTGGCAGCCATCCGCAATGAGGATCTTTTTCTTATGGAATCGGAAAAATGTGAAAAATCACATAAAAGTTTAACAATTTCAAACTTTTTGTTTAATTTGATATTGCAAATTGGAACTGGTCCGGTATAATGATTTTTGGTTTTGTAATTGCAAATCATTTGTTTAACGATAGTAAATAAAGGAGGGCTGGAATGGACATTGGAAAACGGATCCGCCAGCTGCGCACCCAGAACGGGCTGACGCTGGAAGAACTGGCATCACGGACAGAACTGACCAAGGGATTTCTTTCCCAGCTGGAACGAAATCTGGCAAGCCCGTCGATCCAGACGCTGGAAGATATTACCGAAGCGCTTGGGACGACGATGGCAAAGTTTTTTGCGGAAGACACGGATGAACAGATCGTATTTACCCCGGAAGATGCATTTGTCGATGAACGGGATAATGAGACTGTCCACTGGATCGTACCCAGTGCCCAGAAAAACCGGATGGAACCGATCCTCGTGGAGATCAAGCCGGGCAGCAGTACTTCGGTGATCGACCCGCATGACGGGGAAGAGTTCGGCTATGTACTCTCGGGAAGGATCATTCTGCACCGTGAGAACAGCAAAAAAGGTTATGCATTAAAGAAAGGCGATAATTTCTGCATCAGCGGAAAAGAAGCACACTGGCTGGAAAACAAAGGCAATCAGACGGCTGCCGTGCTGTGGATCAGCACGCCGCCGATCTTCTAAAAAAGGGGGAAATAAAAATGGCCAAAAAACTGATTCAGGTACAGAATGTCGTGAAGACATTCGATAAGCAGGTCGTATTAAAAGGGATCTCGCTTGACATTATGGAAAATGAGTTTGTCACGCTGCTTGGACCTTCCGGCTGCGGCAAGACGACATTGCTGCGGATCATTGCAGGCTTTCTGGAGCCGACCGAAGGACAGGTCATCATGGATGGCGAGGATATCGCAAATGTTCCGGCCTACAAGCGTGATGTCAATACGGTATTCCAGCACTATGCATTGTTCCCGCATCTCGATGTGTATGACAACATTGCGTTTGGTCTGAACATCAAGAAGATGCCGAAGGATATCATCAATCAGAAGGTCATGCGTATGATCTCCCTGGTTGGTCTTGAAGGGTTTGAGCACCGCGACGTCACCCTGATGTCCGGCGGTCAGCAGCAGCGTGTTGCGATCGCAAGAGCGCTCGTCAATGAGCCGCGCGTGCTTCTGCTCGATGAATCGCTTTCCGCATTAGATAAAAACCTGAGAAAGGAAATGCAGCTGGAACTGAAAGAGATCCAGCGTGAAGTCGGCATTACCTTTATCTTTGTCACGCACGACCAGGAAGAAGCTCTGACCATGTCCGACAAGATCGTAGTCATGAAAGACGGCGAGATCGAACAGATCGGTACCCCGGTACAGATCTACAACGAGCCGATCAACGAATACTGCGCCCGCTTCATCGGTGATTCCAATATCATCGACGGCATTATGAAGCAGGACCGTCTGGTTTCCTTTGATGACAAGGACTATGAATGCGTCGACTACGGCTTTGAGAAAAATGAACCGGTCGATATCATGATTCGTCCGGAGGATATCGACATTGTGGAGCGCAATAAGGGCCTGATCAACGGCGAAGTAAAATCCGTGCTCTTCAAGGGCGTGCACTATGAAGTGGTTGCCGAGACCAGTTCCGGTACCTCCAAGACCGTCACCATGCACGTAACCGGTGAGCGGATTGTAGAAAATACCGAAAAGAAGGAGAAGATCAGTGCGATTTCCTTCTCGATGGATATCGAAGACGTCAAGGATATGACCGACAGCGATGTTATTGCCCGTGCCAATGCGCAGGCATGGAACTTTGATGATGAGGATATCTCAATTTCCAAGGTTTCCTATGACCTCAAGGAAGAGGCAGGTGCCTACCCGTGCACATTCTCAACCGAAAACGGCACCGAGATCACCATTACGATCAATGTTGTCCAGCCCAAGGCAGTGGAAGATATTTCCAACGAGGAAAGCATCCAGGCCTTTGACTTCTATACCAGTGTTACCGACATCCGCGAATCCGTCGCACTTGATACGGACCTGATCCGCTGGGCCGATGCCTATGCCTGGAGTATGGAAGACCAGTCAAGAGTCGAAATCTGGGATGTCAAATATGACTTCGATGATGAGACGATCACCGAAGGCGATTACCCGGTAACCTTCAGCACCCAGGGCCGCGAGCTCAAAATCGAGACGACTGATCGGATCGAAGAGGGGCAGCGCATTGGTCTGAAGTGGAACCCGGATGATATTCACGTCATGCGGAAGATGGGGTGAGTGCCATGAAATCATTCTCCAAAATGGTATATCCGTACGTGCTGTGGGCGGTGATCATGATCATCATGCCGATGCTGCTGATCGTGCTCTATGCCTTCACCGTACAGGGAAACAGTGTGCTGACCTTTCAGTTCACACTCGAAAACTTTGCCCGTTTCTTCTCGGATGATGTGTTCCCGATCGTCATGTGGCGGTCGCTGAAGATGGCATTCATCACAACGATCATCTGTATCCTGATCGGCTATCCGACCGCCTATGTCATCGCAAGAAACAAGCCCAACAAGCAGGCAATTATGGTACTGCTGATCACGCTGCCGATGTGGATCAACATGCTGGTGCGTACCTACGCATGGCGCGGTATCCTCAGCCATATGCACATGAGCGGTGAGATCAAGGTCTATATCGGTATGGTGTATAACTTCCTGCCGTTCATGATCCTGCAGATCTATACCTCGCTCTCCAAGATCGATCCGGCTCTGATCACAGCGGCCAATGACCTTGGCGCAGACAGTTTCCAGACATTCCGAAGAGTCATCTTCCCGCTGTCGCTTTCCGGCATCGTCTCCGGCATTACGCTTGTCTTCCTGCCTGCAGTATCGAGCTTCTTCATTCCGAAGTTTCTCGGCGGCGGAAGATATGTACTGATCGGTAACCTGATCGAAGATTACTTTATCTCCACCGGAGACTGGAACTTCGGTTCTGCGATCAGTCTGATCATGGCAATCATCATTCTGATTTCGATGTACATTACCCGCAGGCTGGACCGTCAGCCGGCAGAACAGGAGGATAACTGATGGAACAGAAAACCAGTGTTTTTCAGAAGATATGGTTCTGGCTGATCATTGCCTTCTTCTATCTTCCGATCATCTACGTTGTCTTCTTCAGCTTTAACAAATCAAAGTCTCTGACCAAGTTCACCGGCTTCTCGCTGCGCTGGTACCAGAGAATGTTCGAAAGCCGTCCGATCCTCGAGGCAATCGGCTATACCGTTGCCTGTGCCGTCATTGCGACCGTGGTATCCACAATCGTCGGAACGATCACCGCGATTGGTCTCTCCAAGTGCCGCAGGGTATTGCGGGAGACGATCAATCAGGTCAACAATCTCCCGATGCTCAATCCGGATATCGTTACGGCGATCGGATTCATGCTGTTCTTTACTTCACTGCGGATTCAGACCAGTTTCTGGACCATGGTGCTGGCCCATATTGCCTTCTGCATTCCCTACGTGATCCTTTCCGTCACGCCCAAGCTCAGAAGTCTCGATCCGAATATGCCGGAAGCGGCCATGGATCTTGGCTGCACCCCGATGCAGGCTTTGACCAAGGTCATCGTTCCGCAGATCATGCCGGGCATCATCTCCGGTGCGCTTGTGGCGTTCTCGATGTCCTTCGATGACTTCGTGATTTCCCTGTTCACCACCGGGCCTGGTGTTACCAACATTTCGATCTATGTATACGGAAACGTCAAGCGTGTCAATCCGACGATCAATGCGCTGTCTGCGATTCTTGTATTCGTCATCACAACCATACTGATCATCGTCAATGTCGTGCCGATGATCAAAGAAAGGAGGGCCGCAAGAAATGTCACTGCATCTGAACTGGAAAGCAGTATCCGCTAGTCTGCTGGCTGCCGCAATGCTCGGCGCATGCGGCGGTGCGGAGATCCCGGAAGACGCCGTCATTATTGATGCGCAGAAGGAATACGGCTGCAGCACCATCAATGTCTATAACGCCGGTGAGTATATTGCCGATGAAACGGTACCGCTGTTTGAAAAGCTCTATACGGCCCATGTCAACTATGTAACCTTTGATTCCAATGAGATGCTCTATACGAGACTCCTCGGCGGGAGCCAGTACGATGTGCTGGTGCCGAGTGACTACATGATCGAGCGCCTCATGAATGAGGAAATGCTGCAGCCGCTGGACAAGAGTGTACTGACCAACTATGAAGGCATCGATCCGGCGGTACTGGACATGGTAAGGGTATTCGATCCCGATCTCACCTATACGGCTCCGTATTTCTACGGCTCCGTCGGTCTGGTCTACAACAATCAGGTCGTGGATGAGGCCGAGATCCGGGAAAAGGGATGGAACATCCTGCATGACCCGAAGTACAAGGGCAGAGTTTATGCTTACGACAGCCAGCGTGACATGTTCATGATTGCGCTGAAGGCCCTTGGCTATTCCATGAATACCGATGATCCGAAGGAAATCCAGGAAGCCTACAACTGGCTGCTTGAGATGAATGAACTCATCGAACCGGCGTATATGACCGATGAAGTCATTGACGGCATGGTAAACAACGAAATGGATATCGCAATCATGTATTCCGGCGATGCGGCCTATGTCATCGCAGAAAACTATGACATGTCCTATATCGAACCGGAACAGGGAACCAATGTCTGGGTGGATGCGATGGTCATTCCCGCTAACAGTGCCTGCCCGGCGCTTGCCAACCAGTTCATCAACTTCATGATGGATGAAGATGTTTCCTACGCCAACAGTGAATACGTCGGCTATACGAGCCCGATTACCACAGTACGGGATGCGCTGGCGGGCGAAGAGGGGGAATACTTCGAAAATATGGCGTATCTGCCAAGAAGCGGATATGAAAAGGATGAGATCTTCCGCTTCAACGCCAAGATGACCAAACAGCTCAATGAGCTCTATACCAAGGTAAAGATGAGCATCAGCTGATCTTCCGCTTAATCATGGGTATGTGTATACACGCATGCCCTTTTATATTTAATAAAATAGATAACTTCATGTATAATTCTCTATTGTATGAGTCAGCCAAATAAGAAATTCCGTTTTGGAAACGTAAATATAAATGTAAAAACACTGATTGTCCTGCTGCTGGTCATGGATATGGTGATCCTTGGCGTCATTCTGCTGCGAAAGGACAGATCTTCTGCTCAGCCATCTGACAGCACTCCGACCCCGACCGCAGAACCGACAGCCACACCGGAACCGACCCCCGAACCGTCATCCGGACCGGAATCGATCGTCGGGATCCGTTATGCAAAACAGCCGTATACGGCAGAGGATCCTTCGGAAGGCTTTGCAAGCGAATGGGTGATCATCAACGATGAAAGTGCCTATGCGGATACCTCCAATACCTATGACACCGCAGTGATCAATGTCGGTTCGACCGGCAATGCATTGTCATCCGTTTCTCTCAGCAGGGGCGGGATCCCGTTCCAGGCCGGTGTTACCTACACCGTGTTCCTCAATGCGTCTTCTTCCGTGAACCGGAAGATCGGCATTACGGCAAAGAACTGGGATACCGGAGCGTCCTTTGATTCTACGTCCTTTGATGTTACAGGCGATTCCAGTTACCACGAATGGACATTTACTCCGTCTGCCACGACCTATAACGGCGGGATCACCATCGATCTTGGCAATAACGGCATTACCGATTCCCATACGGTCACGATTCAGGGCCTGCGGATTGCCGGGGATGATTCCAATGCGGCAATTAGGACCAATCAGGTCGGCTACTACGCAGATGAGCAGAAGCGCTGTACGTTCATTTACAGTGCCGGCGATCTCTTTGATGTTGTAAATAAAGAAACCGGTGCGATTGCCTATTCCGGTGCGATCGTCGGAAAAATAGAAAATGCGGATACCGGCGAAATCGATTATTATGGGGATTTTACGAATCTTCGGGAACCCGGGACGTATTTTATCCGTTCCCAGACCGGCGTGATTTCCCATTCCTTTACGATCAGCGATGATCCGTTTGTGGATCTGAGAAGATCGGCTCTGCGGATGTTCAGTTATCAGAGATGTGGTGAAGACCTTACGGAATGGGCAGGGGATCTGGCACATCCGGCCTGTCATACCGGAGAATCCAACCTGTATCTGACCGACAGTCTGAGAGATACCCGCGGCGGCTGGCACGATGCGGGAGACTATGGCCGTTATGTGAAAACCGGTACGAAGGCAGTCAATGATCTGTTATTGTCCTATCTGAATTCACCGGCTGTCTTTGACGATGCCAATGACGGTCCGGACAGCGGAAACGGTGTTCCGGATATTCTCGATGAAGCCCGCTATGAACTGGAGTGGCTGCTTAAAATGCAGGATCCCGACTCCAATGCATTCTTCATCACAGCGACGACCATGAGTTTTGCGGATGACTTCTGCGCCCCGGAAGCGGACACCGAACAGCTGTATCTGCTGGGAGGAGATACGATTTCTACGGCAGATGCGGTCGGCTCGCTTGCGATTGCCTATCGGGCATTCAAGGATATTGATGAAGATTTCGCAAACCAGTGCCTGGATGCCGCAAAGAAAGGGCAGGGCTACCTGAATGCCAATCCGGAACTTCGGGCGGAAGCGAATCCGATGGGCTTTTCGACCGGAGAATATCTCGATGACGGCGATCTCGACGGCCGTTTCACCGCACTGATGGCGCTTTATGCGGCAACCGGTGATACAGAATATTTAAACAAAGCAAAAGAAATCTACAACACCGGTGAAAGCGTTGTAAACAGCGTTACCTGGAACAACAACGGCATGTACGGTGCCTATCTGTTTCTGACCTCTGCGAAAGGGGAACAGGATGATAAGGAATTCTTTGATGAGATGCTGCGGGTACTGGATACTGCGGCTTCCAATATCGTTGATGTTGCCAACATCACCCCATATCATGTCGCAAACGGCATCTATGCCTGGGGCAGTAATTCCACCATCGCCAGCAACGGCATTGTTCTTTCCATGGCCTATGACTTTACCGGCAAACAGGTGTACTATCAGACGGCCCTTGAGCAGGTGAATTATCTGCTTGGGAAGAATTCACTGGATCAGAGCTTTGTCTCGGGATTTGGCACCAATTCTCCAAAATCCCAGCACAACCGTCTGACCTTATCGAAAAACAGTATGGGAACGGGGTTCCTCTCGGGCGGACCGGATGCCTCCAGGGAAGACAAGATCACGCAGGCACTGCCTGCTGATACCCCGAATGCGAAGATCTATGCCGATGACTACCGCAGCTATTCGACCAATGAAATAGCGATCTACTATAACTCGGCACTATTATACCTTCTGACGACACTGGTTTGAGAAATTACAGGTTTTCAAAACAATGTGTGACAGCAAATTTCTCTCCGTTTAATTATGAATCAGCGAAGTCTATATTTGGTTCCTCTCCCTGTGCCCTCGATAACAACAGCTCCTTTTTCTTCCATTTTCTTAAGCAATTCATTCGTCTTGCTTTTACCGAATTTCAAAGAGGAAGATGACATTATTTCACTCATTGATTTTTTGACATTTTTGCTCAGGAGATTATAAATAATTCTTTCGTCATTCGTCAGGTTCGACTGTTTTTGAATTAACGGAAGATTTACCTGGATATAATTGTCAGATATTTGAAATGATGGCTTGCTCTGGCTGTTTGAATAGGATTGTATGATTCGTCGTATTCCTGTCCCGAACTTTTCAATCAAATCAAGCCGATGAAATACATTTGCAAGGATAGGATTCCTCGGAACAGAAAACTTTCCTTCTAGATACTCATTCTTGTCGATGCCATCCGGTAATCCTCCGACTGACAATATCTCGATATGGTCATCAAACATTGATATCCGGATATGTGCCTGTACATCCCATGTTCTATGTACAATTGCATTTGCAACTGCTTCACGAAATGCCTCTTCGGGAATTGTCGAGACGGTTTTCCTGTCTGATCCATCAATTTCTTCATATTGATAGTAGTCCCTGTACATTTCCAGACTATCATAATAGCTTTTCAAAATTGATTGATGCTCAAAGGTCTTGCGTTTGAGAAAAATGTTAATTGATTCGCCAAATCTTGCGACATCTATCCCGGGGAAGCTGCTATTGTCTGACAGAATATCAGCAGCGTTATTAAAACCATTATTGTCTGAATACAGCTCCAACGTTTTAAGGACATCGTGATTGAAGCTTTCAATCCCTGACTTTTCCTTTAGCTTTTTCGCAAGGAACTCAAATGTCAGGTTCTGATTGGCTGTATGCAGTTCTTCGTATTCCTTGTTTTCGCCTTTCAGAATTAACCTGTTTAGTTCGAAATGATCAACTTCAATGGTTGCCGTATCGTTGCGTTTATAAGCTTTGGATTTATAAAGGTAGGGAGTATTTCTTCCTGGATTAACTCTCAGTGCAATAACCTTTCCGGATTCCTCGACAGAAAGTGTATAATCCGGTTGTGGCCGAATGGAATCATTGATTTTATTTTCAATTTCAAGGCATTTTTGATTGATGTTATTCAAGCCAGTCACTTTACCGGAGTCTTCTACTCCAAAAAGAATTGTGCCGCCATCATAATTTGAAAAAGCACTTACCGTTTTAAGGAAAGTATTGGTTATCTCAGATTTGAATTCAAGCTTTTTGTTTTCCTTCATACAAACTAATTCCTCCCGAGGAAACACACTTATTGTAGTCGCTATCCGGTCGTAAATTCAATCATATTTTTATACGCCCGTTTTTATGACCGTTTACGTCCGGAGTATTATGTTCGATAGATGAAAAATTAGCGTTGTCGATGAAATTCTTCTTCAAGCATTTCTTTGCCAGTTCGTCTCCGATCACATTGGTTCATATGTGGTGTCTAAGAGGGGCGGAAAAATTAGAGGTAAGAAAGAAAACTGCTGATCGAAAAGAGATTTATAATCCAAGAAATAGAAAACCACATAACCAGGCGTAATTCTCTGCCCATCTCTTTTGGGCAATGCTATAATTGTGAACAGAAAGCAGAGGAAATAGACAATGTATAAACGCGTCCTGTTGAAGCTGAGCGGTGAAGCGCTGTCCGGGGATGGGAAAACATTTGATCCTGTCGTTCTGGACACGCTTGCGGAAGAAGTCAGGCAGGTGCTGGACATGGGAGTGGAGCTTGCGATTGTAGTAGGCGGCGGAAACTTTATCCGCGGAAAAACACTCACCGAAATCGGCATTGACCGTGTGCAGGGAGACTACATGGGCATGCTGGCGACGATTATCAACGCACTGGCACTGCAGTCCGCATTTGAACGGCATGGCCTTCATACCAGGGTCCAGACCAGTATCGATATCAACAAGGTTGCTGAACCGTTTATCGTCAGAAGGGCCAGAAGGCACCTGGAAAAGGGAAGAGTCGTCATCGTCGGCGGCGGTACCGGTTCCCCTTACTTCTCGACTGATACCACTGCAGCACTGCGTGCTTCGGAAATCAAGGCCGATGTCATCCTGATGGCCAAGAACGGAGTAGACGGTGTCTACAGCGCCGATCCGAAAAAGGATCCCACAGCGGTCCGCTATGACACCCTGTCCTACATGGATGTGCTGAACAAAGGCCTTGCGGTCATGGACAGCACTGCCATCAGTATGTGCATGGATAACCATACGGAACTGCAGGTGTTCAACATGAACGAACCCGGAAATATTGTCAAGGCAGTGCAGGGCACTGCGGTATGCACAATCATCAAGTGATAATTAGGAGGAAAGAGTATTATGGCATATCCGATTGTTGATTCCAGTGAAAAGAAGATGGAAGGTGCGATTGAGCACCTCAAGGAAGATCTCGCCGTTGTGCGCACCGGCATGGCAAACGCAGCGATGCTGAACAATGTAAGCGTGGATTATTACGGCAGCCCGACACCGCTGAACCAGATCGCAGGTATTAAGGTGGAAGAAGGCCGCACATTAGTCGTCAAGCCGTATGATCCTTCTTCCCTCAAAGACATTGAAAAGGCAATCAATCTGGCAGATCTTGGCATTGCCCCGCAGAATGACGGTCAGGTGATCCGTCTTGCGGTTCCGCAGATGACCGAAGAGACCCGTAAAGACATGGTCAAGAAGGTCAACAAGATGGCTGAAGATGCCAAGGTTGCAGTCCGCAACATCCGCCGTGATGCCAACAGTGCGATCAAAGCGGACAAGACTGCGGATGAAGATCTTCAGAAGGACCAGCTGGATGAGATCCAGAAGCTGACCGACAAATACGTCAAGAAGATCGAAGAAACCGCCGACAAAAAGGCAAAGGAAGTATTGGGTAAATAATACGGCATGCCGGAGAATCTCCGGCATGTTATCTGTCCGGTCGTATGGCATATCTTGAAGTGAACCACATCTCTCATTCCTTCCGGGACATTCCAGTTCTGCGGGATGTCTCCTTTTCCTGTGAAAAAGGGGAATGTATCTGTGTAATGGGGCCAAGCGGCACCGGCAAGACGACTCTGCTGCGGATCATTACCGGTCTTTTGGCGCCGGATGAGGGACAGATCCTTCTCGAAGGAACGGATATTACCGGTGTATTACCGCATGAGCGGGGGATGGCCATGATCTTTCAGGAGCCGGCTTTATTTCCCCATACAAAGGTAAAAGACAATATCGCCTATGGTATGCACCGGCTGGGCTATAGCCAGGAAGAAATCCGGCAGAAAACCCTTGCGGCCGCAGAGATGATGAAGATCAAAGATCAGCTGGAGAAATACCCCGGGACGCTCTCTGGCGGTCAGGCAAGAAGAGCCGGGTTTGCACGGGCGATCATCCGGGATCCGAAGATCCTGCTTCTGGATGAACCATTCAGCAGTCTTGACAAAGATCTCAAAGAAGAGCTGATCAAAGAGGTCCGGAACATTCAGAAAGTACGGGGAATGACCATGATCTGCGTGACGCATGATGAACATGAGGCAAAGCTGCTGAGTGACCGTACCATCCTGCTTCATCCGGTAACAGCGGCGAAATAGGGCATTCTTCTTGTTGTTTCCAAAAGAATCCGATACTCTTAAGACAGGAGGACATTTCAATGGATAAATATGAATGCCCATGCGGATATGTGTATGATCCTGCCGTTGGTGATCCCGACAGCGGAATCGCACCGGGAACCGCATTTGAAGACATCCCGGAAGACTGGGTCTGCCCGGTATGCGGCCTGTCCAAAGATTCATTCACAAAAGTTGAATAATTTCGGGAATGACCGGTGAAAACCGGTTTTTCCTTTGGCGGAAGGCAGTTCTGCCAGTGTCATCATAAATGCGTTCTCCGCCCGGAAGAATGCTATAATTTTAGGCATGAGCAATGAAACAAAAGCATGCCGGCACGTAGCCATTATCATGGATGGCAACGGACGCTGGGCGAAGGCACAGGGGAAACCCCGTACCGCAGGGCACCTGGTGGGTGCGGATAATGTCAGAACGATCGCAATCGCAGCGAGTGAACTGGGTGTGGAATACCTGACGCTCTATGCGTTTTCAACAGAAAACTGGAAGCGCAGCGAGGATGAGGTGAACTACATCATGAAACTGCCGAAGATCTTCTTTGGCAAGTATATGAAGGAGTTCATTGAACGCGGCTACCGGATGCGGATGATCGGCGAACTGGACCGTCTCCCGAAAGAGACGAAGCGCGTACTGGATGATGCGGTGGAACAGTCCAAAAACAATACCGGACTGAATCTTTCCATTGCGATCAACTACGGCAGTCAGCGGGAACTGGTACTGGCTGCAGAACGCTACGCAAAAGATGTAAAAGACGGAAAGATCGGTCTGGATATTTCCAATGAGGAATTTGAGCAGTATCTGATGACGGCGGATATGCCGAATGTGGATCTTCTGATCCGCACGAGCGGAGAACTGCGCATTTCCAACTATCTGCTCTGGCAGATTGCCTATGCGGAACTTGAATTTGTTCCGGAGGCCTGGCCGGAGTTTACGCCGGAAGTACTGGAACGGTGTATCCGGAACTTCGGGAACCGGGACCGCCGGTTCGGAGGTGTCAAGAATGAGTAAAAAGATGCTGACAAAGATCCTGATGGGAGTAGGACTGATCGCAGTCGCACTGCCGATCTTTATTTACGGCGGGATCCCGCTGTACATCCTGATCGGAGTTGCTGTGATTCTGTCTTCCTATGAGATCGCCGGTCTGAAAGATGAATCTAAGGCAAACTGGCCGATGACGATTCTGATCTCAGTGGCAGTATTTGGAATGGTACAGGTAAAGGAACCGCTGTTAGTGGTAAGCATGGGCGTCTGGCTGATCCTGCTGTTCTTTATCCTTCTGCTGGATGAAACGATGACGTCCGATCAGGTGGTTTATACCTTTACCATGAGCCTCATCATGGTCTTTGCGGTCCATGGCATCCTGCGTATCTATTCCTGCGGAATGAGGGCGGCTGGTTCACTGTTCGTGGCACTTGCCTGCTATGTCTGTGATACCGGAGCGTATTTCTTCGGAAACTTCTTCGGCAAACACAAGATGATTCCGCGCATTTCTCCGAACAAGACCTGGGAAGGCGCAATCGGCGGATATGCGGCCGGAGCGGCAGTATCCATGCTCTTTGGCCTGTTTGTTGCCAAGTCGATCCCGAATGATCTGGCGATTGTTGCGGCACTGATCCTTCCGGCCGTTGCGGAAATCGGAGATCTCTCGTTTTCTGCCATCAAGCGCAGATGGAACATGAAGGATTTCGGCTCGCTCTTTCCGGAACACGGCGGCGTACTGGACCGGATCGACAGCCTGCTGTTCTGTCTCATGGTCTTTAATTTCCTGATGATTATCTGGGGGATCGCCTGATGAAAAAACGAATTGCACTCCTGGGTGCCAGCGGCAGTATCGGTCAGCAGACCATTGATGTGATCTCGCAGCACCCGGATCTCTTTGAACTGGTATCCTTCGGCGTCGGCAGACGGATCGAAGAAGCCAGAGGCATTCTGGAACAGTTTGATGTTCCGGTGTTTGCCGTTCAGCGGGAAGAAGATGCCGAACTGCTCGCAGCGGAATATCCGGATAAGACCATTCTCTGCGGCGACAGCGGCTTAATCGAGATCGCAAAAGGGGAGTATGACGTGCTGGTCAATGCACTGGTCGGCTTTGCCGGCTTCGCTCCGACCCTGGCTGCGATCCAGAGTGACCACGATGTTGCGCTGGCAAATAAGGAAACCCTGGTCTGCGGAGGGGAACTGATCAACCGGGAACTTGCCCTCCATGGCCGGACCCTGGTGCCGATCGACAGTGAACACAGTGCCATCTTCCAGTGCCTGCAGGGCAACCGGATGCGGCAGGTCAAACGGCTGATCGTCACCGCTAGCGGCGGAAGCTTCCGAAACAAAACACGGGAAGAACTGCAGTCGGTTACCGTGGAAGAAGCACTGGCACACCCGAACTGGTCCATGGGCGCCAAGATCACGATCGACAGCGCTACAATGATGAACAAGGGCTTTGAGGTTACCGAGGCCCACTGGCTGTTCAACGTGCCGTTTGAACAGATCGATGTACTGATGCATCCGGAATCGATCGTCCATTCGATGGTGGAATATATCGACAAGAGTGTCATGGCACAGATGGGCACGCCGGATATGCGCCTGCCGATCCAGTATGCGCTCTCCTGGCCGGACCGTCTGGAACTGGATGAACCGCCGCTGGATCTTGCGGCAGTCGGAACACTTCATTTTGCTGAACCGGATTTCGAGCGGTTCCCGCTTCTGGCACTGGCGTATGAAACAGGAAAGAAGGGCGGCAATCTCAGTGCCGTCATGAATGCGGCCAATGAGGTGGCCAATGCCGCCTTCCGGAACCACGAGATCGCATTCCCGATGATCGAGGAAATCGTGATCTCAGCCGTTCATGAGGCGGAATTTGAAGAATTGAGAAGTGCGGAGGATCTCTATAGGGCCAATGCCTGGGGAGATGCCTACGCAAGGGAAAGAATAAGGAATATCAATTAATGACGATTATCTATTTTCTGATCCTGCTCTCCGTGATCATCTGTATCCACGAGGCAGGACATCTGCTTGCGGCCAAGCTGTTCAATGTCTACTGCTATGAGTTCAGCTTCGGCATGGGACCGGCACTCTTTAAGAAAAAAGGAAAAGAGACGGTATATGCAGTACGCATGATCCCCATGGGCGGATTTGTCGCAATGGCAGGGGAAAACAGCGAAGAGGCCTATCCGGAGATCGAAGTGCCGGATGACCGGCGGCTGTACAACAAACCGGTCTGGCAGCGGATCATCATCCTGCTGGCCGGCGTGTTCATGAATTTCCTGCTCTGCTTTGTGATCCTTTCGATGGTGTATCTCTGGGCCGGCGCCTTCAGCGAGTCCCCGGAGGCACGGATCGTAAAAGTTATGGAAAACTCCCCGGCCGAGCGGGCAGGTCTTCAGGAAGGGGACCGGATCACCGCCCTTGCCCAGGGAGAAAAAAGCACATCGATCAAGACCTTTGAGGATATGCAGACGTTCTTCTACATGATGGAGAACGATCATGTCGAGATCACGGTGGACCGCAATGGGGAAACCCTTACCCTGGAAGCGATCGCAGAGCCGGGAGAAGACGGTTACTACCGGATCGGCATTCAGGGACCAAATGCGAATATCGTTAAGGTCAATTTCCTGAACTGCTGGAAATACGGTGCCAAAGAGATGGGCTATCTGGCTAAGCTGATGGGTGAAAGCATCAAGACGCTGATCTTCGGCAAACACCTCGATCAGCTCAGCGGCCCGGTCGGCATCTACAGCGCCACTGAGCAGAGTGTCAGCTATGGCCTGGCAGGGTATCTCCTGCTGATGGCACAGCTGTCCATGAGCGTCGGGTTTATGAACCTGCTGCCGTTACCGGTACTCGATGGCGGACAGGTCGTGATCACGCTCTGTGAAGCCGTGATCGGAAAACGGCTCAGTGAGAAGTTCAAGATCGGTCTGATGGGTGCCTGCTGGGTACTGCTGATCGGACTGATGCTGTTTGTTACATGGAATGATATCGCCAAGATGATGGGATAAGGAGAAATGATTATGCAGACGATTCTTGTTACAGGCGGAACCGGATATATCGGTTCCCACGCAGTTACCGCTTTGATCCAGTCGGGTTATGACGTGGTTGTACTGGACAACCTGTATAACTCCAACAAGGCCGTGCTGGATCGGATTGAGACGATCACCGGAACGAAGCCGAAATTCTATGAGACGGATATTCTGGATAAGGAAGGACTGAGAACGATCTTTGCGGAAAACAAGATCGATGCGGTCATCCATTTTGCCGGATACAAGGCAGTCGGAGAATCTACGGAGATTCCACTGACCTATTACGAAAACAATATCAGCGGGTCAATCAATCTGTATGAGGCAATGGCAGAGGCCGGCTGTAAGACACTGGTCTTCTCAAGCAGCGCAACTGTATACGGTGCCCCGAAATCCGTTCCCATCAAGGAAGATTTCCCGACCCATACGACCAACCCGTATGGCAGCACCAAACTGATGAACGAAATGATCCTGGCAGATGTCTGTGCATCCGATCCGGACTGGTCCGTGCTTCTGCTGCGTTATTTCAACCCGATCGGAGCACATCAGAGCGGACTGCTCGGTGAAGTGCCAAACGGCATCCCGAACAACCTTGTGCCTTATATCGCAAGAGTTGCCAACGGTACACTGGAATACCTCCGGGTCTGGGGAAATGATTATCCGACCGTAGACGGTACCGGAGTAAGAGACTATATCCATGTTGTGGATCTTGCGGATGGTCATATCGCTGCGGTGAAATACGCACTGGAACACAAAGGCGTGGACTACATTAACCTCGGCACCGGAAACGGCTACTCCGTACTGGAAGTGCTCCATGCCTATGAAAAGGCATGCGGAAAGGAACTCCCGTACAAGATCATGGAACGCCGGCCTGGGGATATCGCAGAATGCTATGCCGATACCGAAAAGGCCAGCCGGCTGCTGAACTGGAAGGCAAAATACAATATCGATGAGATGTGCCGGGATTCCTGGAACTTTACGGTAAAGAACCCGGACGGAATCAAATAAACAATCTGACAGACCGTGTCACTCCAATGGGTGATGCGGTCTTTTTTTCTATTATGAAATCAGGAACGAACTGGACCTGATCGTAGTAGAAGGAATACCTTCACAATGCATATGATTATGAGGTCAGGATCACCAGTGGTTCCTGGCCTTTCTTCTGTAGGCATACAGAATGATTGGCCCGG
>JAFWEW010000005.1 GCA_017512725.1 Solobacterium sp.
AATAGCATGGAGGATTTTTCGTGAAGAGAGATAACCCTACAGGAATTAAAAGGGTTTCCCTAAGGAGATGAAAAAAGGGTCGTTTTTTGACCCTACGGAATTTTAAAGCCTCTCCCTAACCCTATGCGATTTTAAAGCGCCTAAAAAAGAACCACTTGAATTCTGGTTCTTTTTCATTTGAATGATCAGTCTGCGTTTTTGAATACGTCTTTATTCTTAATGAAGTATTCAATACCGGAGTATACCGTTGTCGCAACGATGACCACAACACACAGGGTATTCAGCCATGCCGGAATATTGAGCATCATCAGGCAGAGACAGACCATGGTGGAAGCGGTCTTTACTTTGCCGGACCAGGCAGCCGCAATGACTTTGCCCTGTTCGACTGCGACAAGACGCATGCCGGAAACGGCGAACTCTCTCAGAAGCACGATTGCCAGCGCCCATCCCGGCATCTGACCGTTTTCTACGAACCAGCACATTGCCGACATTACCAGGATCTTGTCAGCCAGGGGATCCATGAATTTGCCGAAGTTGGTGATCTGGTTGTAGTGCCGTGCAATATAGCCGTCCAGCAGATCCGTCAGGGAGGCAATAATGAAGATCGCAAGCGCTACATAGTTACTGTTGGGAAATCCCGCATAAAGTACGCCAAGGAATACCGGTACCAGTATGATTCTCAGAATAGTCAGTTTATTAGCAGTCGTCATAGTATGATTTTCTCCTGTTTCACAACACTATTATTTTACACCTCATTTTTCAGAATGGGGTATTACCCTTCGCTGCTGATTGCATCAAATACACAGTCATTCACGCATTTGCCGCACAGGAAACATTCATCCTGATTGATATGGTAATCACTGCCGTCATACGTAATAGCCCCGGCCGGACAGATGGTGGTGCAGTATCCGCACCTGGCGCATTTCCACTGGTCAATGTACGGAAATCCGCCGTAGTATCCGCCTGCGGCCTGTTTCAGCTGATTATCATCCAGTTTGGTATTATTTTTGTTCTCCATGTGATTATCCTCCGTTATCTTTCGATACGACGCATCATTCCCGATGCCGTTCCCTTACATATCATTATACGGAACGGATAACCGGTTTCCATGCTTTAAAACCCGGGGTAACTTTGCATGCGAACTCCGTTTTTATCAAACGGATTCCGTCACATCTCTAAGCGTTCTTCAATCCCAAAGGAAAAGGACCACCGCTTATGCAGTGATCCCTTTATTTCCGTCTGAATCAGTCAACGTTTCTTGTCGCAACGACATTCACGCCGGTACCGAGTACGTTGTCAATGATGACATCGCCGATCTTAACCGGTGCTTTGACACGCACCGCATCGATCGCCTTCATGCATTCACTGATCTTGTCCTTCGGAATATTGCCTGCTGTCTTGACGGAGCAGCGGGGCTTGTCACCGCCGTCCACTACTACAGTGGAGGTAACGGTGCGTTCCGGATGAGTGACTTCATTGCGTGCATAGTTATCGCCGATCGGGCAGGTATTGCCCTTTACGGAAAGAACTTCACCTTCCTCGAGTTCAACGGTGATCTGGCAGCCCATCGGGCAGCCAATGCATGTTAATTCTCTTTTTTCCATACTTACTCTGCCTCAATCTTAATCGTAATGGTCTTCAGATCTTTCTTTTCCTGAAGCTGTTTCTTCTGCAGGATGACCTGTTCCATTTCACCCGGTGCGAGGATCCGCTTACTCAGATGCTGAATTCGTTCGTCATCGAGGTAAACGCTGACAAAGGAATTCTTGTATACTGCTCCGACACGGAACCGTACGGTAAGCAGGTTGTCCATCTTGTCGACATCAATGGTGCTCGGAACGGTGTAGCGTGCGCCATCCGTTGCCTTGAGTTCCACAACATGACCCTTTTCCGTGTCTTTGGAACCGTTCTGTACAAACTTCGCCGCATTGGCACCGGCCTTCGTAGCTTCTTCCGAAACATAGTCAACCAGATCGTGTACATGCAGAACGTTGCCGCAGGCGAACACACCCGGAATATTGGTTTCGAGACTCTCGTTGACGATCGGTCCGCTGGTGATCGGATTCATCTGAATGCCGGCCTTGTTGGACAGTTCGTTCTCCGGAATCAGACCGCAGGACAGCAGAAGGGTATCGCAGGTATAGCGTTCTTCTGTTCCCGGAATCGGCTTCATGTCTTTACCGACTTCAGCGATTGTTACCGCAGAAACATGTTCCTTGCCTTCGATATCCACTACGGTGTGGGAAAGCTTCAGAGGAATGCCGAAGTCGTCCAGGCACTGAACGATGTTACGCTTCAGACCGCCGGAATACGGCAGGAGTTCAGCGACAACTTTGACCTTTGCGCCTTCCAGCGTCATACGGCGGGCCATGATCAGACCGATATCACCGGATCCGAGAATAACAACTTCACGGCCCGGCATATAGCCTTCAATATTGACCAGACGCTGTGCAGTACCGGCAGAGAAGATACCTGCCGGACGGTAACCAGGAATGTTGAGCGCGCCGCGCGGACGTTCCCGGCAGCCCATCGCCAGAATGACTGCACCAGCCTGAATCTGATACATGCCGTCTTCCCGGCTCATGGCTGTTACAACACGGTCAGCGGAGATATCCATGACCATGGTGTTGAGCTTGTATTCGATCTTTTCTTCGAGTACCTGCTCGATAAAGCGGTAAGCATACTCCGGTCCGGTCAGCTCTTCCTTAAAGGTATGAAGTCCGAAACCGTTGTGGATGCACTGGTTCAGAATACCGCCAAGCTCTTTGTCACGTTCCAGAATCAGGATCTTTTCGATTCCTGCTTTTCTGGCGGAGACCGCCGCCGCAAGACCTGCAGGTCCGCCGCCGATGATTACAATATCGTATGAAATCATGCTTCGTCGCCTCCGTTCGAGCCTTTGGTTCTCTCGATTACAATGTTGCTGCGTCCGCCGCTCTTGGTGACTTCTTCCAGCGGAAGTCCGAGTTCACGGTGCAGTATTTCCATAACACGCGGTGAGCAGAAGCCGGCCTGGCATCTTCCCATACCTGCGCGGGTGCGTCGCTTGACACCGTCCAGGCTGCGTGCGCCGAGCGGACGATGGATCGCGTCGAGGATCTCGCCTTCGGAAATGGATTCGCAGCGGCAGATGATCTGTCCGTAAGCCGGCTCTTTCTTGATGAGCTCGTTGCGCTCTTCCAGAGAGAGTTCCTGCGGATTGAGGATGCCCTTGCGCTTGGAGATCCAGTTTTCCTTTTCCGTGAGATTCATCTTTTCCTTCAGCATTCCGCCGACCATCTCACCGATGGCAGGGCAGGATGTGAGGCCCGGAGATTCGATGCCTGCACAGTCGATGAAGTGCGGAGCATCTTCTACTTCCTTGATGATGAATTCATGGTTTGCTTCATGTGCACGGAGTCCGGCAAATGAAGTGATGACCTTGCGCATCGGCAGATTCTTCACGTGGTCGTTGGCCTTTGCGATGAGATCTGCAATACCTGCGGCGGTCGTGTTGTTGCCTTCCTTGTTCTCAAGGTCGACCGCGGTCGGACCGACAATCAGATTGCCGTGGATCGTCGGAGAAACGAGAACGCCTTTACCGAGATTGGTCGGCTGCGGGAAAATCGTATGCTTTACATGTCCGCCGACTTCCTTGTCGAGCAGGCAGTAATCACCGCGGCGCGGCGTAATCTTGATCTTATTCGCGCTGACCATATTGTGGATAATGTCTGCATAGACACCGGCAGCGTTTACGACATATCTGGCAGTGTACTCACCGTTATTGGTGCGCAGGTGCCAGATACCTTCTTCGTCTCTCTTAATATCCTCAACTTTTGTGTTGAAACGGAAGTCAACACCGTTCTGTGCTGCATTCTCCGCCATGGCGATATTCAGCATGAACGGGCAGATGATGCCGCTGGTCGGAGCATAGAGCGCACCTTCGACATTGTCGGAAAGATTCGGTTCCATCTCCAGCGCTTCTTCGCGGCTCAGGATTCTTAATTCTTTAACACCATTGGCAATACCACGGTCATACAGGGTCTTCAGTCCATCGATCGCTTCCTTGTGGATGCAGACGACCATAGCGCCATTACGGTTAAACGGAATATCAAGGTCTTCCGCCAGCTGACCCATCAGTTCATTACCCCGGACATTCATCTTCGCCATGAGGGAACCCTCAGCAGCGTCGAAGCCGGCATGGACAATTGCGGAATTTGCCTTGGACGTTCCTTCGCAGACATCTTCGCACTTTTCCAGTACGCAGACGCTTGCGTTATAGCGCGAAAGCTGTCTGGCAATCGAACTGCCGGTTACTCCCGCGCCAATAATAATTACGTCATACATGTTAGTTATCAGTCCTCTTTTGTTCAGTGAATCAGATATGCTGTCTGCAGACCTGCTGCAGAAACATGTTTGCTACAGAAAGAAGAAGGAGGAATCAGCACAGACACGCACATGCGCTTTGTGCCGATTCCCCCAGCTTATGTGCTATTACAGAAAGCCTCTAATTCAAATCAGACGATTAGAATAAGATGTTGTGCAGTAAGGAAGCAACGATTGCACCGCAGATCGGAGCAGCGACAGGGATCCAGCCGTATGCCCAGTCAGGGTTCTTCTTGCCCTTGTTCGGAGCAAGGAGCTGATATGCGAAACGCGGAGCAGCATCTCTTGCTGCGTTCATTGCATAACCAGTCAGACCGCCGAAGGAAGCACCGCAGGCAACGATGACGCCGTAAACGAGCGGCCATGTGACTGCAGAAGGTCCAGCTTCAGCCGGAATGGAAGCGAGTGTGAAGACGAGGATGAATGTAGCTACGAACTCAGACAGGAAGTTGAGGCCTGTGTTACGGATAGCCGGACCTGTGCTGAAGCAGCCGCGGATTGTGTCATCGTCTTCTGTTGCTTTGATCTGATCGCCATAGAGAACCATCAGGATCGCTGCACCAACGAAACCACCGAGCATCTGAGCAATGATGTAACCCGGAACCATACCCCAGGACAGACCGCCGCGGATAGCTGCGCCGATTGTAACTGCCGGGTTGAAGTGGGAACCGGAAGCTGCGCCGAATGTGAACGCAGGAACCATAACTGCCATACCCCAACCAATGAGAATGTGAACGGTATTGCCGCCCTTCATTCCGGAACCTGTCAGGCTGACGTTGCAGCAAACACCGTCACCCAGAAGAACAAGCATCGCTGTTCCAATAAATTCTGCAATATACGGACTCATAATTCTTTTTTCTATCTCCTCTTATTTTTCTAAGACAATGTAGGACTAATTACTTAGCCCAGCCGAGTGTGGCATTGACTGCCTGCTTCCAACCCTTGAGTTCAGCTGCTCTGACATCTGCTGCCATGTTCGGCTTGAACTCACGATCGATCGCCCAGTTCTTGATGACATCCTGCTTGCCGGACCAGAATCCAACAGCCAGACCTGCCAGGTAGCTGGCGCCCATAGCGGTTGTTTCTACGCATACCGGACGATGTACCGGAGCGTCGATGATGTCGGACTGGAACTGCATGAGGAAGTTGTTCTTGCATGCGCCGCCGTCAACCTTAAGAGCGTTCAGCTTAACTCCGGAACCTTCTTCCATAGCTGCGAGAACATCAGCTGTCTGGAATGCGAGAGATTCAAGAGTAGCACGGATGATGTGGTACTTATTGACACCACGAGTCAGACCTGTAATAGCACCACGTGCATACGGATCCCAGTACGGAGCACCTAAGCCGGTGAATGCAGGAACGACATAGCATCCGTTGGTATCCTTAACCTGTGTTGCGAAGTACTCGGAATCCGGAGAAGCATCAACAACTTTGAGCTCATCACGGAGCCACTGAATAGCAGCACCAGCTACGAATACAGAACCTTCGAGTGCATATTCGACCTTACCGTCGAGACCCCAAGCGATTGTGGTCAGAAGTCCATTGTTCGGATAAATCGGCTTTTCGCCAACGTTCATGAGCATGAAGCAGCCTGTTCCGTATGTGTTCTTTGCCATACCAGGCTCGAAGCATGTCTGGCCAAAGAGAGCAGCCTGCTGGTCACCAGCAACACCGGCAATCTTGATCGGAGCGCCGAAGAATTCCGGATCGGAGGAACCATAGACACCGCTGGAAGGCATTGCCTTCGGCAGCATGCTCATCGGTACTTCAAGCTGTTCGCAGAGCTTAGCATCCCATTCCAGGGTATTGATGTTGAACATCAGGGTTCTGGAAGCGTTGGAGTAGTCAGTTGCGAATACTTTGCCCTTTGTGAGCTTGTAGATCAGCCAGGTATCAACGGTACCGAAGCACAGTTCGCCTGCTTCTGCACGAGCGCGGACACCCTCGACATTATTGAGGATCCAGCGCAGCTTTGTTCCGGAGAAGTACGGGTCAAATACGAGACCTGTCTTGTGGTAAGCTTCATCAGCGATATCCGGATACTTCGCGATGAGTTCAGCCTTCATGTCAGCTGTTCTGCGGCACTGCCATACGATTGCATGGTATACCGGCTGTCCGGTCATTCTGTCCCAGACAATGGTTGTTTCACGCTGGTTTGTGATACCGATTGCAGCGATGTCTTCTGCTTTCGCTCCGACTTTCTGCATTGCTTCACGTGCTACGGACAGCTGTGTCTGCCAGATTTCGTTTGCGTCGTGCTCAACCCAGCCCGGCTGCGGGAAGTACTGCGTGAATTCCTTTTGCGCTACAGAGCACATTTCACCCTTTTCGTTGAACAGGATGCAGCGGTTGCTGGTTGTGCCCGCATCGAGCGCCATTACATACTTTGCCATTTGTTTTACTTATCCTCCTTTAATTATGTTTGGCAATAAAGCTAAAGCTGTAATGCTTTCGTTCAACTTTCTGCAGGATCAGAAAGCTTAACTACAATCTGCTGTATTGGCCGAATCAAAGAAACGGCCGCAAAAATAAATTCAGACGTATTTATTCATTTTTTACTGTAATTATGATCCGGAACCCAGGTTTTCCTGTTTTCGGATCCCCCTTAATCTGTCGGATAAATCAGAACAAATCTTATTTTTATCTCCCCTTTTTCAGTTCTGTTGTTTTTACAGGCCACCAAGCGGAACAATAAGCCCCTGAAATTAAAACGTGACATCATGTATGCGGTTACATTGCTGGAAACAAATAACATTTATGTCTATCACGTTCGTTATTTCATTTTCGATTTACACCTGTAAATGACTGATTTCATTCTAGTACAGCAATTTATACAATTCAAGAAAAAATCGGAAGGAAACAATTCATCCCACTAATTTTCTCCGAAATGTAAATTTTTCATGCGTTTTTGCGCATGTATGCATGTCTTGTGAAAATGTTATTTTTATCGAATGACAGCCGGTTTTTAACGGGGTACTGGTGTGTCTGTTTTGTAACTTTTTCAAAATTAATTGGTTTTAAATCTTTTAAATTTTTTTTCTTATTCTGCTGTATTCGCCTTATCTCACACGGTCTGGTAACGGAGCCTCAGATAGGAATCTTCCAGCGTTTCACAGCGGATCAGCTTCAGAACACCAAGACCGGAAAGTTCTTCTTTTGACGTAATGGAAGGACCGTCGATTAACGTGGATGTTTCTTTTCCTCCGATCAGCACCGGTGCTACAACGATATCCACATAATCGATCAGTTTCTCCCGCAGGAAGAGACCGTTCATCGTACCGCCGCTTTGAATTGTAAGCCTCTCACATCCATACCGTTCATACACTTCCTGCAGTGCCGCTTCGAGTGAAAGGGAGTTCTGAAGAACGATCCCGAGATTGTCTGCTTTTACACGGAAGGCCGGATGATCCGGGTTGGACGTGATTAAAACAAACTGTTTCGATAATGCGCAAAAGTACCGCACCCCGTGTTCCATCAGATGGGTATTGTCGATCAGCACAAATGATACCGGTCCTTTCTTCGGCAGCGCTTTTTCATTGACGCCAAGCTTTGCCTGGACCCGTCCGGTATTCAGCGACCAGAGATCGGTGGTCTGTTCGATTTCATAATACTGATGGAGGCCTTCCTTCAGTCCGTCAATGTTTGGGAAATCCTGATCCGCATCCAGTTCATCCGATGCGCCGGGGCTGATCTTGCCGTCGACTGACATTAACATGAACAGGGTAGTAACCGGTCGTTTCATAGTTCCTCCGTCTTTTCTGACTGTACAGAATTCATTCGCTTTTTGTCGGGTTCCCGTTTCCCGGAAGATACCGTTTCGGCATTTCTTTCAGTTCCGCACGGCCCACCGGATTTTCCAGTTTCGAATGCGTATAAAGATATATTGCCTCATTCAGGGATGCGCCGTAGAAGAGGATCATAATGATGATCTTCATCCACCAGGCAATCAGGTAGACTGCCGCAAGCGGTCCATACAGGGAAGAGGCACTCCACATTTCCGTAATGAACCACTCAAATATGGAAGACGACACCAGCCAGAATATCGTTGTGAACACTGCACCGGGAAGCTGCTGGCGCAGGCGGTGCGAGCGTCCCTGCAGACGGGTATAAACCATAACCATGACAACCAGGATCGCTGCCGCAGATACCAGATAGCCGTTTTCGAGAATCATGGAGAAGATCTCGGAGATCTTCGGCATCGAAAACAGTCTGGCCAGCAGATTCCCAAAGTCCAGCAGAAGGCTCCGGAAAACCTGGAAGATCAGAAGGGAAGGGAGCAGAAGAATGAACAGGAAGGTATAAAACAGGGAAGAGATCTTCCGTTTGACAAACGGCTGTTCATTTTCACTGATCCGCATCAGTCCCAGCTGCAGTGCCGAGACACCTTTGGATGCCGACCATAACATCGATACCAGGGAAATGGAAACGACGACTGCGCCTCCATGAGGACCAACCTGGTCAAGCACACTGCTTGCCAGCGACTTGATCTCCGGAATATCCGGAAGCAGGCTCAGGATCATATCCAGGATCTCTTTGAGGAATTCTTCCGGAAGAAAGTTGATCAGGCCTGCCACAAGCGCAAAAAACGGTACGATCGCCATTAACATATACAGCGCGGTATAACCGGAAAACACGTTCATATCGTTGCGGTTGTAAACACGGATGGTTTCCACAACGATTGTGATCATATTATCGAACCAGGTTCCGGGTTTCTTCTCCGGTTCCGGGTTTTCCACTGTTTCCTGTTCTCTGCTCTCCGCCACCCTGGATGAACCTCTTTACAATTACTTTACACAAATTGAAACGGTTTGAGCAGACCGTACCGAAGGAGGATAAAACAAAAAAAGAAGGACCGTTATCCGGTCACTTCTTCGCTGTTGGATTCATTATCGGCTGCCGCTTCTTCCGTTACCGGTTCGGCAGGGGAAGTCCCACTGCTGTCTTCCGGTTCTTCCGGCACTTCTTCTTCTGAATCCGGATCGACAATCGCAACCGTGGATACTCTGGAGCCCTCTGCGGTCTTGATGACGCGAACACCCTGGGACGCTCTTCCAAGACTGCTGACCTGATTCAGAGAGATGCGGATGATGATGCCGTCATCGGTCATGATCATGCAGTCTTCGGAACCGTTGACTGCTTTCAGGCAGACCAGATTTCCGGTCTTGTCGGTAATGTTCATGGCCTTGACGCCCTTGCTGCCGCGGTTGGTCATACGGTATTCCTCAAGATCGGACTTTTTGCCGTATCCGTTTTCGGTTACCGTCAGGATCTGCTGTCCTTCTTCCGAGGTAGCCATGCCGATGACTTTGCCGCCGTCGGTATTGACACCCTTGACGCCCATTGCCGTACGTCCGCTCGGACGGATGCCGCTTTCATGGAAGCGCACCGCTTTGCCGTTGTCGACCGCGATGATGATATTGGCATCTCCGCTGGTTGCTTTGACAAACGCAAGCTCATCGTCTTCCCGCAGAGTAATGGCAATCTTTCCGTTGGCACGGATGTTCTCAAACTCTTCGATCCGTACTTTCTTGACCAGGCCCCTGCTTGTCACAAAGAACAGAACGTGCGCGGTATCTTCCTTCGCATACGGTACGATTGCCCGGATCTTTTCCTTTTCCTTGTGATCCAGCTGCAGCAGGTTCACAACCGGAATGCCCTTGGAGGTCCGGCTGTATTCCGGCACATTGAAGCCTCTCAGACGGAATACCCGTCCCTTGTTGGTAAAGAACAGCACATAATCATGTGTGGACATACCGACAAACTGATCGATGACATCGTCTTCGTTCAGTGTCATTCCCTTGATGCCCTTTCCGCCGCGGTTCTGCACTTTGTAGGTAGAACGCGGGATCCGCTTGATATAACCGTTTTCCGAAAGGGTGATAATCACATCATCCACCGGAATGAGATCTTCGTCTTCCATATCTGCGGTCGCATCGATGATCTCCGATCTGCGCTCATCCCCGTACTTGTTCCGGATCACGGTCAGTTCTTCCTTGAGGATGGCTTCTACCCGGCTGTGGTTGGCCAGGATATCCTTGAAGTCTGCGATTTTGATCAGCAACTCCTGATATTCGTTTTCGATCTTCTCCCGTTCAAGACCGGTCAGCCGGCGGAACTGCATATCCAGAATGGCCTTTGCCTGGACTTCACTCAGTCCGAAGCCTTCCATCAGTCTCGGCATCGCTTCTGCCGCATCTCTGGAATTCCGGATGGTATGGATGATCGCATCGAGATTATCCACTGCGATCCTTAATCCTTCCAGGATATGGGCACGTTCTTCTGCTTTTTTCAGATCGTATTTCGTCCTGCGGACAATGACTTCTTCCTGGAAGCCGATATATTCCTTCAGGATCTCGATCATGCCGGCCTGTTTCGGCGCACCGTTGATCAGTACGACATTGTTTACCGCAAAGTTGGACTGCAGCGGGGTCATCCGGTACAGCTGATTGAGCAGTACTTCCGGCTGAACATCCTTCTTCAGTTCAATGACAATGCGGATGCCCTTCATATTGGACTCATCCCGGAGATCGGTGATGCCTTCGATCTGCTTGTCACGGGCCAGTGCCGCGATCCGCTCGACGAGAGATGCCTTGTTGACCATGTAGGGGAGTTCATACACGATGATACGTGCTTTGCCGTTGGGCATTTCCTCCACATTGGTCTTTGCCCGCATGATTACCGTTCCGCGTCCGGTTTCAAACGCATTTCGGATCCCGCTGCGGCCAAGAATATAGGCGCCGGTCGGGAAATCCGGTCCCTTGATATGTGCCATCAGGTCCACGGTGGTAATGTCCGGGTTGTCCATGACCGCAAAGATGCCGTCAATGATTTCTCCCATGTTGTGAGGAGCCACATTCGTCGCCATACCGACCGCAATGCCGCTGGAACCGTTGATCAGCAGGTTCGGGAAACGGGAAGGAAGAACCGTCGGTTCTTTTTCTTCTCCGTCATAGTTATCCTGCATATCGACCGTGTCTTTATCCAGGTCCCTGAGCATTTCCACGGCAATCTTTGACATTCGCGCTTCGGTATAACGCATCGCTGCCGCACCGTCTCCGTCCATGGAGCCGAAGTTGCCGTGACCGTCAACCAGTACGGCCCGCATGTTCCAGGGCTGTGCCATATATACCAGAGAGCCGTAAATGGAAGAATCGCCGTGCGGGTGATATTTACCCATGGTATCACCGACGATACGTGCACATTTCTTATAGGGTTTGTCCGGGCCGTTGTTCATTTCATTCATGGAGAACAGGATTCTCCGCTGAACCGGCTTCAGACCGTCACGGACATCCGGCAGGGCACGTGCCACAATAACCGACATGGAATAATCCAGGAAGTCTCTTCGGATCTCCTTGGATAATTCCGTTTCCGTAATATTTCCCGGGTCAAACTCAGACTCATCAAATTCCATATAATCTTCTTTTGCCATTGTCTGACCTCCTTCTAAATATCCAGATTCTGTACGAAGTTCGCATTCTCAATAATGAAGTTCTTGCGCGGTTCGACTTCTTCTCCCATTAACATGGAGAAATTCATATCTGCCGCTTCCGCATCATCAATCGTCACACGGATCAGCGTACGGTTCTTCGGGTCCATTGTGGTTTCCCAGAGCTGTTCCGGGTTCATCTCACCAAGACCCTTGTACCGCTGAATGCCAAGTCCGCTTCCCATCTCACTCTTGATGACTTCCAGCTGGTGATCGGTATAGGCATACCGTACGGCCTGGCCTTTCTGAATCTTATAGAGTGGCGGCTGGGCAATATACACATAGCCCTGCTCAATAATCGGGCGCAGATAGCGGTAGAAGAATGTTAACAACAGCGTACGGATATGGGCACCGTCGACGTCGGCATCGGTCATGATGACGATCTTGTGATAGCGCAGCCTGGAAAGATCCACTTCATCCAGTACACCGCAGCCAAATGCGGTGATCATGGAACGGATCTCTGCGTTTTCAAATGCACGTGCCTGTCTGGCCTTTTCCACATTCAGGATCTTTCCTCTCAGAGGAAGAATTGCCTGGAAGTGGGAATCCCGGCCCTGCTTGGCACTGCCGCCGGCGGAGTCACCCTCGACGATATAGATTTCACTGATCGTCCGGTCTTTGGAAGAACAGTCTGCCAGCTTTCCGGGCAGAGAACTGACTTCCAGTGCACTCTTGCGGCGGGTAATCTCTCTTGCCTTCTTGGCAGCCATGCGGGCCTGTGAAGCCAGTGCCGCTTTCTCGATGATGCTTTTGGCCTGATCGGGGTTTTCCAGAAGGAAGCGTTCCAGCTGCGCACCGAAAATATCGGATACGATCTTCCGTACTTCACTGTTTCCAAGCTTTGTCTTGGTCTGTCCTTCATACTGCGGATCCGGATGCTTGGCAGAGATAACGGCGGTAATGCCTTCCTTGCAGTCATCCGTTGTCAAGTTGTCATCCTTTTCCTTCAGGAATCCTTTTTCACGGGCGTATTTGTTGATGATCCGGTTCAGGGCAGCGTTAAAGCCTTCCAGATGGGTTCCGCCTTCTGCCGTGTTGATGTTGTTGCAGAAGGTATAGACATTGGCCTGATAGCCGTCGTTATACTGTACTGCAACTTCCGCTTCAATGCCCTGTTCATGTCCTTCACAGTAGATCACATCCGGATGGATCACCGTCCGATGCCGGTTCAGATATTTGACGTATTCTTTCAGACCGCCTTCGTAGTAAAACGAATGGAAGCGTCTGTTTTCATCTTCTTCCCGCTCATCCAGGAATTCCAGGCGGATGCCTTTATTCAGAAATGCGAGCTGCCGCAGACGGTCCCTCAGCACATCGTGATCATAGATGGTGGTTTCGGTAAAGATTGCCGGATCTGCCTTGAAGCGGATCAGGGAACCGTGCCGTGCCGGATCACAGTCGCCGATGATCTTCAGCGCTTCAGTCGCATGACCGCCGTTTTCAAACCGTACGAAATAGGCTTTCCCTTCATGGAACACGGTAACTTCCAGCCACTCGGAAAGGGCGTTGACAACGGATGCGCCGACTCCGTGCAGACCGCCGGATACCTTGTAGGCACCGCCGCCGAACTTACCGCCCGCATGAAGAACCGTAAAGATCGTTTCAATAGTAGATTTGCCGGTCTTCTCATTGACTCCTGTCGGCATACCGCGGCCGTTGTCCTCAACGGTAATGATGTTGTCCTTATCGACCGTAACCTTGACGGTATCCGCATAACCCGCCATCGCTTCATCGATGCCGTTGTCTACGATTTCCCATACGAGGTGATGAAGACCCTTGGCGCTGGTGCTTGCGATATACATGCCGGGACGCTTGCGCACAGCTTCCAGTCCGTCCAGTACCTGAATGTCATCGTCGCTGTATGCATGGTCAACATGAATATCATAGCTGTCCGTGCTCACTTCATTCATTCCGTTCTTTTCTGCTTCACTCATGCGCTGCCTCCCTGGATCAGTTTTCCCTGATCGACCCGGAATTCCTTCAGCTGCTTGCGGCTGATAAACTCCGGTATTTCTGTTCCCGTAATAATGCACTGAACCGAATTGCTGATCAGTGCCATCAGTGTTTTCTGCCGGTTCCGGTCCAGTTCGGACAGAACATCATCCAGCAATAGCACTGCTTTGGTTGAACTGGCTGCTTCGATATAGTTCAGAATTGCCAGCTTGAAACTTAACAGGATCATCCGTTTCTGCCCCTGCGAAGCACAGCTGATCACATTGGTGCCGTTCATCGTAAAGGCAATGTCTTCCCGGTGAATGCCGCTGCCGGTACTGTGGAACAGCAGGTCCTTTTCTCTCGACAGGTCATACATCTTCTTCAGAGAAGATTTGATTTCACTGTCGAGGGGAATACAGGACTGATAGGCAATCCGTACTTCTGCATCTTCTCCGGAAAGCCGGCGGTAATACTCCGGCAGGTTCTCATTGATTGCCTGAATAAACGCCCGTCTTCCAAGAATGACGGTCTCTTCTTCCCGGATCATCCGTTCCTCCAGAATCTCCATATAGCTGTCATCCCTTACATTCTGTTTCAGAAGGGCATTCCGGTCTTTCAGAAGGTTCCGGTAGTTCTGAAGGGCAAAAAGATAGCCGGATGATACTTTTGTGATTTCCTGGTCAAGAAGTCTCCTTCTTTCCCTCGGCGCATCAAGGAAGATTCCCAGATCATCCGGAGAAAACAGTACCGTATTCAGTTTGCCTACAAATTCGCTGGTCCGCTTAACAGGTACCCGGTTGACGGAAAGCGTCTTTCCGCCGCTGTAGATCACCGAACCAAGCTGAATGGTACGATCCTTATCCTGTACTGTACAGGCAAGGGACGCAAAGTCACAGCCGGACCGGATCAGTGCAGAATCTTCGGTGATCCGGAAGGACCGGGTCAAAGAGAGATACACCAGACTTTCCAGGAGATTGGTCTTCCCCTGGGCATTCAGACCGGTGATCACGTTCAGTCCCGGGGAAAACTGAACTTCTGCGGTTTCATAATTCCGAAAATTACGGAGTTTGAGATCTTTTACGATCATTCCACCGTCAGTGTTTTTCCTTCTGCAGTTACCGTATCCCCCGGATACAGTTTTCTGCCCCGGCGAAGCTCGGTTTCTCCGTTTACGAGAACCTTTCCTTCCCGGATCAGCTGCTTTGCCTGACCACCTGTTGAGGTGATGTCACAGAGCTTCAGAAACTGTTCCAGACGGATAAAATCAGTACTGATTTTCGGCATTGAAATCACCCCGTTTCGAACCTCTCAGATTATACCATAAAACCCGCATAAAATGGCCGTTTTCGGCAAAAAAAAGAGGTCTGTTTTTCACCTCTTTTTTCGCTGTTTTTGGATGCTTTTTCAAACGGTTTTCAGTTGTAGGTTCTCACCGGCAGAACCAGCTGCAGGATACTGTCATCTTCATTGTCATTTGTGATGACAAACGGCTTCATGGTTTCCGTAAAACGAATCACAACATTATCCGTGGAAAGGGCCTTCAGGGCATCGGAGAGATAGTTGCCTGCGAAGCTGATATCGATTGGCATTCCCTCATAGCTTTCTGCCGTCAGAGACTCATTGTATTCTCCGATTTCCTGGGATTTTGAAGAAACCAGAATATCATCTGCACCGTTGATTTCCATGCGGATAATTGTCATATTATCCGTTTTAATGAAGGAAGAACGGTCAATTGCCGCAATCAGGGATCTCCGGTTGATCTTCATCGTATTGTTGAACACGGTCGGAATCAGACGGTTTGTCTCGGGATAGTTGCCTTCCAGCAGGGTGGACTGCAGGATTATCGATCCGGTACGGAACTGGATCAGCTTTTCATTGAGGGAGATACTGATTTTTTCCTGATTGCTGAAGATGGAACGGACTTCATTCAGACACTTTGCAGGTACGGTAATGGAGAACGGTTCGGTTTCTGTCTTCAGGATCTTTCTGGCCAGACGGAAGCTGTCGGTACCGGTACAGGTAACCGTTGCTTTGTCAGATGTCATATTGATGCCGGTGAGTACCGGTCTCGTTTCTTTTACGGATGCCGCGAAGATCGTGCTGCTGATCATGTTGCTGAGATCTTCATAAGACAGTTCAAAGCGTGTGGAAGGCTCGTTGAAATCAATAAACGGATAATCGGAAGGGCGGTAGCCGTTGATCCGGAATTCTGCCTTTTCGCCGCCGAAGTGGGTCAGCGTACCATCCAGAATCTCAATGGATACAACACTGCTGTCAATTTTCTTTACAATATCCAGCAGATACTTGGCATCGATTACGATCGTACCTTCTTCAATAATGGAAAGACCGGTATTCTCATCCAGTGCGTTGGAAAGAACCATCTGGATTGAAATCGTCGCATCACTGGATGTCAGCGTCAGAGTATCATTTTTCGCTTCCAGCAGGATTCCGCAGAGAATCGGAACCGGGGAGTTGGAAGAGACGGCTCTGGCTGAGATGCTCAGTGCCTCATAGAATTTGAGTTTATTGATTTTGAAGTTCATAACGCGTCCTCCGTGTGTGTATTCTTTTCTGGTTCATTACTATTAGAGCGGTGGATATTGTGGAAAACCGGCAATATCCGCAGAACCATGCGTATATTCTAGCATTCTGACCCGTGAGTTAAAAGAAGAAAGCAGTGGAGAAACTGCTCAGCTTGCCAGCAGCTTCTCAATCTCATTGACGGCAGAAGCCATACTGGAATCGGTCCGGATCTGCTTTTCCACTTTCGAACAGGCAGAGATGATCGTCGTGTGGTCCCGTCGGCCGAATTCATCACCGATCTTTGTATAGGAGAGATCCAGTAATTTCCGGCAGAGATAGATGGAAATGTGACGGGCACTGGAAATATTCTTGGTCCGGGTCTTGCCGGTGATCTGCTGCCTTGTAAGACCGTAATAATCGGCAACGGTCTTGATGATTTTCACCGGGGAAAGACCGGTCCGGTCCGAGACGACCGCCTGGTTCTTCAGGGCGTTTACAACCGTTTCAAAACGGATCACGCCGGTATCTTTCTGAAACATGATGGCGTAGAAAAGAACACGGTTCCAGGCACCTTCGAGATCTCTGACATTTCCCGAGAAATTGGAGGCGATATAGGTAAGTGCTTCATCTTCCACATCTTCAATGTCATTGCCGCTGTTTTTGATCTTCATCTGCAGGATCGCCTTGCTGGTCTCAAATTCCGGAGAATCGATGCCAACCGGAAGACCGCTGGAAAAGCGGCTGATCAGACGTTCTTCCAGTCCTTTGATCTCTTTGGGCTGGCGGTCGGAAGCGATGCAGATCTGTTTGTGATTATTGACCAGTTCGTTATAAATGGAGAAGAAGATCTCATGACTCTTTTCCTTGCCGGCAAGGAACTGAATATCATCCACCAGCAGTACATCCATGGAGGAAATATACTGCTTGAAGGCATCAATCTTATTGTTCTGGATTGCCTTTACGACTTTGTCGACAAACTTCAGAGATTCAATATAATAGATTTTCTTGTTCGGATAGTTTTTCTGTACATAGTTGCCGATTGCCATCAGCAGATGGGTTTTGCCAAGACCGGAATTGCCGTAGATAAACAACGGATTGAAGTATTTCCCGGGATTGCAGGCACAGGCAAGCGAAGCCGCGTGGCTTTCGCGGTTGCAGTCACCGACAACGAAATTCTCAAACGTACGGTCCGGCTGGATCGGCATGGAAGAAAATTCGGTATCTGTTTCAAATTCCGACAGGATCGGTTCGGTTTTCAGCCGTGCGGCAAATTCACTTTCCTGCATGAATTCCACCGGCAGCGGTCCGTCGGCATATTTGAGATCCATGAGCGCAGCGCTGATCATGTCCGCATTCTGATTCATAACCTGCCGTGCGATAATATTCTGCGTAATGACAATGGCTTTGGAATCATTGAGTTCTGCCAGCCAGGAAGGCCGGAAAAACATCTCAACCAGTGCGGAATCAATCGTTCCGTTGCTCAGTAAATATTCAAGTACCTGGCTCCATACAGCAGCCAGATACTGGTCCTTGTGGTACGTCATAAAAGTTATCCCCTGTAAGCGTGTATACAAATTTTAGGGCTGAGTGTTATGAAAATCCACATGAAAATTGTTGACAAAAAAATTATCCACACCGTGTTTTGAAGAATAACAGGGATACCATGCAGAAATCAGGAGTTATCCACCGTTTTCAACAAAATTTTATGTGGAGAAAAATGTGGAGAAATTGTACCCACGCTGAAAACTCCTGAAAATTGTTGATAAAATTTGAAAGACCCCCGAAACCGGAAAAGTTATTAACATCAAAAAACCGCATAAATATCGCATATCTGAGGAAACACACAGTTTTCCACAACTGTGGAAAACTATTATGTATGATTTGTGAAAACACCGTGGAAAAGGCTTTGTGAAGATTCTGATTACACTTAACAATTGAAAGTTTTACACCGTTTTTTTCGTTTTTTAACCATAATACATAAAACAAATAAATCTTTATCGTTTTTCACAGTCCCGGCGCAGAAATCAGCCCTTCCTATGGTACAGTTGAACCATACAGATTAACAGGAGGCAGTCACATGTCAAAACAATCATTCGGTAAAAACGAAAAGGGACAGGAAGTTTTTCTTTATACCTTGGAAAATGAAGCGGTAAAGGCATCATTTTCCGACTATGGCGCCACGATGGTATCTCTGATCGATCAAAAAACCGGAAGGGATATTCTTCTGGGTTTTGACAATATTGAAGGCTATATCAATCATGATGCACATATCGGAGGCTTTATCGGCCGTACCGCCAACCGCATCAAGAATGCGGAATTCACACTGAATGGGAAAGCCTGGAAACTGGGAACCAACAGCGGGGAAAATAATCTGCATGGCGGAACAGAGGGTTTTGACCGGGTGATGTATGATGCGGAAGAAACCGATCACTCCGTGATCTTCCACCGGATCAGCCCGGATGGAGAAGAAGGGTATCCGGGAACACTGGATGTGACCGTAACCTATACACTGCTGGAAGACGGTGTTGAGATGAAAGCAGAGGGAAAAGCATTGGATCAGGATACGCTTTTTGCGATGACCAACCATAACTATTACAACCTCGACGGCAGTGAAACGATCTGTGACCATGAAGTCATGATTCCTGCACAGCAGTATGCCCTGGATTCGGAAGACGGCATTTCACAGCTTCCGCTGCTTTCGGTAGAGGGAACACCCTTTGATTTCCGCAGTCCGAAACCGCTTGGAAAAGAGATTGACGATCCGGATCCGCAGCTTGTCATGAACCGCGGATATGATCATCACTGGGCAGTGGATGGAGAAGGCATGCGGACCTTTGCGGTATGCACGGCAGGGGGACTGCAGCTGAGTGTGGAATCGAATCTTCCGGGCATGCATGTATATACCGCAAATTTTCTTGAGACAACCGGAAAGAACGGCAGGGGTTATCACAAACATGCGGCAGTCTGTTTTGAACCGGAGTATATCCCAAACGGAATCAACTATGACGGTGTCATAAAACCGGTTCTCAAAGCCGGGGAATCCTCCGTACAGATCATCCGTTTGAAACTGAAACACGTATGAAGAAACGGAACGGAATCGCAGCCGTCATGATGATGCTGGCGGGATGTGCAAACCCCGGTAAAGAACTGAAACCGCTGAAGATCGAAACCGATACCGCAGCCCATTCACCATATATCCGCTGGGAAAAACCGGAAGAAGGGGATATGGAGTATGAGATTGTAATGCAGGCAGTCAGCGGAAAGGATGCCGGTGCAGCAGTGGACCGGATCGGAGAAGAAACGGTTTCTTATGAGTCGTATTCCGGCATGAAATGGATCGCATGGTATGCGCAGGAAAACGATTATTACGGCCCGATGCGGTACCAGGTGACGGCAGTGGCAGACGGGACTGCGGTATGTCAGGGATACAGTGATATCTTTCTGATTGGAGATTATTTCCCGGCAGAAAAAGAAAAGCAGATTGATGCGGAAACGATCAACGGTTTCTGTTATTCCGGCAGCGGGGAATCCATGGAACACAATTTCCTCTTTGATATCCGGGAAGAAGACGGGAAGTATATCCTGAACGCAGACTATACGGATGAAGAAGACCGCCATGAGATCGAGAAGGAAATTACGGAAGAAGAATTTCAGGAACTTCGCAGATTTGCGGCATCCGGAACGATCGTAAGACGCAGGGCAGAAGATCCGGAATGGGTCATGCTGGACGGGAGTGAGGAACGGTTCCAGGTATACTGGAACGGAGAAACTGAGATTGAAAAGAACTGGTACGAATGGGTACCGGAAGAGTCTCAGAAAGAGGCAGTTAAAACATATTTGAAAGGGATCAGCAGAGAATGAACAGCTATACAATTCTTGAATCATTTGAAAAAAAGCTTCGCAGTCATCCGCAGAGTATCGTATTTCCGGAAGGAAGTGATCCCCGCATTCTGGAAGCCTCATCACGGCTTCTGGCATCGAACTTCCTGTTTCCGATCCTGCTTGGAAAAGAACAGGAAATCATGGAAGCAGCGGAAGAGGCAGGCTTTAATATCCGGGGTGCGAAGATCATTGACCCGTCAAACTATGAACGGTTTGATGAAATGGTCGATGAATTTGTAAGACTGCGTGCCCACCGCGGCATGACAAAAGAACAGGCAGAGATCAAGCTCCTGCATCCGAACTATTTTGGCTGTATGCTGGTGCGCATGAACGAAGCAGACAGTCTGCTGTCCGGTGCGACCTACAATGCGGCGGATACGCTTCTGCCGGCAATGCAGATCATGCGGAATGAAGTCGGAAGCTCCCTGATCAGCTCCTGTTATGTGCTGGACCGTGCCAATGCGACCGGAGAAAATACCACGCTCGTCATGGCAGACGGTGCCATCAATGTAGATCCGAGTGAGTTTGAACTGGTCAAGATCTGCGGGGATGTAATTAACTGTGCCAGGGTATTCGGTCTGACGCCGAAAGTTGCCTTCCTCAGCTATTCCACCAACGGCTCCGGCAAAGGAGAATCCGTGGATAAGATGCATAAGGCTGCACAGAAGTCCAAAGAGGCCTACCCGAATGAACTGATCGAAGGGGAAATGCAGATGGATGCGGCAGTCTCTCCGACCGTCGCAAAACTGAAATTTCCGGATTCCAAAGTTGCCGGCTATGCCAATACCTTTATCTTCCCGGATGTCACAAGCGCCAATATTGGTTATAAGATTGCAGCCCGGATGGGCAACTTCAATGTCTATGGACCGATCCTGCTTGGCATGCGCTATAAGATCAACGGGCTCTCCCGTTCCTGCAATGCGCAGGAAGTCTATACCATGGCAGTGATTACGGCTGCAGGTGTTAACGGACAGGAATGAAACTGCTTGGTATTATCCTGATCGGGTATGGGCTGATTCTGTGCGTGATCGAAAAATTCGCATGGTACCGCATTCTGTGGTTCCTTGCGGGGGCAGGCCTGATTCTCGCATCCTCGTTTGGGGCATCCCTGCCGTTTTGGGCAGAGGTGCTGGCGTATCTGCCGACGGTGGTAATCCTGGTACTGATCCTGTGGATCCATACCAGAAATGAAGCGGCTGCGCAGAACCGGGAAAAGGAACCGGCAGAAAGCATTATTGTGCTTGGCTGTAAAGTCGGTTCTCTGAGTTTTGAAAACCGGACCAAGGAAGCGACGGAGTATTTATTCGATCATCCGGAGACCAGCGTGATCTGTTCCGGAGCACAGGGAAGTGATGAACCGTGCAGTGAAGCAGAAGCGTTTGCCCGGGCAATTGAGCGAAAAGGGATTTCCGACGAGCGGATCCTGAAAGAACCGGATTCCTTCAATACCGCAGAAAACATCCGCAACAGTATGGAGCTGATTATCAATACGGATGCACCGATTGGTATCGTCACCAGCAGCTATCATGTTTACCGCGCGGTCTCAATCGCAAAAAAAGCAGGACTGTCCCACGCGTTTGGAATTCCTGCGGAGTCGGTACCGTTTTATGTCCCGGATTATGAACTGCGGGAAGGGCTGGCATATATTAAAGGTAAAATAACTGGAGAATTATAAGAAAAGGCTCTGCGGGTTGTTCGCAGAGCTTTACAGTTCTTCGGCAGAAATGACGCCTTCCATGTTGTTGATCTTTTTCAGCAGAGCCGGATGATCGAGCTCTGCCGAAGTTCTTAACGTGATCAGTGCGGAATAGATCGGTACCGAGCTTTCGGAGGTACCGGTAACTTTTTTAGTTCGTGATCGTCATCTGACGGTCTTTGCAGAAACGGAGCACATCATCCAGGTTCCTGCGGTTGTAGTAACTGACAGCGATCCGGAAATCCTGTGCCTGACGGATGTTCTTACGGAACTCATTCAGAACCGTCTCAATCAGAAGAACCATGATGGTTGCACAGATGCCGCCTTCATAATAGCCGGCTCCAATTGCCAGTACGATAATACCTGCAGTCCACATGCCGGCAGCGGTCGTCAGACCTTTTACCGTGTTCCGTTTTGTGACAACGATCGTTCCTGCACCGATAAAACCAAGACCGGAGATGATCTGAGCACTGATCCGGGATACATCGGTCGGCAGTTCTGCGACTAAGTAATTGTGGACCAGATTGTAAATGATGCAGAGTGCAGTGTCATACCTGTATTATAGAGTAGACAGAAGTATTTCAGAAAGGAACTGCGAATAATCTATGAAAAAAGTACTGACGGCTGGAATCATAGCTCTGGTGATCGAACTGATCGGCATGGCGGTTAACTATTTTTACTATCAGTCAAACGGCTGGCTGCTGATATCGCACAAGGGGTTTGGCGGTGAGATTACGATCGAACACGGATTCGGGCTTCGGGTAGTCCATATCTATGCGATGGCACCGGGGGAATCGGGAAGTGTAACGCTGAGTTTCAGCCCCATCAGCTTTATCACGTTCTTTATTATTCTGTTTGTTCTGGTGTGGATCATTCTGTTTGCGGCAGAGAAGCTGAAGAAAAAGTAATTCAAAGAAGTACATATATACGATAGGTAAAAGAAAAGGATCCAGTGATGACGGATCCTTTAATATTCGCTTATGCCTCTTCTTCTGCAGAAGGCTCTTCTGCAGGAGTTTCCGGTTCTTCCGGTGCAGGTTCTTCTGCCGGTTCAGCATCCGCAACATACTTGATGCATACGTGTCTGCCGAAACCTTCACCTTCGGATTCGGTATGAATGTTGTGCCAGTTGTTGAGAGCCTTGTGGATTACCTTGCGCTCATCATTGGGCATCGGGTCAAGCTCTGCATCGACATGGGAACGCTGGACCTGCTTGGCAATGCGGCGAGCCATGGAAGTGAGCTTCCGGTAACGGTCATCCTTGTAGTGGTTGACATCAACCAGTACATCAATGCGCTTCTTGAATTCTGCGTTGACGGCACCGCGGACAACGGTATTGAGTGCCGCAAGTGTTTTGCCCATCTTTCCGATCAGGACTGCATTGTTTTCTGCATTCAGGTTAACAATAAATCCGCCGTTCTTTTCTTCGATCGCCGCTTCGAGATCACAATCGATACCCATGAAGAAGTTTCCGAGATAATCGAAGAGGAACTCTTTGACGTCATCCATACAGTAGGCGTCTACGGAGACCGAAGAACCAAGGCCGAGCAGGCCTTTCTTTTCTTCTGTCACAAAATAGGTAAGATCTTCCACCGCGACATTCTTGTCTTCTGCGGCAGCCTGGAGTGCTTCTTCCAGTGTTTTGCCGGTATAGTTCTGCATTACTACGCACCTTCCTTCTGTTTGTCAATGATCTTCTGTACAAGTATTGTTTTCACGATCGTGACAATAGAATAAATTGTCCAGTATACAGACATGGCAGCCGGCCACATGAGACCGAATACCAGGATCATTGCGAGCATGTAGTACTGCATCATCTTGTTCTGGTTGCTGGTGGTATCCGCAGGCTTGCGGTGATGCTTCTCGGCTTCTTCCTTTGCCTTTTTCTTGGCGAGGATCATCGGCATCTGCATGGAGAAATACTGGCAGACACCCATGATTACGAAGATGACCAGGTAGCCCCACTGTCCGGCCTTGAGACCTTCCAGAATGGTCTGGTTCAGGGAAAGACCGAAGACGGTAGCGGTTTTGACTGCAGAGGAACGCTGTACGGCCTGATACATCGAGATGATGATCGGGAACTGCAGGAACGTAACCAGGATCATGCTGAAGGGGTTGACGTTGTATTTCTTGTAGAGATTCTGCATCTCCTGTGCCTGCTTCATCTTGGAAGCGTCATCCGTCTTGCCTTCATACTTGCGCTGGATCTTTTCCATCTCCGGCTGCAGCATCTGCATCTGCTGGGTGGCAACCGTAGACTTCAGCGTGAAGATCATGAGAATACCGTTCACAAAGATGGTGAGAACGGCAATCGCACCGACAACGCTGATCTTCGGCGTAAGGAAGTTGAGTACCTGTGCCATCGGCCAGACAAGGATCGCGGAGAACCAGTTTTCCGTTTCCATGATGTGAGAAAAGGTGGTTTCCGGTGTGATTAATAAGATCTGATTTGTTTCAGGGTCCGTCGGAATCCGGCAGCCGGTCAAGACCATCGCAA
This sequence comes from Solobacterium sp., assembly GCA_017512725.1. Classification (GTDB taxonomy): domain Bacteria; phylum Bacillota_I; class Bacilli_A; order Erysipelotrichales; family Erysipelotrichaceae; genus Bulleidia. Next base: position 24,385 of record JAFWEW010000005.1, read on the forward strand.
CCATGACCAGAGAACTGATCAGGAGAAGTTTCTTCATCTTGGGATTGCTTTTCATTAAATCTGTACTCCTTATTTATTAAATATACGCCTATCCATTGTAGCCTTAGAGAGGAGTTTTTCCAAGTTCTTTTTATTCTCTGCGTATGTCTGGTTTTTATAGCCAAAACGGATAATCAGAATGACGTCAAACGGGAAGGTTTCAAAATCGACCAGCTCTTCGCACATCATCCGGGTCTGCCGTTTGATTTTGTTCCGTTCGACCGCATTGCCGATCTTTCCGGAAAGGGTGATGCCAATCCGAGCAGCCGGTTCACTGCGGGGAAGGGAGTAAAACACAAAAGAGCTGTTTGCCAGCTTTTTTCCTGTTTTGATCAGTTTCTGAAACTCCGGAGGTTTCCGGACCCGGTTTATCTTCTTCATAAGTTTGTAAAAAAGAAAAACCACCATCGGTGGTTTTAATTAAGCAGAGAGAACTTTTCTTCCCTTAGCTCTGCGTCTTGCCAAGACCTTACGACCGCCGACTGTGCTCATGCGAGCTCTGAAGCCGTGGTTTGCTTTGTGTTTTCTCTTACTCGGCTGGTATGTTCGTTTCATTCATGCCACCTCCCGTCATTTTTTGAACAATCGCTTATATATAATACGAGCGGAGAGATGGCTTGTCAATGCGGAATTCAAGGGATTTTTCCGTTATGAATATTTCATTCAAGGAGGAATCATAATGACAGAACCAAAGAAAGACCGGAGACTGCACCTGTCTACTTCGTTAACAGTGCAGTTCTGTATTGCGGCAAGTGTGATTGCCCTGCTTCTTTCTTATGCATACTTTGTCGGAGAACGGGAAAAGCTGATTGAAATGAACGCAAGCACCGAAGTGTTCCGGAATTTCAATGTGGAACAGCTGGATGGATCGACTTATACCTCGGACCAGCTGAAACAGTCAAAGCTCACCGTTCTGAATGTATGGGAGACGACCTGTCCTTCCTGTATCGGGGAATTCCCGGATCTCCCTGTATGTATTCGGACTGCTTACGGCATTCAGTGTATTCTTCGGCCGTCTGGTCTGCGGGTGGATGTGCCCGTTCGGACTGGTACAGGACCTGCTTTATAAAATCAAAACAAAGTTCAAGAAAAAGAATCTCCCGGGGCATAAATACCTCCGCTGGATCCGCTTTGTCATATTGATCGTATTTGTGGTGTTACTGCCGGCGTTTGCGGTCAATGCGGCCGGTATGGGAAAGCCAACGTTCTGTGAATTCATCTGCCCGAGCGGAATGCTGCTGGGCGGGATCCCTCTGACTACTGTCAGTGATACCTTCCGTTCTGCCATTGGTCTGCGCTTCTGGTGGAAGCTGTTCATTCTTGTGGCGGTTGCGGTATTGTCCGTATTCTTCTACCGCCCCTTCTGCAAGTACCTCTGTCCTTTAGGCGCAATCTACGGCCTCTTCAATCCGGTATCCACCTACCGTCTGGAAATCGACCATGACAAATGCATCAAGTGTCATGCATGTCAGAACGCCTGCGGAATGGATATCGCCACGTTTGAAACACCGAACAGTATCGACTGTATCCGCTGCGGTGCCTGTATCAAAGCCTGCCCGAACAATGCGATCACGTCGACCTGGACAACCGCCCGCAATAAGATGGTAACCCGCTGCTTCAGGGATGATATGGCGCCGGTCACAGATACAGCTTCTGCAGAAACAGCTCCTTCCAAGGCATATGTCTGGCTGTTTGTCCTTGGAATGCTTGTGCTTGGAGGAGTCGGATGTTACATGAGCCTTCTGTTCCTGACCCAGCTGTACCGTATCGTTCTGGTGAATAACGCAGAGATGTCCATGAACGCACTTCCGTTCATGGGAATCAAGCTGTGTGCTTCCTTAATTCTTGTCGTGACTGCCGTTGTTGCCGGTCTTTCGGTTAAGAATCCCGAGCGGCTTGCGGCCAGTGCCGAAAAAACAAAGATTGCCCTGTTCATTCATATCCTTGCGATCGTCGTGCTGATTATTGGAATGATTCTGGATTCTTCGTGCATCGGTATCATGATAACGCCGCTGTTTGCCTATCCGGCAGCCATGTTTGTATATCTGCTTGCGCATGGACTTGCGGTATCCTTCCGCAATCTCGTTCTCCAGAAGAAAGGCGCAAAGGCTGCGTTTATCACCTGTCTTCTGCTGATTGTTCTGGGATTTGCAGGGAATGCGGTTTATCTTCATATGATGCTTTCCATGTAATGGTGTTTTGAAATCATCCAGTCTGAAAAGGAATGGCTGCAGACCGCTTAACAAAACGGCCGGCAGCCATTTTTACGTTCACAGCAGACGAAAAAAATTGCACAGGGGGTATTTACAGACTGTGTATACTGTGTATACTGTATATGTACAGAGGTAAACAGATGGATATTCTACTGGATAATCGAAGCGGTACGCCGATCTATATGCAGATCTGTGATCAGATCCGCAGTCAGATCGCAGACGGAACCGTTCAGCCCGATGAAGCGCTGCCTTCCATCCGCAGCCTTGCGAAGGATCTGCGCATCAGTGTGATTACAACCAAACGGGCATATGAAGAACTGGAACGGGAAGGTTATATCTATACCGTTGCCGGCAAAGGCTGCTTTGCGGCAGAAGTGAACCGGGAACTGCTGAAAGAAGAAAAACTGGTACTCATCGAAGGCCTGATGAACCAGATCTGTGATGCGGCCGCTTCATGCGGACTGCAGAAAGAGGAAGTACAGAAGATGTGGAACAGCATCTGGGAGGATGTGAACTAATGAATGCGATTGAAGTAACCGGTGTTACAAAAACGTATCCGGAATTCACCTTGGATAAGGTCTCTCTGACACTGCCAAGCGGAATGATTCTGGGGCTGATCGGAGAAAACGGAGCGGGAAAGACAACCCTGATCAAGTCGATACTCGGAATGGTACCGATCGATGGGGGAACGGTAAGTGTACTGGGGTACACGTCACCGCACCAGAACAAGCAGATCATGGAAGATATCGGCGTCGTAATGGATGAAAGCGGAATGCCGCCATTTCTGAATATCGTTCAGATCGGAACGATGATGAAAGACATCTTTCAAAACTGGGACTCAGAAACCTTCAATGGTCTTGTGAAACAGCTGAAGATCCCGGAAAATACGAAATTTGCCGAGCTTTCCAAAGGCAATCAGATGAAGACGGGAATCGTATGTGCACTGTCGCACCATCCGAAACTGCTGATCCTGGATGAAGCGACCTCCGGTCTCGATCCGGTGATCCGCGATGAAGTGCTGGACCTGCTGCTGGACTTTACCCGGGAGGAAGATCATTCAATTCTGGTATCTTCCCATATCGTCAGTGATCTGGAAAAGATCTGTGACTATATCGTTTTCCTGCATGAAGGAAAGGTTCTGCTTTCCGAGGAAAAAGATCTGCTGAAAGAAGCTTACGGAATCATGCACTGTACCAGAGAACAGCTGGAACAGCTGGACAGCTCTGCCGTAATCGGAAAGCGAATAAATGCCTATGGCGCAGAAGTGGTCGTAAGAAAAGATGCAGTTCCTGCAGGTACGGAACTCAGTCCGGTTGATCTGGAAGAACTGTTTGTCCGTATGGTAAAGGAGGGTTAACCATGAAAGGGATGTTCTATAAAGATCTCATTTCAATTACGAAGATATACCGTTCGATGTTTCTGATCATTCTGGTCTTTCTCACAGCTTCCTTTATTACAAAAGGAAACCTGTTCTGGGCAAGCTATGCGGCATTCATAGGCTGTACGATGGTTGCGACCATGCAGAATATGGATGAAACCTCCAAATGGTGCAGGCTTTGTGATGCCCTGCCAATCACACGCAGCGACCTTGTGAAAGAAAAGTTTCTGTTGAATACCATGATCAATCTGGGAATCATCGGAGTGTACCTGGTCATGTGTCTGATCGCAATGGTGTTCCGACGGGCACCGGAACCGGGAGATATCCTGGTTACCCTTGTCACGATGTGGATTGCCGGCATGGTGAGTTCTTCATTTACCCTGACTGCCGCATTTCTCTTCGGCCCCCAGAAAAGTCAGCTGATGCGGGTCGTCATGATTGTCGTATTCGTAATGGTATGCATGAGTCTCATCAACTATGTGCCCGGATTCATGGAGTTTCTGAAAAACGCCAATACCATCATCATTATTCCGCTGGCACTGGCACTGCCGGTTGTGATCCAGCTGATTTCCATCCTGATCTCCAGTGCAGGATTTGAAAAACGCGTTCTGTAAAACTACTATAATACCGGTATATGGAAGAAGGCAGTGCCCATGACCGGTATTTTCCTTATCCGACAGAATAAAAACGGATAACGGAAACCGACAAAACAGGAGGAAAAAACGGAAAATGAAAAAACTGTTTGCAGGAATTCTTGCGGGAACCCTTGTGCTTACCGCAGGATGCGCTTCGAAGCCGGCACAGGATCCGGAAGAAATCGTCAATGATACGATTAATTCCATCTCCGGCGAAATGTACTTTGACGGAACCTGGACGGATGCGGAAGACGAGAATCTGACCATGATCTGTACGGAAACCGCAGAGAACGAATATGACATCATCGTTACCTGGGGAAAGACCGACAAGGAAGCGGATCAGTGGACGATGCACGGTACCTATGATCCGGCATCCGGAATGCTGAAATATGAAAACGGCAAGTATGTGCATCTGAAGATGAACCCGGACGGAAACGAAACACAGGAAGATGAAACAACCGTTTCCGGTTCCATGGACAAGATGGGCGACATGGAATGCATCTGGCACGACAGCAAAGTCGAAAGTGCACGCACCATGAAGAAGACCGGAACCATTCCAACCATCAAGCTTGCGGAAGGCCCGTATGTCATGGAAAACATCAGCCGCGTCGCTCTGAGCGAGGAAGAAAAAACCCGCTTTGAAACGGCCGTCCGCGGAGAAATCGGCGTACTGTATACACCGATCCAGGTGGTTGCCAGCCAGGTTGTAAACGGCACAAACTATGAATACCTCGCATTTGGAACCTATGATCTCGGAATCCCGAAATCCACCTATGTACTGGCAACGGTATATGAGGATCTGGATGGAAATGCAGAACTTGGTACGGTGAATTTCCTCGATGCCAATGACATTCACACCAGTGAAGAAGCGGATTACACGAAGCTGGTCGGCGGATGGAAGATCATCGAAAACGGAGAAGACGGAATTCTGAACCATGAAGTGGACGATGTATTCTTCAAGGCGCTGAACGGAGATTATAACGGAGAAGTCGGCAATATCGTTACTATCGCACTGCTTGGAACCGATGTGGAAAATGACAAGACATCCTATCGGATTCTTGCCCGCGGTACGACCGAAGCAATCTATCCGGAAAAGATGCTGTATGTATTTGAGGTAGAGCAGTCCGGAGATACCTGCAAGGTAACCAGCGTAGCACCGCTGGACTTCCTGAAATACCTTGAGAACTGATTGTTCGAAAAAGCAAAGTGAAATTGAAAAGGATCGTCATTGATGTGACGGTCCTTTTTCTGTCTGGTATTTCGTTTTGCGGGATCAGTTCCGGTTAGTTTTCCAGTGTGGATGGATCAACCGCGTGGAGCCCCGAGACATCGGCATCTTTGGTGACCAGATATTCATAGATATCGGCTTCACCGTTCGTCCCCGGAACGAAGAAGGTGATGATGCCGTCTTTTACGGTGATGTCATATTCTCCGCCGGAGATATTTCCTGCCTGATCAAGAAGGGTCAGTGTCTTGCCGTCCAGCTTCCAGGTCAGCTCTTCCGTCTCACCGTCAACCGTTACGGAAGCCGTGCCGTCTTCCTTCAGATTAATGGTAAATTCCAGTTCTCCCTCCGGAATGGCGACGCACATTCCTTCACTTTCCAGCGCGTAGATTTTGTATTCTCCGGCAATTGCGGAAACGTCGCTGACTACCGTATCTGCCAGCTTTTTATATTCATCCATAGAGATGACCTTCAAGGTTGAGAGGTCCGCATTGTCCTGCGCAAAGCAGATTACGATTCCATCACCAAGATCAAGATAGAGAATCCCATCCTTCAGTGTGCCGGTAAAATCGGAAACACCAGCTTTCATGGTGAAGGATCCGCTGTTGTCCCAGGAGGTGATCGGTCCCTTGTTGTCTTCTCCGAAATTCAGATTACCGGCACCGTCTTCGGTCAGTTCAATGGTATAGCCTTTGGTGCTGTCACTTTCGACGATGTAGTCATCGAGTTTCACGCCGACCGCTTTATAAGTACCTGCATCCGTCAGCTTTGAAACGGCCTCAGTAACCGGACTGTCCTCGGCGGATTCCTTCGGTGTTTCTTCCGAGGTACTTGTACCGCATGCGGCAAGGGAAACCGAAAGACTGGTAACCGCCAGGAGTTTAATAAGTAGGTTTAAGTATTTCTTCATCTCATGATCCTTTCTTCCCCGCAGGGTATTCTTAATATCATCATATCGGTAATGAAGAATGAAAAGTAACGGTTTCCGATTCTGTCATGTGCAGGATGCAGTAAAGGTATTAATGAAGAACGGTATAATTCAAACTATAACGAATCGTCATCCTGTAAAAAAGGTATAATTGAGCCGTCCGGACAATTGTTGCCGGACAAGGGAAGTAAGAGGTATTACCATGAATGCAAGTTTTCTCTTTAATCTAGTATTGTTTGCGATTTCAGCATATATGCTGTATCGGATCTTTATGCTGACGGGACGTCAGAAAAGCAACCGGAAGATGCTGGAGATCCTGGATCAGTTTGATGATGAGCAGCGCTTTTTTGAATCCGCAGATCAGTTCATCGAAACCGGGAAAGACGCAGAGTTTGTACAGAAGGTCAGTGTGCTCCGCTTATGGGGCGACACCTTCTATGAAAAGGATGAAGACTTTAAGAAACATCTGGAAGAACTGAATATCGATACCCTGCTGAATCCGGATGGAAAAAAGAAGGGGTTCAGCCAGAATGAAGACAGCTTTTTCTATCTGTATATGGCAATTCCAAACCGCCTGAACTACCGGAAGGCAGAAGGGTTCCGCAAGCTGCTGGATGAAAAGCTCGCTGCCTGTGATGAAGCGAATGCCAAGGTGCTTCTGAAGAAGATCTATGAAGAAAACAAGAAGTATTACGAAAATACGGATGATCGGGGAAGAGCGTTCATGGAGTCGTTCCTGGAAGGGGAATACGGCGGCTATAAATATTCCAAACAGCTGATCGGTCTTTACAAGAACTGTGAAGAAGCACTGCTTGCGAAGATGTATGAAGAAGAAAACAATACCGAACGCCTTGAAGAATGCATGGAAGAAATCAAGACCTTCGGTACGAAGACCCGTCTTGGGATCCGCTGGCTGAAGGAAGTCGGTCTTTCCTATCCGGAAGAACCGGAGGAGGATGAAGATACGGACGCAGAGGAAGACGAAGCGGAAACGGAAGAAACCGAAACCACCGCGGAGACCGAACCGGAAGAAACAGCCGAAGCGGAAGAAAAGGAACCGGAAGAATGAAACTGATTGCGGGTCTTGGAAATCCGGGCAAGGAATACGAAAAGACACGGCATAACAGCGGTTATATGGCACTGACAAAGCTGGCGGAAGGTGTCGGGGCAACGGTGACATCTCAGAAGTTCAACGCCCTGATCGCCATGACCATGATCAATGGGGAAAAGGTGCTGCTGATGGAGCCGCTGACCTATATGAACCTCTCCGGCAATGCGGTAAGAGCCGCAGCGGATTATTACCATATCGAACCGGAAGATATTCTGATCATCCACGATGACATGGATCTGCCGGTCGGTTCTGTACGGATCCGTTCCAAAGGGAGCTCCGGCGGTCAGAAGGGCATGAAACATATCATTTCCTGCATGGGTACCGATGAAATCGCTAGGATCCGGATCGGGGTCGGACACAATGCCCATGGCGAACATGAAGCCGTTCCAGACTGGGTGCTCTCAGCAGTACCGAAGGAAGAAAAAGAGGAATTTGAGAAAGCCATTGATGTCGCTGCCGCAGCCGCAAAGGCCTGGGTCAGTGAACCGATGAGCAGAGTAATGTCGGACTATAACCGGAAGGTTAAGAAGGAAAAAGCAGAAAAGGAAGAGTGAAGTTGGAAGAAACAAACGGAATTCCCCGACAGCTTCTGGAGGAATTCGAAAACAATGCGGCGGTACGCAAACTGGATCAGGAAAAAGGACCGCTGCCGCTGACATCTTTGATCGAAGAAGCCCTGGTGATTGCAGTATCCTATCTGCGGAGACCACGGGGAATGCTTGTGGTCAAAAACAGTTTATACAGCGCACAGAAACTCTATGAGAGGCTCGCACCCCTGGTAGGGGAAACGCAATGTGCGCTTTTCGGCGCGGATGAATCGCTCCGGGTTGAGGCAATCGCAGCCAGTCCTGAGATGACCGCTGCCAAGGTGGAAACCCTGGCATCCCTGCTGGAGAACCCCGAACAGATCGTTGTGACCTGTCCGAGCGGCCTGCTCCGTCAGCTGCCGATGCCTTCCTCCTTCCGTGATGCCAGCGTTGCGATCCGGGTCGGCGATACGCTGGAGATGGATGAACTGAAGCGCAAGCTGAGGGCCGGGGGATACCAAGAAGCGGCGCATATTGATCAGCCCCTGTCCTTTGCGGCCCGCGGCGGCATCGTCGATGTCTATTCCATCAACTATGACCAGCCGGTACGAATCGAGTTCTTCGACAATGAGATCGACAGTATCCGCTTCTTTGATGCGGGAACGCAGAAGACCATCCTGCCGCTGCAGGAGGTGCAGATCGTTCCGGCAAGTGATGTGCTGTTTTCCAAAGCGGAGAAAAAAGAACTGCGGCAGAAGGCAGAGGCACTGCTGGAAAAAGCCGATGATCCGATTCTGGATTCCAATATCAGAATGACCCTGGATCTGATCGATCACGATATCAGTGAGCCGGGTCTCTATCCGTATTACGCACTGCTCGATGCCTCGGCAGGGATCTTTGACTATATGAAGGATCCGCTGATCCTTCTGAGTGATGAAGAGCTGATCCGTGACAGTATCAAACACCTGAATGAAGAGACCGTTTCCTATCTGCAGGAGATGTGTCAGGAGAAGAAGCTTCTGCCGCGGTTTGCGGTGTTCCATGACTTTGAGCGGATCGCACCATCCAGTAAACGGATCGCAGAAGACCCGCTGTATGACAATATCTCCAATATCACCGAAGTACATCTGCCGTCCGAACCGCTGAACATGCGGTTAAGGATCCTGCGGGAGGAAACACGGGTGCTGATGTGCCTGTACGGTTCCGAGATGCAGAGAGTGATCAACACCTGTGTGGAAGAACAGATCCCGTATAACCTGATCACGGATGACCAGCCGATCCAGGAAGGCTTTAATATCCTTCTGCACCCCCTGCCGGAAGGATTTGTGCTGCAGGACCGAGGGCTCTGTGTCATTACAGATAATGAATTATTTGAGATGCACAGGCCAAGCGGCCGCTATGAGAAAAAGTTCCGCAATGCGGAAGTGATCCATGGCTATGATGAGCTGGATCCCGGGGATTATGTCGTTCATGCGACACACGGAGTCGGTCAGTATGTCGGTCTGGAAACCCGGGAAGTGCAGGGCACGATGCGGGATTTCCTGCGGATCGTATACAAGGGAAATGCTGAACTACTCGTACCGCTGGAACAGTTCCGGCTGGTACGGAAGTTTGTCTCGAGAGAAGGGGTTGTGCCGAAGCTCAACAAGCTTGGCTCCGGGGAATGGGAGAAAACCAGGAAGCGTCTGGAAGAAAATATCAATGATCTGGCAGAGCGTCTGGTAAAGCTGTATTCTGTCCGCAGAGATCATATCGGCCATGCGTTTCAGCCGGACAGTGAACTGCAGAAACAGTTTGATTCCGAATTCATGTATGAACTGACGCCGGATCAGGCAAAAGCGGTGGAAGACGTCAAGCGCGATATGGAAAGCGATCGGCCGATGGACCGTCTGGTCTGCGGAGATGTCGGGTTTGGAAAAACCGAGATCGCCGTACGGGCGGCGTTTAAAGCTGCCGCAGAAAACAAACAGGTCGCCGTCCTGTGCCCGACAACCATTCTTGCCGAACAGCACTTCCATACCTTTTCCAAACGGTTTGAAGGCTACCCGTTTACGATTAAGGTATTGGACCGGTTCGTATTACCTTCAGAAGTAAAGAAGACCCTTGCCGGACTCAAGGACGGTACGGTGGATATCGTGATCGGTACCCACCGGATCCTTTCCAAAGATGTCGAATTCAAAGATCTCGGACTGCTGGTGGTCGATGAAGAACAGCGGTTCGGCGTGGAACATAAAGAACGGATCAAGGAATTCAAGAATACGATCGATGTGCTGACGCTCAGTGCGACACCGATTCCGCGGACCCTGCAGATGTCGCTGGTCGGCATCCGTTCGCTCTCTCAGCTGGATACCCCTCCTGCCAACCGGTACAACGTACAGATCTATGTGGCGGAGATGAACCGCAGTCTGATCACCGGGGCAATCGAGAAGGAACTGGGAAGAAACGGACAGGTATTCTATCTGTGCAATTCCGTTGACCGGATCTACAACAAAGCCCGTCAGCTTCAGACCTATATCAAAGACGCAAAGATCGGAGTCGTACACGGACAGATGGACCGGGAATCGATCGAAGATGTGATGTACCAGTTCACCCAGAAACAGCTGAACGTACTGGTATGTACAACAATCATTGAAAACGGCATTGATATTCCAAATGCCAATACGATCCTCATTGAAGATGCGCAGAACTTCGGGCTGGCACAGATCTATCAGATCAAGGGAAGAGTCGGCCGCAGTGACCGGGTGGCGTATGCTTATCTTCTGGTACCGCAGAGACGGCAGCTGAACGAAACTGCAACCAAGCGGCTTCAGGCGGTAAAGGAATTCGCACGTCTTGGCAGCGGGTATAAGATCGCCATGCGGGACTTAACGATCCGCGGGGCAGGCGATCTGCTCGGACCGGAACAGTCGGGCTTTATCGATACCGTCGGCATCGATATGTATATCGAAATGCTGGAAGAGGCCATTGAACGGAACCAGGGTGTGGTAAAGGAAGAAGCACCGGAAAAGAAACATGCCATGGTATCCGGAAACAGTTATATCCCGGAACAGTTTGCGGCCAATGATTTCGACAAGATCTCGATGTATCAGAAGATCGACGCACTGAATGATTTTGAAGAACTGGAGGCCTTCCGGGAAGAGACGATCGACCAGTACGGACGGCTGCCGGCAGAGGTGGAATCCCTGTTTGAAAAACGGAAGCTGGATATTCTGGTCAATGACCCTTCGATCGACAGCTATAAAGAGATCCAGGGAAAACACCAGGTAACGTATTCGGAGGCATTTTCACAACGTGTTGACGGAGTGAAGCTCTTTAAGCTGTTTTCCGATCTCAGCAAGGACATTGATCTGCGGTATACCAACAACCGGATCATTGCCTCGCTGCCGGTGACAAAGGGCTCTCTGAAAACCGTAATTAAAATGATGACAGACGCAAAGGAGGCAGTACGGCATGCGGATCGATAAGTGGCTGAAGGTATCACGGATCCTGAAACGGAGAACGATCTCTCAGGAACTGGCAAAGAATGAACGGGTGGAGATCAACGGAAAGGCGGTAAAACCCTCTCATGAGGTTAAGGTGGGAGACGAGGTTTCGGTACGCTTTGGAAGCCGCAAGATCACCGTAAAGGTCTGTTCGGTGGAAGACGTCAAAAAGAAACAGGATGCCTCTTCCATGTATGAAGTGGTGAAAGAAGAATATATCCCGAGTGAAACAGGTATTGAAACCGGAGAGAATCCGTTATAATTAACACCACACAGAGAAAATCTGTAATAGAATGAAGTTGCAGGAATCATATGTCAGAGAAAACGGTAAAACGGAAAAAAGTGGATAAGCCAGGAAAGAAGAAACCGGTGAAAAAGAAGATGACGCCGTTTTTGAAGCTGGTCTGTTTTGTCCTGATCGGTGTTTCGGTATATCTGCTGTACCGGGTTTTTCTGGAAGTCTATACAACGATTTCTCTGAAACGGCAGCTGGCTGTGGTGGAAGAGAAGTACCAGGAAGTACTCGATGAGAATGAATATCTGACCAGGGAGCGTGCAAAGCTGGAAGATCCGGATTACGTTGCAAGCTATGCCCGGGGTAATTATCTGTTATCCAAAGATGATGAACAGATCTTCTACTTGCCGGAAGACGAAGATCGATAAGTCAAAGAAAGAAAAGGAACAGGATCCAATCGTGAGGATTCTGTTTTTCATGACTGCAATGATATATTCCGTTGTAATTCACTCTGGCTTATCGTAAAGCTCGCAAATGCCCTTCCGCCTTGGAAGATTGAATGAATTGAGATTACTTGGGAAGTCTGATGTTACGTGCAAGATAAGAGTTACCAGAATGTGCAAGATAAAATCACCAATTCTGGTAACTCTTTTACTTTGTCCAGCACAAGTAATGTGACTACTATTTTCATGAGAAATCTCGTGAAAGGAGGTAGTCAATGGACAG
>JAFWEW010000042.1 GCA_017512725.1 Solobacterium sp.
CATTATACGAAAAAAGGTACTTGTATCCACGCTCGGAATAAATCTTAAGTATGGTGATTTAAAACAATCTGCTATCCGTAATTATTGAAATATGATTAGACCATTTTCCCAGCTGCAACTTTTGCACTAAACTTCAGCTTCATGGGCAAAACTTCAGTTATAGGGGACATAGAAACATGCATAGATGTTGGACGTTGTGTTGGTATGCATGGTGAAAATAAATGATTATAACGTGGATGCCGGTAATATTTCTCTGTGTTTCAGCAGTGCTTATATGCGGAAGCACAGATTCATGAATTACTGGAACGCAGTACTTCTGATGTGACCTCTAATACCATAGGTAACCGGGCAGCGGTGAAGGCTGCTCAGTTTCATAATGCCAATATGCCATAGATACCATCCAGGTACGGTTGAATTAACAGAATTCAGTCGTTTTCTTTTGGCATCCCATGTGCTATGAATAATTCAGGTTAATTAAGGTAGGAATTGAAATGCTTACAAAATTAAAAAATGAATTACTGTTTGCAAGTGTCTTCCAGAACAGCAATGAAAAAGTCCGGAAGGATATTCTTGAGGATAATCGGAAAGCTGCGATTTTCTGGGCGGTAATCCAGCTCATCTTCTGGTCTTTCAGTCTGGTCATGTCCCGTATCGATCCGGAGTATACCAACTGTCTCCCCGTCTATATCATCGTTCTGATTATTTGTGCTGTATCGCTGTTTCTTGCCATTTATGTCTGCCCAAAGCATTTGAATCTTGTCCTGGCGGTCGCGACCGCATTGAATGTTGCACTTCTTGGCGCAGGTGCAGGTATCACACTGCTGAAACCCAATCTCCGGTCTGCCGTCATCTTCTGCACGCTGCTGATTGTGCCGGTCAGTTACATCACGGATACGCTGTCAACCATTGTGCTGATTGTGCTTGATTTTCTGGCGCTGGTTTTTTTCGGCTCTTCCTGTATGGATCCTGCAATTTTCCAATGGACAGTAACATTTTTCGTTATATTTGGAACAGTCGGAATCCTGATGGGGCATTTCATCAACAAGACCCGATTCGAACGATATGTTTTTGCGGAGTCCGCGATGGAGCTGGCAGAACTGCAGACCAGATATGCCTATTACGATCAGATGACCGGGCTTCAGAACCGGCGGGCCTATTCCGAGAAAGAAGCGCAGCTTTCAAAACAGTTGCCGGTTCCCTGCACGGTTGTGATGGCGGACATCAATGGCCTGAAAGAGGCAAATGACAATCTTGGTCATGATGCGGGCGATGAGCTGATCATCGGTTCTGCGGAATGTCTCAAAAAGAGCTTTGAGGGAATCGACAGTATTTACCGTATCGGTGGAGATGAATTCACCGTAATCGCAGAGAAGCCGGAAACCGAAGTGAAGAAGTGTCTGGAACAGATGGAGAAGAACTGTGCAGACTGGAAAGGGAAATTTATCAATGGTATTTCCATTTCCTGCGGCACTGCATCTTCCGAAGAGTTCTCCGATCTGGATACCCTCCTGAAAGCAGCAGACCAGAGAATGTATGCGTTTAAAACCTATTATTATGAAAATACCGGGAAAGAAAGAAGAAAACGATAATACACTTCAAATTTCATAAACGGTTCCGAAGGGAGTCGAACCCTCGTCTTCCGGTAGACAGCCGGATATAATATGCCGTTATACGACGGAACCAGATGGTAGGAACTGCCGGTTACGCTCCGACGTTTCTGCGTTATCAGCACAGCGCTCTGCTATTGAGCTAAGCTCCTGTAAAGATCGTGTGTACGGGATTTGAACCCGTGCATCTCGCCTTGAAAGGGCGATGTGTTATCCGCTTCACCAACACACGATATGGCGGATCCGGAAGGATTCGAACCTCCTGCGCGCAGCGCTTCAAGCTGCCGCTCTACCAATTGAGCTACAGATCCACAAAGTGTGAAGAACGGGACTCGAACCCGGTAACACCAGGGCCACAACCTGGCGGCTCACCTGTTTGCCTTTCTTCACCACATGGCACGGGAGATGGGATTCGAACCCATATTGACTGGTTCAGAGCCAGTGATCCTGCCGTTGAATGACTCCCGAATGAGATGCGCCTTCCGGCGCTATTTTTTTACGGCAACGATCTCACTGATCGATACTCCAAAGAGGTCTGCCAGTATTACGAGGTTGTCCAGAGAAGGCAGCGAGTCTCCTCTCTGCCATTTGAAGATTGCCTGCGGAGTGTTAAAACCCATACTCTCCTGCAGTACTTTCACACTGATTTTCCGATTTTTGCGCAAAGCCGTTATGTTTGCGCCGGTTTTGATCATGTCTATTGTCGGCCCTTTATACATTCTTATTTCCTCCATAGAAAAACCGCCTGTTTCTGCATTACGGACTGTGCAGAGAACAAGCGGTCATTTACCGATAATAGATCTTATGATCGAAGATCAGAGCTTCCTGCAGCAGTCATGATAAAAATCACTATCTTGAATAATGAAATCGATAGCTTCGATAAACTGTTCATGCTGGAAATACACACAGGTAGTCATAACTGCTGTTTTCATATCTTTGATCTCCTTTCTGGTTTCAGTATATCCAATTTGAAAATCCCTTCAAGTATACCGGTGGTATAGTTTGAACCGCTGACTCCGGTTTTTCTGGTTCCGGGTATGTTCCAAAACCGGCAACAGGACCATTAGAATAATTTACGCAGGAGGAAAGCAGAGGATGTTGAATCAATTCTGTAAGAAGCCGCTTCATGAAGTTACCCAGACACTGGCAAAGGTTGCCATGGGTATCAAAAAAGCAGAGCTTGTTATTCGCAATGCAAAGCTGGTTAATGTATGTACCGCCGAGATCCAGGAAGGGATCGATGTCGCAATAGCGGAAGGAAGAGTTGCGCTTGTCGGTGATGCCTCCTGCTGTATCGGAGAAAACACAAAAATCATTGATGCCTCGGGACAGTACATAGCCCCGGGGTTTATGGATGGCCATACCCACATTGAGTGTTCCATGATCACTCCGAAAGAATACGCCCGTGCGGTTATACCGCATGGAACGGTCGCGGTGTTTGTGGATCCCCATGAGATCTGTAATGTATGCGGGATGCAGGGCGTCAAGGCGATGATTGAAGATGCCAGGTGTGCTCCGCTGAAGACCATTACAAATATTCCGTCCTGTGTTCCCTCTGTTGCTGGATTTGAAAATACCGGTTCTGAAATTGGTGCAGCAGAAATACGGGAAATGCTGAACTGGAATGGGGTAATGGCCCTTGGGGAAATGATGAGCATCCCCAATGTACTGGAAGGCGATCCTGCCATCCACCAGGAACTTGCGGAAGCACTGAAAGCAGATCAGGTGATAACCGGTCATTACGCGGTACCGGAAACCGGGTCCGGACTGAATGCTTATATCGCATCCGGTATCCGCTGTTGTCACGAATCCGTACGTGCAGAAGATGTTCTGGAAAAAATGCGCCATGGAATGTATGCACAGATGCGTTACGGCAGTACGTTCAAAGATATGCCGGTAATCATTCGGGCAATCCTGGATAACAGGATCAATGACCGGTTTGCGTGCATGGTATCGGATGATATGCAGCCGGATACGCTGTGTGAAGAAGGACATGTGGATCATATTGTACGCACGGCTGTGAAAGAAGGTCTGGATCCGATCAGGGCAATCCAGTATGTAACGATCAATACCGCATCCTGTTTCCGGATGGATCATGAATTCGGCAGTATCACACCCGGCAAATGTGCGGATATCGTCTTTTTCAATGATCTGAGGGACATCCGTATCACAAGAACGATCATCGATGGAGAAATCGTTGCCGAAAACGGCAGGCTGACTGCAGAAATCGGGAATTACGTTTACCCGGATGCGGTATACAATGCCATGCACATCGGCCATCCGATTACGCCGGAGTGTTTTCGGATTGCTGCACCAAAAGGAAATGAACATGTAAAGGCACGCGTAATAGAAATCATTCCTGAGCATCTGGAGAATCAGGAACGAATCATTGAGATGAATGTCCGCAACGGGTTCGTAGAAGCGGATCCTGCCAGGGATATTCTGAAACTGACGGTATTGGAACGTCATCACGAAACCGGCACGCAAAGCAGCGGGTTTGTAAAAGGATTTGGCCTGAAGAAAGGTGCTCTGGCACAGACGGTTGCGCATGATGCACATAATCTGCTTGTTGCCGGAACAAATGATGAAGACATGGCGGTTGCCGCAAATACGCTGATTGAATGCGGCGGCGGGCTTTGTGCAGTGGCAGACGGAAAGGTGCTTGCGCTGGTTCCCCTTCCGATTGCCGGATTAATGAATGATATTCCTGCAGAAGAGATGGCAGAGCTTCTGCGAAAGCTGAAAGAAGCCTGGAAGGAAATGGGCTGTGTGATTTCTTCGTCGTATATGGTGATGGCATATTTATCTCTGGCATGTATTCCGGAGCTGCGTTTAACAAACCGCGGGCTTGTCGACTGTAATACCTATCGCTTTGTTGATCTTTTTGAATAATCGTTTTCCTCAAAGAAGACCAATTTTAAAAACCCGGACCTGTGAATGATCCGGAATCTTATAAACTTTATAATGGTTTCAAGAAGAGTTCGAAGTTTGTAGATATGAAGGAAAATCAACTAATGTATATTTATTCAAACACCGATTCGACAAAGAAGCAGGTTACATTATTTTGTATACGTAGAGAATGTTTGACAACTACTCCTGAAGGTAATAATTGGAGTATGACGAAGGGAGAATACTGGAATGGATTTTCTGATCAAAGATGACGTTCTGGTACGCTATACGCGGAAGTATGCAGACCCGGAGATTGTTGTGCCGGAAGGCATTCGGGAAATAGCAGATCAGGCATTTTCCGAGGTAAAGCATCTGCAGCATGTTCATCTTCCGAACAGCTTAGAACGTATTGGAAAGCTTGCGTTTTCCAAGTGCCGTACGCTGCAGGAGATCGTGGTTCCTGCGGGCGTGCGGTATATTGGCAATGCTGCCTTCTATCGCTGCCGCTCTCTGCGAAAAGCGGAACTGCCGGAAGCGCTTCCGGCGCTGAGTCCCAGCCTGTTTTGTGAATGCCACTCATTACAGAACATAAAGATCCCTGAGGGGGTGACCTGTATTCCGGAGCACTGCTTTAGCTATTGCAAAACGTTGAAAAGCATTACGCTTCCTACCGGTCTGCGGGACATCGAAGACTATGCATTTGAGAACTGCGAACAGCTCCGTGCTGTGTCTCTTGGCAAGAAGGTAAGACGCATAGGTGCATTTGCCTTTCATAGCTGCGTCTCTATTCGGACATTTAAGGTGCCTTTTGGAGTGAAAAGGTTGGAGTTCGGCGCATTCTGGGGATGCAGGAAATTAACAGAGATCGCTCTTCCGCAAAACCTTAATTACATCGGTGGTAATGCTTTCATAGAATGTCATGCGCTGGAGAGCATTTGCATACCGAAGAAAGTAGAAACGCTGGGGGAAAATGCCTTTGCAT
This sequence comes from Solobacterium sp., assembly GCA_017512725.1. Lineage (GTDB taxonomy): Bacteria > Bacillota_I > Bacilli_A > Erysipelotrichales > Erysipelotrichaceae > Bulleidia. Next base: position 5,479 of record JAFWEW010000042.1, read on the forward strand.
ACTGCAAAATGCTTGGGGAAATCACCATTCCTGCTTCGGTCCGTCAGATTGCTGCCGGAGTCTTTAATGGATGCCCGGCTCTTTATCGGATACAAGTGGAAAATGACAACAAGTTCTATGACAGCCGGGAGGACTGCAATGCGATCATCCATACCGGATCAAATATACTGATTGCCGGATGCAGAAACAGCAGGATCCCCGAAACGGTTGAACAGATTGGGAGTTATGCCTTTTACAGAATAAACGGACTGCGCAGCATCACTATTCCGGACAGTACGCTGCGTATATGCGATGCGGCTTTTTCAGAATGTGTTGATCTGGAAGAGGTGTATTTTGGCAAGGGACTGACATATATAGACTTCGGCGCTTTCTACCGTTGTACAAGCCTGAAAAAAATAAATCTGCCGAACGGACTTCGGGAGATTGGAACATGGGCTTTTGCCGGGTGTAAAAATTTGGAAGAACCGGTGGGAATTCCCGGGAGTGTGACACACATCGGCACTGCCGCCTTTGCCAAATAAGAGGTAAAGAAATAATTAAATCGGAGTTTGTTGAACCAGACAATGATGTCTAATCGATGGGATGCGGCATTTTCTCGCTTTGTGTCGTGTCCAAATGATTAGACTGACGTTAAACTGACTGCGAAAGGAGGAAAACCCGGTGGATCAGATTAAGATCGGCGCGTTCCTGAAAACACTCAGGAAGGAAAGGAATTTGACACAGGAGCAGGCAGCGGAACAGTTGGGCGTTTCCAACCGAACGGTGTCCCGTTGGGAGACAGGAACGAACATGCCTGACATCAGTCTGCTGGTGGAGATTGCCGAACTTTATGGCGTCAACATTCCGGAATTGATTGATGGAGAAAGGAAAAGCGAGAATATGAATGAAGAAGTTAAAGAAGTCGTTAGTAAGATGTCCGATTATGCAGAAACGGAAAAGACGACTATCCTGAAGAATGTCAGGACAGAGAGCCTGCTGGGTGTTTGTGCATTGGCTGTGGTAATGCTGCTTGAGCTCTTTGGTATCCGTTCCTACAGCCAGCTGACTGAAATGGTTTTTCTATACTGCCAGGTGTTTGTATATGTATCGGTGGTGATGGTTTTCTTCCATGCTTCAGGTTTGCTGTATAAATTCAAGCGTGGAGACAGAGAAAGCAGCTTGCCGAAGCCATTCCTGTTATTGATTGCATTGGCCGCTGCTGCGGCAGTTGCCTTTGGAATCTGGTTTCTGGTTTCATTGATAGGCGGACAAATCCCCGGGAGGTAAATGTTTATGTATAAGATCTGCAAAGACTGCGGGGAAAAATGTGATCTGTCGGAAAAGAAATGTCCTGTGTGCGGGGGAAAACTGAAAAAGCAATTCACGGAAGAGGAATTAAAGGAAATCCAAAAGCAGAATGACGATATGACTGTAATCAATACCTTGCTGATGTAGATTCGGTTTAGCGGGGTATGAAGAAATGAGGACAAAGAAAAAGAGAGACTTTCTGTTTATCACCATATTGCTTATACTCGCAGCGGTTGTTGTGGCTGTGTTTCGGTTTACCCAGTTCGGCTATCTGACGACCGTTCCGTACCGATCTGCATTTACGGAAATCGCTTCTCACGTTTATATCAACAGAGATGATGCAGGGGACCAGCAAGAGCTTCTTGAAATGATCGAACAGGCTAAGGATCGTGTCAGGACTTTTTTCGGGGACGTGCGCTTTCAGGATGAGACGATCTTCATCATCTGTGATGATGAGAAGCTTACGCGGAAGCTTGGCGAAGATCACGGCACGGTCATCTTTTATTTCCCTTCCGAAACGCACTATATCTGTATTTCAGACGAGTATCTGGAACTCGACATTCTGGCACACGAAATCACTCATGCAGAGCTGCACACGCGGCTTTCGGCCGAAGCTCAAAAGGCAATTCCGACTTGGTTCGACGAAGGGATTGCCCTGCAGAATGACTATCGGGAGAAATACAGCGAAGCGCAATGGACCCAGCAGACCGACAACGGTAAAAATGCGGTTGCCCTTGAGGATATGGACACTCCGGCAGAGTTTTATGCGGGGGAAGCGGAGGACAGGCGTTTTCGTTACCTGAACGCTAAGCATGAACTTGATGTATGGATGATATCACATGGGCAGCAAGGTTTATTGGAATTGCTTGATAGGCTCAATGGCGGAGCAGATTTCAATACTGCATATGGAAGTTAATTTCCAGTTTGTAAGGATGATTGATAAATCTCAATTTTCCCACAGATTCCCAAAAAAATGGAAGAAAAAGTCGGGACTCGCTGACCAGGAATTGGTGCTAATATGCTATTGGGTCAGAATAGAAAACAACCTGACCAATCCCTCTCTGACTTAACGGATGCTCGCCGTTTGTCACCTTGATGTGGAGGATATACACATGTGAAGGCCTGATATTGCATCGGGCCTTGAGAGTGAAAAGTTACGAGAACTTTTCACTCTCAAGTTAACTAGTTCAATTACTATATCTGGAGTGGCGTATTAATGGTAACCTTAATAGTTGTTGAATGGAGGTTGTTCAAATGATTCTTATTGTACTGATTGCAATCGTCAGCCTGATTCCATCTGTTGCACTTTACTTCTGGATGAAAAATAAAGTTCGTAAACCAGAAGATGAGGCGTTCAAACAGACTTGCCGCAGTGCGTTGCTTAATGGATTTCTTGCGACCGTATTTATTCTTCTGATATCTGGTGCGTTTGCGGTAATTGGAGGACTGCTTGGTATAAAAGAAGGAGCTTCTCTTCCGGCAACTGCTTATCACAAATTTATCAAGCTCGCATTTGCTGAAGAGCTGGTCAAATCGCTGATGCTCTGGAAGACACTCAAAAAGGCGAACTATGCTTATACCTGGCAGGATATGATCATCTTCATGGTATCGGTTTCCATTGGATTTGAAATTCTGGAAGCGATCGTCTATGCAATTGGGGAAGGACCGATTCCGATTCTGATCCGCGGCATTCTCATTATGCATGGAGGATTCGGGTTTATCGAAGGCTGGTTCTATGGAAAAGCGAAGTATACAAAAAACAAGATTTATATTGTGATTGGCTTTGTGATTGCATGGCTCCTGCATGGTGCATATGATTTCGGATTGAACGATCAGTTCCTTGCGCTTAATCCCAATAATGCATATCTGTCTGTCAGCCTTGCTGGCTTTTCACTTGTACTTCTCGTTTTACTCATCGCATTCTTTGTGCGCAAACGGAAGCCGCAGTATCTCGAACCGCTTCAGTAAAACGGAATTACATCCAACAGAAAGAAAAAATGATCTGGATTTTCCTGAAACTGTAATCAGGACCAGATCTTTTTATTCGTTTGTGTAATCAGCCGAGCGGAATCTCTACCACCTCAGCCACCTTGGTCAGACAGTCTTCGATCTGTGAGGAGATTTCAGAGATGAGCCGGTTCATGATCTCTTCATTCTTTTCATTTTCGAGGGAATGATAGAGATTGGATCGTACTTCTGCATCGATCGCATCCAATCTGGATTCAATCGTATTCTTTGGCAGAACTTTCCGGAGTGGACGTGGAAGATCTGTTTTCAGCAGCAGCTCTTCCATTTTTTCTTTTCCAAGCGCAAGCACCAGGATTGAACATTATCAAAATGCGCCCACTGGCAATGAAGTGCCGGGTAATTCACCAATCTCTTGCCTTTACAAGCTGCTTCCTTCCAAATGCATTTTCAGAAAGAAATCTCCCAACAAGAATCACCGGCAACTTGTACTCAGACTGATATTCGTGATAACCAACGACATCCTTTGCTTCCCCGGATTCTGGACACACGCAGATAATATCGCCTATTGTTAATCCACATCCTGCTGGAACGGTAGCATCGTTAACGCCGAGATTAGATCCCTCTACGATCAAAAACATACCGACATCTCTCATTTTGTTCGCACTCGTTGTCTGTCCGCCAGAGACATTCAACACTTTTTCATCTTTGACCATTTCTTTCATAATGAACTCCTCCCTTATTTTAATATACGATTACGAACGTGGTTATCCAGCAATGGACATTGTCACCACACGTGTACACCTCGTATGTGTAAAAATCGAAACACTCTTCCGCAAGACGTTGTTTCTTAGGATTGTTCCAATCGCTGCTCTGTTTTTTTCTAGGCTGCACATCTGTATGCACTACCGGCACGGCTGTCCTGCTCCGATCCGGCTGGACGCACTTATCCTATCGGAAAAAACCAATAAGTGCATAATCCAACCGATATTCTCTGTATTTATTACCGTATACGGAGTCTGTCGTCACCGTTGGTTGTTAACCACTTGAGCGGTCTTACCCACTCGCGATCCTATGAAGCTGATCATGAAAGCCACCAGCTCACAGCTTTCGCCGTTTCGTTTCGCATCCTGCCCAGTTATTACCCACCGGACCCTTCCACCTGCCGTTGCGTTGCACCGCGGGTTTGTTTTATGCCATATGCAATTCACACGTCTCATTCTTGCACAACGTTCTTTGTCTCAGAATTCAATTTGTGTTTCAAGCACTTAGGCGTACGTCCTATAACAGACCCTGGCAGGAGTTGTGATTTCTAACGTTATAAATAACCCGGCTGTATCATGCAGCAATCTGTTGCAGGAGCAACCGGGCTTTTTTGTGTTTATGGCAAATCCTTAGTGCGACGGAATCGCGTGAACGTTCAAGCAGCTGGTATGTTGTTACTATTCAGTGCGCCTAGCCAAGGGTGCGATTCATAGAGGGTGGAAATCCCTCCCGGTAAGGCCTAGCGAGCCACCGTGTAACAGACTTGGGCTGTGCTCATCTACACAGCTGAAAGCGACAAGAATGTGAGGTGATATGGAGGCGCATAGAGCACCGAAATAACTTTATTCCGAGCCTGCCTTGTTGAATAATGGGCTGGCAACAGGAAACCGACGTTAATCGCGAGCCGGGGACCAAGGAACGGTGTCGTAGAGCCCTTCGCGTCAACCATTAATGAATCGTATCAACTAGGGAGAGCCTGCGTGTTCTGAGAAATCAGTATGCCGTACAAGCCGAGAGGTAAGGAAAGCAAATGATGCGCAGGAAGTCGGACGGCCTCGTAGTACCTGTGAAGCCTGGAACCTTGCGAAGAACCTGCATAGCAGGGGGATAGCCTGGGACAGTGTGGAGGGAAGGAGAAGAAGGCAACCACCTCAGGATTGCCTGCCGCACGTAATCAAGAGTGACAAGGAAACATTTGCATTACACAGAGATTGAAGACCAAATGTACACAGAGACAGGAGGATCAAATGGGAACGAAACTGGAACGAATAGCAGAGCTATCGAAAGAAAATCCAAACATGGTCTTTACGTCCATCGGACATCTGATTAACAAAGAACTTTTAACAGACTGTCATCGTAAGATGGATGGAGACAAAGCTGTCGGTATCGACGGCATCAC
>JAFWEW010000043.1 GCA_017512725.1 Solobacterium sp.
ATACTACATTATTACCTATATATTCGCTTTTTGAAGCCGTATATCATCAAATTCCTATACTACGCTCTTCTGGATTGGATGGGATTTCAAATAAAAAAAGGCGTATTCCCATTCTATTTGGGTTTACGCCATTGACCGCAGCGATGCGCGGTTTTTAGAAATTTTTGAATTTATTGGAACAAAACAGGCGTTTATGATCTGCAAACAGATCCTGTAAAACCGATTACAGAAGATGATAATACTTCAGAGCAGCTTCAATCCCACCTTCTGCCGGTCCGGCGGTCACATAGTCCGCAGCCTCTTTCAGTTTCTCATTTGCATTGCCGACCGCAATGGATACCGCAGTATGACGGATCATCTCAAGATCATTGCCGCCGTCTCCAAATGACATGGTTTCTTCCAGAGAAATACCAAACTGTTTTACAAACATATCGATTCCCTTCACTTTGGTGCCGCCTTTGGGAGACAGGTCAAAAAAGGTCGGGTACCACCTTGCACTGTGACAGTCCGGCAGTTTCTTCAGCAGTTCTGCCTCTCCTGCTTCATCCATAAAGATCATGACCTGATAGACCAGTTCGGAATCAATACCTGAGATATCACCTGCCGGATGATTGTCATTTCCGGTAATCGCATGGATCTCATCAACCAGCTCATTACGGAAGTTAAACACTCTTCTGGTATCTGTCTGAAAGCCGCACGGAACCGGATTCTGTTCCAGTTCCTTCAGCAGGATCCGGATCGATGCAGGCTGAATCGTATTCTCATAGATAACAGCACCGTCTCCCGTATAGCAATACTGCCCGTTCAGGGTTATATAACCGTCAAACGGGAAATCCTTCAGGACAAACAGTCCGTCCGGTCCCCGGCCGGTGGCAATTACCAGCTTTACACCGGTCTCCTTCAGCCGATACAGTGTATCAAAGACTGTGTCTGGAATCTGATGGGTCGAAAAGTCAGTGAGTGTACCGTCAATATCGAAAAATACCGCCTTGATCATAGATCCGCTTCCTCCATAAACCGTACAAGCACCGTATTGAGCAGTTCAAACCCATGTGCGCTGCAGAAAAGCCGGTCTTCTGTGAGTATGAGCATTCCTTCTCTGCAAAGGGATGCGATCGTCTCAGGATAGACTTCGGTCAGATCAATTCCATACATCTTCCGGAACCGGGTGCGTGAGATACCGCGGGAAAGCCGCAGTCCCATCATTACCGTTTCATACATCCGTTCTTCTTTAGAGAGATATGTATAAGTTCTTGCGGCAGGATCCGCAAGATACTGCTTCAGTGTTCCGGGATGATCGTAACGACCTTTTTCATCCTTACCGCTGGCTCCGCACCCGAAGCCATAGAAATCATCATATTCCCAGATCCGTGTATTATGCAGGGATTCTTTTCCGTCTCTTGCAAAATTTGAGATCTCGTAGTGATCATACCCGTGGTCTGTAAGATACGAACAGATCCATTCATACATGTCAGCCTCCGTATCTTCATCTAGCGGGCGGACCCCCTGCTTTCCAAATACACTGTTCTCTTCAATGGTGAGCGAATACAGCGAAAGATGGGAAGGATTCAGAGAAACTGCCAGTTCTGTGCTTCTCTGAAGGGATTCCATCGTCTGAGTCGGAAGCGAATACATGAGATCGAGTGATATGTTGGATATCCCACATGCCGAAAATTGGTTTACCAATCGGCTGACATTCTCAAAGGAATGGTTCCGGTTCAGCTTCTTCAAAAGTGCCGCATCGTGGCTCTGCAGGCCGATACTCACGCGGTTCACACCATGCTTTAAAAGCAGATCGATCTTCGCCTGTGTAACGGTTTCGGGGTTCACTTCAACGGTATATTCTGAAATTTTATTTTTGTACGGATCCAGGAGAGAAAGCAGCCGGTCCAGCTGCGATTCCGACAAAGAAGACGGTGTTCCCCCTCCGATATAGATCGTTTCAATCCCCTCATTGATATCGGCATGCAGCAGCTCATATTCCAGTGCGTTCAGCCATGCGTCTGCGGTTTCCTTCCGATAGACCTGCCGGAAGAAATCACAGTAATAACAGATCGATGCACAGAACGGCACATGAACATAGAGCGACGGGATCTTAGCGGCGGTCATTGTCATCCATGGAAAGCACGGACATGAACGCTTCCTGCGGGATTACAACCGAGCCCACTGCCTTCATGCGCTTTTTGCCCTCTTTCTGTTTCTCCAGCAGTTTCCGTTTACGGGAGATATCACCGCCATAGCACTTGGCAAGAACGTTTTTGCGAAGCGATTTGATATTCGTCCGGGCAATGACCTTTCCGCCGATCGCTGCCTGTACCGGAATCTCAAACTGCTGCCGCGGGATCAGTTCCTTCAGGCGGATCGTAATGCCGGAACCTCTCTGATAGGCCTCGGTGCGGTGAATGATGACGGACAGTGCGTCGACGGTTTCGCCGTTAAGCAGAATATCCATCTTCACCAGGTCTTCCTTCCGGTAGCCGATCAGTTCATAGTCCAGGCTTGCATACCCTTTGGAACAGCTCTTGAGCCGGTCAAAGAAATCATAGATGATCTCGGAAAGCGGCAGTTCATAGGTCAGTATGTTTCTGCCGGTATCGATCACATCCATACCGACATAGATGCCGCGCTTGCTCTGACAGAGCTCCATCACAGGTCCGATATAGGCATCGCTCGTCATGATCTCAGCCTTGACGTACGGTTCTTCGACCCGTTCGATCCGGGAAGCCTCCGGCATCTTTGCCGGATTATCGATTTCCAGCATCGATCCATCGGTCAGATATACATGATAGATAACCGACGGAGCCGTGCAGATCAGATCCAGATCATATTCCCGTTCCAGCCGTTCCTGAACGACATCCATATGGAGCAGACCCAGAAATCCGCAGCGGAACCCAAATCCAAGTGCCTGAGAAGTCTCAGGCTCATACTGCAGACTGGCATCGTTCAGCTTCAGCTTGTCCAGTGCTTCATGAAGGTCTTCATATTTAGCGGCATCACTCGGATAAAGACCGCAGTAAACCATCGGATTCATCTTCCGGTAGCCTTCCAGCGGTTCCGCTGCCGGACGCTGGGCGTTGGTTACCGTATCACCGACCCGGACATCCTGTATGGACTTGATTGAAGCCGCAAACCACCCGACATCCCCGCAGTCCAGCGTTCTGAGCGGAACTTCCTTCGGGTTGCGGATCCCTGCTTCGGTGACTTCATATTCGGCACCGGTAGCCATAAAGCGGATCCTGTCCCCGACGGATAAAGAACCGTCCATGATCCGGATCAGGGCGATGACGCCCCGGTAGCTGTCATAAAAGCTGTCAAACACCAGAGCCTTAAGCGGCTTTGAAGGATCGCCGTGCGGCGCCGGAATCTTATGTACGATCTGTTCCAGTACTTCTTTGACATTCTGTCCGGTCCTTGCGGATATCATTGGTGCCTCAGAGCAGTCCAGACCGATGATGTTTTCAATTTCCTTCTTCACATCATCCGGCATCGCATTGTTCATATCGATCTTGTTAATGACCGGAATGATCTCAAGATCGTTATCCAGCGCCAGATAGGTATTGGCAAGCGTCTGTGCCTGTACACCCTGTGTCGCGTCCACGACCAAAACCGCACCCTCGCATGCCGCAAGGGATCTGGAAACCTCATACGTAAAGTCCACATGACCCGGCGTATCGATGAGATTGAACAGATATTCTTCCCCATCATCCGCGTGATAGCTCAGCTGTACCGCATTGAGCTTGATCGTGATGCCCCGTTCCCGCTCCAGATCCATTTCATCCAGCAGCTGTGCCTTCATATCACGCTCTTTGACGGTTTCGGTCAGTTCCAGGATCCGGTCTGCCAGCGTCGATTTCCCATGGTCAATATGGGCAATAATACAGAAATTGCGAATATGATTCTGATCCATAGTTACCCTTCCTTATTCAAACTGTGCACCGACCAGATTTCTTCCGGCTCCGTTATAGAACGCATCGGCATTCATCCGTGCCTTCCCTTCCATCTGCAGTTCATATACCAGAAGCACGCCGCCATCCGCCGCAATGCGCATGGCATGGTCCGCAAAGCCAAGAATGGTACCGGGTGCTTCCTTTACCGTTCCGTTCTGCTTGCGCACTCGTGCAAATTTGACCCGCTTTCCGTTCAGGATCCCATATCCGACCGGTTCGTCGATCAGACCTCTGAGATGATTGTACAATGTATCGATTGATTCCTTCCGGAACGAGACCTGTTCTTCTTCCCGTTTAATATTGGGGGCAATCACGACTTTGGATTCATCCTGTACTTCACCCTGCAGGGTTCCATCCAGATATTTCGGCAGGTATTCCTTAATCAGCTGCCGTGCCGGAGCTTCCAGCTGCTGGAACAGTTCGGAGGATGTGACATCCGGGCCGATCTCAGCCGGGATACGTGCATAGACTTCCCCACTGTCCATCCGCTCTGCCATTTCCATCAGGCAGACTTCCGTATAGTCGTCTCCGTTCATCACAGCCCGTTGAATCGGAGCACCGCCGCGGTATTTCGGAAGCGGGCTTGGATGAATATTCAGACATCCAAATTTCGGTGCTTCCAGAATCGATACCGGAATCAGCTGGCCATACGCACAGGTGACGATCAGATCCGGATTCAAAGAAATTACGCTGTCCGCTTCTTCCGTCAGTCTTGCAGGCTGAAGGACGGGGATCTGATGTTCCCGGGCAAAAACCTTTACCGGAGGTTCTTTCAGTTCGTGTTTTCGGCCGACCGGTTTATCGGGCTGTGAAACAGCTGCGATCACTTCATAACCTTCTTCCAGAAGCTGTGCGAAAACAGCACAGGAATAGGCTGTTGTACCGAAAAATACGACGCGAATACGATCCATAAATACCTCCGTTTACCGCGACAATTATAGCTGAATTGCGTTGCATTTTAAAATACCCTTTGGTATAATCCATATGTTTGAGATGCAAAGGAGGTTTCCATGGCAAATATCAAGTCCCAGAAGAAACGTGCGCTGACAAATCTCAAGGCTCAGGAAAACAATGCCGCAAAGAGAACTGTCGTTAAAAGTGCGATCAAAAACGTTCTGAAGGCTGTTGAGGAAAAGGATGCCGATGCGGCTAAGGCTGCGTATGACAAGGCAAACTCCGTCCTTGATAAAGCTGTATCAAGCGGAATCAAGACTGGCAACTACGCTGCCCGTCAGAAGTCCCGTCTTGCAAAGGCCGTTAATACCATCGGCAAGTAAGAATTGACTGAAAGTCCATGCATGACATGGATTTTTTTATTTTAAAACGCTTCGGAACACTTCCGAAGCATCTTTTATGATTCAGTTCTGTCCAGAATGGCATTCAGCGCAAACAGTTCCGTTTCGTGTTCTGCCGGATCTGCGCCTAGCGTGATGATCCGCTGTATTCCATTGCGGCGCCAGTTCAGATATTCGATCCAGGACACTCTGTCTTCCTGCACTTCTTCCACCCCGGCATACTGCTGCATCTCAGAATAGGCATCATGCGGTTTTGTACAGAAAACCACCGCAGTATAATACTTCTTCCGGTCTTCGACCGTACGTTCTTTCAGTATCGTAAAGTGATGATCGCTGATCCACTTCCGCAGCATCGGAACATCCGCATTGATCTGTACGATCACGGCCTCCAGCGAGCCAAGCCGTTCCATCGCTTCTTCCAGAATCCCCACCGCTGTATAGAAGCCCATGCCGGCAAGCACTGCCGAGGTGCAGTCCTCCGGTACATTTTCAAAGCCGCTGCCCAGGATCGGCAGAACCAAGTCCTGAAGCCCTTTCTGTACAATGTTCGCTTCTGCCTGTGACAGCGGTCCTTCTGCCACATCACAGGCATAGGCCTTTGGAACGATCCCCTGTTCAACCGCAAGTATCGGCAGGAGCCCATGGTCTGTGCCAATGTCCGCAAGGACAGACCCTGACGGAACAAGTTCCGCCAGGGCCCGAATACGTTTACTCATTTGTCAAAGAAGTCCTTCAAACGCTTGGAACGGGTCGGATGCTTGAGCTTGCGCAGCGCCTTCGCCTCAATCTGACGAATACGCTCTCTTGTTACGTTGAACTCTTTGCCGACTTCTTCCAGCGTTCTTGTTCTTCCGTCATATAAACCGAACCGAAGACGCAGTACTTTTTCTTCCCGCTCCGTCAGTCCGGAGAGGACGCTGTTGATTTCATCCTTGAGCAGCTGGTTATTGGCATACTCATCCGGTGACATCGCATCCTTGTCTTCAATAAAGTCTCCGAGATGGGAATCATCTTCTTCACCGATCGGGGTTTCAAGGCTGACCGGTTCCAGTGCGATCTTCTGGATCTCACGTACTTTTTCCGGAGAAATTCCTTCCATCCGGGCACTGATTTCTTCTGCCGTCGGATCACGGCCGAGTTCCTGCACAAGCTGACGCTGAATTCGGGAGAGCTTGTTGATGGTTTCAACCATATGGACCGGAATACGGATCGTTCTGGCCTGGTCTGCGATCGCACGGGTAATTGCCTGACGGATCCACCAGGTCGCATACGTAGAGAACTTGAATCCCTTCGTATAGTCAAATTTCTCAACCGCCTTGACGAGACCCATATTGCCTTCCTGAATCAGATCCAGAAACAGCATGCCTCTTCCGACATACTTCTTGGCAATACTGACGACAAGACGCAGGTTGGAGGAAATCAGAATATTCTTGGCTTCCTCATCGCCCTCCTCGATCCGCTTGGCGATTTCCGGCTCGTCTTCGGCCTTCAGCAGCGGTACGCGTCCGATTTCCTTGAGGTACATCTTGACCGGGTCATTCAGGCTGATGGAATTGGAACGTCCGCTCAGTGAATTGGACAGCAGGCGGTTCATCTTCGCAGGCGTTTCTGCTTCCCCGTCTTCTTCGTCCTCTCCGTTTCCTTCCTCATCATCGTCCTCATCCTCTTCGTCCATATCGAGGTCGTCATCTTCCAGTTCCTCAATATCCTCGTCTTCCGAGACAACGATGTTTTCGTCGGAGAACCACTCCCAGAGGGCTTCCATTTCATCATCCGACATATCAAGCCGCTCAAGAGCGTTCATGATGTCTTTCTGGTAAATCGCGCCGTCTTCCTTATAAACAAAGCGGAAATCCTCTTTCAGCTCTTCCAGCGTTTTGAGTTCTTTCTGCCGCCCGTTATGCTTGAATACATCAATTGCGGTATGTTTGATTTCCTCACCGCGGTACTCTTTCTCTTCCGTTAATGCCTCGAGCTCGACCTTGGGCTCTACGAAAGAACGCATTTCTTCCGTATAGTCCTTCAGTTCAGGCTCAGGCAGTTTTGTATTTTCTTCCATAATTTCATTCAGTGCTGCGTCATCGCGGAGTATTTTTTTGATTTCAGCGAGCAGTTCTTTTCTGTCTCTGGAACTCTTGCGCATAGCTTCCCGCATGGAACGGGCGTTTCCGGTAAACACAGCCGTTTCCTTAGTCACAGTTTTTTTCGTTCCGGTAGAATTCATTTGCTTCTTCATCAATATACCTCCGCAGATCTTTCAGACATTCTCTGTATTCTTCCATAATCACCAGTGAGCTTTCCTGATTCATCGGCTGCGCCAGCTGTTCTTTAAACGCGTCTGCCTGTGCTTCCTTCAGGCTGATATTCACCCTTCGGATCGCACCGTCCATCATCGTCTCATCATATGCCATGGCGTAGACCGGAAGTGATATCAGTCTTGCGATCAGGTTTCTGACTGTCTGACTGTCAGCCTGATCCATCAGCACATCCGGGTCAATCTTGTCGCTGGACCGGTAGCAGTCCACGATCATCATCGCAAGCCCACTGCGGTCTTTATCCTTGAGAAAGCCAAGTTTCTCGCTGAAGTGCTGGCTTGCTTCTTTATGTCCCAGCATCATCGCCAGGATCATCTCTTCTGCCTCTTCCAGTCCCATACCGATCCGGGAAGCCTGTGCAGGCTGATAGACCGGTTTTGTTTCCTTTGGCTCATAATCCAGATGGAAGCCGCTGATTCTGGAGATTTCCTCCGTAAAGTAACGGCGGTCCATTTCATCATTCAGGCTGTCCAGCTCTGCTCTGGCTTTGGCAACAAAATCCTTGCGCTCCTGATAGTTGTCAAAGTTCGTGCGGTTCTTCAGATAGTTCAGCACAAACTCCATCCAGATCATCTGTTTTGACAGCATCTCTTTCAGAGCGTCCGGGCCCTGCGAACGGATCAGTTCATCCGGGTCAAGTCCGGTGCGGTTGTCGACAACTGCCACTTCACAGCCTTCCGCCCGGGCAAGCCTTCCGGCTTTTACCGTTGCATTCTGCCCGGCATTATCGCCGTCATAACAGAACACGATGAGCGGTGCCATGTGATGCAGGATCTGGATCTGCTGTCTGGTACATGCCGTTCCGAGTGTGCATACCGCATTCTGTATGCCGGCTTTTGCAAGGGCAATCACATCGGTCACCCCCTCGCAGACATAGATCTTTCCTTCCCTGCGTGCGCTCATACGGGCGCGGTGGGCGTTGTATACGATCTCGCTTTTGTGGAACAGCGGCGTATCCGTCGTGTTGACGTACTTGCTGGGATTATCGGGATCCAGCGTCCGGGCGCTGAAGCCGATCGGATGTCCGTGAACATCATGGATCGGAAAAGTGATCCGGTTGGAGAATACATCCTTTACGCCGTCGGAGCCGGTACGGGCCACATTGACTGCGACCATGTCCGCATCCTCAAACCCTTTTGCCTTCAGGAACCGGCACAGCCGGTCCCCTCCGGGATTGTATCCGATCTCGAACTGTGTCCGGATCGCTTCGTCCATTCCGCGGCCATCCAGATAACTCTTGGCTTTCCGGGCTTCCTCCCCATTCATCTCATAGCAGGTAAAACGGATCGTTTCCTCCATGACTTTGTAATAGCGGTCCATCTTCGGATCGGTCTTCGTTTCCGTCCGGTCTGCTTTTACCGAAAGCGGATAACCGATCAGATCCGCGACTTTTTCAACCGCTTCCGGAAAGGACACATTCTCGTAATTCTGAACGAATGTGAACACGTTTCCGCCCGCATTGCATACAAAGCATTTGTAGATGCGCATGTCGGGATTGATATGAAGCGAAGGGTCATGGTCATCATGAAACGGGCAGATTGCCCGGTATTCCCTGCCCCGTTTCTGTACCGTCAGGTACCTGCCGATGATATCAGCGATATCCGCTCTGCGGCGGACTTCCGCAATTTCTTCTTCGGGAATTCTTGCCATGTGTCAGTCCATCAGAATCGGATCGCTTTGGTGATCAGCGTGCGAACCTCTTCGACGGTCATTCTCTCCTGTTCCATGGAATCACGGTAACGGATGGTAACCGTACCGTTCTCCAGTGTTTCATCGTCTACCGTAATGCAGTACGGTGTTCCGATCTCATCCATCCGGCGGTAACGCTTGCCGATGGAACCGCTCTCGTCATATTCGGTCTCAAAGTCATAGCTGAACTCTTTCCGAAGTTCCAGAGCCTTCTCGGCATGGCGTTTCTTTACCAGAGGAAGTACTGCTGCCTTGACCGGTGCCAGAACCGGTGAGAAATGCATGACGATGCGGGTATCCACAGAGCCGTCTTCCTTGGTCAGTGTTTCTTCATCATACGCATCGGTAAAGAACATGAAGAACAGACGCTCGACACCGACTGCCGGTTCAACGACATACGGAATATACTTTTCGTTTGTGACGGGATCCAGATAGCTCATATCCTTGCCGGAGGTGTTCTGGTGCTGTGTCAGATCGTAATCGGTACGGTCGGCGATGCCCCAGAGTTCGCCCCAGCCCCACGGGAACTTGTATTCGATATCCGTTGTGCCCTTGGAATAGAAGCTGAGCTCTTCTTTGGTATGATCGCGGAAACGCAGATTATCCGGGTTGCCGCCAAGCGACAGGATCCAGTCCATGCAGAACTTGCGCCAGTACGGGAACCACTCGTCATCCGTTCCGGGTTTGCAGAAGAACTCCATTTCCATCTGTTCGAATTCACGGGTGCGGAAAATGAAGTTGCCCGGTGTGATCTCGTTGCGGAAGCTCTTGCCGATCTGGCCGATGCCGAACGGTAGCTTTTTGCGGTAAGCCCTGGTTACGTTCTTGAAGTCGACGAACATGCCCTGAGCGGTTTCCGGACGAAGATAAATGGTGGATTTTCCGTCTTCGGTCGTTCCCTGGAACGTCTTGAACATCAGGTTGAACTGACGGATGGAAGTAAAGTCATGACTTCCGCAGTCCGGACAGCTGATATTGTTCTCTTTGATAAAGGCTTCCATCTGCTCATTGGACCATCCCTCACAGGTAACCTTTCCTTCGGTTGCCCGTTCGATCAGCTGATCCGCCCGATGACGGGTCTTGCAGTTGCGGCAGTCCATCAGCGGATCGGAGAATCCCTTCAGATGACCGGACGCTTCCCATACTTTCGGATTCATCAGGATCGCAGCCTGGATCTCAACGTTGTTTGGATCTTCCTGAATGAACTTTTTCTGCCATGCCCGCTTGATATGATCTTTTAAAAGGACTCCGTACGGGCCGAAGTCCCATGTATTGCTCAGGCCGCCATAGATCTCGGAACCCTGAAAAACAAAGCCCGTATTCTTGGCATGTGAAACAATTTTGTCGAATGTTTTTTCCATAAAAAAGGCAAAACCCCCTTACCCATGCGCTAAAAGCATTGGTAGTATAGCACTTTTTAAAGTGCTCTTCAATGCGGCTCTGCCTATAAATGTGAAGCGAATATACGATTTTTATGCCGTTTTTCTGCAAGCGTGCAATGCCCGCTGCTGTTTCGTTAATCCTGCTTTGTGCACTGCATCTATATTGATTCTGAGATTAGCCGGCAATACGCTGATTCCACATAATGCATATTCCATACGATCCGATCCAGGAACGGCTGAATGTACTCTTCAAAACCATTCTGATTTCCCTCATTACGATTCTTCTGCCATTCTCTGAAACAGCGCAAAGCTTCTTACCGGAAGACCTGCATGCGTCCGCAGGAATTCCACCAGGATCCGGCATTCGTCAAGGGCACTGCCGAGGATCTCTTCCAGCATCTCGGTGTGTTCCAGAGAAGCTTTATTGATAAGCCGGAATGCCCGCAGTTTTTCCGGTTCACGAAGCGGCACCGAATGAAGGGCTGCACACGGAGCACACAGAAATCCGCCTTCCCGGACTGATATCGCTGCGACGCTGGTACTGCCGCAAAGTACGCAGTCATCCACGTCCGGTGCGATGCCCAGCAGTTTCAGAAGATCCGACAGTGCGATTGCCAGCACAATATCTGCTCTTCGTCCCTGATCCAGGAGTTCACATACCTGTTCGAACAGCTGATAACAGTAACGGGACAGCTGGGGATCTGCATCTTCCAGCAGTGCCGCATCGATCACTTCAGCAAGCACCGGAACAGTCAGCGAGGCGTTCAGATTCTCATGAAGTCTACGGTACAGGTTTACCGTCCTGGCACTTTTCATCCGGAACATTGTCCGGTTCTCTTTATAGTCAAAGAAAAACTCTCCCTTTGTGTACGGAAGAATGGAGCCCCGGTTCTTCGAGGTCATCTTGCGGGCACCCTGTGCCAGAAGAGAGATTTTTCCGTATTGTTCACTCAGTACCGTTAAGATAACGGAGTTGTCTTTATAGTCCTGTTCCTTCAGGATCAGACCAAGTGCAGAATCATTCATCAACGTGACCATATCCGTACTGCGTGATCCGGCTGTCGATATCACGCCATTCCTTCTCAACCCGGACAAACAGGCTCAGTCTGACATGACAGCCGAGAAGCTGCTCGATATCTTTTCTTGCGGCAATGCCGATCTTTTTCAGCATCGATCCCTGCTTTCCGATGATGATTGCCTTCTGCCCCGGCCGCTCGACGAGAATCATTGCCTGGATTTCACAGCCGTCCTTTACATATTCCTTCCGCTCGATCACAACGGCAGTCGCATGCGGAACTTCCTCCTCCGTGCAGTACAGGATCTTTTCCCGGATGATCTCCGCCAGACGGAAGTTTTCCGGATTGTCACTGACGATCTCCCGCGGGTACATTGCCTCTCCTTTCGGAAGATAGGAGATCGTGGTATTCAGAAGATCCTCAAAGCTTTCTGTTTTAAGGGCAGAAATCGGGAAAAACTCCGCAAAGGAAAAGCGTTCCTGCCAGGAGGAAAGATGGTTCAGTACTTTCTCTTTGGGGAGAAGATCGATTTTATTGAAAATCAGAAAGACCGGAACACCGGCCTGGCTTACCATGTTCAGCACAAATTCATCTCCGCTGCCGTACGGTTTCGTGCCGTCGACTACCAGGTAGATCAGATCCACGCCCTGAATGACGTTGGCCGCTTCCTTGTTCATCCGGCTTTCGAGACGGTGCCTTGCCTTGTGAATCCCCGGTGTATCTGTAAATACGATCTGGGCATCCTCGGTATTAACGATGCCCCGGATCTCACTGCGGGTCGTCTGGGGTTTCGGTGATACAATCGCGATCTTTTCGTTTACGAGCCCGTTGATCAGTGTGCTTTTGCCCGCATTGGGGCGTCCGGCAAGCGCAACAAACCCGGACTTCATTCCGCAAGATCCTCCATACCAAACGCATCCGGAAGGATCTCAGACGGTGTGACCGTTTTTGATTCATTCCGGTTGGCAAGATAGATCGGGGTATCCGGATTCAGAAGTTCATAGAGTACCTGCCGGCAGACGCCGCAGGGACTGGATACGCGCTTTCCTTCCGAAACAATCGCAAGCGCTTCAATGTCCTCTCTGCGTACACCCCTGCTGTAAGCCGCAAACAGTGCGGAGCGCTCTGCGCAGTTGCCGGCGGGATAGCTCGCATTTTCAATATTCGCTCCGTAAAAAATACGTCCGTCTTTCGTCAGCAGTGCGGCTCCAACCGGAAAATGAGAGTATGGGGAATACGTATTGTTCATCGCCTGAAACGCTTCCCGGATCAGTTCTTCCTTGTTCATGGCATCTCCTAAATGTGTCTTAACAGAATAATGATGGCAGTAACCAGTGCCGTCAGCGACGAAACCAGTACTGCACCCGCTGCCAGATCCTTGATTTCCTTGATCTTGGCATCTTTTTTCGTGGTCAGATAGTTGCAGACAAATTCGATGGCAGTATTCAGATATTCGGTCGTTATGACAAGACCGATACACAGCACGACTGCGATCCATTCTCCGGACGTAATCTTTAGAACCAGTCCTGCCGCAGCCGCAAGAGCACCCAGCAGAAACTGGATCCGGATACTGCGGTGCGCCATGCCGTTAAGCAGTCCTTCGAATGCCGGCTTGAATTTCTTCTTCAGCATGCCGTTCTCCTGATGATCGGATCGAGAATCTCATCCTGCAGCTGAAACATGATCTTCTCTTCTTCATCGGTCATATGGTCATACCCCAGCGTATGAAGCAGACCGTGGGTAAACAGAAAACCGATCTCCCGCTCATAGCTGTGACCGTAGCGCAAAGCCTGTTTTCTGGCATAGTCGATATTGATAAACAGATCTCCAAGATCCTTCTGTTCCTCTTCCGTTTCAAACCCGGTCCTTTCATCCTGGGCTGCGAATGTGATCACATCCGTCGGCCGGTCGATTCCCCGGTAATCCCGGTTGATTGTATGAATCGTTCTTGAACGGACAAAGGTTACCGAAATGGTATGATCCTTCGGAAGCTTCAGTTTCGTTTCCGCTGCCGAAGCAATCGTTTCAAACAGCTCCGTAAAGCGGCTCACATCCTGATTGGTACGGTTGTAAATCGTCAGTTCCATATCTGAGGCCATTATACCAATCCCTTCTGTTTTATAAAACGGCATTCCGGCATTTCATAACCGCTTGCGTGCTTTCTCACCGGTAACCTCTGGTCTATAATTATCCTCATGGATACCATGAATGAACTGTTTTATCAGGATGCCTACCGCACCGTCTTTGACTCCGAAGTGATTTCCTGTACTAAGGGGAAACACGGATATGAGATCGTTCTCAAAGAGACGTCATTTTATCCGGAAGGCGGCGGTCAGCCCGGCGATCAGGGAACCCTCAATGAAGTGCCTGTAAAAGATACCCGCCGGAAAAACGGAGCCATCGTACACATCACCGATCTTCCGCTGGAAACCGGCACTGCCGTACATGGAACGATCGACTGGAACCGGCGCTTTGATCTGATGCAGCAGCACTCCGGGGAACATATCTTCTCCGGTATTGTGCATCAGCTGTTTGGATATGAAAATATCGGCTTCCATCTTGGAGAAGAGACGATCACGCTCGACTTTTCCGGTCCGCTGACCTGGGAAGATCTCCGGACGGTTGAAACAAAGGCAAATGAAATTCTTTACCGCAATGAGCCGATTGAGATCTCCTATCCTTCCCCCGAAGAACTGGCACTGCTGGAATACCGTTCCAAGAAAGAACTGGAAGGTCTTGTACGGATCGTTACCGTTCCGGGTGCAGATGTATGTGCATGCTGCGGAACGCATGTTCATCGGACCGGTGAGATTGGGCTCATCAAAGTTCTGAGCACTGCCAGCCGTAAAAACGGCACAAGAACAGAGATTGTATGCGGCCGCAGAGCATTGCGTTATGTACAGACCGTTACCGATCAGAACCTTGCGATTTCCCATCTGCTTTCTGCTCCGGTATCGGAAACTTCAGTGGCAGTGGAGCGGCTGAGAGCGGAAATGCTCGACAGCACGTACCGGCTGCGCGGAATCATCCTGCACCAGCTGGAAGAAAACCTGAAGGACATTGAAGACCATACGCCGGTTTATGTCCTGTTTACGGAAGGAATCGATACGCAGGAGCTGCGCAAATATGCCAATCAGGTAATCGAAGAAAAACATGCCGGTATTGCCGCGATTTTTACTGCCGGCAAAGAAGGCATGCAGTATGTAATATTGAGCAGTGAAACCGATCTGAAGCCTCTGAGCAGACTGCTGAACGAGCGGTTCAGCGGCCGGGGCGGCGGCAGTTCCCAGATGATCCAGGGATCGCTCCATGGAGAACCGGAGGAAATCCGTACGGTTCTGCAAGCTTATGCCGAAGAAAAAGCCGATCATTGAATCGACTTTTTTACTTGTTTGACTCGCTGTAGCGCTCTACGATCTTCTGGACCAGCGGATGGCGGACAACATCATCTCCGGTGAGATGGATAATGGAGATTTCATCGATCCCTCCCAGAATCGAGGACGCCTGCGTCAGACCGCTTTCTTCGCCTTTCTTCAGATCAAGCTGGGTAATATCACCGGTGATCACCATGCGGGAATGGAAGCCGAGACGCGTCAGGAACATCTTCATCTGTGCACCGGTCGTATTCTGTGCCTCATCCAGGATCACAAAGCTGTCATCCAGCGTACGGCCGCGCATATAGGCAAGCGGAGCGATCTCGATCGTTCCCTTTTCAATCAGCGATTCGGTCTTTTCCACACCAAGCATGTCATGCAGGGCATCATAGAGCGGCGTCAGGTACGGGTCGACCTTTTCTTTCATATCGCCGGGCAGAAAACCGAGATTCTCTCCTGCTTCCACAGCCGGGCGGGTCAGAACGATCCGGCGGACATTTCCCTTTTTCAATTCCGAAACTGCCTTGATCACGGCCAGGAACGTCTTTCCGGTACCGGCCGGTCCGATGGCGAATACAATCGAACTGCTGTCCATGGCCTTAACAAATTCATACTGGCCGCGGGTCTTCGGAGCAACTGCCTTTCCGGTCAGAGTCCTTCCGATAATGGCCTGTCCATAATCATTAAAACGCACCCGCTCATTTTTGGTCACAAGCCGGCAGGCATAGATCGTATCTGCTTCGGTTACGATCTGGTTCTTCTTTGCGACTTCAAAGAGTGCAGTCAGAACATCATAGATCTGCTGGTAGGTATTCTCATTGCAGTCAAGAATGGTAAAGGTATAATCGCGAAATGTAATGGTCTTTCCAAAGCATTCTTCAATGACCCTCAGGTTCCTATCTTCCGTACCGGTCATACTCATGGCCTGCAGTGCGGTCATATTCTCAAACGATATCGTTCTCGTGGTTTCCAATGAATCTCCCCCTTTATTTTTATCTTATCTATTAGATAATACCGCCCGAAGGAACAAAAGAAAAGAGCTGAAACTCAGCTCCCTTTTCGTGCATTCTGCGGATTACTTTCCGCGGCGTCTTGCCTTGCGTGCAGCTTCGCTCTTCAGCTTGCGCTTAACACCCGGCTTTACGTAGTACTCTCTCTTACGAGCCTCAGCCAGCGTACCGCTGCGGGAGACCTGACGCTTAAAACGGCGCAGTGCATCATCAAGATTTTCGTTTTCCTTGACTACTACTCTCGGCATTCATATCCCCCCTTTCTGAGTTTGCATTAAATACATTACCAAAATCCCCTCTGTTTGGCAATAACTGTTTTCACTTCAGCAGTTTACTGCCGCTGCTGGTACCGATCCGGTCTGCTCCGGCTTCAATCATCGTCTTGAAGTCTTCCGGTGTGCGGATCCCGCCGCTCGCCTTGACCTTCATGGTACCTTCGACGGTTTCCTTCATCAGCTTCACAGCCTCTGCCGTTGCCCCGCCAGTCGAGAAACCGGTCGAGGTCTTTACGAAATCCGCTCCGGCTTTTTCAGCATCCCGGCAGGCACGCACGATCTCTGCGTCACTCAGAAGACAGGTCTCAAGGATCACCTTCAGTGTACGGTCACCCACTGCTTCTTTAACTGCATGGATCTCATTGCTTACATAGTCATCTTCTCCGTCTTTCAGACGTCCGATGTTAAGAACCATATCCACTTCATCCGCCCCCAGTTCCACGGCATCTTTGGCTTCAAATACCTTTGCGGCGGTTGTCATTGCGCCAAGCGGAAAGCCGATTACACAGCAGACCTTTACATCGCTTCCTTTCAGAAGTTCCTTTGCCAGCGGAATATTGCATGGATTGACGCAGACACTGGCAAAATCACCTTCTTTTGCCTCCTGGCAGAGTTTTATGATCTGTTCCTTTGAAGCATCTGCTTTCAGAAGCGTATGGTCAATATATTTATTCGCTTTCATTATTCCCTTCTCCAAAGTAATAACGGCTGATCACATCTTTTGCGATCACGTCATCGCCTTCATACGGTTCTCTGCCGAACTCCCGGTACATGAACCGTTCATCCCCCTTGCCCATGATGACGATCGTATCGCCTTCCGAACAGATCTCAACCGCCTGGCGGATGGCATTATAACGGTCCTCGATCAGAACATAGGGTTTCTTCTTGATGCCTTTTGAGATCTCCATTGCGATATCAGCCGGTTTTTCATCCCGCGGGTCATCTTCCGTCAGGATGATCATATCCGCATACTTATCCAGAATCTGTCCGAAGGTCGGACGCTTGGCCGTATCGCGCTTGCCTGCAGAACCGGTGATCGCAATGATGCGGTTGCCTTTTGGGGTAATGGCGCTGGCATACTGACAGAGTTTCTCAATGCCGTCCGGTGTATGCGCAAAGTCTACGATGACGTTGAATGGCTGACCGCAGTCGATCCGCTGCACACGCCCGTCAACCTGTGAAATATGCTTGAGTTCCGGCAGCATCATCGTAATAGATATTCCGGTCGCATTCAGCGCTGCAATTGCCGCCAGCAGGTTATACAGATTGAACTTGGCAACGAGATTGGTTTCAATCTCATATTCCATGCCGTTGCACCGGAGGGTAAAGATTGTTTTGTCTGCCTTCAGCGTATAACGGGTGATGCAGTAATCCGCATCGTTTTCAATTCCATACGTCAGCACACGGCACGGACAGTCTTCTACTATCTTCATCCCATAGGGATCATCGATATTGGTGATGGCGACCGCAGTTTCCTTGAGATTGTCAAACAGTTTCTTTTTGGCCTGGAAATAGTTTTCCATGGTCCCGTGATAATCCAGATGGTCATGGGTCAGATTCGTAAAGATCGCCGCATCAAAATCGATCGCATCGACTCTTCCCTGTTCAATACCGATGGACGAGGCTTCAAGAGCACACGCATCGATTCCCGCATCCACCATGTCATGCAGGATGCCGTGCAGATCATCGATATCCGGTGTCGTTAACAGCGGCGGAAGCTTGACATTGCCGTATTCGATCGCAATTGTTCCGATATATCCGGTCGGCATAAAGTGATTCAGCACATCCCGGATCACACACGAGATCGTGCTCTTGCCGTTGGTGCCGGTCACACCGTACATCTTCAGCCGGTGGCTGGGGTGGCCGTAAAAGGCATCTGCCACTTTGTTGTATACCTGATTGACGTTTTTGACTTTGATATAAGTGATGCCCGGACGGGTATCCGCAAGCGGTTCCGAGTGAACAATCACGATCGCGCCATTGTCGATCGCCTGATCCACGAACCGGTGGCCGTCGTTCATCATTCCCTTTTCACAGAAGAAGATGGAGTCCGGCCGCTTCTTGCGGCTGTCTGCCATCAGACTTCGTATTTCAATCTCATCATCTACCTGATCAAACAATTCATTCAGCTTCATGCCTCATCACTTCCTTCCGCATACAGCGCATGTCCCCTGCGCTCTGTGATAATTGCCGGTATGATTGCCGAAGGCTCATACGGCCGATCCATGGTTACTTCCAGATATTCGCTGGTATGTCCCTGCGTTTCATTTTCCATGAGCACTTCCACGGGTTTGCCGATCATGGAATCTTTATAACTATCATAGAGTTCTTCCGATAACGCGATGCAGGTCTTTGCCCGCTGCTTCCTTACCGGCACATCGACCTGGTCTTCCATCACAGCAGCTTTCGTGCCGTTCCGGGCACTGAACGGGAATACATGCAGAAACGAGAACGCACATTTTTTCAGAAAACCCAGCGTCTCTGCAAACGATGCGTCCGTTTCCCCTGGGAACCCGGTCATAAGATCCGTCGAAACCGAAAAATCCCCTGCCTTCTCCCGGATCTCACACAGCTTATTATAATAATCCACACAGCTGTATGGACGGCCCATTCGTTTCAGAATAACATCCGAACCGGACTGCAGCGGAATGTGCAGGTGGCGTGCGATCCGTTTCTCCTTCGCAAAAAGCTCAACAAACGGATCATCCAGCTCCGTGATCTCAATCGAAGAGATCCGCAGCCGTTCCAGTCCTTCCACTTCTTCCAGCAGACGTTTCATCAGATCCGCAAGCGTGATCCCGTATTCTCTTCCGTACCGGCCGGTGTGGATTCCGGCCAGGACAATCTCCTTATGGGACAAGGCAATCTTTTTTGCCTCTTCAATGACCATATCCGGTTCCATGGAACGCTCTTTCCCTCTGGCATAGGGAATGACGCAATAGGAACAGAACTGATTGCACCCATCCTGGATTTTCAGAAACGCTCTGGTCCGGCCGCTGAAATGATCAACTGGCAGCGGTTCGAACCGTACATCCTTCAGATCCGAGACATCGACGATGCGCTCCTTTTTTTCAACCGCTGTTTTAATGTATTCGGCAAGGAACGGCTTGTGTTTGGAGCCGACCAGAATATCCGCATCTTCAAGCGCATCCGGATCGATCTGGGCATAGCAGCCGGCAACCGCAACGATTCCCTCCGGATGTTTTCTTCTTGCCCGATGGATCATCTTTCGGCTTTTGGCGGCCGCTGTATTGGTTACGGCACAGGTAAAGATCACCGTGATTTCAGCAGGCTCTTCCCATTCTGCCCGTTCGAATCCGGCTTCTTCCAGCTGATGGGCAACGCCTTCACATTCATATGCATTGACCTTGCAGCCAAGGTTCACAACCGAGAATCTCATCCTGATATCTCCCCGATCACCGAACAGGCATAGAAAGCGGCAGTCTCTGCCCGCAGGATCCGGCTGCCAAGGGTAACCGGAGAAAATCCGGCATCGCTGAGCAGCTGTACTTCTTCTTTGGAAAAACCGCCTTCCGGGCCGATCACGATCGTTACGGAATCTGCCGGCAGACTTTCATGGATAAAAGATGCCTGACTTCCGGCATTTTCATATGCACAGAGATTAACCGTACTTTTAAATGAAGAAAGATCCTTAATAGGTACCGGTGCCAGACATTCGGGAACCAAAGTGCGCTTGCACTGCTCGCATGCCTCCAGCAGGATGGCGTTCCAGCGGGCAGTTTTCTCATTCTTAGCCTTTACGACACAGCGGCTCGATTCAAACGGTATGATCTTCTTTACTCCGAGTTCCGCTGCCTTCTGCAGAACCAGTTCAAACTTTTCCCTTCGGATCAGGGCCATGCACAACGTAATGTCGGTATGGAGCTCATTGAGGTCCGGGTCCGCTGATAAAATGCGGGCCATTCCATTCCCGCCTTCCTGATATACTTCTGCGAACCAGCCGGTTCCATTGGAAACCAGCCGTACGGTTTCATGCTGGAGCTTCAGCACCCGAAAGGCATGATGTGCTTTATCCTTGGGAAGCTGTATGATCTTACCCTCTTCCAGAGGTTCTTCCACATAATACTGCTGCATGGATCAGTCCTCGCTGCTGTTTTCGCGGATCTCGACTTTGATCTCGTTGACCTTGCGCTGATCTGCCTTTGTCACGGTTACATGCAGGTTCTTGTAATCAAATGAATCCTGGTTCTGCGGGATCCGGTCCAGCTCATGAATGACCCATCCGGAAACCGTAATAAAGTCAAACTCATCCTCGTCATATTCCACGCCGAACCGTTCCATCATATCGTCCACTTCCGCAGAACAGTTCACCAGATACGTATGATCATCGATCTGTTTATAGTATTCGGTAACGGTATCATGTTCGTCATAGATCTCACCGACCAGTTCCTCAATGATGTCTTCCATGGTAATGATGCCGGCTGTGCCGCCATATTCATCGAGAACGACGGCAAGGTGCAGCTTGGCCTTCTGCAGCTGCTTAAGCAGCGTGCTGATCTTGACGTTCTCACTGGTATAGATGACAGGCTTGATAATGCGTCTGAGATAGGCCCGTTCCTTCTCAACATACAGCATGCTGTAGAAATCTTTTTCATGAATGACACCGACGATATTGTCGATGGAGTTTTCATAGACCGGCAGACGGGAGAACGAATTCATCCGGAATGCCTTTTCGACCTGTTTGGGAGAAGATGTGATATCCACCGCAACGACATTGACTCTCGGGGTAAGAACATCTTTGACATCGAGATCGTTGAATTCGATCGCAGCAGAAATCAGATCCGATTCATGTGCTTCCAGATCCCCTTCTTTTTCCGCTTCATCGACCATTGTGATCAGCTCATCCGAAATATCGCTGTCCACATTCTCAACTCTTACCATCTTTGTGACAAGCCACTGCCAGCCGCCGAAGATCAGCGTGAGAGGCCGCAGAAGGAATTTGAAAAACTTCACGAATCCTACGGTATGTACCGCAAAGGATTCCGGACTCTGTTTGGCAATTGTCTTCGGAGCGATTTCACCGAACAGAAGTACTGCAATCGTCATAACGGCCGTGGAAATGATCGCACCGGTATCTCCGTACAGGCGCGTAAAAAGAATGGTCGCCAGAGTCGCAGACAGAATATTAACGATATTATTACCGACCAGAACGGTGGAGATAAACGTCTCAAAGTCTTCCAGGATGGCCAGCACATCATCTGCTTTGTCATGATCCATCGCCTTCAGACGGATCCGGCTGGCACTGGAATATGCAGTCTCGATCGCGGAAAACAGCCCGGAAAACAAAATAAGCACGATCAGCATCAGTATAAGGGTCTGATTTGTCCAGCTGTTCATCTTCTGTTCTCCTCACTCTGTTTTACGGCAGTATTCGATCGGCTCTCTTCCAACGGTCATCCCTTCCTTTCAATATATCGAAGATTATAGCATCCGTGATCTTTCCTGTGCAATTGCGGTACTTCTCTGTTACGATCGTAGTCGGAGCAGTGATTTATGGAAAACAGGAAACCCCTTCTGATTGGTCTCAGCGCACGGGAAACAACCGTATATCAGTCTGCGGCGATCTATGACAACATGGCTTATATTGACTTTCTCAAAGCAGCGGACCCTGAAGTCATGGCAGTGATCCTGCCGGTCGTCAGCGAACCGGAAGCAAAGCGTTATGCAGAACTGTGTGATGGACTCTTTCTGACCGGCGGAGCAGATCTTGATCCGTCTCTTTACGGAGAAGCAGTCGACGGTACAGCTGATACCTACGACCCGGCCTTTGATCAGTCGGACCTGTATCTTTATCATGCGTTTCAAAAAGCAGACAAACCCGTTCTTGGAGTCTGCCGGGGCATTCAGGTCATCAATGTGGCAGAAGGCGGAACCCTGATCCAGGATATCCCCTCTTTGACCGGAAAAGAACATCAGCAGATCAATTTCGTCCCTCCCAAAGGAAAAAACGATACTGCCCATTCGGTAAAAACCGTATCCGGCACGATGCTTCAGATGATCCTGGGAGATTCGGCTGTGGTAAACAGCTTTCATCACCAGGCAATTGACACCCCTGCGCCTTCCCTGACCATCAGTGCGTTCAGTGAAGACGGCATCATTGAAGGGGCAGAAAAAAACCGCGTACTTGCGGTTCAGTGGCATCCGGAACGGATGCTGGATCGGAAAGAACAGGTCCGGATTGCCGGCGCTTTCCTGTCCATGTGTGCCTCAGCGCGAGATGCTGCTGAGTGATTCCATTACATAGGTCGGCTTGATCACGATCTCACTGAGATCCGTATCCGGAGAAGGAAGCACATAAACGGTCCTGACCTTTGCCCTTACCGCACTGGCAATTTCCGGTTCCAGCCGGTCACTTACAAACAGCACTTCCTCTTCTTCCAGATTGAAGTGACGCATTGCGCATTGAATCATCAGACGGCTGTCCCATCCGGTGGACAGTCTTTTCTGATCGGAAGCAGCCTCCAGCATGGCCGCAACTGCTCCGCAGCCGATTTCTCCGGCAGCGGTCAGAGACTCACAGCCAAGAGTAATGATACGGGCTCCGCTTTGCAGTACCTGCACTGCAGCAGAATACTGTGCGTAAGTGGCATTGCGGTCCATTCCGACAAAGACCCAGTCTGCCTCCCCGTCATTAACGCGGAAGCCGTTGTTTTCCAGCTCGTCCTTCAGGGAACGTGTCCCGATCAGCATTGCCTTCTTATGCCCGGGATACCGGTGTGCAATGATATCCATTGCCGCATTCAGAGAAGTATAGAACAGATCATCCGAAAGCAGCGGGAAACCGATCTCATACATCCGCTCAGACATACGCCTGCGTGCATATACCGTGCTCTCGCAGAGAATCATAAAACGTTCCGTCTTCTTAACAAGCCGGCGGATCAGTTCAACTGCACCCGGAGCCGGGGCATCCTGTTTGACCAGAAGGTCATAGGAGAGAAAATACACATTCGCCATAATCGTATTTATTATAGAGGAATGATATGATAAATGACATGGACAACCAGAAAAACAGGATCATCGCAAGGATCCTGACGGTCATATTCATTATTGCTTCACTGTCTCTGGCATTGGTATATGATGCCTATTACCGTGCCCCTTCCCGTTACCAGGTCCGGTACGAAACTCTCGAATCGGTGTTTATTCCGGATCAGCTGGATAATGTATCCATTCTGTTTTTCAGTGATCTCGACTATGGAACCTTTGTAGATGAAGCACGCCTTTCCAAACTGACGGATTCCATCAACCAGCTGAGTCCGGATGTCATTATCTTTGGCGGAGACCTGTTTGATGAGATCTGCACGCCCAGTCAGACGGATCAGGATACCGTCATCCGCTTCTTTTCCGCAATGAAGGCACCGCTTGGAAAATATGCCGTACTTGGAGATTTTGACTGCCGCTCGGAATCGGTCAGCGCCACGGTGCAGGATGTCCTGTTCCAGAGTGATTTTGAACTGCTGCTGAACAGCAGTGTGCTTCTTCGGAACCGGGGCAGCGGGTCGATCTCTCTGACCGGTCTGGACAGCGGATTGTACGGTCACCCGGATATTGACACTGCCTATACCAATGTCGGACGTGCTGTCTTTAATATCGCAATCACCCATACACCGGATCTTGCGGACAGTCTGCCGATTGATCAGACCAACTATATTCTTTCCGGTCACAGTCATGGCGGACAGGCTTACTGGGGCTTTGGCGCACTTTATACCCCGCGCATGGCAGAACGGTATTTCCGCAGCAAGCATGAGATCCAGGGAACCGTGACCCTTGATATCACCAACGGTGTTGGGACAACGGTGGAAGATGTACGTTTTCTCTCCAATGCGGAGATCGTACTGTACCGCCTGAAACATAAAGCCATGATGGGCTGATGGAGCAACTATGCGTTTGATTGATCAGAAAAAACAGGATAAGCGGAACCGGCTGCTGAACAGTGCTTATGAGTGCTTTACCCGGCGCGGGATGAGCGGAACGACCATTGCAGAGATCTGCAAGCGGTCCAATGTCGCCAAGGGAACTTTTTATCTGTACTTCCTGGATAAAGACGATATTGCCCGTGAACTGAACCGCAGGATTACGTTTGATCTGATTCACAGTGCCTATGATTATATGATGGAACACCGATCGGAACATCTCTGTGACAATCTGATTACAATGGCAGATTATACGATTGACCGGTTTGAGCGGGATAAGACGCTGATCAAAATCATCAAGCATGACTTTATCTGGCCGATCCGGGAAGCGGATCTGTTTGCGGACGATCATGAAGTGCTGATTCCGGGGATTCTTCAGATTCAGGAGTACGCCGAAAAACAAAATATCCCGATCCGGGATATTCTATCGGTTCTCTACTGCATTGTGTGCATGATCATTTCCGTCTGCTATGATGCGATTATTGAGACAAATCCGGCAACGATGGATGAGATGCGTCCGGTGATCCACCGTATTATCCGCACACAGGTACCTGAAATACAATAATTAAGCGGACCTCCCCGGTCCGTTTTACTAATCCAGAACACGCATCAGACGCTTTGCATAGCGGGGCCGCTCGGAGGGAGCGACATTGGCGATCATGGTAAGCAGTTCATAAATCTTGAGCTTTTCATTGATCGTATAGCTGTCATCCGCCACAACTGCATTGACGATCAGGTTCAGACTGTCGAGAAACTCGCTTTCCGTCTCCCGCTTTCCATGTTCCATGACCTTTTCAAACGCAGGTGCGATTCCATTGTTATGTTTATGAAACAGTCCCATCTTTCTACCTCACAGATAATCTTCCTTTACCGGCGGATGAACCATTACGGTCTCTTCCTGATCCAGCGCTTCCGCTATCATCCTATCATAGTCAAAGCGTGCTTCAAATGCGGAAGCCTTTTTATTATTCGGTTTGGTAACCGGGTTTTTCGGATCAAAGATCGTACAGCAGTCCTCATACGGCAGAATTGATGTTTCATAGGTACCGATCTTGCGGGCAAGATCAATAATTTCCACTTTATCCATGCAGATCAAAGGCCGGATGACCGGAATCGAGATAACGGAGTTGATGCAGGCGATGCTTTCAAGGGTCTGACTGGCAACCTGGCCAAGGCTTTCACCGGTCGCAATCGCAAGGCACTTGTTCTGTTCCGCAATCTGCTGGGCAAGGCGTACCATCATGCGGCGCATCAGTGTTACTGCATACGGATCCCCTGCCGCCTTGTAGATTGCAAGCTGCAGTTCCGTGAAGTTGATCATATGAACCTTCATTCGGCCCTGATTGTATACACTCATCATCGAGGCAAGATCCAGAACTTTCTGCTTTGCGTTTTCACTGGTATAGGGCGGACTTGCAAAATGAACTGCCTCAACATCCAGTCCCCGCTTCATCAGCTCATAGGCCGCAACCGGAGAATCGATGCCTCCCGACAGCATCAGCAGAACCTTGCCGTTTATGCCGGTCGGATAGCCTCCGGCACCGGGGATCTTCTCACTCATCAGATAGGTATCTCCGGAATGGACCTCTACCCGGATCTCAAGTTCCGGGTTGTGCACATCCACCTTCATATCAGTATTCTGCAGAATCACTCCTGCAACATGCCGGTTGATCGAATCGGAATTCATTGGAAAGGTCTTGTCATGCCGTCGGGAAATCATCTTAAACGTACGTTTACCGGAATCCTTTGCAAGTTCCAGACAGCGTGCGGTAATCGCATCCAGATCCGAATCCACCCGTTCCGTAAAGGAAAAGGAAGAAATGCCGAATACCAGTTTCAGCTTTTCGCGGATCGCTTCTGCATCTTCTCCATTCAGGCGGATATAGAAACGGTCATACGCACGCCGGAATTCCAGACGTTCGTATTCTTTTAAGATTCCCCGGATATTCTGATCCAGCTTGCGGATAAAATCCTTCCGGTTCTTTCCTTTGGTGGTCAGTTCTCCATAACGGATCAAAACGGTATCGTACTCAGCCATACTGGGTAATCATCTCCTTTACTGCTTCAATAAATGCGTCGATTTCTTCCATCGTATTTTCCAGAGAAAGCGATACGCGGATCGAACAGGATGCGCGCCGTTCGCTGAAACCCATTGCCGTCAGCACATAGCTCGGGTTGTTGGAATTGCTTTCGCAGGTGCTTCTTGCGCTGACCATGAACCCCCTCCGGTTCAGTTCATTCTGCATGACTTCGCTCGGGATCTTCTCATAGGAGAAATTCAGCACATGCGGGATGGCATCCTCGGGACTGTTGAACTCAATTCCATCAATTCCGCTCAGGCCTTCATACAGCCGCTGTTTCAGAGAAGAGACATGCGTCCAGGTCTTTCCCTGCTGTTCCAGCGCCAGCCGCAGCGTCTTGGCAAAGACCGTATCGGCCGCAGAATTGGCCGTTCCCCCGCGCAGACCGAATTCCTGTTCCCCACCAGAGATCAGCGGTTCCATGGGCACATGGGTCTTTTTGATCAGAATGCCGCTGCCCTTTAAGCCATGAAGCTTGTGCGCAGATACCGACGCAAGATCGATATTCTTCAGATCCACCGGAACTTTTCCGACAGACTGGGTCAGGTCACAGTGAAAATACGCGTGGCTCTCCTTTTTCACCAGTTCGGCAATCTCCTGAACCGGGTTCACGGAGCCGACTTCGTTATTTACATGCATGACACTGACAAGTGCGGTATCCGGGCGCAGTGCAGAGCGTACATCTTCAGCTTTGACCCTTCCGTCTTCATAGACCGGGAGCCAGGTAATGTCATAGCGGAACAGCCGTTCCATCTGATGACAGGCAGAGATGATACTGCTGTGCTCAATCGGTGTTGTAATGATATGCCGCTTCCCGGGACAGGCAAGGCAGACGCCTTTGACTGCCATACTGTTGGCTTCACAGCTGCCGGAAGTAAACAGGATCTCACCCGGCAAAACACCTAAAAGCCCGGCAGCAGCGCTGCGGGCTTTCTCCATCATTCGATGCACTTCACTTCCCTCATCATAGAGGGATTCGCTGTTTGCGTAATGATCCGCAAGAAGCGCAGTATAGGTTTTCAGCACTTCCGGATCGGGCTTTGTCGTACCGGCGTGATCGAGATATACTCTACGCTTCACTGGAATTCTCCCGGATCATGTTCTCATAGTTGCCCGGATGAATCTTTTCGATCGTCGCGATCGCAATGGAAAGCGCCTGAGTGTAATCCCCGTTGCGGAAGCAGAGTTCACTCCGTGTCAGTTCACTGTCGATATCGGCATAGGTGCTGCGGTAGCGGTTGCCGAAGACGATCGTATTCTCGACCATCATGACCGTCGCAACCACATTGTTGACATTGTTGTAGAGGCGGTAGATGAAGTCGATCGCTTCTTTCAGGGTATTGTTGAGCATCTGCACGTTGAGCGGTTCTGCACCGATCAGGGTGGTAAGACGGTTGATATAGCCTTCTGCTCGCTTCATATCCTCATCATACTGTGCGGAAATGGACGGCAGTTTGTACTTGGCAATCTTTACCTGCATCTGGTTCATGATGACCTGCAGTTTGACCAGCTGCTTCTTTGCACGTTCTTCGCCGCCGGCCGCGCTTTCGATCTCCGCCTTGATATCCCGCAGATTATCACTGACAACCGTAAGATCCTGATTCAGTTCTTTCATCGTACCGAGAAGACCGGTAGAAGGATTCTGGTTTTCCTGATACAGGGTGAATACCTTCGGCATTCTCGTGGCAATGCTGCGGAGCGAATCCCGTACCGAAGCAATCTTGGCATCCATCCCGACCAGACCATAGCGGGTGGAAAGACGGGAGAACTGATCCGTCACATAAGCAATGCTTTTTTCAGCTTCGTTATATAGCGTTGTGATCTCGTTTGCCAGAGTCCGCATTTCATCAAAGGCAGCCGATTCCCGGTGAATGTGTTCCCCAAGCTGGGTCAGACGTTCTTTATAGTCATCCAGATGTTCACGGACATCCGTAACATCGCCGGCCTTCATCTGCTCAAGATCACCCTTGAGACCGTTGGTAATCAGCGTTAGGTTCTGGTCGACCTGAAGGTGCTTGAGATAAACGCCGCGTGCCTTGGCTTCGGTATAGTCATGATGAACAACTTCCGCCATCTTCGGAATCACGCCGCGCGCATCTTCCAGCAGTTCCGGTACGCTTTTGAGAATCGATTCAAACCGTTCGATCGAGCGATGGATATTGACAAGTTCCTCATTGGCCGCCTCGAAATCCGAGGTATACATGCGCTCCTCAAAATTGGAGAACATTCCTTCGGTTTCCGAAGTAATCTGTTCGATCGTGCTCCAGGCATAGTTCAGCTGGCTGCGGTTCCGGTTTGCGGCTTCCTTCAGTTCCCGGAAGTGATTCTTAAGCTCATTGACTTCCTGGCGCTGAACATTTTCCCGTTCCAGAATGGAATCCAGTGCCTCATCAAGCGAGGCGACCTGGCTTTCTCCAAGACTGATGCTCGCATCGAGATCCGCGAGATCCCCCTTGGCCTTTTTGATCTTTCCGGAGATAATTTCATCTTCCGTATCTGCCAGAAGCGTGCTGATCTGTTTCAGGTTCGCTTCCGCCTTATCCAGATCATCGCGCATCATCGTAACCTTCTCCATCGCTTCGGGATCGACCCGGCTGATGGCGACGGCCTTGTTCAGTTTGAAGGACAAGGGAACGCTTTTAATGGTGTTGTAGCGTACCTCCAGTTCCTCAAGTTCCTTGCGGGCTTTGCCGGATCGGATCTTGGAAACGATCAGAATGACCGTGATGATGATCGCAAGCACCGCGATCCCAATAACAACTCTTATATCAGACAGATACTTAAATACAATATCCATAGAAAAAACCTCTCTA
This sequence comes from Solobacterium sp., assembly GCA_017512725.1. Taxonomy (GTDB): domain Bacteria; phylum Bacillota_I; class Bacilli_A; order Erysipelotrichales; family Erysipelotrichaceae; genus Bulleidia. The sequence goes on from JAFWEW010000043.1 coordinate 29,129, forward strand.
TTACAAAAACAAATACGCAACTATAATAGCACAAGAAGGCACCGGTTCGACGTCAGTTTTCGTTGACTTTACCCTTTGCATTCAATATAATATGCCTTGCGTCAAATGATGGCAGCATGCAGAGTTATGCGCAACGCGTTGTTAGCAGAAGAACCTGTTACCGGAGTACCTTAGCTGCAATAAGTGAAACGGATCATAACAACACACCGCATCGATGATCTGCACCTGTTGTTGTTTCGCCAAACGTGATTTAGGAGGAACAAACAAACATGGCACGTTACACAGGTCCGGTATGGAAGAAGTCCAGACGTCTCAGCTTCTCCGTTCTTGAAACCGGCGAAGAACTCAAGAAGAGACAGTATGCGCCGGGTCAGCATGGCCCGACAAAGCGCGTCAAGCTCAGCGGCTACGGAACACAGCTGCGTGAGAAACAGCGCGTCCGCAACATGTACGGTGTAAATGAACGTCAGTTCTACAACACCTTCGCAAAGGCACAGAAGATGGAAGGCATGGCTGGTTACAACTTCCTCGTCCTGCTCGAAAGCAGACTCGACAATGTTGTATACCGTATGGGCTTTGCGCCGACCCGCAAAGCTGCACGTCAGCTGGTCAACCACGGTCACATCGAGCTCAACGGCAAGAAGTGTGACATCCCTTCTGCTCAGGTAAAACCGGGCAGCGTTGTTGCAGTTCGTGAGAACGCCCGCAACATGAAGGCTATCAGCGAATCTCTTGAGTCCACTTACACGGCACCGGCATTCGTTACCGTTGACAAGGAAGCCAAGAAAGGCACCTATGTCCGGATCCCGGAACGCAGTGAGCTGAATCAGGAAATCAACGAAGCACTGATCGTCGAATTCTACAACCGTTAATCGGTAACTGAAAACAGAACCCCAATTGCAGAAGACGGGTTCTGTTTTTTTGTTTACAGTACTTCGTTCAGGAAGCGGAACATCTCTTCGCTCCAGCGGGCAGCGGAAGTCTCTTCCCCAAGGCCGATGCCGTGACCTCCCCAGCGGTAAATATGACATTCAAACGGGATCTTCGCTTTCCGCAGGCTCTCCGCAAACCGAATGGAATTCTCAGCCGGCACCAGTGCATCATCCTGACAGGCCCAGACAAAGGCCGGCGGGAAATCGGATGGAATCTGATGTTCCATGGAGACCTGTTCCCGCAGTTCATCATACTGTTCTCCAAGTAATGAACGGATGCTGTCTTCATGTGCAATTTCCGGATCGCTGCTGATCACCGGATAGCCAAGCACAACTGCATCCGGCCGGCAGTCTTCAAAGCCAAGCTCTTTGTACTTTGCGGCCGCACTGGCACAAAGATGTCCGCCTGCCGAAAAACCGGCGATTATGATCTTTTCCGGATCGGCCTGATAGCACTCGGCATTCTGTCGAAGATAGCGTATGGTGCTCAGAAGATCCGACTGCGGAAGCGGGTAGCGGGATGGCGAGACCCGGTAGCGGATCATAAATGCGGCATATTCCTTCTCTTCTGCCCGTCTTTGAAGCGGGGTCCCTTCGTTGCGGTAACTGACATGGTCATATGCCCCTCCGGGAGCGATCAACAGAACCGGCCGTTTCCGGGATTGTACAGGATCCGTTTTCCGCGGCGTGATCAGAAAAATGCTGCTCGGATCGCCCGCATCAAACGTCTCCTTGGGCTGCCAGTCTTCCCAGGTATACAGCTGCAGGCAGCTGCGCTTTCCCTCAAGGATCTCACCGATGAGATTGGCTGTTTCCAGGATGGAATCCCGCTGCCGTTCCGGTGACATCTCAGAGATGTCTGCCTGCTTCACTGCTTCTTCCAGCGGCAGGTCCCGCAGCTGTTCCAGCGGATTGAGAAGATTCATCCGGTACAGGACCGGGAACCATCTGCGCACTGCAGGTTCCTTCATGATTTCGTTCAGTGTATTCTGACTGGTAAACATCATTTTCTCCTCCAATGGTTCGGATAATGCCGGAAGGTGTAAAAATAAGGAGCTTTCTCTAAGCTCCTCATCTGTGACAAGCTGTGCGGAATCCTCAGAATTCCTTTTCCATATGATGACGGATGATTACCCGGATGATATCCGCCGCAAGATCGACATCATCATTGCAGACAACATAACGGTACTGGTTGGTTTTCTCCAGTTCCTTTTCCGCTTTGGCAAGCCGCTGCTGCACGATTTCCTCTGCTTCGGTCTTCCGGCCGCGGATCCGGTTTTCCAGTTCCTTGATTGAAGGCGGTACGATAAAGATCGTCAGGGCATCCGGCACTTTCTTTTTCACCTGCTGACAGCCGTCCACTTCGATTTCCAGCAGAACATTCTTCCCTTCGCTGCGCAGTTTTTCTACAGCCGCCAGCGGCGTTCCGTAATAATTACCGACAAACTCGGTCCATTCAAGAAGACCGCCTTCCTTGATTGTCTTCTCAAATTCTTCCCGGGTCACATAGTAGTAATTGACCCCTTCCACTTCACCTTCCCGCTTTTCACGGGTGGTCATGGATACAGAAAAAGCAAGTTTCAGATCCGGATCCTCAATGAACCGCTTGATAACGGTACCTTTTCCGACACCGGACGGTCCGCTGATAACGATCAGCAATCCCTTATCTCTCATTGTGCTGTTCTCCCTATGCCTCAACGTTACCCCAACCTTCCCGGTTCGTCAATGAACGGAAATCCGGTTTCTGTTATTTCCTGCGTGCCGGGTATTTTCACACGATGGTATAATCTGTCTATGCCTTTAGACGGAATCCTGCTGCACAAGCTGATGCCGGGCATTCAGGAAGCGTTTCCCGCCCGCATCCAGAAGATTTATCAGATCGCACCCTATGAGGTGCTGTTTCAGCTGCACGGTCCGCTTGGAAAACAGCAGCTTCTGATTTCCTGCCACAGCCGCTATAACCGGATCCTTCTGACAAAACGCAGCTATCCGACCCCGGATGAGCCGGGCAACTTCATCATGGTGCTGCGCAAGTATCTTGAAGGAGCGACCATGACGGAGATCCAGCAGGCCGGTCTTGACCGCTGGTGCTGTATCAGCATTCACCGCCGCAATGAACTCGGTGATCCGGAAACCGTTTATCTGATTGCAGAACTGATGGGAAACTACGCCAATCTGCTGCTGGTCCGCGGAGAAACGATCATTGATGCGCTCAAGCGCATACCTCCTTTTGAGAACAATCAGCGCATGATTCTGCCCAATGCCCCGTTCAAGCCGATCCCGGATCAGGGAAAAAAAGATCCGTTCTCCAATACGGAATATGATCCGGAAGAAACCCTTACCCGGCAGTTTGCAGGATTTTCTCCCTTCCTTTCTTCCGAAGCCGAATACCGGATTGCCCATGGAGAACCATTTGAGACTGTCATGGAAGAGATCGAAGCTTCGGATCAGCTGTTTATCGCCAACAAGAACAACGAAGCGGTCTTTCACTGCATCGAACTGAAATCGATCGGTCCCTGCCGTTCCTATCCCCTGTTTGAGGGCTTTGATATCCTGTACTATCATCGGGAAGAAAAAGAGAGGATCCGGGAGATTTCCGGAGATATCTTCCATGTCGTGAAACGGGAACTCAAGCACCAGAAACAGAAACTGCCCCGGCTACTGAAAGAATACGACGAAGCCCTTGACTGCATGCGCTGGAAAACCTACGGGGACCTGCTGTACATGCATCAGGTAAAAGACACCCGCGGTACGACCGAGATCGAGCTGGAAGACTATGAAAGCGGAGAGATGGTACGGATCCCGCTCGATGCCCGTCTGGACGGCACCCGCAATGCCCAGCGGTGTTATACCCGCTATCAGAAATATAAAAAAGGACAGGTCTATCTGCAGGAACAGATCGATATCTGCCAGCGGGAGATCCTGTACTTTGAAGGCCTTCTGGAACAGCTGGATCAGGCAGACTTTGAGACCGCAGAAGAGATCCGGGAGGAACTGGCAAAAGGAGGCTATATCCGCCGGAAGGAAGGAAAAAAGCGGCGGAAGCGGAAAGACGACGGCCCGAAGATCTCCGAAGTTGAATTCCATGGCGTACTCATCCAGTACGGCCGCAACAATCTGCAGAATGATGCCCTGACCTTCCATCGCAGCCGCAGAAGTGACCTCTGGTTCCACGCAAAGGATTATCATGGGGCCCATGTGGTCATTCATGACAGCAGCCCGGATGAAGATACGATCCGCCTGGCCGCTGAAATCGCTGCTTACTATTCCAAGGGCAGAGAATCCTCCAGCGTGCCGGTCAACTACTGTCCGGTATCTTCCCTCAAAAAAATTCCCGGCGCAAAACCGGGAATGGTACAGCTTGGAAGTTATAAGACGATCTATATCGATCCGGATATCGATCATCTCATTGCCTGCGGTGTGCCGGCGGATCAGTGATGATTCTTGGCACCCCAGAACGAACAGCCTGCTTTGGTATAATCACCGCGAATGAATACCGGTATCCTTGTGATGCCGGGTTTTTCATTCTGCAGGCGTTTTGCGGCACTCAACCTTTTTCTGCCGTCAACACAGCGGTAGTGCTCCCCGTCGTGTACGACCTTGACGGGGATTGCGATTCCGCGGGTACGGATGGATTCCAGCAGTTCGCCGGGATCCGTTTCTTCAAAGAGAATCTCTGAGAGTTCAACCGTTGTATTGATCATTTCCACTCGTTTCTGAATCCGCTGCCGGTTTTTCCGGTGCATCCGCCAGACGGCTCCGGAAGGCTTCCTGGAGTTTTCTCAGGGCTTCTTCCCGGTCGGATGAACCGCTGGCTGTTACCTTAACCACAGGTTCTCTGCGTTTCGGTTTCGGTGCAGGTTTTGGTTTCGGAGAACGCTGGAAGACCTCTTCAAACCGCTTCTTTGCGGCTTCCCGGCTGAGGGAAGAAGTGTTTTGGTTCTCGCTTTGTTTCGTAAGCTGTTCGTCTGCCTTTTTGATGTCATCCAGTCGGAGCATTTCCGTGTTCAGGATTTCCAGGGCCTGGGTAACTTCGAGGTTGCTGGAGTCTTTCTCATACTGCTTGCGGTGTTCCGCATGGATCACCGTCTTCTTTTTGCGGTTCCGCTTTCCAATCACATACATCGATCCGAATACGATGATAAACAGTGCGATCGCAGCAATCGCAATATTGAAGATGATCGCCCGGATATCCACATTGCTGGTCTCTTCCGTTACCGTTTCGACCGGGTCCGCACCGACATACTGGTTCGAGGTATTGCGGGTCAGAAGCACGAATTCACCCGGACCATCTGCCATGAAGGAAATCGTATTGGTTGTCTGCCGGGTATAGCACTTAATGATTTCCCCGTCTTCCCCGCAGGTCAGTACGGTATAGACATCGCCGCCGACTGAATCCGCCGGCCGGTTGATCGTGCAGAGCAGCTTTCCGTCGGTATTAACCGTATCCATGTTTTTGGTCAGAGAAACCGTGAATTCCTTCAGTACCGTCTCTCCAAGGTATTCCGCCTCTTTGTTCAGCGCTTCCGAAACGGATTTGGATACTCCGTTCAGGATCGAGATCCGATAGGTATCCTGTTCCGTTTCCTTCTTTTCCAGCTGCCCTTCTTCCAGCGGCAGTGACAGGGAAAGACCGGAAACCGCAAATCCATATCCCGCATCATCAATGACATAGCGGATCTTATCCTGATATGCCTTTCTCAGCAGCGTATCAAACGAACGGAACTCCGGCATCGTAAGATATGGCTGTACGGATGCATCGATTTCCTTTTTTACCTTGAGAATCTTTTCGGCTTCATAATTTTCAAGATCTTCTCTTGAACCGTAGGAATCAATAAGCGTGAGGATTTCTTTTTTGAGAGCAGCCCGTTTTTCATCCTTTTCGGCGCTGACACTGATCGTATAAGAAGAAGGAATCCCGGCATAGCTTACATTGACGGTCTGAGAGCCGTCGCTTGTCATGTCATATCCGCTGACCATGCTTGTGGTAAACGGATATTCTGCTTCCGTACCGTCTTCATAGACGACACTGATCATTCCGCCTTTCAGATTGATGCGGTCATTCAGCTCATAGTCAGTCTGCGGCATACTGCTGATCTCGACCGACTGGATATTCCGGTACTGTGCAGTAAACTCAATATCCGCATCCAGTGTAGCCGTATCCATGTCATAGCCGGTAAATTCCGCACTTTCCTTAATCGGTGCAGACGATGCCGCATCCAATCCCGAAGGAAGATCATAGGAAACATCCGTTTCATTGCCGATATAGGTTCCGCCGTCCCCATGGAGCGTCACATGAATATAATCCGGGGTTTCTCTGCGGGCGCCGATGATCAGCTGCACGGAATCCTTTTTGATATAGGCAGTATCTTCACTCCAGCTGTAGTAGTAGGAAAGATCCACCGCATGGTTCTCATCCAGCGTCGCATCACTCTGGATCTTGTACCACTCCCCGTCATCGTTGGTGATTTCTTCCAGAATGACAAACGCCATATCCGGCATTTCACCGGTCGTATAAAGCGGGGTTTCGGTACTCGGATCCTTGTATACGATCGTTTCGTTTTCAACCGTGCGGATGCCAAGCTGATAGTTCTTACCGTCCTTTGAACCGGTTGCTTCATCAATTGCACGATAGGCAGCCGCTGCCTTCTCGCCCCAGTACGGGTCAGAACTGTAGCGGACGTTCATGCCGGCAGAAAGATTCCCGAAGAACCCGCCGTTGTACTGTTCTTTCATCGGGCTCAGATAGCTGCCGCTCAGATAGTACTTGGCATGCGAATAAATGGAAGTGCGGATATCGCCATAGCGGCCAAGTTCTGCCTCTGCCTCACTGTCATAGGCTGCGTGGGCAAACAGGTTGTTTCGGGTAAAGCTCAGCGAACTGCGTCCGGTAGAAGACTCCATCTCAGAGATTGCCATCATCATCAGAGCATTTGCGCCGAATTCATACTGGCACTGAAAGAACGTATCTTCCATTCCATAAAGCTGGGATTCATTCAGCACATCATGGACGCCGTCCTTGTCATTATCCAGATATCTCTGGATTGGTCCCTTAAGGCCCATCTGTTCATTGAAATAGGCAGTGACATCTTCCTTTGCGGCATGGGTGATCGTACGGTGCGATACAAACTGGTACCAGTCATACCATGGGTCATCGGCATTCACGCTGGCATCCCGGATCCCGTTGCGGTAATCATCGAGCATCTCGTACAGCTTGTCATCTCCATAGAAATAATGGTCATCGTAGCTGTAGTACGCTTTTCCCTCTTCCAGATACTCCGGTGCAGTTCCATGGCTGACGATATACCCGAAGTAGTCATCATCCATCTCACCCTTGATCATGTGGTAAAGAATGCCGTTCTGTACCGTAAACATGGAAAGATTGACATACACGTTCTGAAGCGGAATAACCGTAACGTTTTCCAGATCCGTCTGCGCCGTCACGCCGCTCAGCGAGAAGGTCGCATACTTCCCTTCATCATCGGTATAGAGATAGGCCGCATCTACGCCATAGCATCCATTGACCGTGCCTTCGGTGCCGTCTGCCGTATTGGTATAGGTAATCTCGAAATCACAGGCATCATTTACTTTGAACAGCGACAGGGCATATTCCGCCTCATAGGTAACTGTATCTTTGACGATGCCGAGATTGACATAGTCTTCCTTGATATTGTTGTATACCGTCTTTGCCTCACGGAACGTTCCGTAGGATCCTTCCAGAACCGCATTCGTCTCAAAATCGACCAGATGAAAAAGACCATCCGCGATTACATCGGTCGGTTCGAGTGCATGAATATTAATACCTCCGGCAAACAGGATCCCTGAAAGGAATGCCGGCAGGAGTTTCTTTCTCAGCTGCATAAAAAATATTTTACAATAATTACTTATATTAAGAAATGTAAATCAGAATCACCGTAAACCCATTTACATTCTGTTCGATAAAAGCATCCGGGGAACAGATGTCATTGCGTTTTCCGTATACTGCATTATAGAAGCAGCATCTTCCGTCATCCATCTTTTTCCAACATGCATAATGTGCTGCAAAGAGCTTCGTGGAATACAGCAGAATTCCGCTTTTGGAAGTACGCATGCGCTCCAGCGCAGCTTTTTTTCCAAAGGTGATGCGCACCGGAATTCCTCCCCGTTTCAGAAACAGAAACAGATTCAGGAAGTTTTCACCGCGAAGTTCCCCAAACCCAAACCGGCTCAGTCCCCCGACAGTTTCCTGCATGGTCTTTTCCTGTCCGTTCAGTTTGAAGAAATTATAGGCAGCGATCCATCCGCATCCGGCTTCCCGGGTCGACCGGACGCCGTAACGGATCTCCTGCATCGCCCCCTGATCGATGATATATCCCTCGCTGTCAAAACAGCGGTCTTTGATCCGGTAGCGCCAGGGTTCCACCATCCGTTTATAGACCGTGCCCTTTGGATAGAACAGGGTTGCGTTAAAGACCCGCTTCATCGTTTCATTCCGTGCAAAGGAAACAATCTCCGAAGGCTTCCAGGTACATTCCGCATAATAGACCAGAGAATCCACGCCTCTGCGCATCGCTTCCTCCGCGATGTCCGGTTCAAAGAACAGATCCATCATTACCCGGCCATATTCATCCGGGTAGAATGCGGCTGTTCCGATCTTGGCTTCCCAGTCCTTCACATCGATTGTCACTGCCGGTTCGTTCTGGGTAAAAACGAAAAGCTTCGCAGGAACGGATTCCCCGCAAAGCATCGGCTTTGATTCAGATGTACAAAGACGAATCATCAGAAATCTCCGTCATCCATTTCTTTCATGAATTTGACGGCTCTTCGGAAGAGCTGCTGATCATTCTCGTACGTCAGCAGTGCAGAAGCTTCTACGATAGTGGCCCAGAGAATTTCAGCAATTTCTTCCTTCTGACGCTTTAACGTATTGTTTACCGGAGAAGCCAGGAACCAGACAACATCTTTTTCCACGCCTTCTCTTGGGCTGTAGTGGGTTTCATCCCGGAAACCGCCGATAAAGCGGATCTCAGCCCCGGTCTCTTCAAGCACTTCACGGGCAGCCGTTTCCTGTTCGCTTTCGCCCTTTTCAACATGGCCTTTCGGGAAGCACCAGTGCCCCTCATTCTGCCGTACGATCAGTACTTCAAGTTCCTTCTGTTTGCGGAAGATGACCGCTCCGCATGATTTTTCCTTTTCCATAGGATCAGCCCTTTCTTTCTGTCTGAATATCCCGCATGACCTTTTTCAGGAATACCGGTTCAATAAAGTAGATACAGAAATATGCCACGACCAGGGAAAGCAGCAGCGACGGCAGGAACATTCCCAGGAAACTTATCGAAGCGCCGTGGGCAGAAGCCTGCCGGTAAGCCAGATAGACCATGGCCAGTGTAATCAGCGGTGTATAGATGAGATCCGAAACAAGCGCCGTCAGCAGTTTTGCCGGTACCGACTGCGGATCCAGCTGCAGTTTTTCCGTAAGATCCCGGCTGATCTTTCCCATCGGTACTGCAAAGCCGATGATCAGTGCGATAACCGTACTGCATGCAAAGCTGAGCAGCCATCCGGGAAACGTAAAGTGTCCTGAACTCAGCGTTCCTACCAAAGAAAGAATGAAGCTGAGTGTCACACCCATATACAGGCTCATTTTCTGACCTGCTTTGCGCATTTCGTTCTCCATCCGATAACCTCCAATACAACATAATCAGTATACCTGTTTTGTGTCCCGGCAAAAAGAAAAAACCGGCCGAAGCCGGTTTCATGCATGAAATTATTTCGTTGCCGGAATAACGGAACCATCGCTCCAGTTGGTTTCGATGAACTTGCGGATATCATCCGACTGCAGTACTTCGACAAGCGCTTTGATCTTTGCGTCGCTCTCGTGACCTTCCTGGCAGGCGACGATGTTTACATACGGGTTGTCCTGATCCGCCTGTTCCAGAAGCAGCGCATCCTGGCTCGGCTTGAGGCCGGCAGCAATTGCATAGTTTCCGTTGATTGCGACAAGATCAGCCGCCGCATCATCAAGCGAGTTTGTGAGCAGTTCCGGCTTGACTTCGAAGAAGGTGAAGCCATGCGGGTTATCCGTGATATCTTCGATTGTCGCAGACAGAGAATCGACGTCATCCTTGAGTGTCAGAAGGCCTGCCTTGGCAAGAATCGTAAGAATACGGCCATGGTCTGCGACAGAGTTGGAGATAATGATCTGTGCGCCGTCCGGCAGTTCGTCAATGCTGGAGTATTTCTTGGAATAGAAACCGAATGGTTCGATGTGAATGCCTCCGACATTGGAGATCTTATATCCGTTTTCTGCCTTCTCGTTGTCAAAGAACGGTACATGCTGGAAATAGTTGGCATCTGCATCCCCGTCGGATACGGCACGATTCGGTGTGTAGTAATCCTCGGTCGGGATGATCTCCAGATCAATGTTGTACTTCTCGAGCAGGATCGGCTTTACTTCATTGAGAATGATTTCATGCGGGTTCGCAGTTGCGATGACCGTCAGTTTTTCCGGTTCGCTGCTGCCCGAAGAAGCAGGTGTTCCCTCTGAGGTTGCGGTGCCGCAGGCAGCCAGAGTCAGAGCGAGAAGCGATGCGGCGAATGCCTTGAATACGTTGTTCTTTTTCATGTTTTTTCCCCTTTTCTATTTAACGTTTATCAACTTTTTTAACGAGTGCGTCACCCGCCCACTGAATTGCAAATACGATCAGGACGATGATGACGGTTGATGTATACAGAACAGCTTCGTTCCGTCTTGCAAAACCATACATGTATGCAAGATTTCCGAGCCCTCCGGCACCGATTGCGCCAGCCATTGCGGTGTAGCCGACCAGTGAAATACCGGTTACGGCAATGCCGGAGATAATTGCCGGAAGTGCTTCCGGCAGCAATACCTTGAAAATAATCTGGCGGTTGGAAGCCCCCATGGCCTTGGAAGCCTCGATCGTTCCCTTGTCCACTTCCTGAAATGCGATCACGCACATTCGTGCATAGAACGGTGTCGCCGAGACGATCAGCGGCGGAAGTGCCGCCTTGGCGCCAAGCATGGTTCCTACAAGCGCTCTGGTCAGCGGAATCAGCAGGATCAGCAGGATCAGGAACGGGATCGCCCGGAGCACGTTGACAATAATATCGACGATGCGGTTGATGATCCGGTTCTCGAAGAGCCCCTTGCTCTGGGTGCAGTAAAGTAGAATGCCAATCAATAGGCCGAAGATGCTTGCGAAGAACAGCGACATGAAGGTCATGAATACCGTTTCCCAGATTGCTGTCAGCAACTGGTCAAAATTCAGAGTTGTTCCCATTCTTACAGCACCTCCACGATGACATTGTCATCTACCAGCGACTGTACGAATACGTTGTATTCTTCATCGCTGCCATGGTACAGATGCAGATACGTCACCCCATAGGCACCATTGACGGAGTCCGTAATATTGGACTCAATGATGCTTACCGGGAAGCTGACCTTGCGGATTGCCGAGGCAATGACCGCATCATCGGCGTTGTTTCCGGTAAAGGTCAGACGCAGCAGCTGTCCGTCCGGATAACGGAGCTTGAGCCGTTCTGCCAGTTCCTCGATCGTCGCATGATCATCGACGTTCTGCACAAAGCGTTTGGTCACTTCGTGGCGGGGATGTTCAAACAGCTGTTTGACTGTTCCCTCTTCCACAATCACGCCATCGCTCATTACAGCCATCCGTGAACAGATCCGCTGTACCACTTCCATCTGATGGGTAATCATGACAATCGTGATTCCAAGATCCTGATTGATCTGCTTGAGCAGATCGAGGATCTGTTCCGTCGTATCCGGATCCAGCGCGGAAGTCGCTTCGTCGCTGAGCAGGATCTTCGGGTTGTTGGCAAGTGCTCTGGCAATGCCGACACGCTGTTTCTGCCCGCCGGAGAGTTCGCTCGGATAGGAATTCTCCCTTCCGTCCAGTCCGACCATATGAATCAGCTGTGTGCTTCGCCGACTGCGCTCCTCCTTCGGTACTCCCGCAAACTCGAGCGGAAGCTCAATGTTCTGCCGTACGGTCCGTGACCACAGCAGATTGAAATGCTGGAATATCATGCCGATCGACTGCCGTTCACTGTTGAGCTCTTTTTTGTTCAAGTCCTGCATTACGCGGCCGTCGATGATCACATCGCCGGCACTCTGTCGCTCAAGCTGATTGATCATCCGCACCAGTGTACTTTTGCCGGCACCGGAATATCCGATGATTCCGAAGATCTCACCGTCATGAATCGTCAGTGTAACGCCGTTGACCGCATGGATCTGTTCCTCTTTGGAACCGAAAACCTTTTTCAGATCTTTCAGTTCAATCATGGCTCTTCCCCCTTTCCATAAAAAGAAAATCCCGTCATAACATGCATGGACGGGATTATAATCTCGTGTTACCACCTTGCTTCACAATGCCATCACTGACACTGCCTCACGGAGTACTATCATACTCGCTTCCGTTAACGGGGAATTCCGTCAGGTACTACATTTCGCACCTGCAGCTCCAAGACCATGTTCATCCGATTTCCACCGGTTCCTTTTCAGCTTCCGGAACTCTCTTGTGCGGCTTACTGGCGGACTACTCTTCTTTTCTTCGCCTTTTATGTGTTTTAGTGTACATCAGAAAATCAAACTGTCAACGATAAGATTTCAATCCGTCAAAAACGAAATATCCATAACTGGCAGCGGAAACCTTATGCGAATACCAGTGGGAAAGCTATAATGAACATAGCAGAGAGAATGCCGGACAGCGCCTGCATGCAGGTGCTGAGAAACAGAACAGGCATATATGAGGGAATTACGCATGAGTGAAAAAGAAAATCTGGAACAGCTTTGCCCTTGTGACATGGACCAGCCGTTCCTGTTCATCAGCTACAGCAGTCTGGATGGCGACCGGGTCACGGAAGATGCACTGGAACTTCAGAAACGAGGTTTTAACGTCTGGATCGACAACAAGAATCTTGACAAGACCAAGTCTTCCTGGAAGCTGGATGCGCTGGAAGCGATACGGGATTACAACTGTGCCATGCTTATCTTTTATGTCAGTTCCAACTCCCTCACCAGCAAGTTCTGCTTTGATGAAGTCATGGAAACCATGAGTGAAGAAACCTGTGAGATCCATCTCGGGCCGGTACCGATGATCTGCATTGATGCCGAAGATATCGGCAATATCAACGAAGCGGTGCGCAGGATCGGGGAAAACATCCGAACCAGCGATCGGGATAAAACCAGAAAGGCAGAACAGACCCGGGTCCTTTCACAGTTTGAAAAGAAGCTGTTCCACAGCAATAATGAACGCGTCCGCATCCATCCAAAGGATGAGGCAAACCGGAAGAGCGATTACTATACTGACATTATCTCTTCCCTTCCAGATCAGACCCGTTGCTTTGCATATTCCAGGCCGGCCATGACCAGTCCAGAGACGCAGCCGCCGGCAATGCCGCCAAAGGCTGCTCCTTCTGCAGTCAAGGAAGCCGTGCTTCAAGACTCTCCCGAAGACGCGAAGAAGCGGGTAAACGGAGATCTTGTCCGCATTGGTGATTTTGATGTGGAGCACGGGTTCCTCAAAACCTATTACGGTACAGAGAAGAATATCAAGATCCCGGATGAGGCGAAGATCATCGGCTCTCAGTCCTTCGGAGAAAGTCAGAAATTCCTGGAATCCGTCGATCTGAATCAGGCCGGATCGATTCTTGGTTCAGCATTCTTCAACTGTCCGAATCTTCATACGGTCATCGTTCCTGCCACTGTGACCATGATCAAAGCGGATGCCTTCCGGTTCTGTCCGAATCTCGTCCTGCATGTCCGGAAGCGTCAGCTTCCGGAAGGTTTTGAAACGACCTTCCAGGGAAAGGACATCGTTTATATCGACGAGTAAGCGGATTTCCCGACGAAACGATACTGTCTGTAAGGAATGGACTGCCGTCCCCGGCAGTCCGTTTTTCGTTCAGAACAAAAAAAGCAGACATTCAAGCCTGCTTTGTATCATTTCTGTTTTCTCAATCAGCTGCGGTGGAAGAATGCAGGAATTCCGTCATCATCATCTTCCTGAGGACCGAAAGATCCAAATCCGAATCCGTCATCCTGTGCCATCGAGATACCGGTTCCCATCGGGCTGGCTGCGATAGCCGGTCCGTCACTCGGGATCAGATCCGGTTTCGGAAGATCGAAGCCGGTCGCAATGACGGTAACGATGATTGCTTCACCGATCTTGTCGTTGATCGCAACACCGAAGATGATGTCAATATCGGAACCTGCCGCATCACGGATGTAGTCGACTGCTTCCTGAGCATCGTATGCGCTCATGGAAGAACCGCCGGTAACATTGACGATTGCGGACTTCGCACCGGTAATCTGTGCTTCGAGCAGCGGAGACTGAATTGCCTTTTCCGCAGCTTCCTGTGCCTTATTGTCACCCTGTGCCATACCGATACCGATCAGTGCACTTCCCTGTCCTTCCATAACGGACTTGATATCCGCGAAGTCGAGGTTGATGATCGCCGGTACTGCAATCAGGTCTGTGATGGTCTGTACACCCTGACGGAGAATGTTATCTGCTTCTTTAAATGCATCTTCAAACGGAATGTGACCGATGACCTCAAGAACCTTGTTGTTGGAGATGATGATCAGGGAGTCAACATATTCCTTCAGCTGTTCCAGACCCTGCTCGGCCTGAATCATGCGCTTTCTGCCTTCAAAGTTGAACGGCTTTGTGACAATACCTACGGTCAGGCATCCGAGTTCTTTCGCAATCTTCGCAAACAGCGGAGAAGCACCGGTACCGGTTCCGCCGCCAAGACCTGCGGTGAGGAATACCATATCGGTTCCTTCCATTGCCTTGCGGATATCATCTTCACTTTCAACTGCAGCTCTGCGGCCGTTGTCCGGATTACCGCCGGCACCAAGTCCTGCCTTGCCGAGCTGGATCTTGTTCTGTACCGGAGATACATCAAGCGCCTGGAGGTCTGTATTCGCAATATAGAACTCTACACCCTGAACACCTTCCTGAACCATTCGATTGACTGCGTTTCCGCCGGCACCGCCGATTCCGAATACTTTTATTCTCGCAACCTGGTTATACATTAAATCTGCCATATATAGACCCTCTTCCTACTTCTTCGCTTCGAAGAACATGCCTTTCAGTTTCCTGGAAATCGTTTCTTCTCCCGTATTGCCGAGTTCTTTCTTTTCCCGATAGGATACGGATTTGATAAACGCATCCATGTCGAGGCTGTTGTCGGTATATCCGGTTATCGGCTGTCTGTCCTTGTAAGCGTAGAAAAGCCCGAGGCACGCTGATAACCCTGCGTTACGACCGCCGAGTGTTTCAGGAATATAATTCTTGACCTCGCACTTGAGCGCGTCCTGCAGTAACGATGAAAAACCCTGCATTTCGCCGCCCTCGCCTGTAATAATAACAGCAGTCTTTCCAGCTTGCAAGATTGGCCGGCATAATTTTTCTATGGAGGCAACCCAGCCTTCCGCTTTCGGACGGATGCATTCACAGAGTTCTTTTTCCGTGATTTTGCGGGCATCGGAACCTTCCTGCCAGATATAGACCGGGTTGTTGCTGTAGTGCTCCTTGGTCAGCTGGGCACTGTATTTCACCAGTTCACAGGAATCTACGGTATTCAGTCCGTAGGTTTCCACAACCGCACCGGCAATCGTGCCAAGTCCTTCATCCAGGATCATCGCCGAATTGATCCGGCCGTGGGTAATCAGGCCAAGCGTCGTATTCTCACGCTCCATCTTGAGTACGATCACATTCTGATCGACTGCCTGTTCAAACAGTGCCGCTTCCTTGGCGACCGCATAGATATCAAGATAGAGGTCCATAACATGCAGACCGGTCTGTTCCACACAGTTGACCAGATCGAAGCTGAAGCGGCGGTCCGCACAGAGCAGATCGATATCGATCGTCAGCTCGGTTGCTTTTTCGCCGATCGGAATACGCCGGCTCGAGATTCCGTTTACCGTATATTTCACACAGACCGTCTGGATCAGTGCGTAGTTCTTTCCGATATTGACCTGTTCCGCCTTGCGGATCGCAGCACGGATATCCTCAATGGAAACCAGGCCGTCATAGCCCTGTACCATGACCGAAGACTTCAGCGAATACCGTTTCATATTCGCACTCGGCATTCCGAGAATGACGCGTTCGATCTTGGCGCTGATCATCCGTTCTGCGTCGATGCACGCTTTATTGATTGCGTTGGTTACCGCTTCCGGATCTTCCACGCCATGGGCGCTGATACCCGAACACGGGATACGCTCTACCTTTATAATATTGAAACGGGTGTTGAAGAACTCCCCGATAATCATGCGGACTTCATGATCAGATATTTCCAGTGCTGCATAAATCTGCTTATCGTTCATGACAAAAACTCCTTGTGTAACGGCAATATTCTACCACAACAACAGCGGCTCATCGCCAAAAAACAGGAATCTCCGTTTTTCGGTAAAATGGTACCGTTCCATTCTTCCGTACCGCGCTGAAACAAAAGAATATATTGCATTTGAAAATCAATCATGGTATTCTAGTCAAGCATTGTCAGAAATGGAGGTGTGGTCATGTCCAGAGTTTGTGAGATTTCCGGAAAGAAACCGATGTCAGGAAACAGACGTTCTCATTCCCTGCGCGCTACTCGCCGCAAGTGGAATGTCAACCTGCAGAAAGTTCATATTATGGTTGACGGCAAGCCTCAGACTGTTAAAGTCTCGGCGCGTGCTCTGAAGACGCTCAAAGGCGGCGCAAAAGCAAAGAAGACTGCAGCCCCTGTCGAAGGATAAGGAAACTTAAAAAGGATTTCGTTGCTGGAATCCTTTTTTTGTCGTTATCAGTCATTGGTCTGAACAACAAGCACCGAGCCTCGGTGTACATAGATCTCTCCGGTTTCGCCGGTCAGCTCATTAGAAAGACCATACAGGTCTTTTTCATTCAGTACTCTGTGATCCAGCTGATACTTGAATCCGTTCAGACTGATCTCGCATTCATTCCCTGCAAACAGAGAGATGTACTGATACCCGTTCTTCTGAATGCGGTGGCTCCCTTCTCCAAGCGCCACGGCACAGTTCCTCTCATTCATCAGAACAACCCGGTCCGGATATTTGTAGCACAGACGGATGTTTACGATCTCATGGTCCAGCCGGCCGCCGGTAGCGCCGACGATATAGATCATCCGGTAGCCCCGCCGGACTGCTTCATCAACCGCCGCTTCACTGTCGCTGTGGTCCTTGACGGGATTCAGTTCGATCACCTCATCGCTGTACAGTTCGATCCAGCTTCGATCGTTTTCCGAGACCGAATCAAAGTCTCCGATGGAAAATGCCATGGGAAGCTTTTTCTTTGCAAGAAACAGTGCGCCTTTATCCGCACCGATATAATCCACGTCTTTGATCTCCGGCACGCTGTCCGCAAGTTTCAGAAAGATCACACAGTCACGCAAGCGACATCACCGCCTCTTTGATGTTCCCGCCAAAGATATAGGAACCTGCCACCAGTACATCCGCACCGGCTTCTTTTACAAGTTTTCCGGTCGTTCCGTTGATTCCGCCGTCCACTTCAATATGTGCCTGAATCCCTTCCTCATCCAGCCAGAAACGCAGTGTCCGGATCTTGTCGAGGCTTGCAGGCATGAATTTCTGACCGCCGAACCCCGGTTCAACCGACATGATCAGAAAGACATCAAAATCCTTCAGGAATGGTTTCAGCACCGATACATCGGTATCCGGCTTGATGGAAATGCCAACCGATTTTCCCTGGGAACGGACGATCCCGGAAAGCTGACGGATCGATTCTGCATCCTCCATCACTTCGTAATGGAAGGTATAATTGTCCGCACCGGCGGAAAGAAACTTTTCGGCAAAAAACAGCGGTTTTTCAATCATGACATGCACATCCAGATATAAATCGCTTGCCTTGCGGAAGCCCTTCAGGATATCCGGTCCGAAGGTCAGATTCGGAACGAAGTGTCCGTCCATGACATCAAAATGGAGCCATTCGGCACCGCTTTCGGAAACCTCTTTCAGCTGTTCATTCATCCTTGCGTAATCCAGAGAAAGCACCGAGGGTGCGATAATCGTATGGGACATACTTACCAGCTCTCCTTCCTGTTCCGTACCAGCTTCAGTATATCAAGATAATTCCGGTACCGTGTTTCACTGATCAGGCCGGCTTCCAGAGCCTGCTTGACTGCACAGTCCGGTTCGTTTTCGTGAACGCAGTCATTGAAGCGGCATCCGCCGAGATACGGTGCAAAATCAGGCACCGCCTCACCGACATCCTTAACGCTCATGTGCGAGAAATCCAGAGATGAAAACCCCGGTGTATCCGCCACAAGTCCTTCCGCAACTTCATGAAGCTCACTGTGCCGCGTGGTATGTCTGCCCCGGCCCAGTGCCTTGGAGATCTCCTGGGTCTCCAGCTGAAATTCCGGGTTGATCTCATTGAGAAGCGTGCTTTTCCCTGCACCGCTTTGTCCGGTCAGTACCGTTACCTTATTGGAAAACAGGGATTCCACTTCCCGGTTGAGCGAATCCTTGGCGGTACGGATCACTTTCATCGGTCCGGCTTCATATTCCCGGATACGGGCCTCGGTTTCTTCCGAAATGCCAAGATCACATTTGGTAACACAGAGTACCGGCAGAATACCGGCATGGGTGATCAGAACCGAAAGACGGTCAATGAGCGCCGGCGAAAAATCCGGATCCTTGACCGACATGACAATCAGTGCCTGATCTACATTGGCACAGGCCGGCCGGATCAGACAGTTCCGTCTCGGCTGAATTTTCTGGATCCCCCATACATCGTTGAGCATCTGTACATCGACAATATCACCGACGACAGGAGACTGTTTCTGGCGCAGTTTTCCCATCGCAACCGCTGGCGCACGGCTGCCGTCATCAAACTGCACCGTATAATCCTTCGATACGATACGAACGATTCTAGCCCTCATTTCCCGCTCCGATCAGTAATAATAAAGGACCACATAGTTTTCTTCTTTCTGGGTATATTCACTTCCGGCATCCGGATCACTCCGGATCACGATACCGGTATTGAGACTTGCAATTTCTTCATCAGAGAGATCCGTGGTATCCAGTGTTGAAGAGAATACTTCAACGCCCATTGCCTCAAGGATCGAGGCAGCATCTTCCACCGGCATTCCGATGATCTCCGGCGGAATCTTGATCGTCGGATAACTTGCATAGACAAGTACGATCTCACTGACATTGTTCGGGTTGAACATGGTTTCCGGCTCAAGCAGTTCCTGACGGATGATGTTTCCGGCCGGAACCGTTTCACTCGCTTCTTCTTTGGTTGTGACCTTGAGATAACTGTACTGGGAAAGTTCCCGGATAACATCCGACACCTTTCTGCCGGCGTAGTTTGGAACTTTTACACCGATTCCGGAAGAAACAACTACGCTGATCCGGGTGCCCTTTTCCACTTCTTCTCCGACATTGGGTTCACACGAAATGATCTGACCCTTGTCAACATTTTCGGTCAGGGTGTATTCAACATTGGAAGTATCCAGCACAAGACTGTTGTCGGTGCATAATGCCTTGGCATCCGTCAATGTCTTTCCGAGAATCTCCGGTACGACTACCGTTTTCGGAGACGGGTTCACAATTCCGGAAGCACGCAGACCAAAGTACAGACCGCTTACCGCCAGCAGAACCAGCAGTACGATCAGAACAGCCTGCAGTGCCCGGTTGCCCTTCGGCTTGCGCTGAACGGCAGCTGCAGCTCTTCTTTCCTCTTCATAGTCCGGATACTTCGGTTCCGGTTCTTTCTGAGTCGAATCGAAAAAGATACTGTTGCTGTTTGCGAGTTCGGGATCCACCTTCTTCATCCGCCCGGCTTCTTTCACCCGCTGTACTTCCCGGACACGGCGCGGATCTTTTGCCGGTTCCTTTTCCTTCCGGCGTCCGTTTTCCTGATAAAACTGCTTGCGCTGCTGATTCTTTGCCGGTTCTTTGGTTTCCGTACGGGGTGTATTCTGCTGCGTCTGAACCTGGGCGTGGGCCTGGGTCTGCCCCATTCTCCGATCGTAATTCAGAAGCCGCTGATTATAATCCAGATCTATTTTGCGTTCTGAGCGACGGTTCGGTCTCAGGCAGGTGCGAAGATCTTCAAGCATTTCATTGCAGGAACCGTAACGCAGCTCGGGGTTCTTTGCCGTCGCACGGATCACAATGTTTTCTACCGGCTGCGGGATCTCGGGATTGATCGAGCGCACATCAGGGATCGGGTTGTGCATCTGCATCAGCGCAACCTGAACCGCCTGTTCCGCTTTGAACGGCACATCGCCGGTCAGCATTTCAAACAGGACGATGCCCAGTGCATAGATATCGGACTGCGGTGTCGCAGGTTCTCCCTTGGCAAGTTCCGGTGCCAGGTAATGAACCGAGCCCATGACGTTGTTGGCCTGGGTCAGCTGCATCGATCCTTTTGCCAGAGCAATGCCAAAGTCGAGCATCTTGATCGATCCATCCGACTTGACGATGACATTCTGCGGCTTGATATCCCGGTGAATGATGCCGCGCCGGTGCGCTTCTGCCGTAGCAGCCGTAAGCTGCTTCATGATGTCGATTGCTTCTTCCGTCAGCAGTGCGCCTCTTTGCTGGATCACTTTCTTAAGCGGTTTGCCGGAAACATATTCCATGACGATGAAGTGATGTCCCTTGTATTCACCGACATCGTAGATTTCAACGATATTGGGATGCGCAAGCGCAGTGGCAGCCTGTGCCTCCCGTTCAAAACGCAGTACGGATACCGCATCCGTACACA
Source organism: Solobacterium sp. (assembly GCA_017512725.1). Classification (GTDB taxonomy): domain Bacteria; phylum Bacillota_I; class Bacilli_A; order Erysipelotrichales; family Erysipelotrichaceae; genus Bulleidia. The sequence continues at coordinate 49,827 of JAFWEW010000043.1, forward strand.
GTTCACTGCGCAGGATCTTAATGGCAACCTGACGGTTCAGGATCGTATCGACCGCAAGGAAAACATCCGCCATGCCGCCCTGACCGATATGCTGGAATACCTCGTAACGATTTGCGATGAGATTACTTGCCATGGGTCTCATCTCCTTCCAGGTCGATCAGAATCGCCGTGATGTTGTCAAAGCCGCCTGCCTTCATTGCCGCAGCGTATAAACGGCGCACGCGTACCGCAGGATCCATCATCCGGTTCAGTACGATGGAGCGGATCTCTTCTTCCTCCACATAACCATGCAGACCATCGGAACAGATCAGAAATCCGTTCACTTCCCCGTCATAGCGTTCAACATCAAAGCGGGATTTTTCCCAGACGCCAAGCGCATTGGTCAGAACATTTTTCCGCGGATAATTTCTCGCTTCCTCCGGCGTCAGTTCGCCATGCCGCAGCATATCGTTGACCAGGGTATGGTCCGTTGTCAAAAGCTGCATTGTTCCATCCGCATAGTAGGCATAGGTGCGGCTGTCACCGACATTGATGACAAACCGTCCGGCTGATGTCAGCATCACGCCGGTCAGCGTCGTCCCCATTCCCTTGAGTTCCGGTGTTCTCTGGCCGGTCTGAAAAATCTCCCCGTTGGCTGCAGGGATCTCAATATCCAGCCACCGGCGCACCATCGCTTCATTCTCAAACCCCTCGTTCATGGCAAACGCCATGGAGAAATGGGTTACCGCAAGCCGGCTTGCGATATCGCCGCCCTTTCCGCCGCCGATGCCATCGCATACCACAGCGAAAACATCTCCCGCACGATTGGAGGCGATGCAGTAATTATCCTGATTTGTCTTCCGCATTTTGCCGCGGTCCGTCAAACCGAAATACTTCATTCCTTATTCCTTTCATGACGGGCGCGAAGCTGTCCGCAGGCCGCATCGATATCATCGCCGTGCCTGCTCCGCAGCGTAGCCTTGACTCCGTTTTTCATGATCACATCATAAAAGTGAAGTGCTCTGCGCTCGTCGGTGGTCTTATATCCGTTCTCATCTACTTCATTGTAGGGAATCAGATTTACATAAGCGTTCATGCCGCGGATGAGATCCGCAAGCTGTTTTGCGTCGTCGTCCGAATCATTGACCCCTTTGAGGAGAATGTATTCAAAAGTCAGACGGCGGTGATTGTCTTCACTGTAGGTTTTCAGTGCCTTCATCAGCTCATCGAGCGGATAGGCTTTGTCGACCGGCATCAGGGACCGGCGCAGTTCATCATTCGGCGCATGAAGCGAGACCGCAAGGTTGTACTGATAATGCCCCTGTGCGAACTCATAGATGCGCGGAACAATGCCGCAGGTACTGATCGTGATATGGCGGGCACCGATGGAAAGCCCGTGGTCGCTGTTCACGACCGCGCAGAAATCCATCACATTCTCATAATTGTCGAACGGTTCTCCCGTTCCCATAACGACGATATTGTCCACCCGTTCCCCCTGTGCATCGAGTTCCTTCTGGATGTACATGATCTGTCCGACCAGCTCCCCTGCCGTCAGGTCCCGCTGTTTTTTCAACAAACCGGACGCACAGAAAGAACAGGCCATGTTGCAGCCGACCTGGGAAGACACGCAGACGCTCTTGCCAAAATTAAAATGCATCAGAACGGTCTCAATGGTAGCCCCGTCCTCAAGTTCAAACAGATATTTGGCTGTACGGTCCCTGGCAACCTGTTTATCCAGCAGCTTCACAGGCATCAGCTGATATTCCTGTGACAGTTTTCCGATCAGAGCTGCCGGCAGATCACTCATTTCTTCAAACGATTCCGCCCGTTTCCGGTAAAGCCAGTTATATAGCTGTTTTGCACGGTATGGTTTCTGCCCGTGCGCTTTCAGCATTTCTTCCATTGCAGAAAGTGGAAGATCGTAGATTGTCTGCATGACAAATATAATACCATATAAAAAGTAGTTTTATAGATTATAAAAAGAGCTGCCGCAGACAGAGAGGAATCCGGATGAAACCCCGGCTGAAACCTTCCCTGAAACAGCCGGGAAATACCGCTTCCGGCAGGACAGAAAAACGACAGGAACACCAGCCGGACATCGGACATGAAATTGGAAATCCGGCCGCATACCATGGATAATAAAGGCATTGGAACCGTGTGAACGGTCCATCAAAGAGAAATCCAGAAATGATACTTCAGGCAGAAAATCTCAGCATTTATCTGAACCAGGATGACCGGCTTCTGATCAGCGGGTTTTCCTTTTCACTTGGGAAAAAAGACAAAGCCGCCGTGATCGGAGAAGAAGGAAACGGAAAATCAACGCTTCTGAAGGTCCTGTATAACCCGGAAGAAACAGAAGACTATGTTCATTTCACCGGCAGGATCATCCGTAAAGGAAAACTGGCCTATCTGCCGCAGTTTATGGAAGAAACCGAACAGGCAATGGGTGTTTCCGAATACCTTTCGGATACGGCACTGTATGAGCAGTATGACCTCATCCGCAGCCTTGGCCTGGAATATGACCTGCTGGATTCCCACCGGAAGATCGCTTCGCTGTCCGGCGGAGAAAAGATCAAACTCCAGCTTCTGAAACTGCTGGCAGGAAAACCGGACGCACTGCTGCTGGATGAACCGTCGAATGATCTGGATATCGATACGCTGGTGTTTATTGAAACCTTCATCCGGGAGTGTTCCGTCCCGGTCCTGTTTATTTCACATGATGAAACACTGATCTCCGCCTGCGCCAATGTGATTATTCATATCGAACAGCTGATCCGCAAAACAAAGAGTTCCATCACGGTATCCCGGCTTTCTTATGAGGAATACCTGAAGTACCGGAACCTGCAGTTTGACCGGCAGAAAGAAATCGCCCTCAAGGAGCGGAGTGAATACAAAAAGAAACGGGAACGGCTCCAGCAGCTGTATGAGAAGGCAAGGCACAATACGAGCTGGAGGAACCCGGACGGCATCCCCTCAACCGACGGACATGCAAGAAAAAGCATGCAGGCGATCATCGTGAAAGGAAAACGGTTCGAACGGGAAAAAGAAGACTTTACCGAAATCCCGGACCGGGAGACCGGTATCATCACCCGGTTTGACAGCACTGTCGTGATCCCTTCCCAGAAGCGGATCCTCGATCTGAACCTTCCGGAACTGGCTGCTGGAGGAAATGTACTGGCAAGGAATCTCTCCCTTTCTGTCGTCGGACCTCAGCATATCTGTATCATCGGGAAAAACGGCGCCGGGAAATCCACCCTGCTCCGGATAATCTGGGAAACGCTGAAAGACCGTACCGACATCACACCTGCCTATATGCCGCAGGATTACCGGGAAGTGCTCGATTACGACAAGACGCCGGCGGAATTCCTGATGGATTCCTATGACAAAGAAACGTATACCAGAGCAATGTCCTTCATGGGCACCATGAAGTTCACACGGGAAGAAATGGCCCATAAGATCGGAGATCTGAGCGGCGGACAGCGGGCAAAAATCATCTTTCTCGGAATGGTGCTGAAAAAGGCAGATGTATTAGTTCTCGATGAACCCACCCGAAACTTTTCTCCGCTTTCCGCTCCGGTGATCCGGAACGCGCTTTCGGAATTCGGCGGCACCATCATCAGTGTGTCACACGACCGGAAGTATCTGGATGAAACGGCAGATGTTATCTATGAACTGACGGAAAACGGTCTGAGTGCCGTCTGGTAAAACTATACCGCTTACGGATGGGGGCCCATCCGTTTTCTGCATGCATGAGCCAGGAACGGCTGTCCGTTCCAGATAAAAACACCACAGTTCCAGGTATTGGGATGACCCGGTTCTGTGATGTCTGTTTTCAATCGTTGAGCGGTTTTGCCGGCTCGCTGCTGTCAGTATTTTTTGATCTTTTTTACCAGATCGGTGACTGGTTTCAAAACCTTTTTCCCTTCCTCTTCCCAGCCTTTCTGGGTACGGCGTCCGCAGTACGGGCACTTAAAGGCATACTCCGGAATGGATTTGCCGCAGCGTCTGCACTCCATAACTCAGCTCAGTGCAGCAGTGATGATCGCCATGGAGTAGACCTCAAGGGCATTACAGCCGCGGGAGAGGTCATTGATCTGCGCATTGAGTCCGAGCAGGATCGGGCCGTATGCCTCAAAGTTACCCATGCGCTGTGCGATCTTGTAACCGATATTGCCGGCGTTGATGTCCGGGAAGATAAAGGTATTTGCATAACCGGCGACCGGATTGCCCGGGCACTTGGTGCGGGCGACACGCGGAGCGACTGCGGCGTCAAACTGCAGTTCTCCTTCGATCGGAGTATTCGGATATTTGGCTTTGGCCTTTTCTGCCGCAGAGCGGACCTTTTCCACTTCCTCACCCTTTCCGGAGCCGAGTGTGGAATACGACAGGAAGGCAACTTTCGGATCGACTCCGAATACCTTTGCGCATTCGATCGTCTCACCGCAGATCTCGACAAGCTCATCTTCCGACGGCTTGATGTTGATGGCACAGTCTGCCATGGCAAGCACTTCATTCTCACCAGTCGCAGACGGACGGACGAGAATAAAGCAGCTGCTTACGATCGTATTGCCCGGTTTGGTCTTAATGATCTGAAGCGCGGGGCGTACGGTATCTGCTGTACTGTAGGTTGCGCCGCCGAGCAGACAGTCCGCAACACCCATTTTTACCAGCATGGTTCCAAAGTAGTTGGCACCGGCAAGCGTGATCCTTGCCTTTTCCGGTGTCATGCCCTTTGCCTTGCGCAGTTCCACAAATTCATCGACCATTTCTTCAAACCGGTCCCAGTTTTCCGGGTCAATGATCTCCGCACCGCGGATATTAAACCCTGCTTCTTCTGCCACTTCCTGGATCTGATCCGGATTTCCAAGCAGCACCGGATGCAGGAACGAACTTGCGAGCAGACGGCTCGCAGCTTCGAGAATTCTCGGGTCTTCCCCTTCTGTGAAGACGATCCGTTTCGGACTCTTCTTCAGTTTCGAAATCATGTCGCCAAAGCCAAACATATTATTGTTGTACCTCACTTTTTCTTATTATATCGGCAATTGATATCTAAGTTAAATAAATTATCGTTTTCACAAACATTTCTGAAGACAGGCCATATAGAAGCCGTCGGTATCTTCTTCAAACGGGAATACCGTACGTTCCTCCAGCAGTTCGAAATCCGGGTGTTCCTTCAGAAACCGGCGGATCTGCCCTTCATTTTCCTTGCGGTTAAGCGTGCAGGTGCTGTATACCAGCTTCCCGCCCGGTTTCAGGGAACCGGCATTTGCGGAAAGGATCTCTTTCTGAAGCTGAACAAGCTCATCGAGGGATTCCGGCGTGACGTGATAGCGGATCTCCGGTTTGTGCGACAGATCTCCCAGACCGGAACAGGGCGCATCGATCAGGATCCGGTCATACCGTTCGTTTGTTTTATATGGTTCTTTCCCGTCATGAACCGATGCATGCACGATCGATACTCCGGTTTTTTCCATCAGGGCATCAATCAGCTTTACCCGCTCCGGATACAGATCATGCGCATCGATCCATCCCCTGTTATGCATCAGACAGGCGATCTGCTGTGTCTTGGTGCCCGGAGAAGCACATACATCGAGTACCCGCATGCCATCCTGTACATCCAGTAATGGTGCGACTTTCTGGGAAGCACGGTCCTGGATCAGTGCCTTCCCTTCTGAAAGCCAGGCACTGTGTACGAGATCTCCTTCATAAGTGAAGCAGTCATTTTCATAGAATGTCACGTCCTCGGTTTCAAATTCCTTCCGGCTGGCTTTAAGTGTATTGATGCGGGCATAGACTTTCGAAGGCTTCTGATCATGCCGTGCAATTGCCATTGCGGTTTCTTCTCCGTACTGAGCACTCCAGAGTTTCAGCAGAAACAGCGGGTGTGAAGTCCGGACGGCCTCATATTCCAGTCCTTCCCCTTCCGCGTCCAGCATTTCCTGTTTGGAAACCGCATGAAGCACCGCATTGACAAATCCCTTGTCCCGCTTCTCTGCCAGTTCCACCGCTTCATGGATCACGGCATACAGCGGAATGCGGCTCATATACTGAATCTGATATACCGAAAGATCCAGAAGCACCGCCGTCTTCGGCCGCACTCTGCCTTTGGCAAGATTCTTCCACTGCAGCTCCAGCATGTCTCTGTTCCGCAGTGTACCGTAGACGATCTCACTGACAAGGGCACGGTCCTCCGGGGAGAGTTCCTTTGGCATACTGCGCATCAGCAGGCTGGCATATCCGCCTTCCAGCAGGACTCTGCACAGAATATTCCAGGCTGTTTTTCTATCGTTCATACAATTACTCCAGAGTCATCGGATTTACATCGATCCGGATATCTGCTTTTCTTAATGCCGGATCCTGGTTCAGCAGGTTCCGGACTGCCTGACGCATCTGATCCAGATCCTTCCCTTTGAGAATGATCCGCCGGCGGTAGAGATCTCTTCGCTTTGGCAGCGGAATCAGACCGATCGTACGGAAATTCCCGTGCAGGCCATCCTTTACTTCCAGAGCAGCCGCTTCACAGTCTGATTCTCTCCGGCTGCTGACGGTCAGGGAAATCAGATACGTATACGGAGGCTCCTGCGCAGCGTGCCGGTAGCTCATTTCCTTCTGAAAAAACGATTCATAATCCTGCTTCGCGGCACAGACAACCGCATAGTGATCCGGATCGAAGACCTGCAGTACGACCTCTCCTTCCGCATCCGAGCGTCCGCTTCTTCCCGCCGCCTGCATCAGCAGATCAAAGGTCACTTCACAGGAACGGTAGTCGGTCCGGTTCAGTCCTTCATCGCCGTTCAGAATTCCGACCAGCGTTACATCCGGATAATCAAGCCCCTTGGCAATCATCTGTGTTCCAAGCAGAATATCCGCTTCATGGTTCCCAAACGAAGTCAGGATCGACTCATGCGCATTGTGTTTCGAAGTAGTATCCGCATCCATGCGCAGGATCCGTGCTTTGGGAAAGCGTTCCCGGACTTCGGCTTCGAGTTTCTCGGTCCCATAGCCATAGCTGGAAAAGCCTTCCGTACTGCCGCATTCCGGGCATGCCCGGGGAATCGGCCAGGTGCTGCCGCAGGTATGGCAGACCATGTTTTTCGTGGTATGGTGATATGCCAGTGTGATATCACAGTGCCGGCATTTCAGCGGTTCCCGGCAGGCACGGCAGCGCAGTACGGTATGGAACCCCCTGCGGTTGAGCAGCAGGATGATCTGCCGGCCGGCTGCCAGCGTTTCCTTCATTTTTTCTGTCAGGGCATCACTGAGAATATAGGACTGCCCCTGCTTCATGGCATCCTTCAGCGAGATGACCGTCACCTTCGGAAGACTACGGTTGATCCGCTCTTTCAGCTCCACCAGGTGATATACCTGTTTCAATGCCCGTGCATAACTTTCCAGACTTGGCGTCGCGCTCCCCAGAACGACTTTGCATGCATGCGCATTGGCCCGGTAGATCGCCACATCCCGGCAATGGTATGCCGGCTGGGTATCCTGCTTGTAGGAACCGTCCTGTTCTTCATCCATCACGATCAGACCAAGCGAAGCAAACGGCAGAAAGACGGCGCTCCGGGTACCGACAACGATCCGCGCCCGGCCGCTTTTTACCATGCGGTACTGCTCATATTTTTCCTGCGGGGACAGGCCGCTGTGATAGATCGCCAGCTCTTCTCCAAAGCGGGAAGATACCCGCTCGATCATCTGCGGGGTCAGACTGATCTCGGGAACCAGTACCAGGACCTGTTTTCCCTCTTCCAGCACATGCATGGCAAGATTCAGATAGACTTCGGTCTTGCCGCTGCCGGTCTGTCCATGCAGGAGATAAACCGGATCCGTTCCGTTTTCGATTTCCTGAACCGCCCGCATCTGATCTTCGGTCAGAGCCGGTCCTTCTTTCAGATTGTGAACGACTGATTTAGCCGTACGTTCCCGGTTCTCCACAAGAACCGCTTTTTTTTCGATCAGTGTACGGGCAATATTCGGATAATGCCGGCGCAGCCTGGAATACAGCAAGGGCTGGTTCTCGCTGACAAACTGATAGGCTTCCAGCTGCTTGGGGGTCAGAGATACTTCCGCATCGGAAAGCGTGACCCAGCGTTCCTCCGCGACTTTCTTTTCTTTTCCCTTCGGTTTGATCTTCGATGGCAGCATTGCCTGATAACAGGAGATCATTGTACTGAGCGTCGTCTCTTTCATCCACGCCGCAAGATCAGCCAGTTCTTCTGTAATCAGCGGCTCTTCATCCAGTATTTCCGTGACCGGTTTCAGGGGATAGCCGATGCGCGCGGAAACCTCCGCTTCGCTTTCTTCCGTTTTGGAAACGGATTCTACAAAGCCCATGATCTCACGATGATTAAAATTTACTTTGACCCGGACTCCGGGAAGCGCCGGTTTTGAAGAGCAGTATGTAAAGGTCTGATCAACGGAGCGCACCGGATGTTCGATATAGCATTCCAGCAAATACATGGCAATATTTTACCCCATTGCGGTAGGATAGTGTCATATGGAGAAACGATCATGAAAAAACTTGGAATACTCGGTCTTGGCCATATGGGCATGGCCATCGCAAAAGGCGCTCTCAACATCCTTCCACCGGAAGAGATCGTCGTTTACGGGCATGGCAGAGAAAAGATGGAAACTGCCGCTTCGCTTGGCCTTTGTACCGCAGAAAATCCTGCAGACCTCTGTCAGAAGGCACATATGGTGATTCTTGCCGTGCGCCCGCAGAATATCGCCGGTCTTCTGGAAGAACTGAGCGATGTGGTTCCGGAGTGCCTGCTTACCGTCGCTGCCGGGGTACCGATCCGCCGGTTTACCGGGGTCTTCGGTGAGATTCCCGTGATCCGTGCCATGCCGAATACGCCGCTGCAGTACCAGAGCGGAGCGACGGCCCTCTGTCATAATGAAGCCTGTCCGCAAGAGGATTTCCGGATGGCAATGGAACTGTTTTCCGCAATGGGCTGTGCTTACGAGATCACCGAAGCGCACATGTGCGATATCATCGCGGTCAACGGCAGTACACCTGCTTACTTCTATTACCTGATTGAATGCCTGCTGGATGATGCGAAGCGGCGCGGCATTGATGAACAGGCCGCAAGAGATCTGCTCGTACAGACGATGATCGGAAGCGGCATCATCCTGAAGAACAATCCGGACAAACCGGTGGGACAGTTTGTCGATGAAGTCTGTTCCAAAGGCGGAACCACGATCGAGGCGATCCAGGTTCTCAAAGACGGCGGATTTGAAGACCTGATCCGCAAAGCCGATGACGCCTGCATCCGGCGGGCAGAAGAACTCGGAAAATGATTATATTTAATAGGGATCTCTCATTCGCAGCCCGCTGTGAGAGATCCCGTTTTTTGTCATGATTTCTTTTTGATGTTTTTCAGTACCTGGAATATCGTTGCTTTCCCGTTAAAGAAATCCACGATCGTATCGACCGTCTTCCACGTGACCCGGTCCGATGCCATCAGTGCCATGCGTGCCGGCCCTTCCATGATCATTTCATCCGTTACACCCGGAAGATCCAGCTTTGAGCGGATCAGATCAATGCCTCCTTTGAGCAGTCTGCCCAGACCGACCTCCTGAAGCTCCGTGAGCGAAGTATTGACGGTAAATGGCCGCTGGACCTTCGCCTCTTCCACCGGATGTCCAAGAACGCTCTCAAAAGCTTCCTGGGTAAATCCTTCTTTCGCGCCGGCCAGGTAGTCCGGGGTTATGGAACTGTATGGTTCCGCTGTCCCGTTTCGGAACACTGTTGTCTCCAGCCGGATATCTTCGCTGGAAGCACCGATCCGGATTTCGTAGGTTCCTTCTTCCACCAGCCAGTCTCTGGCGGCGGTATCGTAATACGCAAAGCTTCGTCCCTCAAGCGTGAACGTTACTGCTTTGGTTTCACCGGGTTCCAGGAAGATCTTTTCAAATCCTTTGAGTTCCTGCAGCGGACGGCCGATCCGGCTGTCCTGTTTTCCGATATAGAGCTGTACGACTTCCTTGCCGGAAACCGTTCCGGTATTGGTCACCTCCAGCGAAATCTTCACCGTATCTTCCAGAATTTCTTTCTTCAGGTTCCGGTAGGCAAAGCTGGTATAGGAGAGGCCATAGCCAAACGGATAAGCCGGCTTTATTCCGGCGGTACTGTAATACCGGTAACCGGTAAATATGGATTCCCGGTACTGTACCTGCAGGAAATGATCGCGGAACGTGCTGAAGCACGGCGTATCTTCCAGATGCTGCGGCCAGGTCTCTGCGAGTTTTCCGCACGGGCTGACCGTTCCCGTCAGAAGATCCAGCGCGGCCCTGCCGCTGCGGCAGCCGGCAAGATACATGCACAGGATCCCCGGAACATTGTTTTTCCACGGCAGTTCGACCGGAGCCCCGCACTGCAGGATCACGATGATGTTTCGGTTGACCTGCTGGAGCGCACGGATCAGATGATTCTGGTTTTCCGGCAGACGCATGTGTTTCCGGTCATAGCCTTCCGCTTCATCCCCTTCCGGAAGGCCTGCGATCACAATTACCTTCGAACAGTGTTCTGCCATCTGCAGGGCCTGTTCCTCCAGCGTTTCATCCACGGTTTCGGGAGACAGCGTAAAGCCCTGCGCATAGGAAAAGACGATCCGTTCTTCCTTCATCACATCATACAGACAGTCTGCTTCCGATGCGTTGACCTTGGAACTGCCGGTCCCCTGGATCCGCGGTTCCTTCGCAAACGGACCGATCAGAGCGACCGACTCACCTCTTTTTAACGGCAGTACGCCGTTGTTTTTCAGCAGCACTGCGCTTTCTGCGGCAGCCCTTTCCGCAAAGGCAAGCCGGTCCGGCACATCTTCATACTGTTTCGGGGAAGAGACACGGTCAGCCAGCTGTTTCTGCCGACGTGTGTTTTCATTCAGCATTTCGCTCGTAACGGAGCCTTCCTTCAGCGCCTTCAGAATCCGCGCATCACTTCCGTGATCCCCGCCCGGCATCTCAAGATTCAGTCCGGCTTTGAGACATTCCGCCGGATCCGGCACTGCGCCCCAGTCCGATACGTAAAGACCGTCAAAGCCCCATTTCTCGCGGGCAAGATCGAGCAGTTCCCTGTTTTCACAGCAGTACTTCCCGTTGAGCCGGTTGTAGGCAGCCATGATCGTCCAGGGCTGACTCTTCCGGACGACCCGTTCAAACTGGGCCAGATAGATCTCATGCAGGGCACGTTCATCGATGATGCTGTTCTGAATCATCCTGCCGTATTCCCGGGAATTGCCGGCATAGTGCTTCAGAGACGTTCCCACGCCCTGATCCTGTACGCCTTTGACATAGGCGGCAGCCAGTTCTCCGGAAAGATACGGATCTTCACTGTAATACTCAAAGTTTCTGCCGCAGAGCGGACTGCGCTTGTGGTTCACGCCCGGGCCCAACAGTACCTGCACACCGTTTTCGATGCTTTCCCTGCCCAGATGCTCGCCCAGTTCATACTGAAGGTCCCGGTCAAACGAGCAGGCAGAAAGAGAGGCTGTCGGATACAGCGTCGCAGGATGCGACATCGGAAAACCGAGTTTGTTCTCCTTTTCAATCCGCAGACCATTGGGACCGTCGCTCATCCGAACCGAACGGATGCCCGCTTCTTCTGCGGCTACGGTCGTCCAGTTGTCTTCTCCGGCAAACATTCGTGCCTGTTTTTCAGCTGTGATTTCTGTCATCTTCTACTCCAAGCCTTTTTTCCAGTCTCTTAAGGACCTTTTCAAGCATGTTGTTTAATACACGCCGTTCCTCTTCACTCATCCCTTCGAGCCATACATCCCTCAGATCATTTCCGGCATTCTCAATATCATGAATCAGTCCGGCCGCTCCTTCCGTACGCACGGAAGCGGACAGCGGGTTCCAGTCCAGACGGATAAACCCTTTTCTCAGAAGCACCTGCAGAGAAGTGAGCACTGCCGGTTCCGGAAGACCGGTCAGCAGGGAAATTTCATGGATCGACCGCGTTTTCTTCAGGGCGTCTACGGCGAGGAACACGATCACATCACTGCGGGAAAGATCATTGAGCATGCCGGCATTTTCGAGATACTGCCCATACAGCATTTTGCTGTAGCGGTATACGTTTGGAATGATTTCCCCTTTCAGCGGCTTCACTTCAACAGAGAGCTCTTCTACCTTTTTGGTACCGGGTACCATCGGAAGCGTAAACTCATCGGATGCGGCACGGATCAAAAACGAAGCGATATCCACCCGTTCCCTTCGGTAAGTCTCTTCATCCAGCACATTGCGGAAAAAATCATCGTAGTACTGATAAACGCTGGTCTTCATCGCAAGCAGTTTCTCAAGGTTCATATTCTGCGCAACGAGAGACCCATCCGTTTTGACATAATAATAAACCGGAAGGAGCAGCGGTGCGATGCGGCTGCAGTGAAGAATGTATTCCAGATTGAAGATAAAGTCCTCACAAAAGCTGACTTTGGCATCCAGCCGGACCGCATACTGATCCAGGATCGACTTGCGGTAAAGCTTGTTCCAAAGGACGCCGTAATAGTAATCCGCCGGAGACTGCTTCATGTATTCCGCGTATTCTTTCCGGGTCAGCACCCGGTCTGCAGGGATACTTCCCTTGCGGGAAAGATTGTCTCCGACAACACGGTAAAACTCTCCCACCACAAGATCGGCATCCTTTTCCTCGGCGGTGCGCACCAGCATTTTGGTTGCGTCTTCCGTGATCCAGTCATCCGCATCCAGAAACTGCAGAAACGTTCCCTTTGCCTCATCGATTCCCAGGTTGCGGGTAGAACTGACTCCGGAATTCGGCTTATGAATCACTCTTACCCGTTCATCGGCTGCGGCATAGGAATCCAGTATTTCTGCAGTGCGGTCTTTGGAACCGTCATCGATCAGAATCAGTTCCAGATCCCGGAATTCCTGGTTCAGAATACTGTTCACGCATCGTTCAATAACCTTCTCGGCATTATAGACCGGAACAATCACACTTACTTTCGGCATATTTCAACGTTCTCTCTCTTTCAAAAGTACATATTTTTCCAATGGAAACAGAATCAGAAACTGGATGGTTCCTGCCGCAAGTGCGGCAAGCGTCGGTGCCAGTTTTGTACCGGCAGGGAACCGTTCCGTGATGACATGAACCAGGCTTCCCTGGATCCAGGTGGATACCAGGATCAGAATGCACAGAACGATAAGAAACACCACTGCATTGCGTTTGGGCGCATCGGAATGGAAGGTCACCTTCCGGTTCACAAAGAACCCGTACAGATTTGCCAGCACGTTCGACAGAAAAAAAGGAAGCACATAACCCCAGTTGGCATTGCCGGCCCCGACCGCCGCCTCGTTAAAAACAGCGCTGAGCAGTCCTGGCAGCGGGGCCTTCCAGTCTTTCATGAGCCAGAAGAACACGTTCACCAGCAGCAGCTGTACGATCGTTACGGAGGCGGATACCAGGTTGAATTTAATAAACTGAATCAGTGATTTCTTCATTCCGTCAAATCCCCTGCGGTATTAATCATAATTCACATTTTCGCAAAGAAAAGAGAGATTTCGGGGAATTGTCATCCGTCCGCACTAACAGATAGATGGGAGGAACATTCCAATATGAAGTATATCGATCTGTACTGTGCCATCGATGATTCCGGAAAAATCGATGATCCGTATCCGTATTCCGTCTATGCCGGCTTAGTCTTTCTGAGCAGCCGGGAACGTTCTTCCTTTATGGCCAGATACGGCCACATCGTTTCTTCCATCCGCTGCCGGTACTGTGACAAACCGGCTTTGGAATGTGACGGAGTCTGTCCGGAAATCAAAAGCTGCCGGATCAAACCGCAGCACCGCCGTCAGCTGATCAACTTCATCCGCAGGAAACTGTGCTTTATCGTGATCGCAGACAAACAGAATCTGACGCACGTCAATTTCCGAAACAAGCGGTCCAAACGCCGCTTTCTGGATTACTCCGTGAAGATCGTCATCAAATCGGTTGTCCGGGAAATGATGCGCAGAGAAATCTTTTCTGCCTGGGATGATGTATGCCTGACCCTGAACATCGACAATGAAAACCGCAGTTCTGACGGCATCTACAGCTTTCAGGAATCTATCCGCAAGGAACTCCATGAAGGCATGCACCACAACAATGTATTCTTTCCGCCCATCATCAAAGGCGAACTGACCGTACGCATCCGCTATCGTGACTCCAAAGAGAATTATGATGTGCAGTCCGCCGATATTCTTGCCGGCACACTGCGGCGGTATCTGATCCGCTGTGAGACGTTTCAGGAAGCACTCGGGAGGATCGCCAGGATCGCGGATGTGATCGAGATCATTCCGGCACAAAAATAAAAGAAACGGTTGCCCGTTCCCCAATTGGAGGCCGGCGTGCTTACATCACGCTTAACTGTACAGTCGCACATCCATTTGTTGACCTGACGCAGGATACCCTGCCGGTACTCCTACTATAAGCAATCAGGGTACTGATTGCAAGAAAAAAGTGGAGGCTACAGGACTCGAACCTGCGACATCACCCCTGTGAAGGGTGCGCTCTCCCAGCTGAGCTAAGCCTCCGTGTTTCTGATTATACACCTTTTTAAGAAGGTGTTAATCAGGAAGAAGAATAATATCCAGCGGAACATCCCATGGGTCCGTATCGATCCGTTCCACATACTGTTCGGGATAGGCAATCCCGATCGTTTTCATGGATGGAAGCAGAACGGAATCATAATACCCTTTCCCGTATCCGGTGCGGTGACTGCGGCGGTCAAACGAAGACAGCGGCACAAACATCCGGTCGATCGCTGAATGATCAACGGGTTCTCCATGGACCGGTTCTTCCACCCCGAAACAGCCCGGTGCCAAATCCGCAAATGAATGGATCCGGTAAAACTGCAGCGTATTCCCTTCCACCTTCGGAACAGAGACCGCTTTCCCCGTCTCAAAGCACCAGGAAAGAAAGGCACGGGTATCCGGTTCCTCCCGCATGGAAACATAACAGCCGATGAGACCGGCACCTTCCGCACAGTTCTTCATCTGCCGGAGCAGGGACGCATCATAGCGTCTTCGGGTTTCTGCGGAAAGGGCTGCCCTGCGGGCCAGCCCTTCTCTGCGTGCGCGTTCTTTTTCCATCAGCCGATTGATCCGCTCATATCAAGCTTGAGCAGCTGGTTGAGCTCGACCGCATATTCCATCGGGAGTTCTCTGGTAAACGGCTCCAGGAAGCCCATGACGATCATTTCGGTAGCCTGCGATTCCGATAAGCCCCTGCTCATGAGATAGAACAGCTCTTCTTCCGAAATCTTGGAAACCTTCGCTTCATGCTCGATCGTGGAAGTGTTGTTTTCATTGATATTCAGCGGAATCGTATCCGAACGGGAACGGTCATCGAGGATCAGCGTATCGCATTCGATCTTGGAACGGGACCAGTCTGCCTTCGGAGTGAACCGGATCCAGTCCCGGAAGTTCGTCACACCGCCGTTGCGGGAGACCGACTTGGAAACGATCGTACTGCTGGTATGGGGCGCAAGATGGATCATCTTGGCACCGGTATCCTGGAACTGGTTTCTGGAACCGACCGCAATTGAGATGCACATGCCGTGGGCGTATTCCCCTGCCAGAATGCAGGCAGGATACTTCATGGAGATCCGGGATCCGATGTTTCCGTCCACCCACTCCATGACACCGTGTTCTTCCACCTTTGCACGCTTTGTAACAAGGTTCAGAATATTGCCGCTCCAGTTCTGGACACTGGAATAACGGCATTTCGCATTCTTTCCGACAAAGACTTCAACAACCGCCGCATGCATGGAATCCTTGGAATACTGCGGGGCCGTGCATCCTTCTACATAGGAACACTCTGCGCCGTCATCCACAATGATGATGGAACGCTCAAACTGTCCCATGGACTCGGAATTGATGCGGAAATACGACTGCAGAGGCTTCTCCAGCTTAACGCCGGGCGGCACATAGATAAAACTTCCGCCAGACCAGACCGCAGAATTCAGTGCTGCCAGCTTATTGTCCGCAGCCGGTACGATCGTTGCGAAATACTTCCGGAAGATCTCCGGGTATTCCCGAAGACCGCTGTCAATGTCGAGAAAGATCACGCCTTTGGACTGCACTTCCTCGAGCATGTTGTGATAGACCGCTTCGGATTCATACTGGGTCGTTACTCCGGCCAGATACTTCTGTTCCGCTTCCGGGATGCCGAGCTTCTGAAAGGTATTTTTTACTTCTTCCGGCACATCATCCCAGCTTTTTTCCGCTTCCTGGGAAACCCGCTTGTAATAGGTGAAATCCTGAAAATCGATCTCGGAGAGATCCGGTCCCCATTCCGGCATCGGCATCGCCTCAAACTGGTGAAAGGACTTCACCCGGAATTCCGTCATCCACTCCGGTTCTTTTTTGATTTTGCTGATGGTACGGACGACCTCTTCATTCAGACCTTTCCCGGTATCGAAGATACTGATGTCCTTATCCGCAAATCCATAGCGGTAATCATCCTGTGAGGCAAATACTTCATTGTTGTTTGATTCACTCATGTTCTGCCTCACTTTCTTCGATCATCTGCCGGATCGCCTTCCAGCCGATGGTTGCACATTTGATCCGGTTGGCCTGCTTGTACACATTCTTCATGGCGACTGCCTCTTCAAGCACGGAAGGATCATACTCCTTCCCGTCGATCATGTTCATATACTGATCCACGATTGCCTTGGCTTCTTCGATCGTTTTGCCTTTCAGCAGATCGCTCATAATCGAAGTGCTGGCAGTTGAAATCGTACAGGCGACACCGTCAAAACGGATGTCTTTGATGACGCCGTTTTCGATATCCGACTGCACGGTAATATCATCGATGCAGCTGTCACTGGACATATGCACCTTCCGGTATTTCATATCCTCCGTAAGACTGTGGTTATGGGGATACTTGTAATGATCCATGATCAGCTCCCGCAGTACCTGCGGATCTTCCAGCATGGTTTCCAATTCACTCATAATTCTGACTCCTAAAAGAATATGCCGATGGCGTTTTCCAGCGTAATATCCGCTGCCGCACTTACAAACCGGTCGACTTCTTCAATGGTGTTGTAAAAATAGAACGATGCCCGGATCGTACTGTCCGTGCCGAGGATCTCATGAAGCACCTTGGCACAGTGATTGCCGGACCGTACCGCAATATTTCTCGAGGCAAGATAGCCTGCCGCATCCTGCGAGAATACGCCTTCTGCGTTGAAGGTAATCGGGCCGTATTCATTGTCCGGATTATAGATCACGATATTATCCAGTTTTGACATCTGTTCGAGAAAATAAGCGCGCAGCTGCTTTTCATAGGCATGGATATTGTCGAGCCCGATCTTCATCAGGTACTCACATCCTGCCGCAGCTCCGATCACGCCTTCGATATTCGGTGTCCCGGCTTCAAACTTGCCTGGGGCATGCTTCAGCTCATAGGTGCCTGCTTTCTGGAACCGGGCGTTCATATCCCCGCCCATAAATACCGGCTCCATCCGTTCGAGCAGATCATATTTTCCATACAGGATCCCGACACCGTCCGGTCCGCACATTTTATGCGCAGAAAATACCAGAAAATCCATTCCGATCTCCTGTACATCCACCTTCATATGCGGCACTGCCTGGGCACCGTCGACGATCATCAGCGCACCATTTTCATGGGCAAGCGCTGTCAGTTCCCGGATCGGAAGAATACTGCCGAGCACATTGGTCACCATTGCCGCAGCGACCGCCTTTACTTCCGGGGTAAAGCACTGCTTTGCGGCTTCCAGATCCAGATTTGCCTGTGCGTCCATCGGCAGGTAACGGATCTCAATGCCGTATTCTTCCTTCAGGCGGTACCAGGGAAGCAGATCGCTGGCATGTTCTGCCTCGGTCGTCAGGATCACATCACCCTTCTTCAGAAAGCCATGGGCAAGGCCATAGGCGACCTGGTTCATGGAAGCACTGGCATTGTGTGTAAAGACGATTTCCTTTGCGCCGCAGTTCAGCAGTTTTGCGAACGACTCCCGCGCTCCGTCATACAGAGCATCATTTTGGGCCGCGATTGCATAATCTCCCCGGTGTACATTGGACGTGTGATGCGTATAGAACGACGTCACCGCATCGATCACACACTGCGGCTTCAGTGTCGTAGCGCCATTATCAAAATAGATCAGATCCGGATTGTTTTTCAGCATTGGAAAATCCTGACGGATGGTCTGTACATCGATCATAGCTCGCTCAGCTTCCTTTCCAGCTCCGCCCGAAGCAGACTCTGAACCTGCGGGTCTTCGATTACATCCGCTACCGGAAGAAGATAGCCCGCCGAAAGCAGCGCTGTACACTGCTGCAGGGTAAGGCCCCGGCTCATCATATAGTAAAGCTGCTCATCATCCACGCGGCCGATCGACATGGCATGGCTTGCCTCAACATCGTTTTCATCAATCAGAAGTTCCGGAAGGATCGTGGAACGCTGTCCTTCCTCAAAGCTCAGTGCCCGGCTGGTCTGATGGCTTTTTGAGGCATATGCCCCTTTGACGATCTTTCCGATCGCATCGATCATCAGTTTTCCGGTTCTCAGAACGACCGCAAAGTTCCGGATCTCCCCAAGCGTATGCGGTGCGAAGTGAACAACATTCATGCGGTAATTCAGCGGTGAAGACACTAAAGATGCCGAAACCACCTCCGCATGCGCGTAGGGTTTGCGCAGTGCCACATAGGTGCTGCGCTCGGTTTCCGTACCCGCACATTCCCCATAGGCAATTACGATGTGGGCACCTTCATTGACCTCATAGGTCTCATCTGCCTTCAGCGGAGCCTGACATTCATTCCAGAACAGTATGGTTGATTCACAGCCATCCTCTGCATATCCCCGGATCCGCAGGGATTTGGCATTGCGGATGCGGAACAGTGCCTGCGCATTCGGTGTAAAACGGATGGAAAGGTCAAGGTCACGGATACTGTCGATCACGTATTCCTCGAATCCTTCGTGCAGCAGGATATCCTCATTTACCCGGATATCTCTCATTTGGAAGCCTTCGCTTTCTCCGATACCGCACAGGTACCAAGGCTCGGGGCACGTTTTGCGGGAGCCGCTGCACTGGCCGGCTTGATATCATATTCCTTATAGATCCAGTCGTATCCCTCTTCATCGATCTTTTTGGCAAGCGCCGCATCGCCTTCCACAACGATCCGGCCGTCCACCATCACATGAACAAACTGCGGCTCAATCAGTTCATAGAACCGCTCATAGTGCGAAACGACAATCAGGCTCAAAGGATATTCGTTACGCATGTTGTTGATGGCACGGGCAACGATATGCAGGGCATCGACATCCAGACCGGAATCCAGCTCATCCAGCATTGCAATATCCGGTTTCAGCAGTTCCATCTGTACGATTTCATTGCGCTTCTTTTCACCGCCAGAAAAGCCTTCGTTCAGGAACCGGTGGGCAAGATCTTCCTTCATTTCCAGATCCTTGATTGTCTTTTCCATGGCTTTGATAAACGTAAACAGAGGTACCGGGTTTTCCCGCCGGACATTCATCGCAGCTCTCAGAAAATCGCTGTTGGTGACGCCCGGGATCTCCTGCGGGTACTGCATCGCAAGAAACAGACCGGCCTTGGAGCGCTCATCCACGCTCATCTCCAGTACATTTTTTCCATCCCAGGTGATCGATCCTTCCGTCACGATATATTTCGGGTGCCCCATAATGGCAGCCAGCAGAGTCGATTTGCCGTTGCCGTTTGGCCCCATCAATGCATGTACCTCACCTTCCTGTACGGTAAGGTCCACGCCTTTCAGTATGTTTTTTCCTTCTACATCGACATGAAGATTTTTGATTTCGAGTGTTTTCATAGCGGTTGTATCCTTTTATTCCTATCGGATTATAGCACAGCATGGTAAAACCGTCTCATTTGACGATCTTGGATTCCTGTGAAAAAGTTCAGATAAAATTCAGATTCAGAAGCTCTTAAAAAATTGCAAACTGCTTTTCCCGGTCCTATAATAAGGAAGCGTTTTTCAAGGAGGAATTATGAGCAGTTTTATTAAAAAGAACTGGTTTGTCAGCCTGCTTGTTGTCGTATTTGCGGCAGTATCGGTCTATTACATCTACGATACCAACAAAGGCAAGCTCAAGGGAAAAACCAGTAATGGACAAGATGTGGTGTATTCCATCGGTGACAAGGATGTCACCGCCGAGGAATTCTATGACGAGCTTTATGAAGGCAGCGGCACTTCCGTGCTGTATCAGTCCTTTGTCAAGGCGGTTACGGAACAGAGTGCTGAAACAACCGACAAGATGAAGGAAGATGCGAAAGCTCAGGCAAGCTCCGTCATTTCCAACTACGCTTCCAGTTATCCTTCCAATTACAAGGAGATGCTGGATTCCCAGCTGAAGGCTCTTGGCTACAAAGGCTATGATGATCTTGAGAACTATCTGATCAACTATTACAAAGAACTGAAGATTACGGCAGATTACGCAGATGCGCACTTCGATGATCTGAAGATCCGCAACATCTCCTATCTGCTTGTGAAGTTTGAAAACGGGGATTCCGGTGAAGGAACTCCGACGGAAAACGAACAGAAGCGAATGGACGCTGTCGATGCGGCATTTGCGGAAGGCAAGACCTTCGCGGAAGTCGCACAGGAATTCTCGGAGGATACTTCTACTGCTTCTTCCGGCGGTATTCTCGGTACGGTCGATGCCAATACTACGACACTGGACAGCAGCTTCCTGAATGCGGCACTTGCGCTGAAGGAAGGCGAAGTATCTGACTGGGTCTATTCCAGCAGCTTCGGCTATTTCCGGATCATGAACAACGCTTCAACGTCGGAAACCCTGCTTAAGGTCTTCCGTGAGCAGAACAGCATTCCGGAAGAGACCGAGATTACGACATCCGATGTCTATTCTTCCCTGCTGAGTTCCTATGACACCACACTGGCAGACCGGGCACTCTGGGAAAAAGGACAGGAACTGGGGGTTACCTTCGCGGATGCGGAACAGGAAGGCAAGCTGAAAACAACGCTTGGCATTGAGGAGTAACAGACCATGAAGATGAAGAATATACTTGCAGGCGCATGTGCGCTGATCCTTCTGGCCGGATGCAGCGACGCAAGCGCAAAACTGGCCAATGGCTCCGAAACCGTCATGACGGTCGGAAATCAGACGTTTTCGAAAAATGATATTTATCAGATGCTGGTATCCTCTGCAGGAGGTGATACCGTCTACAGCAAAGCACAGACTTTTATCGCAGAGCAGGAAGTTGAACTGACCGATGAAATGAAGGACAGTGCAAAGAATACGCTGGAACTCTACTCCATGATGTATGGAGATCAGTTTACGGATTATCTCAAGTCCTCGGGTCTTACGGAAGATGATTATGTAAATACCGTCATCCTCCCTTCCATGCAGGCAGAAAAGCTGCCGGAGATTTACATCAACGAGCACTTTGACGAACTGGTCAGCACCTATGAACCGATTCAGGTCATCGTTCTCTCCTTCTCCAGTCAGGATGACGCTTCCAAAGCAATCAGTGCATTGAAGGACGGCAGTGCCACAGCGGAAGAAGCTGCGGCCTCCAACAACTCCGCAAGCAAAGGCGAACCGGAAATCCTGGTCAACAGTTCCATGACTTATGACTCCGCGGTACTGACGGTACTGCGCAGCGGATCGGTCGATGACGGCTGGGTCGAAGTTCCTTCTTCAGATGGCGCCACATTCTACGTTGTCAAGATCGTTTCCAAAAACACTGCCGACTTCAAGGACGAGGCAGTCACTGCCCTTGGCGGAATCAGTACCGTCACCAATGCGGCAACCGATTACTTCTTCCGCAAGTACAACTTCCATGTATATGACATCGATGTGTACAATCAGCTCAAGAGCAATCATCCGGAAATTCTGATTCAGGACAGCAAGGCAAATGTTTCTGCAACTGCTTCTCCGGAAGCAACTGCCCCCGCAGCAGAATAACTACACCGAACACCGTTTCACAGGAGACGGTGTTTTTTTCGCGTTATAATACGAATGGAGGTAACCACACTATGTGTATTTTCTGCGATATCATCGATCACAAAATTCCGTCTTCCGTCGTATACGAAGACGAGAATACCCTTGCCATTCTTGACATTTCCCAGGTCACTCGCGGTCATACGATTGTCATGCCAAAACAGCATTTTGACAACATTCTCGACGCAGATGAAACGACCGTGCAGCAGGTATTCTGTTCCGCAAAGAAAGTCGCCGCCCTGCTGAAGGAAAAGACCGGATGTGTCGGTCTCAATGTCCTGAACAACTGCGGGGAAGCTGCCGGCCAGTCGGTCAATCATCTTCACGTCCATGTGATCCCCCGTTATGGCAGCAGCGACGCCCTTCACATCGAATTCCAGAAATCGGAAGAAGTCGATCTTGGTGAAGTGCTGGCCCAGCTCAAGGGCTGAGTATTTGAAAGAAGTCGCAGTCAGAAAAAAACAATCTTCTCCATTCAGATTGAGTCTGTCTGGAAAAGATTGTTTTTCAGTTTTCAGAAGAAGGAGCAGCCACAGGCAGTTCCGCGCCCAGCCGTTTCAGCATGATCTCTCTGGCCCGGGTTTCCAGAAAATCATCCAGCGGTTCCAGTTCAACCGTGCCGAACCGTTTCTTCAGACCGCGCTTCAGGATCAGATCCGCGATCATCGGATTCTTCGGCAGCAACGGACCATGCATATACGTTGCGGCGACCTGATCGTTCAGGAACCCTTCGAACTGTCCCTGAAACTCATTGCCGTGGCCTTTGATCACCCGGCCAAACGGCGTGCTGACATTCCTGGTCTGACCGCCGTGGTTTTCAAAACCAACCACCCGGAACGTTTCCCCGTCCATCTCCACATCGATCGCAATATTGCCGATACAGCGGTGGTCCCGGTCTTTGGCCTCGGTATAGTAATCAAAGAAGGAAAGCCCGTTCACGGTTTTTCCGTCCTGGTCCCGGTAGTACTTTCCAAACATCTGGTACCCGCCGCAGATCAGAAGAAATGCAGTGCCGTTCTTCATGGCCTTCTCGATCGCATCCCTTCTGCCGAGAAGATCTTCAAAGATCAGATTCTGTTCCCGGTCCGCACCGCCGCCGAGAAAGAAAATATCATAGGAATTGATATCCTGTTTCTGGCCGATGCCGCAGGTATCCACCTGCACATCGATGCCGCGTTTTTCACAGCGTGTTTTCAGTACCTGTATATTGCCCTTGTCTCCATAGAGATCCATCAGGTCGTGATACATCCAGAGAATCTTCACATCCATTTCCGTCTTCTCCTTTTTACACGCTTTGCAAGTACCGCTCTTGTGGAGTGCAGTGCGGTATACGTCGAAATCACATGGCTCTCCAGCTTCGCTTCATCCAGCCAGGCAATAGCCTCCTGCGCGGATTCAATTACCTTGATCCGATCTTCCAGCCCTTCATATTTCAGGCGGAGCGCCATATCATATGCTCTCAGTCCCGAGCAGACGATCGTTTTCACCAAAGGATCATTCAGCCGCTCAAAATGCGCATCCCAGATCCAGGAAACATCATGACCATCCTGATCATTGTCATTCAGGAAAATACAGATATTCTTTTCCCCCGGCTGGGCAATGATATATTTCATTACCTCATTGGCGCCGGTCGGATTCTTGACCAGATTGATCGTACAGGGACGGCTGAGCTCGAATACCTCGTCTCTTCCTTCCTTCAGCTCATAATTTGAAAATACGTCATCACAGGGTTCCATCTTCAGTCCCATCGCCCGTACAAGACAAAGCACCGCTGCGCAGTTGTATACGCCGTAAATGGAATTGACGAAGGAATGGTAGGTCTTTCCGGCTGCCTGAAAGGTACCGTGGTCAAAATCCACGGACGTAACGGTAAGATCCGGACGGATCTCTCCGAAGTGGTCAAACCTGCAGTGGAACCGTCCGATATGGGAATACTGATAATAGTCATAGGCAAGCGGACGTCCGCACCGCGGGCAGAACTTGCCTTCCCCTGCCTCATCCGAAATGTTCACCGATTTGATCGTTTCCCGAACGGAAAAGAAATGAACCTTTGCCTTCTTTGCCGTATCCGCAAGACGGATGACATTGGGGTCATCGCCGTTGAGGATCAGGTGACCTTCAAAGTCCTCGGTCACTTCCATCAGCTTGCGGATGATCGTCTC
This sequence comes from Solobacterium sp., assembly GCA_017512725.1. Classification (GTDB taxonomy): domain Bacteria; phylum Bacillota_I; class Bacilli_A; order Erysipelotrichales; family Erysipelotrichaceae; genus Bulleidia. Next base: position 73,929 of record JAFWEW010000043.1, read on the forward strand.
CATTTCCCCGGCCCGATCCAGCTGGTCCCGGAAGAAATTGGTCACGACCAGTGCTGTCGGCTTCAGCGTTTTGAACTGACGGTAAAGGGTCAGCTCATCCACTTCCAGCACAAGTGCCTGGGCCGTTATGCTGTATTCCGGATCCGATCCGGCAGCCAGTGTGGTCGCAATGCCGACATTCAGATTGTCCCCGCGGTGATTGTTCAGAACAGTCAGGCCATTGGCACGCAGGGCTTCTGCCACCAGATTGGAGGTGGTTGTCTTGCCGTTGGTGCCGGTTACCAGTACGACATCCTGTGGCAGTTTGAATTTTTCCAGAAACTTCGGATCCATCCGCAGTGCCAGTTCCCCGGGCAGCGAACCGCCGCGGCCGGCTTTTGCCAGTATGCCGTGAAGTTTCTGAACGATTGAAAGTCTGATATCCATACGTTACTTTTCCGCCTTGTAGAACTGCCGGTTCTCAAACGCAAACATCTTCTGGGACCACTGTCCCGGCTTGACGGTTTCCAGCGCAGACCGTAAGGCAACCATACGGGAATCCATATAGTCGATCAGGTACAGTGCCTCTGCTTCTGGGATCTGCGGCAGCACCGGCGAACCGAATTCATTCTTTCCATGGTGTGACAGCAGCATATGCCGCAGCAGCAGCGTTTCCTGTGCATCGGAAAGACCAAGCGATTCTGCCGTTTCCATCAGCCAGCCATGACCGATGGAAATATGTCCGATCAGCTTTCCTTCGAGCGTATATTCATTGGATACGAGCCCGCCAAGCTCTGCGATCTTGCCCATATCATGTACCAGCACGCCGGAGATCAGCAGATCACGGTTGAGATACGGATAGGCACCGGCAATGTAATCGGCCAGATTCGCCATCCCCATCGTATGCTCGGCAAGGCCGCCGAGATAGTTGTGATGGATGCGGGAAGCCGCGGGATAGTCAAAGAAGGTCCGGCCGACCCTCTGGAACATACCGGTCACCAGCTTTTTCAGATTCTCATTCCGGATCGACTGGATATAGCCGCGGATGCGTTCCTTCAGCTGTTCAATCTCGACCGGAGAACTCATGACATACTTACTGAGATCGATCGGTTCCTGATCAATATCCTTTATGGAATGCACTCGCAGCTGCAGGGCATTGTTGTAGTCCAGCACTTCAAAGGAAAGCAGTTCGACATGGCCCGGCTTTGCGGCTTCCATATCCGCTTCCGAAGCGTCCCAGAGCTTTCCGTCGATCGTTCCGGTATTATCCTGCAGTACCAGACTGAGATACGGCGATCCCTTCTGTGTCACCCCTTTTACAACACTTTTTACAAGCAGGTTCTGTGTCAGACGCTGCTTTTCCTTAAACTCTCTGATCTTAGTCATTCTGCCACTCCAATTCATCCAGTATCACATAGATATCTTCCGGCTGGTACCCCTGCGCACTGCAGTAACGGTAAACCGTATTGCGCAGCTTGGTGCCGGTATATTTCTTTTCATAGCGTTTTCTGGCCTTCTGTGCACATCGCCGCAGATTTTCCAGTTCCTTTTCGGAATTATGTTCCCAGTCGAAGGTGTCCGCCACTTCCTGAGCAGCTTCCGAGCTGAAGCCGTTGGTCATGAGCTTGTTCTTCAGCTTCCGCTTCTTCATCCGGATGCTCGTATCGGTAATGGAAGAAGCGGCCTTTTTCGCATACTTCCTGGCCTGTTCGATTTCTTCGACCGGTTCGGTTGCCAGCTTCTCCTGGATCATCTCCATGGAGATGCCTTTTTTGCGCAGGGTGCGGATCATCCGCTCCTCACCATACAGGGCATTCCGCATATTGGAAAGCACTTCCGTACAGTACCGCTCATCATCGACATAACCCTTCTCTTCCAGTTTTGCGACGATGGAATTGATTGTTTCGATATCACAGGAAGTCTTCTTCGTCAGCCAGTCATATACTTCCTTGCGGGTGCGGTCCTTGACGGCGATCCGTCTGAGAATCGACCTCCAGGCCTGCACGCCCTCCTGTTTCTTCTGAATGGCCCGGATCCGCTCAGCAGAAAGACGGGAGCCTTTGCGGATGCCGTCGTTATAATAATCATCCAGCGTCATCACGACCCGCACATCCTCACGACTCCTTCCCTGCATGTCCTGCAGGTACACCTGAACGATATCATCCTTGACCTGTACATCCTCGACCGTCAGCATGTTCTGATAGATCTCGATCGCCTTCCGGTAGACCTCAAGTGCACGCTCATAAAAGACTTCACTGCTCAGCGGACGGACCTGTTCCAGTGCCGCATCCTTCATGGCCTGCAGCTCGTTTTCATCCATCGCTTCCAGCTTCAGCAGTTTTTCGGAAAGATCCTCCGCATCGGTAAAGTACCATCCGGTTTTTCCGTCGATCAGAAGATCCTCCAGCACGGAATCCTTACGGGCAAGCAGCGGCAGACCCGCTGCCATTGCCTCAACAAAGGTCATGCCCTGCGTCTCGGACAGCGATGCACTGACAAAGAAATCCGCTGCGCGGTAGTAATCCGGTACCTGAGCAGAATCCCTTGGTCCTGCAAGGGTCACATTTGAAAGCTGTTTCGAACGGACGATCTTCTTCAGCCGTTCAAGATCCGGACCGCCGCCGACGATCAACAGGTTCAGATGACAGCCTTTCACCGCAGCCCGTTCAAATCCCTCGATCACAAGATCCAGCGATTTTTCCTCTGCCAGCCGCCCGAGATAGATCACAAGCCGTTCGTTCTCCGTAAAGCCAAATTCGCGGCGGATCTCAGCCGTTTTTCCTTCCGGCTGCTTTGCCGGATCAAACATGGAAAGATTGAGACCGGTCGGAACAACATTGATCTCCGTGCTCACATGATAACTTTCCAGGAGCTCTTTGGTCTTTTTGCTGGGGGCGATGACTTCCACGCAGGTATCCGACATAAACCTGGAGAACCAGGCAACGGCGGATTTCATGCGTTCATCCACCCGGTCCGACTTCAGGATATTCACATAATGCGTATAGTCCTCATAAGAAGTGTGATAAGTACTTACCAGCGGAATGCCGAGGTTTTTCGAACAGATCCGTGCAAAGATGCCGACACCGAATTCGGTCTGCACATGGATTACATCGAGATTCAGTGCCCGGATCTCATTGAGCGCATTGACATGCCATGGCGTTGTAACGGCGTATCCGTAAAGATGACGGAACTTCATCCCTGCTAAGCGCAGTACATCATGTTCCTCATTCCACTGCGCCCAGCCAGTGCCGGAACGCGTGCAGACAGCAAAAACATCATGGCCGTGCTGCTTGAGCTCGGTAAATAAGATATAGGTAGAATTTGCCACCCCGTTGAGATCGGGCGGAAAGGTATCTGTAAACAAACCGATTCGCATGTTTTACCTCTACTGGTTAATCACTGACAACATCCCTGCGGTTCTTCGCAATCAGGAAGACAATGCCGCCAATCATCATATCGAAATAATACGTCATGAACCGCCACATCAGCATGATCGGACGGACATCATTCATTCCGAAAATCGTGCTGAACATCATGACAAAGGTCGCTTCGGTTCCTCCGCTTGCGCCGGGCAGCGGGATAAACGCGTTGACCATGGAGACAAACGAGGACAGCGTGATCACATCAAGCAGTTTCTCAATCGGACACGGGATCCGCAGTGCTTTTGCACAGAGAAACGGAATACTGTAATAGACCAGCAGGCGCAGGAAATGAATCAGTGCGACCCGAAAGACCATGCCCTTGTTTTCCGAAAGGATCGTAATCTCCTTCTGGAACCGCTTCAGCTGTGCCTCAAGATTTGCCAGTGTCTTTTCCCGGTCCTTTACGAGATGGAGCTTTGCGCCGATCTCAATGCCCCGGGTGGAGATCCAGGTATGAAGACGGGGGAATTTCGCCAGCGCCCAGAGCGAAACAATTACAACGGCGTTGACCGCAAACCCGAACAGCACGATCACGAAGAACTGGGAGTACCGGGAATAGAACGTATGGAACTTCAGCAGAATGAGAATAAATACCGAGGCGACCATCGTCGTCTGATAGATGATGAAGTTCATCCAGAGTACGCCTGCCGCTTCCGTTACCGGTATGCCCTGTTTGCGGAAGATATATACCTGGGCAAACTGCCCGCCGCTGGCACTCGGGGTGATCTCATTAAAAAAACCGCCGACAAACGCATTCTCGATTCCCTGCCGCAGGGTGTATTCCGGATGCGTCAGATTGCATTCATGTGTTATGGCCATGCCCGAAAACACGCGGATCATGATCACGGAAACAACGATGCCAAGGAACCACAGCCGGTCTGCTGTCCGCAGCTGTTCAAAGATTTCTGTCGGGTTGTCTTTGATCGTAAGGTATACCACAAGCGCCGAGAGTCCGATGATCAGCGCAATATTAAACAAGTAGTTCGAAAAAAGCTTCCGGAGCGTTTTCATAACGTACTAATTATACTCTTGCGCATGCGTCCTGCTCAACAGGACTCAAGCGCTTCATCACTCAGTATTTCATCGTTCAGCACGGCTTCATAAACCCGTTTCAGCTGCTTTCCGATAATCTCGATAGAACGCCGTTCTGCGACTTTAAAGCCCGCTTTCCCGGTATTGGGAAGACGATGCTCGACACAGTCCCGGATGAGCGTTGTAAATTCCTCATTATTCGTTCCTTTATAGCAGGATTCTCCGTTTCTGAGCCACGGGTCAAAGACCCCGATATCCCGTACTACGACCTGCTGCTCCGAAGCCAGTGCTTCCAGTACGACAATCCCTTCGGTCTCTTCATAGGACGGGAAAAAGAAGACATCGGCATCCCGGTAAGCGCCCTGAATGATAGGTCCTTTGACATAACCCGGGAACTGGCAGTTCATGGGGTGGTGAAGGATCACATCATTGATCTTGGCCGGAACCGCAAACGAGGCGATCTCGCCGAACCAGATGAATTTGTAACCCGGCAGCTGTTCCGCAACTTTCACAAAATCAAGGATGCCCTTCCGTTCAAACGGCAGTCCGACCCCAAGAACGATATGGTCCTGAGGCTGAATATTGAAGTATCTTCGAAACGCCAGAACTTTTTCCTCATCCGCCTCATACAGCGACAGATCGATTCCATTGGAGATCGCGTAGATCGGCCGGTCAATGCCATAGCCGCGGATCAGACTTTTGGAATACGGGGTCGGTGTAATGATCGCGTCTCCCTGGGAATAGAGATTGATCAGGGTCCGTTTTACCAGCGGTGACAGCAGATTGGAAAAGATAAAACTGTTGCGGAAGTCCTCTTCCGTACTGTGGGCATGATAGATCACTTTCTTGCCGAGTTTTTTCGCATGGGCAATGATCGATTCACTGTTGATCCCGCAGGTATTGATATGCAGAATGTCATAATCCTCATCCCACGGATCGGTCGTATATGCGATGCCCTGTGAGGCAAGTGCGGCCTTCTGGTGCTCAAATGCACGTCCGATTCCGGATGTCTGGATCAGACTTTCACTTTCAAAATACAGCAGTACTTTCATCGTTCTTATTGTAGCGCCATTCCTTCCCGTCCAACCAGAAATAATTGGCAGAAAAAGGATCCGAAGCTTACGGTGCCGGTGGGAACCAGCCCATATTGAAGCGGACTTCCTTCCGTTCCAGATCCTTATTTGTATAACAGCAGCTGTCAAACCCGATCAGGGTAAATCCTTCATGGAGATAAAAATCGACCGCATTGACATTGCTGGACTGTGTCTCCAGCATGAGTACCCGGTAGTTCCGTTCCACGGTCAGATCCTTGGCAAGGCTGATCAGGCGGTGACCGTATCCCCTGCCCCGCAGTTTCTCATGAACAAACAGTTCTGTGACCAGAAGACGGTTCGACCACTCCTCGGGGCATAACTCGACTGCGCCGAGCAGTTCTCCGTTTTCAACGATTCCATACGCTTCAGCCCCTTCCCACCAGTCTTCATAAAGCCGGTCCGGGTATTCCCCGTCTTCTGACCGATGGGTAAAGACATGTTCAAACGGTTTCTTTTCAATCGGGATCTGAAATCCGGAACCGGTACGGTTCACGGAAATGTCATAGTATTCCGCAGACGTATAGTCGACCGGAAGCATCGTTCCCTTCCAGGTATCTCTCTCGAGTTTTTGAATTTCATAATCATCGCGTACTGCTTTGCCCGGATTCGGGAATGCCACATAGACATTTTCTTCATCCTGCTTTCGGATCTGCCCATGGTTCTTTAACATGACCCGAAGCGATGCGCGGTTGTCATTCCCGGTACGAAGCAGAATCTCATCTTCCGCAGCCAGTTTTCCCGCTTCGAGAAGTGCCAGATGCAGGCCTTCACTCGCAAAGCCTTTCCCGCGGTATGAGGGAGCGATGTAATAGCCGATATGACCGGCTCCGTTACGGAGCGCTTCATTCAGGCAGTGACGGATCTTGAATAATCCGACAATCGTATCTCCGTCATAGAGAAAATAATACGTTTCCGGCACATGGCCTTCCGGAAGGCCGATGCCCTTTGCATAACGGATCAGAACCGCCAGCACTTCATTTTCGTATTCGTTCTGGCTGATCCCGTGCCAGCGGTTCATCAGGCCATGATCATTTTCCGGAACCGAACAAAGAAAACGCCATTCCCCTTCTCGGTCTCCGGTACCGGCTTCCTTCAGATACAGCATCGTTCCTTCCTCCTTTCGGTTCATACCCATTATAAAGAATCGTTCGGCATTTCATCCTCTTTCGTTACGGTTTGTCAGTGTATTAAAGGAGCCGGAACTGATAAAAAAAATCAGCACAGGCTTCTGCAGCCTGTGCCGATTGTTGATTCATTTCCGCACTCTTACATCAGAGTGTGAACGTTTGAAGCTCAGCCTTCCTGGATCTTTGCCTTGTTGACGAGCTTGGTGTAGCGGGTCTTGGCATCCGACAGAGTCTTGGCAAATGCTTCTTCCGCAGCTTCCTGACCCTTGAGCTTCGGCAGGTTGAAGTAACGAGCCTCGTTCATGAGGAAGTCATGGAACTTATCCCAGTTCGGCTCCTTGGAGTCGATCTGGAGCGGTTTTTCAAGACGCGGGTCATAGCGGTACAGTGTGACATAGCCACATTCAACCGCTGCCTTCTGTACGAGCGGTGCCTTTACGAGGCCGCCCTTGATACCCTGCTCAGCGCACGGGCAGTATGCGATGACGATCGAAGGTCCGTTGTAGCTTTCTGCTTCTTTCAGAGCCTTGATGGTCTGCATCTGGTTTGCGCCCATGGATACGGATGCAACATAGCAGTGACCGTATTCCATAACGATCTGGCCGAGATCCTTCTTTGCAAGAACCTTACCGCCGGCTGCGAACTTCGCAATGGAAGCTGCCTGCGAGGACTTGGAAGACTGACCGCCGGTATTGGAGTAAACCTCGGTGTCGAGTACGAGAACGTTGACGTTCAGGTTGTTGGCCATGACATGATCGAGTCCGCCGTAGCCGATATCGTATGCCCATCCGTCACCGCCGACGATCCATACGGACTTGCCGACGAGATCACGTTCCATCTCAAGGAGAACCTTGACATCCTCAACCTTGGAATCCTTCAGATCCTTGACGAGTTTGTCCTTGATTGCACGCTGTGCATCACGGTCATCCTTCGCATCGAGATAAGCCTGGAAGTCTGCCTTCAGTTCCGGCTCAACCTTGTCCATATTGTCTTCCATGACCTTGAGGATCTTGGCAGACTTGAAGGTCTGAGCGATTGCCATACCGAAGCCGAACTCTGCGTTGTCTTCAAACAGGGAGTTTGCCCATGCGACACCATTGTTGTCTTTGTCGGTAACGAATGGTGTGGACGGTGTGGACGAGCAGTAGATCATCGTACATCCGGTAGCGTTGGCAACGAGCATATCCTTGCCGAATAGCTGGGAAGTCAGACGATAGTACGGAGCTTCACCACAGCCCGGGCAGCATCCGCTGACCTCGAAGTACGGCATCATGAGAGAGACACCTGCTTCGGTAGCCGGGTTGCCATACTGAGGCTTGTATTCGGTTTCCTTGTACAGGTAATCCGCAACCGGTTCCTGTGCAAGCTGGGTGTTGATTTCTGCCGCAGAAAGTGCCTTTGCCGGGCAGACGGTGATACATACGCCGCAGCCGACGCAGTTCATCGGAGAAACCTGGATGCGGTATGTAAGACCTGCTTCCTTGGCGCCCTTGTAAGCTGCGGTCGGTTCCTTAGTGGACCATTCTGCACCTTCCTTCGCTGCGATTGCACATGCGTTGGCAGCTTCTTCCGGTGTCATCAGGAACGGACGGATGGTTGCGTGCGGGCACGCGAATGCGCACTTGCCGCATTCAACGCACTTCGTGCTGTCCCATGCAGGAACCTGAGCAGCGATGTTTCTCTTCTCACGGAAGGAGACGTTCTCAGGAATGGATCCATCGAGAACACCATACTTCAGGAAGCTGGAAACCGGCATGTCATAACCTTCCAGAGCGTTGATTCTCTGCAGGTTGTTGTCGAAGTATTCATCACCGGTCTTGGTGATGAGGCTCTTGTCATAAGTGAGGTCAGCCCATTCCGGCTTGACTTCCACTTCAACGAGACCTGTGGAACCGGCATCGATCGCTGCGATGTTGGCGTTGACAACGTCTTCACCCTTGCGCTCGTAAGTATGACGAGCACTGTCCTTCATGAGTTCGAGGGACTTCTCGAACGGCATGATCTGCGGGTTCAGCTTGAAGAACGCAGACTGCAGGATCGTGTTGGTATGACGGCCCATGTGACATTCTGCCGCGAGCTTGTTGGCGTTAATGATATAGAACTTCGCTTTCTTGTTCGCCAGTCCTGCAAGCATTCTGTTCGGCAGGTGCTTGTCAATGTCTTCTGCCGCAAATGTCGTGTTCAGCAGGAATGTCCCGCCCTCTTTGAGGTTGCGGACCATATCGAACTTGAAGCAGTAGCTCTCGAGTGAGCAGGAAATGAAGTCAGCCTTGTCGATATAGTACGGGCTGTGAATCGGGCTCTTGCCGAAACGGAGGTGGCTGCGTGTGACGCCGCCGGCCTTCTTGGAGTCATATGCGAAGTAAGCCTGGGAATAGAGATCGGTGTTGTTGCCGATGATTTTAACGGTGCTCTTGTTGGCGCCGACCGTACCGTCGGAACCAAGACCGTAGAACAGGCAGCTTGTATAGTCCGCGTCGACCTTGATGTCAACCGGAGCGAGGGAAAGGTTGGTTACATCGTCTTCGATACCGATTGTGAACTCTTCCTTCGGATCATCCTTCTTGAGTTCTTCAAATACGGCATTGATGTGAGACGGGTTGGTATCCTTGGAGGAGAGACCGTAACGGCCGCCTGTAATGACGAGATCCTTGTGCTTGCGGAGTGCATAGCAGACATCAAGGAACAGCGGTTCTCTTGCGCCCTGCTCTTTTGCACGGTCAAGAACTGCGATCTTCTTGACGGATGCCGGCAGAACAGCTTCCAGATACTTCTCGGAGAACGGACGGTACAGATAAACCTTGATCAGACCGACCTTTTCGCCGCGTGCAACCAGTGTGTTGATGGTTTCCTGAACGGTGTCTGTGACAGAACCCATAGCGATGATGATGCGCTCTGCATCCGGAGCACCGACATAGGTAAACGGAGCATAGTTTCTTCCGGTGTGGTCAGAGATCGCCTTGAAGTACTTCGCAGCGATTTCAGGAACCTTTGCATAGTGCTCATTCTGAGCTTCGGATGCCTGGAAGTAGATGTCATCATTCTGTGAGCCGCCGCGGGTAATTGCGTTTCCGTGCGGGTTCAGTGCCTTTTCACGGAATGCTTCGAGCTTCTCCATCGGAAGCAGGCTCTTGAGGAAGTCATAATCCATGACTTCGATCTTGTCGATTTCATGCGATGTACGGAAACCATCGAAGAAGTGCATGACAGGTACGGAACCGTCGATCGCGATCAGGTGAGCAGCACCTGCGAGATCCATACAGTCCTGAACACTGTGGGAGCACATCATGACGATGCCGGTCTGACGGCATGCATAAACGTCCTGATGGTCACCGAAGATGGAAAGTGTGTGTGTCGCCAGAGAACGCGCTGCAACGTGTACAACACCCGGCAGCAGTTCGCCCTTCAGCTTGTAAAGGTTCGGGATCATCAGCAGCAATCCCTGAGATGCGGTAAAGGTAGCCGCAAGTGCACCGCCCTGCAATGCACCATGGACAGCGCCGGCTGCGCCGCCTTCTGCCTGCATTTCGACAACTTTGACCTTGTCACCGAACACGTTGGTGCGGCCTGCAGTTGCCCATGCGTCGACATTCTCTGCCATCGGGGATGACGGAGTAATCGGATAGATGCCTGCTACTTCTGTGAACGCATACGCAGAATGCGCGGTAGCGGTGTTTCCATCCATTGCCTGGAAAACCTTTTTCTCTTGACTCATATGTCCTCCTGTATTTCTACGGCCTATATTATAAAACAAATGTAAGCGGTTTTATCATCAATTTCCGGATTCATCGGATGACCGGACGTCCGAAAGCACCGGATTCCGCCGGATTTGTGCTGCAGACTGCTTCAGCCAGATAAAAACCAGGCGGTCGTTCCGGTACGGATCGGTCTGCCTGGTTTTGATCGTTCGATCGGCAATCAGCCCTGCCCCATGGATTTCATGACGGCTTTGATCTGAGCTTCGCTCGGTTTTCTGCCCATCTGCATGAACATCGCACGAATCTGCTTTTCTGTGATCGGAGGATTCTCCTTCAGCTGTTTCTCGAAAGCTCGCTTGGTGAAATAGAAGCCAAGAAGCGCACCGACTGCTCCGCCGAGAACAAACCAGAGCAGGGACGACCAGAACTGTGTCATATTTTTTACTCCCTATCTTTTTTACTGATGACGCCATTATAGTCAATCCGTTCGTTGAATTCAACGAGCCAGTGCCTGTATAATTCCCCCATGAGTATTTTTAAGCGTATTTTTACAGTGATCGTTCTTCTGCTGGGTTATGGAATTGTTCCCCTGGCCGAAGAGTACGGATATGAAGAAGACAATCCCCCTTCCGTCACCAGTGACTATATCTATCTCATTGACATCGACAACGGACAGGTTCTCTGGTCAATGCGCGGGGAAGATTCCATGTATCCGGCTTCGCTGACCAAGATCATGACGGCTGTGCTCGCAATCGAATCCCTCTCGGATTTAGAGGAGCGGATACGGATCACGGAAGACATGTGGGCAGGACTGGTCGAAGAAAATGCCTCGGTCGCCGGCTTTTACCCCGGGGATGAGCCGACGGTGCGCGACCTGCTGTACGGGGTGCTGCTGCCAAGCGGCGCCGATGCGGTCAATGCCCTGGCCGTCCGGATTTCCGGCAGCGTATCCGCGTTTGTCGATGCGATGAACCGGAAAGCGGAAGAACTCGGCATGACCTCCACCCACTTCACCAATCCGACCGGTCTGCACAATGACAGTCATGTCTCAAGTCCAAACGACCTGGCAGTTCTCATGGAATATGCACTGCAGTCCGGACAGTTCCGGGAAATACTCGCAAGCCGGACATATACCAGTTCTCCGATCGCTTCCGCTCCGGACGGTCTTGTCCTCAATTCCACCAGCTGGCCATTAATCAATGACGGTCCGGATACCTTCTCCATCCCCGGCTACCTCGGCGGCAAAACCGGCTTTACCAATCCGGCCGGAAGATGTCTGGCCTCTCATGCGGAATTCGGCGGAATGCACCTGGTGCTGATCAGCGGGCATTCCTGGGACTACGGCCATATCATGGATGCCACAACCGTCTATAACTGGTTCAATGACAATTATGAGCGGCAGACGTATCTCTCGGAAGGAACCGTTCTGAAGAACGTTGCGGTGATCGACTCTTCCAGAAACGCAGCGTTTGATGCTGTTGTGCCGGAAACCCGTACCATGGATCTTCCAAAGGATGCGGTGATCGAGGTTGTGACCGATGTTCCGGATGAACTCACCGCACCGATTCAGGAAGGCGACGATATCGGTTCCCTGCAGGTAACGGCCAATGGGAAACTTATCTATGAAACACGACTGAGCGCACCGGAGAGCTTCCGCTACAGCCGTCTGATGCATGCCTATAATGCCGCTGCCGCATTCCATGCCAGTCACCGGTTCCTGTTCTGGGTGCTCTGCATTCTGGCTGTCTTTGTCCTGTTTGTTCTGGCCGCAAGGATCCGCATCCATATCCGCCGGGCAAAGCGCAGAAGACGCAGGAAGCGCAAAGCTTCCCGCCGCTGAGCAGTCAGACATCCATTTCATCCCCGTACGGAATCTCCGTTCGAGGATTTTTAAAGGATGAGCAAGCTGCCCATCCTGTCTGCGTCCCGTATTCGAATTTCGCTATTTGACAATATATCCGGCAATCGGTTCCGTATAATACGAAGATCCCTGGTCGATCTTCTGGTACCGTGTCCCGTCATAGCCGTCCATCGCTCCGAGTTCCGCTTTGTAAACTTCATTGGTCTCGGTATCCAGATAACGGTCATAGCCCAGTGTGGCATCGGAGTATTCCTGCGACATGATATCGTAGGATTTCTGTCTGGAATTCCATCCGTCCATGATGATGTTGCTGGTTTCCGCCGTCATCTGACTGATCGCTCTGGCATTCTCCATGGTGATCTGCTGGGCCGTCATGACCCGCTGTACAAACTGATCCGAGTACTGAACGGAAGAAAGGATCGTCTGTAAGAGTGCGGAATACTCATCCAGAAGACCATACGGCGCTGTCATCGCGGTCAGGCTGTAGATTGTGTCATAACCGCAGTCATAGCCCGGATCCATCATCTTGATCAGATCGACAACCGTACCGGAGAACATCCCTTCCGCCTTTTCTCTCGACAAGGTGTTCATGTATGTTCCGTGGATCATTTTGTTGTCCAGAGCGATGGAAGACAGTTCATTCTGAACGTCCATCGATTCAATCACTTCGAAATCACTGATCTGGGGATATTCAAACCCGGTAAAGGTCGGCTCCCACTCTGCCAGATAGGCACAGTAATCCATGAACTTCTGATAGAACGTTTCAAGCGTTGCCGGTTCAAGAACGATAAATGCGGCCTGTGCACCATACAGCTGCTGATAGCCGGAAAGTGCATAGTAGTTTTCATAGAACTGCTTTGCCTGCTGGTTCTTCAGAAAGAAGCCGGAACGAAGAGCGGTAAATACCTGCAGATCCGGCCGGTCCGGGTCATAGGCACGGATCCACGTATAGATCTCATCGCCTCCAACCGTTACTTCCCATCCCTGCGGAATCGAAATCGTAAAGAGTCCGCCGTAATCCTGCTGGGTTAACGTGGCAGAAAGCTTCTGTGCATCCGTCTGTTCAATCTTGACCGATGTTTCTTTTACGGCCGCAGTCTCATTCAGGGAATGGGACTCTCCGCTTGCCGTATCTGCGGACTGCGGTGCTTTTGCGCCGCATCCTGCAAGCAGAGCTGCCGCAAGCATGATGCATATCCATTTCTTACACTTCATAATTGAAAACCTCCATTGTTATTGGTGTTGCTGTAATGCCAGTTTCAAGGATAAAACGGAATGAATACTTCTGAACGGTCTGTATCGGTAATCATCGATCGCTATTTCTGTTTCGTCTGAAAATATTTAACCCGATCGATTCTTCGCCGCAGAAGACGGCACAATGCTTCGATCCGTTCATTGGAAATACCGGTCAATGCCCGGTACAGGAACAGTTTATCCGCAAGCGTCTGTTCAATCCCGTCAAGCACAGACAGGTCAAACCGGCTGAGATCACCAATTATTTCCAGAAGTTCTTCAAACACGAAATGTCTTTGTTTAAGAAAACGCGCTTTCTTTTTGTCTTCACATTGTTCCAGGTTAGAGGTTTTTACAAAGCACCCAAGCGCAGTACCGGTATCAAAGATCGGAGCCATTGCAATCCACTGATTCGTATTGGCATCCGTCAGAATACCGAGATTCTGTGAATGCCGATCGGTATTCATCATCAGATAATCCAACAGAAGCAGCTCATCCAGACTGTTTTCTGCGTCGGATATCCCATGTTCTTTCATAACCTGTACAAGCAGTTCATAAGATTCTTTTTGATTCTTCCCGGCCGAACGCATCGCATCCCTTGCGCACACAAGATCCAGATCCGGGCTTAAAAAGTTCTGACAGACACTTACGAGCTGATTTTCATAAACAGTTACTTCATAGGGAACAACGTAAAGTCCAAGCTGTTCCGCAATCACAGAAGCGATCCATTCATTGATGCATTCCTGCTGATGAAACCCGGTGCTGCCCTTATACAGGTACAGCTGATCTTCCCGTTTCATCCATGCCTTACGGTGATACCCGCACAGTGTGTTATTCGGTGTATGTCTGGCCGTTTCCTTTGGAGTGAAACGGTTGGTTCGAAACATTGCTGCACCAAACCCATTCATATCAAACGATCGGGCAAAAAAATTGGTTTCTTCATAGGTTTCATTGCGGTCTTGGTCGCTCAGCCAGTAATTATCCGAAACCGAAAGCGCGTTTTCTTCTTCCAGCAGTTCCAGTTCATCTTCGATCTCAAGCCGTTTGATCAACCGGTCGAGATCCACACGGTAATTTGGAATTCCCCTTGCGATCAGCCAGCTGTTCAGGGATTCAAGATCCACATTATTACCAGAAAAACGCACACCGATCGGAAGGTGCGCCGCATTTAAAAGAGAGACCTTGCGGAAACTGTGTACACTTGGGTCATAATCTCCGATCAGCACGTTCTGGTCTTTATGTTTCAATATCTTCTTGGTTGTACGTCGAAACAGTTTCATGTCGTCTCTTTTTCAGAAGAAAAAGAGGCTGATCACCCAGCCTCTTCTCAGCAAACAAAATCTTGCTTAGTGTTTGTTTGTATAAAGAATATAACCTGTGCCTGCAATGACAATCAGTGCACCGCCGAGCATTATATAATATGCGGTTTTGCTGCTTTCGCCTGTATTCGGAACACTGCTGCGTCCCTGCTTTGTGATTGTAAAGTAGGTAGTCTGTGCTTCCGAATTTGTGAAGGTAACTGTGAGCTTATGCTGGCCGGCGGAAAGTGTATTGAGGAATGCCTGTTTGAGCGTGATAATGACGCTTCCCTTTGTCTTATCATAATTTACCGGATCTACCCAGACATCATCTACATAAACGCCGTTGCAGTCTTCAAAGGTTTTTGAATCATCGGCACGTGTGAACCGGAACGTTGTCTGAGAAGCAACACTTGTAGTTGTGGCAGTTCCTCCGCCGTTTACGTTATACAGGAAGTTTCCATTTGCGTCGAATACATTTCCGGCATCGGTAACAATATTGCCGTTACCAAGAGAAGTAACCCACTGCCCGTTTACATAGGCACGGCAGCCTTTGGCCGCAAGAGAAATATTATCGGTTGCACATCCGTCATATCCACCGCCATTCTTTGTTCCAGTCGGACTTTCTCCGGCAAAAACTGTAATCGGTGCGGCAACAAGCAAAACAGCTGTTATAAAACTGATAAAACGTTTCATATAAAAATCCCCCTCCACTTAGGTTTCTAGCTACATTTTCCACGAAATGTATCTTTTTGGCAATGCTTTTTTTTCTAATTGCGTGACTTTTTTGGTAAATCCAGGAATGTTTTCTGAAAAACTAACGCTTACCATCATATTCACCATAATTGTAATACTGGTTGTAATAGTAATTTCCCTTTCTCGCCATATCTGCACGGTTCAATACCATGCCAAGCAGAGGAACACCAGAACGTTCCAGAAGATTGAACGAGTTTTCAACTGCCCGCTTCGGAGTAACCGCACTGCGGATCACCAGCAGACAGCCGTCCGTCTTAGGGCCAATCGTTAACGCATCTGCTACCATCCCAATCGGCGGTGTATCGATCAGCACATAATCAAATTCTTTTCGGCAGATCTGCATCAGCTCGCGAAAATGGTTTCCTTCGAGAAGATTGATCGGATTTGGAATCAGTACTTCGACTGGAATAATGTAAGCATTTTCGATATTTGTTTCATATACAACATTTTTGATTTTCGCTCTTCCAGAAAGAACATGTACCAGACCGCAATCACCCGATTTCAACTCAAAACCCCACTGTGATTTCATTTCTGAATTTCGCATGTCTGCATCAATGACTAATACGCGATTTCCTGCTTCCGCCATCATTTTCCACAGTTCCATGGTAATAAAGGATTTGCCTTCATTCGGAGTACTGGATGTGATCATGATCGTCTTCACATTCTCTCCGGAAAAACCAAGTGATATCCGCAGCTGATTCAGTGCTTCTGTCACGTAATAAGGAAGTTCCGGAATATTGTTAATATAAAGTGTCTTCATCTCTTTTTCCCTTTCGCTTCCTTTTTTGTATTCCTGGTGGTATTTCCTTTGTTTTTAGATCGTGGCTTGCTTTGTTTGCTTTTTTCTTCTTTTAAATTATCTCCAAAACCGGGTATCTTTCCTTCCGGGATGGTCGCAAGCGGCTGAACCCCAAACGCTTTATAAATATCATCCGGTGTAACGATCGTATCATTGGTAATAAACCGGAATATTATAAATGCGCAGTAAATCATCGCTGCCAGCAGTGCTCCGATCAATGTATTCTTCACAAAGCTGGGACTGCTTTTTGTGGCAGGTACGATTGCATCCTCAAAAATACTTGGTTCTTCACTTTTCATAATCTGTGGAAGATCCTGCTGTCCCTGCCATACCAGCTGATTGGCGATGTCTGCAGAAAGCTGTGCAGACGGCGTGGTAACCGTAACATTGAGAATACGTGTGTCTTTCGGGTTGGTAATAGTCACCTTCTCTGCCAGTTCCTTATAAGAATAGTTCAAACCAAGGCTGTCAATCACTTTCTCGATTACCGGCCTGCTGGTCAGAAGCTCCTGGTAGTCGCTGCGCAGGCTGCTTGAAATCTGCAGATCCGAAAGATTGACAACGGAGTTATTGGAAGAAGAAAGAATATACATTTTTGCAGTAGCGGTATAAAGCGGTGTGACAAGAAAATAAGTATAGCAGAATGCAATAACCGCTCCTAAAAACGCAGAGAACAGGATCGATCCGATACGTTCCCAGAGAACATAAAACAGTTCTACCAAATCAATTTCGATTTCATCCTCGGATCCGGACGGAACCGGCCTTTGCACGATCGTCTGAACCGGCATGGATGGAGCATCTGATTTCACCAGTGCATGGTTTTCGTTTTCGGAATTATCATAAACGGGTTTTTCCGGTGCACTCTCATAAGACTCAGGTGGAGAATCATGATCTCTGTAATCCGGGCTTTCATAAGATCTGCCGTTATGATTATCGCTACGAGTATCGGAATGATATTCAGCCTTGGCTCTTTCGGTATAGGTATTGTATTTATTTCCATTTTCTTCGTTTTCGGAATAATCATAAACGGTTTTTTCCGGTACATTCCCGTAACCCTCATATTGATAA
Source organism: Solobacterium sp. (assembly GCA_017512725.1). GTDB lineage: Bacteria > Bacillota_I > Bacilli_A > Erysipelotrichales > Erysipelotrichaceae > Bulleidia. The sequence continues at coordinate 91,296 of JAFWEW010000043.1, forward strand.
CCAAAATCATTGTAACCCGTTGTCTGATAAGAGCTGCTGTTACGGTTGTCCGAATGATATACCGAGTTACCTCTTTCGGTATAGGTATTGTTTTTATCTCTCATTTTTTCGTTTTCGGAATTATCATAAACGGGTTTTTCCGGTACATTCCCGTAACCCTCATATTGATAACCAAAATCATTGTAACCCGTTGTCTGATAAGAGCTGCTGTTACGGTTGTCCGAATGATATACCGAGTTACCTCTTTCATTATTGGTATAGTTTTTATCTTCCATATGATTATTCCTCACTCGTGCTGTAGAAAAGCTTCAACGCGGTTTCAACCCGGCTGACATCATCCATTCGGAATGTCTCGTATCCGTTTTCAATCTGGGAAGTGCCATCAATCTTGATTGAATCAAGCTTCGTGTAGCTCTTGCAGACGGATGAAAGATTTGCAAATGTGCCGGATCCCATATTGGTTACAGCGTAGTCCATTATCTTGTCATAGACTGTAAGAATTTCTTCTTCACTCAGTCGGTCGAACTGCTGAATGAAAGAATTGAGATATACTTCCTGCCGGGCCATACGCAATTCATTCCGGTCATCTTCCATGTTCATTCGAGCCCGTACAAACTTCTCAGCATCCACACCGGTCATAGTGATTGTTTCCCCAACCGTAAGATTCGGATCGATTTCAAGGAAGTCTTCTGTGACTGTTACCGGTACTCCTCCGACCAGATCATTCAGTTCTGAGATGCCACCCATATTTAATGCATAGTAGCCATCCATTTTCCGGTTCAGCAAAATATCTGTAACCGCATTGGCTGTTTTGGTACAGCCGTCTTCAAGACCGTAACTGAATGCATGGGCAAGACATATCTGCATATACTGTGTTCCGGCAGATGAGCCATCCGCATTGAGCACTTCAAACATTGCAAGGGTGTTTCGGTCGATTGGCAGCAGCTGCCACGTTTTTGCGGCATGATCTATGATCAGTACCTGCAGCATGTCTGCCTGTCCACCCTCTCTGGCATCCGAAGACCGATGAACCGGACCATCTTTATCAATACCCATAATCAAATAGGTTTCAACGTCTTTGCGCTGTGTGTATTCCTGCCCTTCATAGTAATATGTTCTGGCCTCTGTATTTGCCAGCTCAATTGCAATATTGCTTTCACCGCCTCCGGTCGAATACTGCCGGTCTTCCCATTGTTTAATGAAAAAAGCCCCCAGTATCATAACCAGGCCAACTACAATCATAATAATTGCCAGTTTACGCTTATCTTCCTGAGTAAACGCCCGTTGTACTCGTCTTCCGGCCATAGATATCCTCTCAAAAAAATTAAATAAACAGTACAAAAATAATAATAAGTATTGTTAACAGATGCAAATATTATCTTCCAATCATTGGAAACATCATTGGAAATCCGCCAACTTTCCGTTCAACAGTTACGGTATTCATCATTTTGCTTATCAATTATCTCTTAGCAGAGAGAAGGAAAATCCCTTCTGAAACAAAAGCACCCCACTGTCAGATATGGGATGCTAATGGATGCTTCATCAGCCAGAAGGGTTGATATGTTCCCTCTTATGTAGAGGTGGGCATTCTTATCCATCTTCGGGATTCCCGGCCGTACCGGGCATTCACTCCATGATGTCCAGTCAGAATTCCCTATATCAATGTGTTGGAAAAATATGTGGTCCTCCTGGCACCCTTAATATAGCAGTCACTGCCAGGCGGAACAAGACTTGACTTTACTCCTGATCTTTTCTATTATCCTCTACTTTGATGCCAAGTACATCGAGCTGAGAATCGTCCACATAGTTCGGACTTTCACTCATCAGGTCCAGAGAAGAGTTGGTTGTCGGGAACGCAACGACATCACGGATGTTTTCGGTATCCGCAAGAACCATCGTAAGCCGTTCCAGTCCGATACCGACTCCACCATGCGGAGGTGTTCCGTAGCGGAAGGCCTCAAGGAAGAACCCAAACTTTTCCTTTGCCTGTTCCATTGAGAGACCAATTGCTTCAAAGACCTTCTCCTGCAGATCCTGATCATGAATACGAATCGAACCGGAAAGCAGTTCATAGCCGTTCAGCACAAGATCATATGCACGCGAACTGCAGTGTTCCGGATCGGTAAACAGCTTGTCCACATCTTCTTCCTTTGGTGCGGTGAACGGATGGTGTGCCGCCACCCAGCGATTTTCTTCCTCGCTGTATTCAAACATCGGAAAATCCGTTACCCAGAGGAATTCATTGCGGGTATGATCAATGAGATTCTGCTCATGCGCCACTTTCACACGCAGCGCACCCATCGCACTTCTTGCCCGGGCCGGTGCGTCTGCGATCACAAAGACAATGTCATTGTCCTGCATATCAAATTCCTGCTGGATGGCAGCTTTTTCTGTATCGGAAAGCGGCTTGGCGATTGAACCGGTCAGCGCACCGTTTTCCTTTTTCAGATAAGCAAGCGCTTTGACCTTGAAGCCTGCTTTCAGGAACTCCTGCAGCTTGTCCAGTGTCTTGCGGCTGTACTGATCCGCGATTGCTGAAAAGTGCAGCGCATCGATTTCTCCCCCTGCATCCATTACGGAACGGAACACCTGAAATTCGGTATGTTCAAACAGACCGGTAATATTGTGAATTTCGTTGCCAAACCGAAGATCCGGCTTGTCGGTTCCATACCGCTTCATGCACTCCTCCCAGGGCAGACGGGTAAAGTGTTCCGGAAGCGCAATATTCTTTAATTCAAGGAAGATGCTTCGCATCAGCTTCTCAACGACCGCAAAGACGTCATCTTCCTCAACAAAACTCATTTCAATATCGATCTGCGTAAACTCCGGCTGACGATCTGCGCGCAGGTCTTCATCCCGGAAACATCTGGCAATCTGGAAGTACCGCTCCATACCCGCTATCATCAGCAGCTGCTTGTAGATCTGCGGCGACTGCGGCAGCGCCCAGAAACGGCCGTTGTAGATTCGGGAAGGAACCAGATAGTCACGAGCACCTTCCGGTGTCGATCTTGCCAGGATCGGAGTGGAAACCTCAACAAATCCCTCTTCATCCAGCACGCGGCGGGCAATCATCTGGATCTTGTGCCGCAGGATCAGATTCTCCTGAAGGGGTTTTCTTCTGAGGTCGAGGTACCGGTACTTGAGACGGATATCCTCACTGGTGTCCGAATCGTCTGCGATCGTAATCGGAGATGTCTCCGCCGTATTGACGACCGTCACTTCAGAAGCGATGACTTCCACCTCACCGGTCGGCAGCTTCGGGTTCGGATCCTTACGGGCAGCGACGGTACCGGTAACCTGAAGGATGTATTCACTGCGGACATCCTTTACGGATTCCGCCATCGTCTCGTCAAATACGATCTGACAGATACCGGAACGGTCCCTTAAATCAATAAATACGAGTGATCCGAAATTTCTTCTTTTTGCGACCCATCCGACCAGGGTGACGGTTTTTCCTTCGTCACAGAGGCGCAGGGTTCCATTGCTGTGTGTGCGTTTCATTCTGCTAAGATCCCCTTTACTGTTTCATTGAGCTGATCCAGGCCAACCGTGACCTGGGTATCATTCTTCTTGTTTTTCACATTCACTTTGTTTTCGGCCAGTTCACTCTCTCCGACAATAATGATCACCGGTGCCTGGGAACGATCCGCACTCTTGAACTGTGCCTTCATCGAGCGGCCAAGCAGGTTGACATCCGCAATAATGCCGTCCTGCCGCAGCTTCTGTGCGATCTCGAGCGGAGCCGTGCCGACATTGCCGGCAGACATGATGTAAACCTCGGCATCCGAAGTGCGGGAAGGCTTCCAGCCTTCTTCTTCCGCAAGCGCGATCAGACGTTCCAGACCGATCGCAAATCCCATGCCGGAAAGCTCGGGTCCACCGAAGTATTCTACGAGATGGTCGTAGCGTCCGCCCGCAAAGATCGTGGACTGTGCACCGGAATCCGGCCGTGTGCTCTTGACCTCAAAGACGGTGTGCGTGTAGTAATCCAGACCCCGGACAAGCCGGTCATCGATTTCATATTCAATGTCCAGCGCATCCAGCATCTTCAGTACCCGGTCAAAATACTCCCGGCTTTCTTCATTCAGGTAATCGGAAAGACGCGGCGCATCCTTCAGGATTGGATTCTCCGCATCGACCTTGCAGTCAAGGATTCGAAGCGGATTCTGTTCCAGACGGCGGTGGCAGTCCCCGCACAGCTCATCGATATGCGGGCTGAAGTATTCCTTCAATGCATTGCGGTAGGCTGAACGGGAAGCATCATCACCCAGCGTGTTGATGCATACCTTTACCGAGGAGATTCCCATCCGTTTGATAATGTCAATTCCAAGTGCGATCACTTCTGCGTCGATCTCCGGTGACTTGGCACCGATTGACTCTACGCCGAACTGCGTGAACTGCCGCTGACGGCCCTTCTGCGGCCGTTCATGCCGGAACATCGGACCCAGATAATACAGCCGGGCCGGAAGATCCGGATTGCCGAATAGCTTGTGCTGATCAAAGGCACGGATCACTCCCGCAGTTCCTTCCGGACGCAGCGTATAGCTTTCTTCGCCCATCGCAAAGGTATACATTTCCTTGTTGACCATGTCACTGGAGTCATTCTCCCGCTTGAATACCTTCGTGTCTTCAAAGACCGGTGTCCGGATTTCCTGGTACCGGTACAGCCGGCAGACTTCCCGGATCAGCTGTTCCGTTTCCTGCCACTTGAGGGAATCCTCCGGCAGGATGTCATAGGTTCCTCTCGGGGTCTGATAATTCATAAACTACCTCCCATAAAAATAAAAGCGCCCTGATCCAAGGACGCAGAATTGCGTGGTGCCACCTCAGTTCATGGCTGTTCAGCCATGCGCTCATTCTCCTTAACGCGGAATACGGAATCTCCTACTCCTGGTTCAGAGATTCTTCTCAGAAGTGTCGTTCATCAGTCCTTCCGCCGGCGCTTTCACCTGTCCGCCGTCTCTTTCAAGCATCCGGGCTGACGATTTCTTCGTCATCGAATATACGCATTATAGCATCATCCTGCCTGAAAACAAGCGGCTAATGCGATGCCCGTTTGACCGTAATTACACCCTCCACCTTGCGGAGGTTGGCGATCAGGGTATCCAGCTGTTCCAGATTGTGAACCTGGATCCGCAGCTTGATCGTTGTTGTAAGATCAGCCTGATTGACATTGGCCGATACTTTCAGCATCGGTGCCCTTGCCTGGGATACATAGTTGACGATATCCGTAAGCAGAAAGTTGCGGTCCTCGGAGATGATGACGAGATCACTCTCATATAACCGTTCCCGGTCTTCCTCTTCCCAGTAACAGTCGATCAGTCTGGCCTGCTGGCCGGCGACATTGACGCATTCCTGCCGGTGCACCTTGACGCCTTCTCCCTTGGAGATATAACCGACGATCTTGTCCCCGTAAACCGGCATACAGCACTGTGCCAGCGAAAGCTTGATCGACTCGATGCCCGGCACGACAATGCCGGTTTTGGTCATGACCGGTTTCCTGGACGGTTCTCTGGAAAGCAGTTCCGTCAGTGCCTCGCTGTCATTGACGCCCCGTTTCTGATTGGTCAGCTTTTCACAGACAGCAGTCGGGTTGACGGTCTTGACCGCAAGCCGGTACATGAGATCGGTATAGTCCTTGCAGGAGAATTCCTTCAGGATCGCCTCGATCTTCTTTTTTTCCATGTAGGTCTTCGGATCAAAGCCGCGCTTCTTCAGTTCATCGGTCAGAACCTTTTCGCCGTGTTCGACCATCTGTTCCTTCTGTTCGCTTTCCTTATGCGCGAACCAGGCACGGATCTTATTCTTGGCCTGATTCGTCTTAACGAACTTCAGCCAGTCTTCCGAAGGGCCGGTTCCCTTCATCGTACGGATGCTTACCACATCCCCGGTATGCAGTTCCGTATTGAGCGGAACCATGGCGTCATTGACAAGCGCACCGACTGCGGTATGGCCGACATCGGTATGGATCCGATAGGCAAAGTCGATCGGTGTCGCACCGTTTGGCAGATCGATGACTCTTCCTTTCGGGGTCATGACATAGACGTTTGCCTCAAAGACATCCCGCTGCAGTGTCGCCATATATTCACTGGCAGATTCATCACCGCTGTCACTGGTAAATACGGCAAAATCACGGAACCAGGAAAGCTTGTCTTCGATTTCCTTCTGTTCCGCTCTTGCGTCATAGTGTCCGCCCTCTTTATAGCGCCAGTGGGCAGCGACACCCCGTTCGGCGATCGCGTCCATCTCTTCCGTACGGATCTGTACTTCAAAGATCTTTCCCTCTTCTCCGACAACGGTCGTATGAAGCGACTGGTACATGTTGGATTTCGGCATCGCAATATAGTCTTTCAAGCGTCCCGGGATCGGTTTGTATTTCGCATGAATATAGCCGAGTGCCTCATAACAGTTCAGCTCGGTTCTCGTTATGATACGGATCGCAAGCAGATCCAGAATCTCCTCAAAGCGTTTATTTCTTACCACCATTTTGTGGTAGATCGAATACAGATGTTTGGATCGACCGAAAATGCGGAACTCAATGTTATGTTCCCGCAGCATATCCGAGATCTCGCGGATCATCTTCTGAACCGATTCATCGCGTTCCTGTTTCCGGTTTTCAACCAGATGCGCGATCCGATAATACTCCTTGCGGTTCAGATAATAGAACGAAAGATCTTCCAGTTCGTTCTTGATCGCACTGATACCAAGCCGGTGTGCGATCGGAGCATATACATCAAGCGTCTCTGCCGCTATGCGCTTCTGACTGGATTCCGGCTGATACTCCAGGGTCCGCATATTGTGCAGACGGTCGGCCAGCTTGATCAGAATGACGCGTACATCCTTTGCCATCGCAATGAAGATCTTGCGGTGATTGGCAGCCTGATATTCCGGATCATCCTTTCCCTTGAATTTCAGGGCACCGATCTTGGTGACGGATTCCACAAGCTCTGCAATTTCTTCATCAAAGATCCCGGCCAGTTCTTCCTTGGTGATTCCGGTATCTTCGATCGCGTCATGAAGAAGCCCTGCGGCGATCGTTTTCGGTCCGACACGCAGGGTCGCTAAAATATAGGCAACATTATAAAGATGTGACGTATACGGTTCGCCGCTTCTGCGAAACTGGCCCGCATGCGCCTCTGCCGCATAGTTTGCGGCACGGGAAATGAGGTCAAGACTATCCTGGCTGTGAATGTATTCTCTGGCTTCTGTCAGCACATCTTCTGCGCCGGCATTAAAATACTCTGCCATGTTTTTTCCCCCTTTCCCCTTTATGTTTGAAAAAGCCGAAGAGAATTCTCTCCGGTCTGATTCCTTATTTGTCCGGCAGCTCCATAAGAGCACGGACTTCATAGTCCTTCAGGAATTCTCTTCCGTTGAGACCTTCAAGCTCAATAATGAACGCAAAGCCTGCAACAACTCCCCCGAGCTGCTCGACCAGATTCGCGGCTGCCTTTGCCGTACCGCCGGTCGCAAGCAGATCATCCACGATCAGAACTTTCTGACCAGGCTTGATGCTGTCTTTGTGCATGAAGACTTCGTTGGTTCCGTATTCCAAGGAATACTTGCAGGAGATTGTTTCCCGCGGCAGTTTGCCCGGCTTGCGTACCGGCACAAAGCCGACGCCCATCTCTACTGCGACTGGCGCACCAAATACAAATCCTCTGCTTTCCGGGCCGACAATTACATCTGCCTTTAACTCACGGCCGATCTCAGCCAGCTGACAAATAGCTTCCTTAAATGATTCTCCATTTTCCATCATCGGCGTGACATCGCGAAAGAGCACACCTTCGATCGGATAGTTCGGAATCGTCGCAACATAGTCCTTCAAATCAATAGCCATGGTTTATCCTCCGTTTTTCGCATCTATTTTAAAAGAGCGACTGTATGTACTGAGTATATCATTCTTCAAAAGAACCGAACCATTTTTTTAATTTGTATCTTCAAAAGCATCGATTACAAACTGTACGCTGATCCGGTCCCGGAACCGGTTGATACCGGGAGTTCCGATCAGACATCCGATGATATCGTACGCAGGTGCACTGCCGGAAAACAGGACGCCGTCAAAGCCGTCAAAATGATAACGGGTCACCCGGTCATAATTCTGAACCGACAGCAGATGCGGGGAGCGGATCGCAGTCTTTGTGATCATCTCCTTCGGGAACGGCCGCAGGCTTTCCAGTTCCATTACCATATCCGCGATCAGATCATCTTCTTTGATCAATACCGCCGGATCGCTTAACGCTTCCGGATCGACCGGGACCTGTTCCATCTTTTCATTGACGTGCGTGATGAAGTCTGCAAACTTTTCTTCCGGCACCGAGATGCCGACTGCCATCGCATGGCCCCCAAAGGCACTGGGTTCCTCAAAATCCCGCAGGAACTCAAACAGATTCATTCCCGGTACGCTGCGCCCGCTTCCCTTATAAACAGATTCACTGCGGGCAAATACCAGAACTGGTTTCTGCCACTGCCTGGATAATTTCCCGGCCGCAAGACCGACGATTCCTTCCTGGAAGCTTTCTTCAAACAGGATCGGAAACGGATCTTCATGCGGGAGCTGTTCTGCTTTTTTTACGGTTTCATCTGAAACACGACGACGCTTATCATTGACCCGGTTGAGCTGTGTGCCGATCGCCGCGATGTGATCCGGTTTCACGGAAAGCAGATACGGTACAAGGTTATTGACGTTGGAACTGTCATTCATCCGGCCGACGCTGTTGAGCTTCGGTACGATCTGAAATCCGACCGTCGTCTCATTAATCTCAGATCCTTTTCTTAGAAGCGGTTCCACCGACGGCAGGGCTCCGCGGGAGATCAGTAGACAGCCGCGCCTTACGATGCGTCTGTTCTCCTTCCACAGCGGCATGACATCCCCGATCAGGGCGATCGCAGCCAGTGCGATATGCGAGGGAACCTCTCCCAAAAGATTCAATGAAATCTGCAGCACCACCCCGGCTCCGGAAAGATAACGATATGGTTCTTCCATGACGCTAGGGTGAACGAGCAGATCACAGGGCACCGGTTCTTCGATCTCATGATGATCGGTGACGATTATCTCCATGCCGAGTGCGTGGGCGGTTTCAATCGCCTCCATGCATTTGACGCCGTTATCGACGGTAATGATCAGATGGTAGCCTTTCTCATGGGCTGCCTTTACGGTAGCAGCCGAGAGCCCATAGCCTTCCTTAAAACGGTCCGGTATGTAATAGCCATTCTGGATCCCGAGCCTGTCCAGCGTATCCTTCATGATTGCGGTGGAACAGATGCCATCGGCATCATAGTCCCCCGCCACAAATACCTTTTCCCCATCCGCCTTGGCTTTCATGATGCGCTCACAGCAGTGTTCCACGGCTTCGCATCTGCTTTTGGTCAGCTGATCGGAAGTGTTGAACAGATCCTGCAGCTGTTCCTCACTAAAACCGGAAGCCGCAAGCAGCTTTGCGGTGAGGCGGCCGACGGAGTAGCGTTCCATGATGGAAGAACCGTCTGCTTCAATGATCCGATAGCTCATAACTGTTTCACCAGCTCCTCAAACACGGCTCCGCGGTGTTCAAAGTTTTTAAAATGGTCATAACTGGAAGCGGCCGGAGAAAGCAGCACAATATGCCCTTTGCGGCAGAGTGCCTTCGCAGTTTTCAGTGCACCTTCCAGATCCTCAGCTTCATGCATGTGATCATGAACCATGCCCTTCTGTTTCAGTTCTTCCAATACCCGTTTTCCCGAGGCATACATGAATACGGTATGCAGTTCTTTCTCCTGAAAGAGATAATCTTCCAGTTCTTCATAATCAATGCCACGATCCATTCCGCCGATCAGAATGACATCCGTTTCCGGAAGTGCTTTCAATGCGGCAATCGCGGTCTGACCGATCGTAGAGATGCTGTCATTGACATAGGTGATGCCGTCTTTCCCTTCGATCGGCTCCAGACGATGGTGCAGCGGAACAAATGACTCTGCCCCGCGCCCAAACTGTTCGTCACTGAGGCCAAGCAGCTTCGCAACGGCGTATACGACCGCAAGATTCAGCCGGTTATGGGCACCGATCAGCCGGGTCTTCGGTACTGCGATCGATTGATCTTTGAAATGAAGTGTCGATTCATCAGCTGTGATATCCTTTCCGATCAGAATTGCGTCCGGCCGTTCGGAAACATACGGAAGCGCTTCATGCAGGATCACAGGATCCCCTTCTTTCTGATGCCGGAAGATATTGGCCTTGGCATCGCCGTAAGCCGCAAAGCTTCCGTAATGATCAAGATGTTCCTCATAGAGATTCAGATATACCGCAATATGCGGACTGTACATGCTGTATTCCAGCTGATGACAGGAAATCTCAAACGCAACCAGGTCACTGTCCTTCAGCTTTGGAAGAACATCAAAACAGGGAATTCCGATATTGCCGACGAGATGGACCGTATACGCCTGGGAAAGTACGGCGGCACACAGGGAAGTCGTTGTGCTTTTCCCCTTGGTTCCGGTAATGCCGACGGTCTGGAACCCCTGATGTTTCAAAAACAGCTGGGACTGCTGGGTAATATTGGTCCGGTCCATCCCTTCCGGAATCACGATGCCCGGTGATTTCAGAATCAGGTCATACTCCGAAAAGTCTGTATCCGCTTCGTTCAAAACAGTAATGCCCGGTTCGTCCGATGCTTTTTTCAGTGCATCGGAACTGCCGGAATCTGCGATCGTTAAAGGAAGATCCGGGCAGAGATCCCGGATCCAGTTCAGCGAAGACTGTCCTTCTCTTCCAAAACCCCAGATCAGGATCTTCTTTCCGGCAAATTCCTGTTTCCAGACTTCCCGGTTCATGCGCGCTCCTTTCGTTCCGCGAGCCAGTTCTTCAGAAGTGCTTTCATCGGCTCCGGTACGAGATTCTCATTCTGGAAAGCATCCCAGTCTACCTGCTTATCTTTGTAGTATTCACGGTATGGGCTTTCCATATATTTCTGATACAGATACGGAAGCGGCTGGTTATTCTTCAGATGATTATTGATGGACATGTTGATAGCGGTATTCACTTCATCCCGGGTACCGACGCATTCAAACGGTTTGTCATCGGTGATGCCGGTCAGCTGTGTCAGCAAATCATACATATCCGGGTCATTGAGCATATCCGCATGAAAGATCGATACGAGCGTTTCATCCGGCAGATAAGCGGAAAGCAGGATACAGACAAACAGGCACTTGGCACAGTGGCCGCACCACTTCTCCTGTTTCTGCCCGACATTGCAGGAGCGGAAGACCGGAAGATACGCGTCGAGTTCGGAAAACAAACCTGCGATCTGCAGTTCGCTGAGCGGCCGCAGCAGGGAAAAATAATGGACTTCCGGTGTGATGTACGTATCCATATAATGCTTGAAATCCTGTTCAAACATAAAGGTCTTGGAATACTGATGATTGACGGTGCTTCCCTTGATCGTCGATTCGTTTGCGGAATCTTCATTGGACAGACAGATGTTCTGAATGCCGTAAATGATTGCCGTAAGCGATGCCGCAAACGCACAGAGTGCAGAGAACGGCGTATGCCCATTCAGAAAACCACATTTGTTGAATTCCAGCATTCTCGAATCCAGCGTGCGTTCCGCAATGATCAGAGAATCCCCGCGGTAGCCTGCCGCAAATGCCGCATGAACAGCAGACATGACATGGTTGATCACAAACGCATAGTTTTCCTCTTTGGAATCCTTCAGCAGCTGCAGGGAAACAAAGGAATCCTTTCCTCCCCCTACCGGGATCAGATTGCCGCGGAAAATCCGCTGATCGATCTGGCCTGTGATCACTTCTCCGGTGGAACCAAGGTCCATGAACCCGTCCATATCCGGCTCAATGCCATTGCGGTAGAAGAATTCTCCAAGACCATGGAAATACAGCTTCTTCCACCAGCGGATCTGATCATCATTCAGGCTTCCGCATTCTACGGTCACTCTGGGCGCACAGGTCAGCTTCCAGTAGGAAATCAGTTCGACCATGCCAAGCGAAAAAGCAGCTTCCCGTACGGAACGTAGATTTCCGAACGTACCGCTGTCCTTTGGTTTTGGAATGATAAAAACCGGGTTGAAATGACTCAGCCCACCGATTTCAAAATCAAACTGGACCTGGAACTCCTCTTCACTTTCAATCAGGGTAAAATCACGATAGTAGAACACCGGATACCGGTTTCGCAGTTCGTTATATTCCATAAATCACGCACTCTCCGAACTTTCCGGAGAGAAGCTTTGATCACCTCATTTCTGAATTACTGCAACTAGTATAGCATCATGGTTCTGCGAATCAAAAATACGGCAGCCAGGCTGGCTGCCGTATCGTGATTATGCGTTGATTCCCTTGATCGTATATTCGTCAAGCTGTTCTTTCTGTTCCTTCTTCTTCGTCCGCTGTTTCGGTTTGTAGTTCTCACGGATCCAGCACCACAGACGCGGTGCAACGAAGATCGAGGAGAAGGTACCGGCAATCATGCCGACCAGCATTGCGAAGGTGAATGTGAAGATCGAACGGCTTCCCAGCAACAGCAGCATGACTACCGGCAGAAGCGTTGTGATCGAACTGAAGATCGATACGATGAGGGTCTTGTCGAGTGCATCGTTGACGATGCCCTTGTAGTCGATCTTGCCTTTACACTCACGTACGGTCTCACGCACACGGTCGAATACGACAATGGAGTTGTTGATGGAATAACCGATGATCGTCAGCAGGACGGAAATAACTTCCGTATTGACTTCGAGACGCAGGATCACAAACAGCGACAGCGTGATCAGAACGTCATGGATCAGCGCGACAAGACAGGATACTGCATAGTCCCACTCATAGCGGAAGGCAATATATGCCAGCATCGCGATCCAGGCGACGATCGTCAGGATGAATGCGTTGCGTACCAGTTCTTTTCCGACGACCGGGGTAACGACGTTGTCACCCGGCTCCTGACCGTACTTCTCCGAGAACACGGATTTGATTTTCTTGAGTTCATCGACGGTGAGCGAAGTCTTTGTCGTTGCGTAGACTGTGGAATCCCCTGCCGCCTGATACGAGAAGTTCGTATATCCAAGCTCTGCAAGCTCGCTCTTGACTTCATCGATCGTTACGGTGGTATCGCTTGTAATCGTCAGCTTGGTACCTGCCGCAAAGTCGATGCCGAGGTTCATGAAGCCCTTACCGCCGACACTGCTGCCGATGCCGACACAAAGTGCCACTGCAAGGATTGCAAGACTGGTACAGATCAGGTATTTCGCATTCTTGACATAATCGTATCCGCGGATCCCGTAGTAGAACTGGCTTTCGCCCTTGGAGACATCCGGGATCTGGCTCTTCTTGACACCGAACAGTTCCGGTTTGTCATCAACCTTTCCGCTGTTGACGATCTGATTGAGCAGCCATCTGGAGAAGGCAACGTTGACGACAAGGGTCGCTACAACAGTTACCACCAGCATGGTCGCAAAACCGCGGACTGCGCCATTGCCCCATATATACATGATGAGACCGGCAATCAGGGTTGTAAACTGTGCATCAAAGATCGCGGAGAAGGACTGTTTCTGGCCTTCTGCGACGGCCGAGCGGACCGAACGGCCGCGGTAGAGTTCCTGACGGATGCGTTCGTAACTGATGATATTGGCATCGACGGTCATACCGACACCGAGCACGAGCGCACCGATCGCAGTCAGTGTGAATACCGCACCCATTAACATGTAGAGACCGAAGATGACCCAGATATAACCCGCAAGCATGATGACGGAAATCACACCCGGCAGACGGTACTGCCAGATCATGAACAGGAGAACCAGCAGAACGCCAAGGAAGCCGGCAAGCGCGGTGCGCTTCAGGGCATCCGCACCGTACTGGGCGCTGACGACGTTACTGGAGATCTCGGTCATCTTGACCGGCAGTGAACCGGAATTGATCAGTTCTGCCAGTGTGCGTGCTTCATTATCCGTGAAGTTGCCTTCGATGATGCAGTCGCCGTTGATCGTGCCTTTGACGCTTGCAGCACTGATGTACTTCGGCTCCTCACCTGCGAGGTACTTCTGGTATTCCTCTTTATAGGTATTGCCCTCTTCCCAGTCAAGCCAGATGATCATGACATTGTCGGCGCCGGAGCGGGACGAAATGTCGGCTGTGATCTCGGCGAACTTCGATTGATCCGCGATCTTCAGGGAGACGATCGGACGTCCGTCCTGATATGCCAGGGATGCGCCGCCTTCCGTGATGATCGAAGAATCTGCCAGCAGTTCATCATTGGCATCGCGGAATGTGAGATTTGCGGTCGTGCCGATCATCTCACGGGCACTTTCCTGATCCGCTACACCTGCCAGCTGGACCCGTACACGGTTGGTGCCTTCCACCGTGATCATCGGTTCACTGACACCGAGAACGTTGACACGCTTCTGAATGGAGTTGGTAACCGCATTCATGTCAATCGTCGCTGTCGTGTCCTCATTCAGCGGAGATACCTCATACAGGATCTCAAAACCGCCGACCAGATCAAGTCCCAGGTTCAGTCCGTTCTTGATGGCCGTAAATGTCGATACGATCAGTACCGCAAGTACGGCGACAACAATATAGAACGGCGTCAGAGACTTGTTTTGTTTGTTGTTGCTCATGTTCTATCCTCCAATTAAATCCGCATAATCCGAGAGACTCTGATATTTTCCCTCTTCCAGAGCCTTTCGGGCCAGAAATCGTACAACATCCTCCGCCTGTACCGAGATCACGGCAGATGCCGCTTCATGCAGGGAGCGCGGCGGATGTTTACGGAAGAGATCTTCCGATAGATATGTTTCCAGACTCTGATAAGTCAGAGAATTCAGGCGTTCCCGCTTCAGCTGCTGCAGTTTGATCACCATCATCATCTGTACCTGTATATTCTCGATGTCAAACCGTTCCGCATTCATGAAAAAGCCCGTCTCCTCGTGCAAGTTAATATAATATACCAAATTTGCATTCCGTGAAACGGGTAATTTTATCCAATTTTAATCAATTGTCAGTGCAGGGCAATGTACAGTCCCAGGACCGCGAATACCGCCGCAGCTGTCCATATAATATGTACGGTCTGTACTTCCCCAAGGCCGAGACCGTTCTTTTCCTTTGGAAGCACAAAGGAATAATGGATCGGGGTATACGGGAAGACCCGCTTGTGCCGGAGCTTGACCGATCCGATCTGAATGATGCAGCTGAGCGTATCCAGTACGAATACCCCGCCGATCACGATCAGCGCCAGCTCCTGTTTGAGGATCATCGCACACGCCGCAAGCGCACCGCCAAGTGCCAGCGATCCGGTATCTCCCATGAAGATCTTTGCCGGCTTTACGTTGTAGTACAGATAGCCGAACAGCGAACCGATCAGAGAAGAAAGGAAGACTGCCATAACCGGCTTGCGTTCCATGACCGCAAGGATCAGAAATACCGAGAAGGCACAGACGCTGCATCCTGCCGCAAGACCATCCATGCCGTCGGTCAGGTTTACCGCATTCGAACTGCCCGCAAACATCAGCAGGATAATCACCGCATAAAGATGGCCAAAGCCAAGCGACGCATTGGTAAACGGAATACGGATCGACAGGTTGCCGACACTGGACCGGTAAATCAGATAAATGATCAGGGCCAGTACAATCTGCATGATCAGCTTGTATCTCGGCTTCAGGCCTTCATTGTCATGGCGGACAACGATCAGCCAGTCATCGATAAAGCCGATGGCTCCATAGCCAAGGAATGCCAGCTGCAGCACCAGTGTTTCAAGACTGAACCCCAGGAACAGTTCACTGATGAAGCTTACGATCAGCGGGACGATAATGAAAAGCAGACCGCCCATGATCGGCGTCTTCGCCTTTTCCTTATATTCCTCCAGGCTGTACTCACTGACGTTCTGATTGAAGCTGATCCCCTTCAGATAGTCGATGAGATACGGCATGAAAAACCATACCGCAGCGAGACTCACAATAAATGCAATCACACACGAAATAAACATACGCTTTATTAATAAAAACCCTGCAAATTATAATACAGGGTCTTATTCAAACTCAACAATGATTTCGGTGCCGCGGCTCACCAGTGTCCCCGGCGAGATATTCTGTTCCACCACTTTCCCTTCTCCATGGAGACGGAAGCCAAACTGGGTAACCTGCCAGAGTGCCGTCACATCTTTTCTGGTCCAGCCGGTCATATCCGGCATTACAAACGAGTTGGTATCGGTAAGCAGGAACACCCTTCCGCCGTTGAGCGGGATGCCTTCTTCGGGATACTGATCAATGATCGTATTGCCTCCGCCAAGCACCAGTACCTTTGCATTGAGGCCGGCCATCTTTTCTCCGGCATAGGTCAGCGTATGGTTGATAAGCATTGGCATCTTCCCGTCGGTCAGTTCCCCGCCGGCTTCGATTTCCGCTTCTTCCGGTTCTGCGGTCTCCTGCGGTTCTTCCTGCCCTGCCACATTGGCATAGCCAAGGCGCATGGCTGTTTTACGAAGCAGATTCTGCACCGCTTCCGTTTTATAGTGGGCATCGTGGTTGTATGGTGCCTCGAAGCAGTAATACACCATGACCTTTGGGTTGTCTGCCGGCATCGCACTCATGAACGAAGCGATCGTATAACCGGACAGGTAGGAACCGTTGATTGCGACCTGAGTTGTTCCGGTCTTGCCGATGATCTCGCATTCCGGGATCCGGTAATACTTGGCGGTACCGTCATCTTCATTGACCGTACGGTAGAGGATCTCCTGTACCTGACGTGCGGTGGCTTCCGTGATCGGTTCACCGGTCACGCGGGTCTCTGCCTGATAGAGCACGTGGTTGCTGTCATAGGAATCGCGGATCGATTCGACATAATACGGTTTTTTCATCGTGCCATCCCCGAAGATCGCAGAGTATGCCTGCAGCATCTGCAGCATCGTCACCGTTGAACCCTGTCCATAGGAGATCGCAATCTTGTCGCTCGGCCAGGTGAAGTTCAGAATGCCCTTTTCTTCCGGCATGCCGTCGGTCTTGACGGTCTGGAAGAAGCCGAACTTCTTCAGATAGTCGAGGTTGGTCTGTGAGGTAATGAGCTCCGTCTGAATGGAAGCTGCCACGACGTTGGAGGAATACATCAGGCCATGGTCATAATCGATCACACCGAATTTGTTTCCGGAGGCGTTGGTAATCGGAGCAGCGGAACTGTAATCGGTCCGGTGCGGATTGCGGTCATTGTCCCAGTTGTAGTAATACTCATTGGCCTCGATCATCGCCGTACCGTCATAGACGCCTTCATTGATCGCCGCCGCCCAGGTAACCGATTTTAAAGTCGAACCCGGTTCGTACGGGATCTGCGCACCGTAGTTGTTGTAGTCCGTAATTTCAAGCGTATTCGGATCAAAGCCCGGATACTGGCCCCAGGCAAGGATCTTGCCGGTGTCGATTTCCATGACTGCACCCCAGATGCGGGTGGCCTTGAATGCCTGTTCCGTCATCAGGAACGTTTCTTCCAGTGCTTCCTGGATCTCCTGATCCAGGGTGGTATAGACGTTTTTTCCGTTTTCTGCACTCTTGGACTCTTCCTTCATGCCCGGCAGAATATAACCGTTCTTGTCTGCCTGATAGATGCGGTAGCCGTCATCCCCTTTCAGATAGGTATCCAGATACAGCTCCGTTCCCATGCGGCCGACGGTAGAACCGGTCTCATCCGACTGGGCAAAGCCGATCAGATTGGACGCAAAGGTTCCAAGCGGATAAACACGCTGAATACTGTCGGTAAATTCAATGCCCGGCAGATTCAGTGCTTCAATTTCATTCTTGGTGGATTCGGAAAGGTTTCTTCCGGCAGTGCCAAGTTCCGTCTGCCAGACATCCTGATTCAGATAGTTCAGGATCGTTTCCTTGTCCGTCCGCAGGACACGGGCGAGCTCCTTTGCGGTATTCTCCTTATCCTTTACATAGGCAATCTCGTCTTCCCGCGAGAGCCGGTTTTCATCGAGAATGCAGATGATGTTGTAGGTGCGGTTGTCTTCGGCAATGATCGAACCGGAGCGTGTATAAATGTTTCCGCGAAGCGCCTTGTCCGTTTCCCGGATCGTATTGGCCGAATCGGCATAAGCGGAAAGATCGGTGCCGCTGCGGAAATGTTTCTTGACGATGGAAACGTAAAAAACATTAGCGGCAAGAAGCGACATTACCACTAATGCGGTCAGAAAACTCATAAATACGGCGCGGGTGCCCCGATCCTTCATACCTAGTCTCCGTCAGTCTTCGTTATCGTTATAATATTATTCTGATCAAGACTCAATCCCTTATCCGCCGCGATCGTATTGACCCGTTCCCGGTTATTCAGTGTATTTACTTCAACCGCAACTGCGTCATTGGCTACCTGCAGTTCGGTGATTTTCGCTTCAATCTCCTGTTTTTTCGAACTCAGAGAGTTGTTGTAGGTTCTCAGAAACAGTGTGGAGCTAAGAAAAAGAACTGACGAAACCAGAAAGAAAATCACTGAGAAGTTCAGCAGTTTAATATGTTTCTTTTTCTTTTTCTTAATCGTCGCTGCCATGTCCGTCTTCTTTCTTTCTGATTCGTTCGATCACACGCAGCTTGGCGCTGTGTGCACGATGGTTTTCACTGAGCTCTGTTTCTCCTGCCGTCACCGGATGTCTTGTGACAAGTGAGAAGGAGGCCTGCTCCATCTGCGATTCTTTCAGCGGAAGCCTTGGATCCGCAAACGGAGCAGAGGATAGCTCTTTGAACGTTTTCTTCACCAGACGGTCTTCCAGTGAATGAAACGTGATGACGGCGCATCTGCCGCCGACGGCAAGCAGATCACACGCCTCTTTCAGACCTTCGCTCAGCGCATCCAGCTCGTGGTTTACCTCGATGCGGATCGCCTGGAACGTCTGTTTTGCCGGATGCCCCTTCTTTCGAAGCACCGCTTCCGGCAGTGCTGAACGGATCACATCCGTCAGCTGTCCGGTTGTTTCAATCGGTTCCGATGACCTGCGCTTTTCAATCGCTCTTGCGATCTGTTTTGCGCGCGGCTCTTCCCCGTATGCCCGCAGGATCCGGACCAGATCTTCAAACGGGTATTCATTGACGACTTCATACGCAGACAATCGCTGGGAGCGGTCCATCCGCATATCAAGCCGGCTGTCAAACCGGTACGAGAAGCCACGTTCGGGGTCATCAAACTGGGGACTGCTTACCCCGAGATCCATCATTACGCCATCGACCATTTCCACGCCGTATTCCTTCAGGCATTCCTTCATGTGCCGGAAGTCCGAATGGATCAGCGTGACCTTATCCGAATAAGACGCCAGTACCTCTCCCGATTCCTTCAGTGCGTTTTCATCCTTGTCAAAGGCATAGAGATGACCGCTTTTCAGCTTTCCGAGAAGTCTTCCGGCATGGCCGGCTCTGCCCAGTGTCCCATCGACATAGATGCCGTCGGGCTTTACAGCGAGCAGATCGATCGTCTCTTCGAGCAGTACACTTCGATGTTCCATCATCGCAGGAACTCCGTCAGGGTCTCTGCCGCTTCTTCAAAGGAATCATCCGGGATCTCACTGTAATCCTCCCAGCGTTCCTCGCTCCAGATTTCCACATGGTCCCCGGTTCCGATCACAACACACTTCTTTGTAATCTCTGCCGCTTTGATCAGTGCCTGTGGCAGCTGGACTCTTCCCTGGCTGTCCGGTTCACAGGTCACTGCCTTGGAAAGAAAAATACGGGAGAACTGACGGCCGGCTTTGCTCGTCATGGGAATCGCTGCGAGCTTGCTGGTGATCCGTTCCCACTGTTCCGTGGTATAGACCGTTAAGCATCCGTCCAGATAGCGCGTAATGACAAAAGCATCACCAAGTTCTTCCCGGAACCGTGACGGAATAATGAGTCGGTTTTTTGCATCCAGGCTGTGCCTGTATTCCCCCATGAACATCCTGGATCCTTCCCCACTTTCCTCCACTATGTGACACTTTCTACCACAAGTCTACCACAGAGTGACCCCAATGCAAGAAAAAAATGACGTGTTTCCGAAAAAATGAAAATGCCCGCAAGTCCTCTGTTCATGCGGGTTTGATTGGTGTACCAATGTTTTGGGAGTATAAAAAAACAGGTCTTCCTGCGAAGATCTGCCTCTTGTTTACAATACCTGAAAACCGGGATTATGCCTTTGCTTTCGCACTGCCGGTGGAACCGCACTGCGGGCAAGCATGATGCGGCTGCTTGAATGCACCGCATTCCGGACACCGTACAAGTGTCGGAGCCGCAAGTTTGTAATGTGTGCGTCTCTTATCTCTTCTGGTACTGGAATTTCTTCTCTGCTGTACTGCCATTGCCTGACACCTCCTAATTCTCTTTCCATTCTTTGAGCTTCGCCAGGCGCGGATCAATCTCTGCCTTCCGGCTCTTCTCATATTCCTCTTCGCTGATCACCCGCCAGCCGTCGCCGCTCGGGTAATCCTCGGCTGTCGCTTCCGTTGCCTGAAGCGGCACTTCCAGCAGAACTGCATCGGTCACTGCAGGAAGGAGGTCGATGACTTCATCGGTAACGATACGGACACTGTCATCGTTGTCTTCTCCGTCTTCGAAGGAGTAGTATTCCTGGGTATCCGTTTCAAAGGGAACTTCGATTTCCTTGTTGGTGATCGCATCCGGGCACAGCATGATTCCTTCGATATGAATATCGGCATAGAACCGGTCCGTACCTTCGAGATATCCGCTTCCGCTGACATGCGCAGACTTTACCGAATTGATGCGGGTATTGCCTTTCAATGCCTGCGGATCGATCGTCACATCTTCATCGAACTGAACATGCGGATGTTTGATCAGATCAGAGCGCGTCCAAATCACAATCGAGTCTCCTTTTCTCGTTAGCGTTCTCAATTATAACAAAGTAAAAACCAAAATCAACAGTTTTAAGCGGCGATATTCGTATCGAGCCAGTTTTTGATATCCCTGTAAACCCGCTGAGAATCCGTCTCATTGAGAATCTCGTGCCGCATTTTCGGATAGAGACGGGTTGAGATGTGCCGGTAGCCGGCATTCTTTAACGTACCGACGGAATCTGCAAATCCTTTCTGCCCGCCGATGCACGGATCTTCCTTGCCGGCAAAGAATGCGACCGGCAGTTTCGGCCTGGTGCAGTGATAGCGTTCCACCTGATGCATCTGTTCCATTCCCTCAAGCTCATCCAGATATCCCTGTACGGTAAAGCCGAACCCGCAGTCAGGATCTTCCAGATACTGCTTCACATTTTCTTCGTTATAGGAAAGCCAGTCTACGCCGGTGGAAGGATTCTCGACCGACTTGTTGAAGTTTCCGGTAATCAGTTTGTCCATTACTTTGGAAAACCCTTTTTTCCCTTTGACGCTGCGGATCTGTTTGCCAAGTGCAATGCCGGCCGTAACGGCGCGCTGCCAGTTCGGTGCACCCGAGAGAATCAGGCCGTCGATTTCCGTATCATGATCCTGCAGGTAGCAGCGGGCAATCATGGAGCCCATGGAGTGTCCGAACAGTGCGACCTTTACATCCGGAAATTCCGTTTTCGCTCGCCGTACTGCCCGTTCTGCACTTTCCACCAGTGTCTGCCAGCCGTTTTCGCCAAAGTGCCCCTTTTCTTCCACTGCGCTTTCGCCGTGTCCCGGCAGATCGTAGGTAATCACTCCGTAACCGCTGTCCGCAAGAAATTCAGCAAAGCCGGCATAGCGCCTGCGGTGTTCCGCCATGCCGTGAACAATGACAACCGCCCCTTTGGTTTTCTCATGCGGGCGAAAAACATTATAAGCAAGTTTCATACAAGATGATGTCTCCCTGACGTTCACCATTATAATATATTCATCATTGGCAGAAGGAGTACGTCCCATGAAAGTATGCGCAATCGCAGCAGAATACAATCCGTTCCACACCGGTCATGCCTATCAGATCCAGGAAGCGAGAAAACGAACCGGCTGTGATGTCATTCTTGCCGTTATGTCCGGCGACTTTGTACAGCGGGGCGAACCGGCAGTCGCTGACAAGGTGGTGCGGGCAGTCACTGCCGTCGAAAACGGTGCCGATGTTGTAATCGCTCTTCCCTATATTTACTCGACCCAGTCTGCGGGATGGTTTGCCCATGGTGCCGTTTCCCTGATGAAGCTGGCGGGTGCTGATTCCATCTGTTTCGGCAGCGAATGCGGCAATCTGGAAAATCTGCTCGACATCGCTGATACGCCGGTCAATCCCGATCACCTGCAGGAATCCCTGGAGACCGGGATGAGCTATCCGAAAGCCTACAGCCTTCTGACGACCTTCATGGCCCCAAATGATATTCTGGCCGTTTCCTATCTGAAAGAGATCGCCGGAACCGGGATCGAACCGGTTCTGATCCAGCGCACCACTAACTACAACGATGATGCGCTTCATGAGGTCAGCAGTGCCCTTGCCATCCGCAAAGCCCTTAAAGAACACCGCAGCGTGGAAGGTCTTACCCCGATGAAGGACCTCGATCCGGATGACATTCCCTGGATCGAGCAGTACTATCCGTATCTGCGCACCTTTCTGCTGCTTACGGACCGGGATGAACTGGGCCGGTACCAGATGTTTTCCGAGGGAATCGAAAACCATCTGCGCACGCAGGCAAAAGCCTGTGATACCTATGAGGATTTCCTGCATTCCTGTGTCAGTTACCGCTATACCGCATCCCGGATCCGCAGGACCTGCCTTCAGGCAATGATCCAGCTGAAAAAAGAAGAAGTGAAGCGGCTTGGCGAGCCGGACTGCCTGCAGGTACTGGCGTTTAATGACACCGGAAGACAGTGGCTCCACGAAATGCGCAAAAAAGAAGTCAAAGTAGCCAGCCGGTTTGCCCGTGTCGACTATCACTGGCGCGAACTCGAATACCGGGCCGCCCTGCTTTACACGTCGGTAATGAATGAAAAAAAGCGCCGGGAAGTTCTCGAGCGGGAACTCGGCGGCGCCGTGTATGTAAAATAATCAGATCTTTCTGCCAAGCTTTTCCAGATCTTCCTTGATCTTGGTGGTGGAGATGCCGGCAGTACGGGGAAGATAGATCACCTCGCATAGTTCTTTCAGCTCATCAAACTTCCCTTCCCAGTCGTCTCCCATGACAAACGTATCGACCTGGTACTTGACGATATCGCTCTTCTTCTGTTCCCAGGTTTCTTCCGGGATGACCAGATCCACATAGCGGATCGCTTCAAGCATGGCCTTGCGTTCTTCGTACGGATGATAGGCAGTCTTGTTTTTGCCGGCGTTGAACTCATCGGTGGACAGGGCCACGATCAGATAATCGCCGAGTGCCTTTGCCCGCTGCAGAAGACGGATGTGCCCCCAGTGCAGCAGATCGTAGGTGCCATAGGTTATTACACGTTTCATTGATCCAGTTCCTTTCCAAAAAAGACAGGATGACCTGTCTTTTTCATTAAGCCTCGAGTGTAACGTTGGTGTAAACCTTGTTTACATCATCAGCGTCATTGAGCATGGTCATGAGCTTGTTGTAAGCTTCCACTTCTTCCGGATCGCTCAGTGTGACGTATTCATTCGGCAGCATCGTTACTTCACAGGTCTCGAATTCCACGCCCGGGATCAGTTTTTCGATTGCGTCCTGTGCCTTTGCAAAATCCGCAAACGCAGTCTTTACCATCATGACACCGTCTTCCACAGACAGATCGCTGACATCGACTTCCGCTTCCATCATCGCATCGAGCATGGCTTCTTCATCCTCATACGGGAAATAGAAGAGTCCGCACTGCTCATAGTTGAACGATACCGCACCGGCATTGGCGAGCTTTGCGCCCTTGCACTTGTTGAATACGGTTTTGACTTCTGTATAGGCACGGTTGGTATTATCGGTCAGACAGTCTACGATTACGGTGCTGCTGCCGGGGCCGAACCCCTCGTAACGGCATTCGGTATAGTCTTCTCCTCCGCCGCCTTTTGCCTTTTCAATTGCACGTTTGATAACGTCTGCAGGAACCTGATTGGACTTGGCTTCCTTGATCTTGCGGGCAAGCGCAAGGTTCATATCGGGATCAGGAACTCCGGATTTCGCAGCGATGTAAAGTTCTTTCCCAAAGCGCGAATACAGTTTCGATTTCATTGCCGCTGTTTTGGCCATTGATGCGGCACGCACTTCATGTGCTCTTCCCATAATTCTTCGTCCTCTCTAAAAATACCTGTAAATTATAGCAATACTTGCGTTTGTTGTGAAGTTGGCTCCATGATACAATCATTCTGTTTTATGTCTACGTACGTTATCAGTGACCTGCATGGCTGCCTTACGGAATTTCAGGCCATGCTGGAGAAAATCGAATTCAGTGAATATGACGAGATGTACATTGCCGGCGATGTCTGTGACCGGGGAAAAGACCCGATCCCCCTGCTTCAGCTGATCAAAAGCAGAGGGAACATGCATCTGATTTTCGGCAATCATGATGCCTGGCTGGCAAAATATGCAGAAGATCTGATCAAAGGAAAGACCAGTCAGCCCCACCTCTATTATCTGGGGCTGGATTTCCTGACCTGGATCCATTTCAACGGAGGGCTGATCACCATGGATCAGTTCATGGACCTCGATCTGCCGGAATGCTATGACCTCAAGGAGTATCTCGATAAGCCGGTTTACTATAAAGAGCTTGAGATCGGCGGCAGGAAGTATCTGATCGTTCATGCCGGCGTAGGGAGCTATTGCCGCTCTGGCGTTCATATTTCCGAAGTGCCGGTCAGTGAACTGCTCTGGTCGCATATCGGCATCGATGACAACCCGTTTGCGGATACAACGATGATCGTCGGCCATATGCCGACCTTTCTGTACGGACCGCAGTATGAGGGAACGATCATTCACGGTAAAAATATCCTTCATATCGACTGCGGCTGTGTGTTCGGAAGAGCGCTTGGCTGCCTGCGGCTTGAGGATATGAAAGAGTTCTATATCAAAAGCACCTGCCCCTATCTCGAATGAAAACTGCCTTCCGGCAGTTTTTTCAGTTCACGTTTTCTTCGATCCACGATTCGATGAGACCGATCATATGGTCACGCTGGGAAACATACGGCTCCGGCACAAAGGTTTCCGCCTGCTTCAGGTATTCATCGATCCGGTCAAGGTCCCGCATGTAGATGATGTAGCCCTTGGATTCAAATGCCTCCAGCAGCTGGATCTGGTGATCGTTGACATGTTCCCCATAGGCACTGAGCCTAGCGGCACCAAGAACGCGCTTGCCCTGCCGGATGCCGGTCATCATCGTGCCGGCCCCGCCATGGGTGATCAGAAGATTTGCGCTGGAGAGGTATTCGTCAAACTGTTCCCGGTCGATATAATCGATCACTTTCATGACATCACTTTCGTATTTCGTAAAGCCAGCCTGAACAATGACCTCTTCCTGAATGATTCCTTCTTTTACAGCCCTTTCGACCGCATCGAGCAGTCTAGTAAAGGGCTTGTCATTGGTTCCGAGTATGACGAGTATCATTAGAAAATAAAACCTCCGTAAACCGCATTCGGATAGATCTCCAGCATGCTTTTCCACTGTACGATGAAGAGATCCGCGATCGGATAGATCATCTTTCCGGCCATCGTCGGGGTCGTCGCGTTAGCGATCGTCTCGATCCAGATGACCTTCTTTTTCTGCATATGGGCAATTCTGCACATCGGCACTGCCGTATGGGTACCGGTTGTGATGATCACATCCGGTTTCCACTTCCGGTAGTAATACAGGCTTTTGAGTATGTTGGCGGAAAAATGAAATACATAGGTCAGCGGCTGGGACTTGGAACCGTATGGAACAAAGGCAACCCGGTCCGCTCCGTATTTGTCCCGAAGGGTCAGATTGGACGGATTGTCTTCGGTGATGATGCGGTAATCGCAGTGCTCAAACATCGGACTCAGCTGCAGCAGTTCGCTCAGATGTCCGCCTGTGCTCGATATAAATAAGATTCTTGTGTTTTTATCCATAAAAAAACCTGAGGTGTATTGCTACACCTCAGATTATAGCGCATTGCTTAAGCGCTGACGGTAGATTTTACCAGTTCCGCTACTTCCTCGCTGGTATCGCAGTTGACTGCCTTGTCCGCCATTGCCTTCATCTCCTCATAGCTGAGTGAGTTGATGATCTGACGGGCACGCAGGATCGAGGTTGCGCTCATCGAGAACTCATCGAGTCCAAGTCCGAGCAGTACCGGAGCTGCGAGTTCATCACCGGCCATCTCACCGCACATGCCGCACCATTTGCCGTTCTTGTGTGCGCCGTCGATCGTCATTTTGATGAGACGCAGTACCGACGGGTTGAGCGGCTGATACAGATAGGATACCGGTTCACTCATACGGTCCGCAGCCATTGAGTACTGAACCAGGTCATTGGTTCCGATCGAGAAGAAGTCTGCATACTTGGAAAGCTGATCTGCCAGAACTGCAGCTGCAGGGATTTCAATCATACAGCCGACTTCAACATCGTCTGCGACCTTGACGCCTTCGCTGATCAGTTCGGCTCTTGCCTCATCGTAGCAGGCCTTGGCATTCTTGAACTCGTTGACCGTAGCGATCATCGGGAACACGATGCAGAGCTTGCCATAGACGGAAGCACGCAGCAGTGCTCTCAGCTGGGTGCGGAACACATCCTTGCGGATCAGGCAGAAGCGGACGGCACGAACACCGAGGAACGGGTTCATCTCTTCCGCAAACTCATAGTACTTCAGCTTCTTGTCACCGCCGATATCCAGTGTACGGATAACGACCGGCTTGCCATTCATGCCTTCCAGTACCTGCTTGTATGCGGCAAACTGAGTCTCTTCATCCGGGAAGTCGTCTTCACTCTTCATATAGAGGAATTCAGTACGGAACAGGCCTACGCCCTCACCGCCGTTTTCGTTGACGCCTTCGACATCCTTCGGTCCGCCGATGTTTCCGACCAGAAGTACCTTGTGTCCGTCGGTGGAAATGGAAGGCTCATTCTTGAGTGCCTTGAGCGCTTCCTTCTGCTTGCGGTATTCTTCACCCTTTGCGGCATATTCTGCCTTCTGTTCTTCGGTCGGGTTGAGAATGACTTCACCGCTCAGCGCATCGAGAATCACTTCATCGCCGGCCTTGGCTGCTTCCAGAATGCCTTTGACGCCGACAACTGCCGGAATCTCAAGCGAACGGGCCATGATGGCGCTGTGGCTGGTACGGCCGCCGATTTCGGTTGCGAAACCCTTTGCGAATGCCTTGTTCAAAGAACCGGTATCACTCGGGGTCAGGTCCTTGGCAATAACAACGACCGGTGTGTCGAGTGTGGCAAGATTCGGAATAATCTTTCCGCAGAGATTGCACTTCAGACGGAACGTAACATCCTTGATATCCGCTGCGCGCTCTCTCATATAGGCATCTTCCATGGATTCAAAGATCGTTACCATCATGTTGGCAACCTGTTCGGTTGCGTATTCCGCATTGACCTTGTCGTTTTTGATCATCTCCTCGATCTGACCGCGCAGTTCGGGATCTCCTGCCATCATCAGATGCGCATCAAATACAGCCAGTTCTTCCGGTGCGAGGCTCTTCGACGCAACTTCCTTGATCTTTTCAATGTCTTCCACCGTCTTGGCAAAAGCACTGTCCAGTTTCGCGAGTTCCTGGTCCGGATCGGACTCGACCATCTTGATGTCGAGTACCGGCTGCTCAAGCTTGTAAACCTTTGCGATTGCAATTCCCTGTGAAGCGGCAATACCTTTAAGCATGATTGCTTCGTCCTCCTTCATGCATTGTGTTATCAGTTCCTCTACATCGCGAATGCAGTTCACAGAAAGAATTTCATCATCACCAGCGGTAATCCCGAATTTTTCTTCCACATTCAGCATGAAATCCACGACATCATAAGAATCCATTCCGACGGAAGAGAACAAGGTATCTTCCATGATCTCTGCCGGAAGCCGTGCGTACTTCATAGCCAATTGTTTTAAGAACGCAAACCGTTCCATAAAGGAAACTCCTTATAGTTCAGATATTAACACAATTTAGGAAACAGGACTACACTGACTCCGGCAGATTATACGTCTTGCAGCGACGGAGAAACTCGACCATTGCCGTAAACAGGTGCCTCCGGAACGTTTCCCTGGAATAGAAATCCTCATACCAGTTTTCCTCGGATTCCTCAAAGAACTGCCGGCGGATGATCGTCTGGGATTCCGTGCTGCAGGAAAGAATGATATTGTCCACCGTTGAAACGAAGCAGCAGTCCTGCAGAAACGCTTCGGAACCCATGCCGTACGCATTTCCGTAAATCGCCAGCTTGATCCGCAGGTTGGCCTTGCGGTAGAGAAATCCCAGATGCGACATGATTGTCTCCATGTTCTTCATGTTGCTGTCGGAATGATCTCCGTCACCTGGAGCGACGGCAAGTTTCCGTTCCCCGGAAGTTTTTCGTTTCTTTTTTTCCGGTACCGGTACTGCTTCAATAGTTTGATTCATAATAAATACCTCCTTTATCATTTTGTATTGTTCATGAATCGGAATTATAAGGGGAACCGGCTGAGGTTTTGCCTTGCCATTATTTCCGCCTTCACTTAACATATAGGAGTGATTTCGAAAAACTCCTGAAATCAGAAAAAAATATTTTATGAAATTCGTAAAAACAACGACAATGTCGTTTAAACGTATTGTTATCTCTTTATCTATATTTCTGCTCGTCCCGGTGCTGCGTCTTGTTCTCACTCCGTTTACACACAGTGAGACGCTTTCACTGATGCTGGCCCTGAATCTCAGCGCATGGATCCTTCTGATCTATGACTGGGAGCTTTTTGGCCTGCACTGGAACCGGGCAAAAAGTGCGCTTGCAGATTCCATTCTGTATGCCGTAATCGGATTCGTGTTCCTCTTTTTCTGGACACTGTTCAACGCGGCCTATCTGAACGGAAAGATGCTGCTGCCGGATGAGGCCATCCTGCACAGCTATCCGATTGCCAAGCCGCCGGTGCTGTTTGCCTACAGTATTTCGCTTTCAGTCATCATCAACATTTCCTTCAAGTGCATTACGGACCGGTTCAAGGTTCATGCCCGGGAAGCCGCGATGATCTTGATGTCCGGATTTGTGTTTGGTCTGATCTATACCATAACAATGACCCCGGTGCGCCTGCCGTTCCTTCTGCAGACTTACCTGTATAACATGATCACGATTACTGCGCTGTCCTACATGTATAACCAGACGCATTCCTTTGTGCCCGGAATGACTGCCCTGGCAGCCGTTCTTCTGATTTGGCAGCTGGTATTCGTCGTGTGAGGACGGATCAGGTATCCTCGTCCCAGATCATGACCAGAAAAATACTCAGCCGGTTCTTTGCATTCATGATTTTTTCCTTGTATGTACTCTTTTAAGAATAGTCATTTTTTTGTAAGAAACCATTCTAAAGATTCATAAAAATGTGTGCCCATAATGAAAGGTTGGGCCTTTTTTATACACGCATGATCTCTTCCAAATCCGCATAAACATGCGCAAATAAGAAAAAGGAGCGTTAACTCCTCCTGCGTGCATGTGCACCAGTACCGTTAACGCTCCTTTGCTCTTTCTGCGAATACGCTATTCGGTCTCAATCAGTCCGTACCCGCCATTGTTGCGGCGGTACACCACCGAGATCCGATCACTCTCATCATCCGTATAGATGTAGAAATCGTGATTGGAAAGCTCCATCTGCATGATTGCTTCTTCCAGGTCCATCTTTTCCGCGACGATCGATTTGGTCTTGACCGGAATATCGACATCCTCTGCTTCTTCCTCCAGGATGAAGGATTCCGCCAGGGAATCACGGTGCCTGCGGTTCAGACGGGTCTTCTGCCGGCGAAGCTGATCCTCCAACTTGTCCAGGGCGATATCCACTGCGGAGTAGATATCCTGCTGTTCGACTTCGGTTCTGAGAATACCGACTTTGGAAGGAATGGTCACCTCGATCTTCTGGGTATTCGGATATACCCGTGCCACCACCCGTGCGGTGGTGTCTCCGTCGATCAGAAGATACTTCTGAAGCCCGGAGAGCTTCTTTTCGATCTTCTCTCTCATCGGATCTGTAATGGTAATATTCTTCCCTACAATCTCAAAACGCATATTATATCCTCACTTTCTGTTTTGAAAATGTTCCAGAATGTTTGAATTATATTCGCTTCTCTTTTCTGTCTTTATTATACCGTATTACCATCCCCTTCAACGTCAAAACACAGAATTTTGAGAATCAAAAAACGCCTCGGTCAGAGACGTCCTTTGATTATGGTTCCTGCGGCTGGGCAAGCTGCTGCAGCCACTGAAATACCGCTGCCGTCGCATAGCTGTCCATGGAGCAGTAAGCCTTCAGATCCTCAATGATCCGCTGGCGGTCGATTCCCGCTTCTTCCCGGTCGAGATGGCGCCATTCAAAGACCGCTTCCATGCCATGCCGGATATCCAGTTCCTGATAGCTGTTTTCTTCCAGCATATTCATGATGGTCTTGAGGGACCAGCTTCCCCGCATCCGCACATCATATACGATGCCGCTGGCAAACGGCAGCTGCAGATCCTTCATCCGGCGGTTCAGTCCAAGCAGCCGTTCTGAATATTCCGGCAGAAGCTCCGCAAGTTCACGGATCCGGATCATCTCCGCACCATCGGCGTTATATGCCAGGATCGTTCCGTATTCCGGGATATCCTTCAGCAGCGATTCCGCAAGTTCTCTCCGGTCATCGTGCGTGGAAAGAAAGACCTTGTGGTCCATCGTTCCATCCCGGTGCAGGATATGAATACTGTATTCAAACAGCAGTACATCGTAGGGCCGCATGCCCTTGTATGGCGGGATCGCAAAACATTCCCATTCAAAGTCCAGGAAGGTAACAGGATAGACAATCGAATCGAGCCAGGCATTCAGTGCCATGCGGTCCGCAAACAGACCGCTGTTCTGATCCGCCCGGATCTGTGCATACTGGATCGGGCTGCCTTCGATCCGCCCGGGATCCGCATCTTTCAGTTCCGTCTTCCCTTCGCTGTTCATGGCATAGCGGTGCTGTGATCCGCTCAGCGTCAGGATGGAATTATCCGGTATCTCGGATTCATTCGGGAAGCAGGTTTCATAGTAGCGGCATTTCTGCCGGCCGGTACACTTGGGCGTACGGACCGCTTCCTTCATCGGCTGCTTTACCGCTTCATCCATGGCCCGGACTTCGGCACTGACGTCGGTCATGGAAGCCTTGATCGCTTCCCTGAGCAGTTTGCCATGGTGCCGCCGGTTATTGTAGAAATACTCGGTCACCACAAACAGCTGTGTGGGATCCAGCGTATCGCCCCGGACATAATCGGCATTGAGATGAATCATATAGTAATCGTTCAGCGGGATGCCAAGCGAATTGAGAACCCATACGGTATCGCAGTAGAACTGCATGTCTTCACTGCGCGGAAAGAGACCGACAAACAGGAAATACAGATCAAACCCGTTGTCCCGGCGATGCAGGAACGGCACCTTGATCCGCAGGCCTCCGTACTCAAAACGGGCTTTCATCAGCCAATCATACTTCAGCAGTGCCTTCATGGCCCGTTCGGGGTCATCTCCCCGTTCCCCGACGAAGTAGTTTTCAGCACCGATCTTCTTTGCGGCCAGTGCAGTCACCTCATCGTCGAGACGGATGAAATTCTGAAACGGAACTTTCTCGGAAATCTGATCCAGCAGAAAAATCCGGGGGCAGCGATTGAATTTTTTCAGGTCGGAAATATGGTACATATTACCCTCAGAACACAAAATTTCCCTTCCGGAATACCGGTACGCGGCGGTTATCGGCAGTGATGCCGTCACACAGCAGATCTTCGGTTCCGAACATGAAGTCCACATGAATCGAGCTGGTATTCATGCCGCAGGCACGCAGCTCTTTTTCACGCATTGCGTCACCGCCTGTTCTGGTCGTCGGATACGAAGCCCCGAGTGCCAGGTGACAGGCCGCATTTTCATCAAACAGCGTGTTGTAGAACAGCAGGTTCAGATTGGAAATATTGCTGTCGAACGGAACCAGTGCGACTTCCCCAAGCCGTCTGGCGCCATTGTCGCTTTCCAGCAGCATCTCCAGTGCGTCTTTTCCCTTCTTTGCCGAAAACGCCGTCACCTTTCCCTTGTGAAAGGTAAAGCGGAAGTTTTCAATCAGCGTGCCGCCAAGATTCAGCGGCCTCGATGCGACGACGGTCCCTTCCGTTTTCATCCGGTGCGGGGCAGTAAAGATTTCCTCGGTCGGAAGGTTCGGATCGAACCACTGCTTTGTGACCGAAGCGAATTCTCTTCCGCCTCCCCAGATATGTTCATCTACCAGCGGTACATGCAGATCGGTGCCGGCCGCGTTATGGAAATACAGTTCCTTAAAACGATATTCATTCATGATCCGGCAGTGTTCCATGATCGTATCCTGATGTTTCTTCCAGTTGGCTACCGGATCGCCTTTGCGGTCGAGATAAACGGTATGGAAGATCGCTTCATACAGGGCTTCCACTGCCTGTTCATCGTTTTTGATCTTCGGGAAAACTTTTCTTGCCCAGGCAGCGTTCGGCATGGCCGCGACACACCAGGCGCCAAGACTCTTCATCTGATATTCACTGAGATCCTGCAGTGCCTTTCCCCTGGCCTGACGGATCCGGCCGATCTTGCGCTCATCCGTGCCCTTCATGAGATCCGGATTACTTGAAACGATCCGCAGAAAGGCAGATCCTTCCTTCTGTTCTTCCATCAGCTTCATCCGGAGTGATTCCGGAACCGTCGAAAGCCGTTTTTCATCCGCATGGCAATAGCTGATCTTTGCGGATACTTCGTCCTCATAATCCAGTTCGACAAATCCGGCACCCGCTTCATAGGCGGTTTCCTGCAGCATCCGTCCAAAGCCGACAAGTTCCACCGGAATTGCGATCACAAGCCGCTGTCCTTTTTTGACATTGATCCCTTCTTCAATAATGAGACGGGCATAACGTTTCAGTTGTGTCTGCAGTTTCATTCTTCTTCCTTCCCTGTCAGATTCAGTCCTCTGACGCCGGTAATCAATACTCTGACAAATTCGCCGGACGGATGCGGTCTCTGTGACTGAAACCGGATACTGCCGTCCACATTATCCGGCGCATGCATGTAAGAGCGTCCGATATACATCCCGGTAAGAGGGTCCTGACGTTCGACAAGCACCTCCTGAACCGATCCGACGCAGGCTTCCAGAAGCGCATGGGAGATTTCACTCTGCGCGCGCATCAGCTCATCGCGCCGGCGGATCTTCTCTTCTTCCGGAACCGAGTCTTCCAGTTCATAGGCTGGCGTATCCTCTTCCCGGGAGTAGGCAAATACCCCCAGATGGTCCCAGTGGATCTCCTTCAGGAGCGAGAGATTTTCTTCGTGTTCCTCCAGGGTCTCACCGGGGAACCCTGCAATCAGCGTTGTCCGAAGCACCGGCCGTTCAAAGGAAGCCCGCAGTTTCGCACACCGTTCTTTGATCAGTTCCCGGTTCCCCCTGCGGTGCATTTCCCGCAGCATCCTGTCACTGCCGTGCTGGATGGGAATATCGAAATACGGCAGTACATGCCGGCACTGCCGGATCGTATCAATCAGATCATCGGGAATCTCATCCGGATACAGGTACAGGATCCGGATCCAGTGCACGCCTTCAATGGCATCAAGCCGCTTCAGCAGTTCCGACAGCTTCAGTTCCCCATACCGGTCAATGCCGTAACGGCTGGAATCCTGGGCAATCAGGTTCAGTTCCCGGACGCCCCGTGAAACCAGCTCCTGCGCCTCTTCCACGATGTCTTCCAGCTCCCTTGACACAAAATCACCCCGGATCAGCGGAATCGCACAGTAGCTGCAGCGATTGTCACAGCCGTCTGCGATCCGGATATATGCCATCCACGGTTTGGCGGACAGCACCCGGGTGTATTTTCCATATGGATGCCGGACAGGTACACCAAGTACCTCACTGAGAATTTCCGGAAGGTGCGGATACTCCGAAATTGCGATGAAACGGTCCACCTCCGGGAGTTCTACTTCCAGCTGCGGTTTATAGCGCTGTGAAAGACAGCCCATGACAATGAGTTTCTGAAGTCCCTCCTGCTTATAGTCTGCCGCCTCCAGGATCGTATTGATTGCTTCGGTCTTGGCGCTTTCAATAAATCCACAGGTATTGATAATCACTGCGTCTGCCTCATGGTAGGAAGTCACGGCTTCCAGGCCGTTTTCCTTCAGCAGTCCCAGCAGATATTCCGTATCCACAAGATTCTTGGCACAGCCAAGTGAAATCACTCCGATTTTCATCGAAAACATTTTACCAAAAAACAGCGAAAATTCCTTCTCTCACATCCCGGTTTGAACATACAAAAGACAGCAGATTACCGGGTATATTCCCAAAACCTGCTGTCGGTCCTTTCGAATCGCCTGTTTCTCAGTCCGCCAGGGTACCAAACGGATCCCACGGATTGAGTACTTTCACGCTTCCGATGAGTTCTTTCCGTTGCTTTTCCGTTAAGAAGCTCTTTTTGATCGATGCCTCATACACATAGAGATCAAACCAGGTGTCCGAACAGATGTAATAGCCTTTGTTGGCGTGCGTGTCACCCCAGGAGTTTTCGATCTTCCACCGGTTCGGCTTTCCATTCACCAGATTGACTCCGGTCAAAACCATCGCATGGTTCATGGCACTGTGCCGGCCATCGAGCATCTCTGCCTTGGTCATCTCCAGTTTCATGCCGAAGGTATTGGCATAGTCAAATGCCTGATCATCCCAGAGACCGCTTTCCCGGTCACCGTCTTTTCCGCAGTCACAGCCGAACCAGACCGGAATGCCTGCTTTCAGCTGACGGATGATGGCTTCCTTGAGATCCTTCATCGGCAGGTTCAGATAACGGATCTCGTTTCCCTTCACCACATTTCCGATGTATTTGACGGTATAAAGCTTATGATACGGTTTGTCGGAAGTCGGTGCGTTGATGATGACCGCATAGTCATCCAGATCCTCTTTCAAGAAGTCTTTATAGAACTGCAGCGGCGTGACATGATGGTGCGCATGATATTTCTTCTTTTCGTCCCGGTACTCAAACGAGAACTCCTCCGGCGGCATGCCAAAGCAGTCGGCAATCAGCCGGTAGCACTCTTCCAGGGTTTCTTTGCGGAGAGCCTCCCGTTCTTTACTGTCTGTGGCCTTTTTCGCATTGATCACAAACCGGCGCAGACGTTTGTTCAATAGTTCATTCATCGCTCTGGTATGGGAACTGGTATAGGTCTCGTTCATCGCCGTCTTTGGGCAGATGCCATACTTCTTAATCAGACTGACGACCATATCCCACTGACCGCCGTCCGAGATGCCATTGTCGAGCAGCCAGGTCATCGTACGGCTGTTAAGCGGCTCATCTATTTCTTCCAGCGCACAGTTCATGAACCAGTTCACCTTCTCCAGCTTGTCGTAGAATGCAACATAGTTCTGTGAAAGTTCGAGTGTCTTGATGTGGTACCGCTTCGCGATCAGCTCCCGCATCAGATTCAGTGCTGAAAAGATCCAGCAGCGGCCGGATGCCATCTGATTGGTAACCGGCATGGTTTCAAGTTCAATCGAAAACAGATTCGGATTGTCATTGACCGCCTCCAATGTACGTGAGATCTTTTCCACGCCATGCGTCGTAAGCGCATTGCGGACGATCCGTGTGGAAGGATCCGCCAGATAATTCTTTCGCAACGAAGTAAGCTCCTGCTTCGAAATCGATTTCATATGTGTATTCCCCCTTTATGTAGAAATTGTTAACTCTTTACCTCAAATCCTTCTTTACAGGAAGGACAATGGACCTCGATTCTGCCTTTCCCCTTTGGAATCCGGCAGATCTGATGACATTTCGGACAGAGCCGGTACGCATGGTCATGGTCTTTCCAGCCCATCCGGATCGCCTTGAAGGTTCTTCTCGGTACAACAGTCGCATTGCGCCAGGCTTTGTTCTCCGCTGCCCGCTTTGCGATATTTTTGGAAAACGCCCGGTAATTCACAAAAATCAGAAGACCCAGCGAAACACATGACAATAAAGGAAATCCGACGATCCCCGCAATCAGCGAGATCACCAGCGCAAGCACCAGAATCGCCATATTCAGTTCATCTGTCCCATACCTGCCATACAGCCAGCGGGTCAGCTTTTCCGTCAATTTATTCTTCATTCGTAACCTTCTCCTTTTTCAGCGGCGGAAACAGTTCTCTGCCGCGCTTACGCATATACAGCGTATCGATTCCCATGACCAGCAGAAACACGCCGCAGCCGGCCATGACATCCGACACAAAGTGCATACCCGAAAAAATCCGGGTGGCAGCTACAAATGCAGTAAACGCCGCACCAATCACCCAGTAATACCAGATGCTCCAGTTTTTTTCCGGGAACAGCCGCGGCAGAAAGACAATCAGAAACATGGAAGCTGCCATCGCCGTATGTCCGCTTGGAAACGAGCGGTAGAAATCACTGCGCCATGCAAGTCCGGCAATCTCATACCAGCGCCGGAACCCTACACCAAACAGCTGTATGGCGATATAACGGGGTCTTCCCCAGATCATCTTCATCAGCTGTACGATTCCCTGTGATAAAAACGATACGGTAACGGAAAACCACATCACTGTTTCATTGTATTCACTGAACTTGGGAATCGGAAAAAACCGCACCAGCGCATAGAGTGCTGCCCAGACGATAATCACCATCAGAATGCCGAGCATCGAACTGAGATCCGGCTTTACAACATTGAACGCTCCGACTCCAAGAACCGTAATTGCCACAATCCGAAAGATCCGGTTTTTTTCCCGGTACTCTCCCAGACACAGCAAACACCATGCCGGCAGGATCGCCGTAGGAAGCGGACCAAACCGGGCACCGATAAAGTTGATCGCAGGTAATGAATGTTTGGTCAGATATTCTGAGATCGGATAATCCCATCGTTCCACGATCAGGAATATCGCAAGATATACTATACCGATCAGAATCGGTTTCATCATTCGTTTCACGTTCTCCATCATATGAAAAAGAACATCGTTTCTCAAGCGATGTCCCTAATTCTTTTTTATTCCGGGAAGTTAATTCCTTCCAGAAGCTCGTTTTGGTGTTCCTCCAGGAGGATCATCAGGTCAAACACTCCGATATCCGGATGTGACTCCATCAAAGCCTTGATCCGCTTCATGACGGTATCCGCCTGCCCTGCCAGCTGATCAAGCTTCTCGGGCGTCGGATCCTTGACATAGTTTTCCAACCGTCCCTTGGTGTAGTGTCCGTCTTTGATTCCAAGGAACGTCTCCGCCATGGAGAAGTCATACCGGCCGAGCGCCGCATACAGTCCGACTGCATCTGCCGCAAGCTCATCAAATACCGCATTGATCTGATCGTGATACAAACGTCTTGCGACAAAGTGGTTGCATTCATGGAATCGGCGGATTGAGTCCGATTGTTTCAGCCAGGTCTCTTCATCAATCCCAAAGACCTCCGCCTTCACGGCACTGTACGGGCCATAGGAAAGCAGGATCAGTGCTTCGGTGTAATTCTTTTTATCCGCGGTAAACCGGCCGAATTCCTCATCCCAGTCATCTGCTGTTTTACAATATTCTTTCTCATGATCTTTGATCTTCTTCCAGCTGATCACCCCGTCCAGGATCGAAGCACCCTGCGTGGCGGGAATCTCCGTAATACGGCATTTGCTTGCCATACAATGGAGGGCTGTTTCAAAATCCTTCCGCTGATGAAGCGTAACGGCACGGACCTGTCCGGCCGGAGTTTCCATCAGCACACAGCTGTCCCGTTCATCCATCACAAAATGAGAAAGGTCTTTTTTCTCCGCATCCTCTCCGGCCAGTACGATCGACTTATAAGCCGGGTTGCCTTCTTCCGTGGGCTGAAGATAAAGCTGCTGGTACAGTTCTGCAAGATACGGCAGTGTTTCTTTTCCGACTGCTTCTTTGATTTCATTTGTCATAATCATCACTTCTCTTTTATGATAGCGGCCGCAACCGCATAGCCTCCGTCATGGGAGATACTGACATCGATCTCCGGATGATCCTTTACATAGGGTTTTCCTGATTCTCCGGTCAAAACAGAGAGTGACAGAACATCCTGGATACCGCTTGCCTTGAAGATCGCTTCCTTAGCAGCAAACCGCCCGCCGATATATTCCCGTCTGCGGGAGTCGATCCGCTTCTGCTGATATTCCTGTTCTTCCTCCTCCGTCAGCAGGTGCCTTCGGAAAGATTCGCTGCTGATGTCAATCCTGGAAAGATCCACGATATCAATGCCGATCATAGTTTCTTCGTCCTCATGTATGCCGAGAAGATGGTGTGCCCGCTGGCATTGCCGTCGATCCGGTAAGTTCCCTGACAGTACTCATAGCAGAGCTCGACCTTGTCGCCATACTCCACTTCCTGTACATAGTTGATCTGGAACTGATCGACCCCTGTGACTTCATGAAAATGCATGTCGAACAGATCATCGATCCAGTCCAGATAGCGGGTATTGTTCATGTGGCCGTTCAGATCGATATTCGAATACAGTGCCTGGCGGATGCTGGCGGGGTTGTCCGACGGGATATTCTTCAGTCCCATCGGCAGATCGATCCGGTCTTCTTCCTCGATGCCTTCAATCTCAATATTCTCTTTTTCCGGATTGATCGCTTCCCGGGTATCCATATTGATCAGCGTCCAGAGTGCCGATCCCCGCAGGACCACTTCTCCTTCCGCATCAATGATCGTATAGTACCGCGGGAAAACCATATGCATGCGTTCTCCCGGTGAAGTGGATACCGTGATCGTTTCTCCGTAGGTGATTGGCCGGTTCATTTCGACCTTCATCCGTGAGATCACCCAGAGGAATCCCCGGTCAAGGGTCCTGTCCCGGGTAAGACCGGTCAGCTCCACATCCGTAATGCTCACTTCCTGCAGAATGGAAAACAGCGCCGACATACGAAGGCGCTGAAACCGATCACATTCAGAAGAAGTTACCGTCAGCTGTTTCCGATATGCCTCAGGCATGTGCTGCTTCCTTTTCCGCTTTGCGGATCGCATCCATGACATCCTGAACCGTCGCAAGATTCGACCAGGTATCTTCCGGAACCCGGATATGGAACCTTCCTTCGATCTTTGTCATCAGCATAATAAAACTCATGGAATCCGCTCCGAGATCCCGGTTGATCACTGTTTCCGGCGTAATGTTTTCCGTCTCCGTTTCCGGCAGACATACATGTATGATCTTCAGCAGTTCATCCATCATTTCCTGATCGCTCATAAGCATTCCTCCACTTTCCATCGCTTCAGTTTACCAGTTGCAGTACGCGGAAGCTTTCCGGGGATAATCCGGATATTCATGATCCGCTTGCCGATCGGCTGTTTCTCATTAAACGCATCGACCGCTTTTTTCACTTCCTGCTCGCTGCGGTCATTCCCCGCAACCAGCGTCAGCGTGTCATACATGATCACAAGTGCCACTTCATCGCCAAGCTGTTCCGAAAGCGTGGCTTCCGCTTCCGGCAGGTACAGCTTCTCGCCGTTGGAGAGCACAAGCACATCATTCTTGCGGCCAAGAAGATGCAGACGGCCCTGTTCATCCAGTCTTCCAAGATCACCGGTCTTAAGAACACCATCTTTCAGTACGCTGGCCGTTTCTTCCGGCATGTGCCAGTAACCTTCCATCATGCATTCCGTTTCAACGAGTACTTCGCCGTCTTCCGCGATTGTAATCTTCGTATCCGGGCAGAGATCCAGTGCAGCAGGATCATCCGCACCGACGGAAATCGCCAGTCCGCTGGCGGTTTCACTCAAACCATAGCCATAACTGAGACGGATCCCCATCTGCTTGATGGCCTTGAATACCCGATCACTGCAGGGTGCTGCCCCCAGCAGTACCGTATGGCATTCCCGGTTAATACTTTCCGTCGCAAAGAGATAATTGAGAAGCGTCGGCACCATGACCAGAATCGTCGTTTTATAGGCGGCCGGATCTTCGGTGTAAAAGCGCATCCCGCGTCCGATCCCGACCGTGGCTCCGTAGGACAGTGGCCAGAGCAGTGTACAGACAAGCCCGAAAACATGGTTCAGCGGCAGCATCGCAGCAACGACATCGTTTACCCCGCAGGCCAGCATCTGCTGGCCGTTCCAGGCAGATCTTGCGAGCGCTCTCTGGGAAAGCACAACTGCCTTGTTGGCCGCAGTGGTTCCGCTCGAGAAGATCACGATACAGCCGGGATACTCCGGTTCCTGAGTGCCAGACGTAACGGTCACAAAGCCGGCAGCGGAAGGCAGCACCTTTTCAATGCCGAACAGTGTGATCAGTTCCTGTGTCTTGTCTCTTGGAAGTGTCGGATCCAGCAGTACGGTCCGCTTGTCTGCGATCGCAGCCGCAAAAAAATCCGTGATCCATTCCAAGGAGGCACTTCCGTAAATGCCCACACAGGAACAGTTCTCCTGTTTCAGCTCTTCTGCACGGGCAAGTACCCGGTCACAGAATGCCGCATAGGAAAACGTCTTCACGCTGCCGGAGGAATCAATCATGCTCAGCGCAGGATGGTCCCCGAACGAGCGCTTTCCTCCCTCAATGATCTCTTTGAAATTCGTATATATCATGGCAACATTCTAGCACGAATACCGAACTGCCATGCAAAATCATATACCGGTACGGTTCTCTTCCATCTGCAGGAATTCGCGGGTACGGTCATACTTAGGATTGGAAAAGAAGGAAGCGGAATCCCCTTCCTCTACGATCACCCCGTTTTCCATGAAGATCGAACGGGAAGATACATTTTTTGCGAACTCCATTTCATGCGTTACAACGATCATTGTCATGCCCTCTTCGGCAAGACTGCGCATAACCGACAGCACTTCTCCGATCAGTTCCGGATCAAGTGCGGAAGTCGGCTCGTCAAAATAAATGATCTGCGGATCAGCGGAAAGCGCCCTCGCGATTGCGACCCGCTGCTGCTGCCCGCCGGACAGCTGACTGGGGTAATGGGATGCCCGGTCGGCCATGCCGACCTTCTCCAGCAGGCGCATCCCCCGGGCCTCTGCTTCTTTTTTCTCCATCTTCCGGGCGATGATCAGGCCTTCGGTTACATTCTGAAGCGCCGTTTTGTTCCGGAAGAGATTGTAATTCTGAAAGACAAATCCGGTGCGCAGCCGGATCGAAGCGATCTCTGCACGGGTGATCGACGAAAGATCATGTGTCACCCCGTCAAAGACCAGCGTTCCGGAATCTGCTTTTTCCAGAAAATTGATGCAGCGGAGAAGCGTTGTCTTTCCGCCTCCGGAAGGTCCAAGGACCGCAACGACATCGCCCTTATCGACACTGAGGCTGACGCCTTTCAGCACTTCGGTTTGTTCAAACCGCTTGTACAGATCATGTACTTCCAGCATTGCCATCAGATCTTATTACCTCCATAGGAATTGAGCCGTTTCTCGCCCCATGCCTGCACACGGGTCAGAACCGTCGAAAACATCAGATAGATAAATGCCAGTTCCAGATAGAGCGTCATAAACTGGTACGTTCTGCCGGCGATGCGCTGTGCCGCAAAAAACATCTCGGCGACTGTAATATTGGCCGCAAGGCTGGTATCCTTGACCATTCCGATCAGAGAATTGAACAGCGGCGGGAATGCGGTACGGAATGCCTGCGGCAGAACGATCCGCGTCATGATCTGAACGTAGTTCATCCCGACACAGTAGCCGGCTTCCATCTGTCCGGCCGGAACCGATTCGATCGCAGCCCGCATCGTCTCTGCACAGTAGGCGCCTTCATTGATCGAAAATACGATCACGGCAGCCGGAAATGCGTCAACACGGATGCCGACACTGGGCAGGCCGAAGAAGACAACATACAGCTGCACCAGCAGCGGTGTGCCGCGGATCACCCAGATGTAGAACCTGGCAAGTTTTCGAAGTACCGGTACATTTGCGACCTGCACCATAGCAGTAAGGATTGCGATGATCATCGCAAACGAAAATGAAATCACGGTCAGGGGAATCGTCACCAGCAGACCGGGCATTAATATTTTCAGAAATGAATCAACGATCAGATCCCAGATATTCAGATAAATCAGCTCCTCTATATTGGACTATTCTACCGGAGTATGACCCGCTTGTCTTGTCCTGTGCCTGAAAAAAACCGGATGCGGTCTCTCCCCCATCCGGTTCGTATCTCAGAGTGTTTCTCCGGTCAGAAGCGCATAGGCTTCTTCGTATTTCGCAATCGTCTTGTTAATGACGTCCTGCGGCAGCGTATATCCGCTGTCCGGATTGGCTTTCAGCCAGTCACGGACAAACTGCTTGTCGTAGCTTGGCTGGCTTTTTCCCGGCTCGTAGCCTTCCAGCGGCCAGAACCGGCTGGAATCCGGTGTCAGCATCTCATCTCCAATTACCACAGTGCCGTTTTCATCCAGGCCAAACTCAAACTTCGTATCGGCAATGATGATACCCTTCTTCAATGCGTATTCCGCACAGGCTTTGTAAAGTGCGATGGACGCATCCCTTATCGTTTCCGCATATTCTCTTCCATGTCCGGGGAACTTCTTTTCCAGCACTTCAACCGACTGTTCAAACGAGATGTTTTCATCATGGTCCCCAAGCTCTGCCTTGGTGCTAGGCGTATAGAGCGGTTCGGGAAGCTGCTGGCATTCCTTCAGGCCTTCGGGTAATGGAATGCCACAGACCATTCCGGTTTTCTGGTAGCTTGCCCAGCCGCTTCCGGTGATATAGCCGCGGACGATGCATTCGATCGGCAGCATCCTCAGCTTCCGGCACAGCATGGAGCGCCCCTGGAACGCTTCCGTCTGGAAAAACTCCGGCATATCCTTCGTATCCACACTGATCATATGGTTCGGCAGAATGTCTTTTGTATAGTCAAACCAGAACCGTGACATTCCGGTCAGGATCTTCCCTTTCCCGGTAATGCGGTTGTTCAGGATCACATCAAACGCACTGATGCGGTCGCTTGCGGCAATGATCAGTTGATCTCCGACATCGTAGATCTCCCTGACTTTTCCGCTGGAAACAGGCTGGTATTCTTTCATCTTCAAAAATCCTCCCGCACTATCGTACACCATCAGAAGAGAAGATTCAGCCTCTCCTTCAGAAGATGGATCGTCACATCACTCGACATACAGGAAACCTCCCCGTCGGTATGGACCCAGACCGGGCGGTCCGTATGGAAATGGAACTCGGCACACCGCTTCTCAAATGCATGCCGTGTTTCAAACTGTCTGCCTTTATATGCCTTTGGGAACATCGCAAAGAATTTGAGCGGGGTCACGTCATTGACAGCACAGAGATCGAGGATTCCGTCATCGTTTTTCGCATGCGGCCCGAACATGAACCCACCACCTTCAAACCGGTGATTCATGAGGGCACAGAAGACACAGCGGTCAAAGGAAAGTGTTTTGCCTTCTGCTTCAATGTCACAGCGGAACGTATTCATCGCGAATACCGTGCGGATCGCTTCGGCGATATAGATCAGC
Organism: Solobacterium sp.; assembly: GCA_017512725.1. Taxonomy (GTDB): domain Bacteria; phylum Bacillota_I; class Bacilli_A; order Erysipelotrichales; family Erysipelotrichaceae; genus Bulleidia. Next base: position 134,669 of record JAFWEW010000043.1, read on the forward strand.
TTGCCGAGATGGATCCGGTTGAGCGGCTGTTTCATCGGGGAGATATCGACAGTGCGGCAGATCTCCGCATCCCAGCCGATGCCGGCACTGACATTGAACCGCATCCGCTTCTCTTCGCGGATCTCCGTCGGGTCAGCTGCCTTTGTGATGGGATCGATCCGGCAGGACTGATTGTGAAGTACCACTTCCCCGACATCGATCGAGCGTACGGTCTTCCCCTGCAGGATCGTTTTGATCTGCTGTTCCATTGATTCGTGCATGCCGATATCGGCCGCCAGATCATTGGCGGAACCGCAGGGAAGAAGCCCCAGACGGACATGCGAAAAATCCGCGATGCCGTTGACCGCTTCATTCATGGATCCGTCTCCGCCGACGATCACCAGATTGACATCCCTGCCCTGACTGGTCAGTTCCTGTGTGATTTCCCGGATGCCGTGTTCTTTCGAGGAAAAATGCACTTCATATTCTGCGCCGGAAAAGCATGGTTCCCACTGTTTCCAGAACTTGGCGGTCTTACCGCCGGCTCCGGCAGGATTTACGATAATTTCGAATTTCATGGCTTCTGGATATACTTCTTTCCGCAGGAGAAAGCATCGGCGACAATCTCTGTGATCAGGCGATAGGTATTGGATGCACTGTCAAAACAGACCGGCTGCAGCTTGGAGAGATCCACCTGCCCGTCGGTCAGGATGGATTCATCCGCACTCATATTGACTACTTCGCCGATCAGAATGTATCCGGTCTTGTCTTCCTGCAGTTCCTTGACAGTGCATTCCAGGGTCAGCGGATACTGTTCAATGACCGGGGCATCGACAAATTCACTTCGGACCGCCGTAAAGCCGACCGCCTCGATCTTGTTGGTCTTATGACCGGATTCGATGCCGAAATAATCCGATTCTTCAACCGTATCTTTTGTCGCAAAGCTCACGGTAAATGCCTTCTTGAGAATCAGATTGTCCGTTGTCTTGTGCTTTGCAAGGGAGACGAAGATCTCGTTGGAATCATACTGACCGCCCCATGCCGCATTCATTGCGTTGGGGGTCCCGTGTTCATCATACGTTGCAAGGATCAGCACCGGCAGCGGTGTGATGATGGTTTTCCTGCCAAAATTCTTTCTCATGTTTTTCCTCTTTTCTGCGGCGGTTACGATTCCGAAAGTTCCGCAAGCTTTTCGGCAACCTGATCCAGGATCGCAGGAGGAACCATGCCGGAGATATCACCCCGGTTGATGCCGATTTCCTTGACGACACTGGAACTCAGGAAGGAATATTCCGGTCTTGCGATCAGCAGCATCGTCTCGATCCGGTCATTCAGATACATATTTGCAGTTGCCTGCAGCAGTTCATATTCATAATCCGATACGGCACGGATGCCCCGCACGATTGCAGAAGCACCGATGGATCTGGCATAGTCGACCGTCAGGCCGGTTCCGATCATGACCGTGATGGTTCCATCCAGGTCTTTCACAGCTGCTTCGATCATCTCCTTTCGCTCCTCTTCGGAAAAGAGACACTTCTTGGACGGGTTGCGCATGATCAGAACGACAACCTCATCAAACATGCGGCCGGCCCGTTCTATGATATCGAGATGGCCTTTCGTAATGGGATCAAATGTACCTGGATAGCACGCTTTCATAAACAGACTTCCTTTTCTTCCTTAATAATACATTGTTTCTACTATGTGAATATGTTAACATATTAGACGGTTAAAAACGAATGTTAGGAGGATAACCATACGCATGAGCAAATCATTTGATGAACTGCTTTCCCGGGTGCGTCAGTGCGACAAGAAAGTTCTTTCGGTTGCCTGCGCTCAGGATGAAGCGGTACTGGAAGCAGTTGAAGAAGCCAGACAGCTCGGCATCGTCGACGTCATTCTTGTCGGAGATGAGCCGAAAATCCGCCAGCTCTGTGACGGACTGAATATCGATCCGGACAACTTCCGGATCATCCACGAAGCAGACAATGTAGAGGCAAGTCTGAAAGCAGTCAAACTTGTGCATGACGGTGAAGCAGACATGTACATGAAGGGACTGCTCAACACAAAAGACTTTCTTAAGAGTGTGCTGAACAAGGAAGTCGGTCTCCGTACCGGCAAGCCGCTTTCCCACGTCTGTGTGTTTGAAATCCCGGGCATCGATCACCTGCTGTTTCTGAGTGATGTTGCCTTTATGCCTTATCCGACCCTGGAAGACAAGAAAGCAATCATTTCCTATACCACCGACATCGCACGTGCCTGCGGTGTAGAAAAGCCGCATGTTGCGGTGCTTGCGGCGGTTGAGGTTGTCAACCCGAAAATGCCGGCTACCGTTGAGGCAGAAGAACTGCGCAGACTCGGAGAAGCGGGTGAATTTGGGGGTGCCGTCGTTGACGGACCGCTGTCACTTGATATCGCACTCTACGAAGAAGCTGCGATCGAAAAAGGTGCACAGGACAGACCGTGTGCCGGCAAGGCAGATATTCTCATCTTCCCGGATATCCACGCCGGAAACCTTGTTTACAAGGCACTGGTCCATATGGTCCCGAACATTAAGAACGGAAACATTCTCACCGGTACGAAAGCTCCGGTCATTCTGACCAGCCGCAGTGATACGAAAGATGTCAAAGTCAATTCGATCGCACTTGCGGCCGTCGTATCCGAGAACATGAAGAAAAACAACGGCTGAGGAGGTACAGTATGTCGTTTAACATTTTAGCTATCAATCCGGGCTCCACATCAACCAAGATCGCCCTCTTCGAAGACAAAGAAAAAGTATCGGAAACCGTTCTCGATCACCCTTCTGCGGAAATGGCAAAATTCCCGAAGACCATCGATCAGCTGGATTTCCGCTACAACGTGATCATGAACTATCTGAAAGATGTCAATTACGACGTCACCAAACTGGATGCCTGCGTCGGCCGCGGCGGCTATCTGCACCCGATCGAAGCCGGTACCTATCTGGTCAATGATGCGATCGTACATGATCTGACCATTGCCCTTCATGGCGACCATGCGGCAAACCTCGGCGGCCTTCTGGCAAAGAAGATCGCAGATCCCCTCGGAAAGCCTTCCTATATCGTTGATCCGACTGCGGTTGATGAGATCACACCGGTTGCCCGGATCTCCGGCATGGCAGACATTTCGAGACGTTCTTTAATCCACGCGCTGAACATCCGTGCGGTCACCAGAGAATATGCGGAATCGGTCGGCAAGAAGTTCGATGAAGTCACCTGTGTCGTCGCGCATATGGGCGGCGGCTGCACCACCGTCATTATCAAAGAAGGCAAGTGCATCGATATGTACAACGGCCTTGACGGAGACGGAGCGTTCTCCCCTACCCGTTCCGGTGCTGTTCCGGTCGGCGATCTGATCCGGCTGTGCTATTCCGGCAAATATCCGACTGTGGACGACATGATGAAACGGGCAGTCGGCGACGCCGGCATCGTGGCATATCTTGGAACCGCAGATATGCGTGAAGTAAACAAGATGATCGAAAACGGCGACGAAAAGGCAAAGATCGTCCGTGAGGCATTTATTTACCAGCATGCCAAAGACATCGCTGCACTTGCGACCGTCAACTTCGGCAAGATCGACGCAACCATCCTTACCGGCGGCATCGCCTATGACAAAGGCATCGTCCAGGGAATAGAAGAACGTGTCGGCTGGATCGCTCCGGTCGTTGCGATTCCGGGGGAACGTGAAATGATCGCGCTTGCGCTTGGTGCGCTCCGTGTTCTGCAGGGCGAAGAAGAAGCGAAGATTTACGAAAACGAATAACAGGAGAGAATATGAGAAATGTAGTTATTGCCAGCGCCTGCCGTACTGCAATCGGCAAATTCGGAGGAACCCTGAAGGATGTTCCTGCAGCAGAACTTGGAACCATCGTTATCAAAGAAGCCCTGAACCGTGCCGGCATCAAACCGGAGATGGTCGATGAAGTATACATGGGCAATGTCATCCAGGCCGGTACCGGTCAGAACCCTGCCCGTCAGGCTGCAGTCAACGCCGGGATTCCGGTCGAAGTTCCGGCGATTACGATCAATGTGCTCTGCGGAAGCGGCCTGCACTGCGTCAACCTCGGCGCAAAGCTGATTGCCATGGGCGACAAAGACATCATTGTCGCCGGCGGTATGGAGAACATGGACATGGCTCCTTACCTGCTGACCAAAGCCCGCTTCGGTTACCGCATGAATGCCGGAACCGTAGAAGATTCCATGATCAAAGATGCACTGACGGATGCCTTCGGCGGCTACCACATGGGCATCACCGCTGAGAATGTCGCGGAACAGTGGAACCTCACCAGAGAAGAACTGGATGCCTTCGCGCTGGAGTCACAGACAAAAGCAGAAAAGGCAATCGCAGAAGGAAGATTCAAAGACGAGATCGTTCCGGTCACCATCAAGACCCGGAAAGGTGATATCGTCTTCGATACCGATGAAGGAAACCGTCCCGGCACCACCATGGAAGCCCTGGCAAAACTGAAGCCGGCATTCAAGAAAGACGGTGTCGTTACTGCAGGAAATGCCTCCGGCATCAACGACGGCGCGGCTGCCCTCGTAATCATGAGCGAAGAAAAAGCAAAGGAACTCGGCATCACGCCACTTGCCTACTGGGTAGCGGGCGAGCTTGCCGGTGTCGATCCGAGCATCATGGGCGTCGGTCCGATCTATGCGACCCGCAAGACCATGGAAAAAGCTGGCTATACCATTGATGACTTTGATCTGATCGAAGCCAACGAGGCATTTGCGGCACAGTCGGTTGCGGTTGAAAAAGACCTGAAGTGGGATCACTCCAAGCTCAACGTCAACGGCAGCGGCATCGCATTAGGCCATCCGGTCGGCTGTACCGGTGCGCGGATCCTCGTAACCCTGCTGTATGAGATGCAGAAGCGGGACTGCAAGAAAGGACTTGCGACCCTGTGTGTCGGCGGCGGCATGGGCTGCGCGGCAATCGTAGAGCGCAGATAATCGTTTCAGGTTAAAACAATCCTACACTGCAGGAAAGCGCACTCTGAAACATTCAAAAAATTGGTTTATAAAAGGCCGGTAATCGTAAATGGTTATCGGCCTTTTTGTATGATTTCCAACAAACCTAATAGGTTCCATACGCACCGTGACGGCCGCATTACCGGAAAGGAACACTGACCGGTTATTGAATACGCTCAATGTAGTATCCGCTGTCTTCCGGCATAAACACTTCATCGATCCAGTCGCCTGTATCCGGATCATAAACAAACAGGATATAGCCCGGTTTGTACCACTGATATCTGATCCGGTCACCTAGCTCTGCCGTCTGAGTGCTGAACGATACTTTGATTTCGGTATCGTACATGCGGAATTCCGCATCGGCTTCCGCCAGTGCCGTTACCTTGCCCTGTTCCAGACGATAGATCCGGTTCCCGGTGTTATCCAGCTGTGGTTCCGAAAAGCCGGCTTCTTTCATAGAAGCGTCCAGCAGATCATTTTCTTCTTCATTCAGCTCGGATTTGATGATGACTGCAGAATAATCCTGCCGTGCGATCTCCTGGAAATAATGGTCCGCGCCCATGATCTTTGCAAGATAATCGTTCTTCTTGGTTCGGGAATACTCTGCCCATCCCTCATAGGCAGGATCATTCCGATGATCCGGAAGATCATAATGCGCAGACAGGTATTCTCCCAGATACATCGCTGTCTTTCGGGCACCGGACAGATTCAGATGGGAATCATCATACGAGAAATCGGAGGACTCCAGCCCGATTTCCTGATCCAGCTCATTCATATTGATAAAGACCGTTCCGGTTTCTTCGGCAATCGCCTTTACCGAGTTGTAATATCCCTGCTCGGCTTCCCGCTGTGCAGTCGGCGTGACAACGAGTACCAGATTTGTTCCGTTTTCCCTGCACAGGGAAATGATTTTGCGAAGATAGGTCTCCTGTTTTTCGGAGAGAGGAGTACAGGCATCGTTTTTCTCATAATCCAGATCAACCACGATATTGGAACCGTAAACTGCCTCACCGCCTTTGACATTCACGTAGCGTTTACTCCAGGGATAAAACGAGAAATCGCCTTCCAGCAGTTCGGAAAACCGGTCATGGTAGATCGGAAGTCCGAGAAACAGTTCGAGCCAGCGTTCCTTCGGTGAGGATACCAGGATGTTCTGAATCTGGTTCCGGCTGATATTCAGGCCAAGCGTATTGGTTGCCTGGCGCGCTTCATCGCTGTATTCATCCGATAGAACCGCACCATATACATCCATTACAACGACTATTGGATCCTGTGTCTTCAGCGCTTCCGCAATAAAGTGGTAAGTGCTCCAGAACGGCTGACTGGATCCCCAGAGCTGATAGAAACTGATTCCATGACGATCATATAGTTCCTCCGCCGCAATGTTGTAGCAGGCATGGGAACTGCCTGTAAACAGCACATCGATACTGTTTTGCGGCTGTTCATAGAAAATCTTCATTGAGGTGATGCCGTCTTCCCGCTTCATAACAAGCGTGTCGCGGACCACAAGCCACAGCGAAAAGACCACTCCGCAGAGGAGAATGATACGAATCGATCTTCGGATAAATACAATACGATCAGAATGCCGCATAAATAAAATTCCCCGCATCATACGCCGGTCCATACACACCGGCAATCAGAATCACAAAGAACAGCAGAATCAGGATCCCCCATCGTACTACCAGAATCTCATCGGTAAGAGCCGAGACACGCACGCCCTTCTCGCGGAGCCACGAAACAATCAGGACCGCCTGCAGCGAAAGCAGAAGCACCAGGAAATGTCCATGATCAAGCGCATAGGAGAACAGCGTACCGTCAAAGAAGACATGGGCGCTGAAATCGGTAAAGACCTTCTGGATCATGCCTGTGGCTTCACTTACCGAATCCGCCCGGAAGTAAACCCATGCGGCAGTTACGATCAGAAACGTAAAAATACACTGTAGAAAACGGAATCCCGTCTTGTTCCGGTCAATGTTCAGTCTGCCGCAGAGCGTTTCCCGGTAAGGAAGCGTAACTTCCCCAGTGATGCGGTACAGGGCATGAAGCAGTCCCCAGACAAGAAAGTGATTGCCGGTGCCGTGCCACAGCGCACTGACCACAAACACCGCAAGAATATTCAGGTATTTTCTTGCAGTGCCCTTCCGGTTGCCGCCGAGCGGAATATATACATATTCGGTCAGCCAGGAAGTCAGAGACATGTGCCAGCGCTTCCAGAAGTCTGCGATACTGATGGCAAAGTACGGCTGCCGGAAATTATCTGCCAGACGATAGCCAAATAATAATGCGACGGCACTGACCATACAGGTATAGCCATAGAAATCACAGTAGATCTCAAAGGAATACAGGACGGCCGAGAAGAAGATGATCCCTCCTTCATAGTCGGTATAACCGGCGAAAACAGGACCGGTAAACAGCGCAAGACGGTCCGCAATGACCATCTTCAGAAATACGCCGTAGAGAAACAGAAAAACTGCACTGACTGCGGTCTGATAAGACAGGGATTTTTCGTTTTTGATTTCCGGAAGAAACAGCCTGCTTTTCTGAATCGGACCGGAAACAATACAGGGGAAAAACGAAACAAACAGCGCATAATCGATCAGGCTGGTTTCCGGAACCGTCTTTCCGTTATGGATGTCAAACAGATAGGACGAACTCTGAAGAATATAAAACGAGATCCCGATCGGCATGACCAGTCCGGTCTGCGGAAACAGGCGGATGCCGTACTTGAAAAACAGCAGGATGAACAGGTTCGCCGGAACAAAGAACCAGATCCATTTCGGATTCTTTGAAATGACCTTTCCCCCGCAGTAGGTAAGCAAAATACAGCCGATCAGTACCAGTGCGTACCACCGGCCGAACGACATATAAAACACCATACTGCCCGCCAGCAAAACCGCATTCTGGACCATATGGTGATTCTTAAGCGCCCAATAGAAAAGAAGCAGCACCGGAAGGAACAGAATCAGAAAACGAGCACTTGTGTAGGTCATGGTTAACATTATAAACTACGGACTCTGTTTTTCTGAGAAACGGCAGCAGAAAAATGTGCAGAAAAATGTGTTTTAACGGCCGGATCAGCAATATGAATATCCGTTGCTGTTACGATTTCAATCCGCAGTCAGAGACGTGCCGCCGTCTTCCTGTACCGCTGCGATCTGCTGATTCAGAAAACCGGCAAACGCGGTGTTTCCTTCTGCGCTGAGATGCACGCCATCATACAGGAATTCTTCCGGATCCGGGTTATATTCCGTCACCGGAAGATCCGGCAGCGGTATTTCATCGGAGCGGTCATTGACAAGAACCAGCGTATAGGAAGCATCTTCCGATGCTGAAAGGATTGTCTGCAGAACGGAAGGATCCTCTAATGAGGACCGCCCGAAAACCATCAGGATCTTCTCCGGAAGCATCCCTGCTTCCTTCAGGGAACGCATCCGTTCCGCAATCTGTTCTGTGGTTTCTTCCGACAGCAGGATCGTATCCTCGGCGGAAACCGAAAGATCACTTACCGTACTGAGAAGATCGTCATCGCCGATCAGGCACAGGCGGTGATCTTCTTTCGCAGGAAGAAGCGAATAATACCGCTCTGTGATCGAATCGAAAACCAGATCGGTATAGCCCTGCCTTCCTTCTTCGGTCAGGTGAATCTGATCTTCATAGAAATATTCCGGGTGGTCTTTCGAATACGTTTCCCAGTCGATGATGGTGAGATTATCAAATTCACTGCCGAGGCTCCAGATCTTCTCGGTATTGTAAAACTGCCAGTTGTTGGTCGTTGTGAGCCAGAATACCTGCCGGTCCCCGCAGAGCCGCACGATTTCTTCGCATACCGGAACATCCAGCGGAGAATTCGTACCAAGGCCGATCACGACCGGTCCAAACTCTGCACCCCGATCCAGATGATCCTGAATGATGTAATAGGCCGGATAATAAGAACGGTTTTCCCGGGCATCCACTTCTCCATTCGGAAACGTACTCAGCATCTTTGCCCGTGCACCCAGCATGACCGAATCCCCGATCGCTAGCAGCGGCAGCTCAGCCGTATGAACCGTCTCAGCCCGAAAGGCCGGATCGTTCTGCACTGCAGTCAGCTCGGACTGGACGGCATAATAGCTGTCCTGCAATTCCTTCAGACGTATATGGGCTGACGCCAGACGTTCTTCAAGTTCTGCCTGCTGCGCTTCCTGCAGTTCCCGCTGTTTTTTCGCATTGCTGGCAGAAATCCCGATCGGTATCAAAATCACAATGCATAAAAGAAGAATGCCGGCGAGGATCAGTTTCTGTTTCAGTTTCCGGATCATACAAGAAAACGTTACGCTTCCTCCGAGAGAAAATCCATACTCGTTTCCAAAGAAAAACGCTGACCCCCTGTTCAGAGATCAGCGTCCTGATAATCCGAATTGCTTATGCGGCCTTCTTTGCCTTTTCTGCTTTGATCTTATCGGTCAGAAGCGGAACGATCTTGTTCAGATCACCGACGATTCCATAGTCAGCGACATCGAAGATCGGAGCATTTTCATCCTTGTTGATCGCAACGATGAAGTCCGACTCTTCCATACCCGCAACGTGCTGGATCGCACCGGAGATGCCGATTGCGAAATAGACTTTCGGACGAACGGTTTTTCCGGTCTGGCCGACCTGCATTTCCTTCGGCATCCAGCCGCTGTCAACGACTGCACGCGAGCAGGAAACCGTTGCGCCGAGTGCTTCTGCCAGATCTTCCAGAAGCTTGAAGTTTTCCTTGGAACCGACACCGCGGCCGCCGGAAACAAGAATCTTGGCATCTGCAATATCCGCAATATTGGAGACTTCCTTTACGATGTCGAGAATCTCAACATAGCAGTTGTTCGGGGTGAAGCCCGGGTTGTAGTTAATAACTTCTGCCTTTGCGCCTTCGATCGGAGCAATCTTCTGCATGACGCCCGGTCTTACGGTAGCCATCTGCGGACGGTTGTCCGGGCAGGCGATCGTAGCGATCGTGTTGCCGCCGAATGCCGGACGGGTCATAAGCAGCTGCTTATGTTTCTGTTCCTGTCCCGGAACCGGTGCGAGCGGGAAATCGCCGATCTCAAGCACGGTACAGTCTGCAGTCAGACCAGTCTTGACGCGGGCACTGGTGCGCGGACCAAGATCACGGCCGATGGCAGTAGCGCCTACCAGCATGATTTCCGGCTTGTATTCATTGATGACCGATGCCAGTGCGTGGGTATACGGCTCGGTACGGTAATCCTTCAGTTCCGGATCATCAACAACGATGACACGGTCTGCACCATAGGCAGCCAGTTCATCCACGAGAGAGCCGACATTGGAACCGATCAGAACGGCTGTCACCTTCTTTTCATCCAGATCTGCCGCAAGATCTTTTGCCTTGCCAAGCAGTTCGAAGGCAATATTGGAAAGCTTGTTGTCCACCTGCTGTGCGTAAATAAATACGCCCTTATATTCTTCTAATCCCATTCTCCTGGACCTCCTTAGATGATGTTCTTCTCAGCGAGCTTTGCGGCAATTCCGTCGGCAGCTTCCTGAGGAGAATCCGGGGTAACGACTGTTCCCTTGCCCTTGGCAACCTTGTCGCTTGCCTTGGCAATCTTGGTCGGCGAACCGTTGAGACCGATGTTGGAATCGTCAACATCGAGCTGTGCACGGCCCCATACGGTTACTTCTTTGTCAAATGCATCGAAGATTCCGCCCGGAGTCATGTAGCGCGGCTCATTAAGTTCGGAAAGTGCAGTGATCAGGCACGGCATAGCGGCTTTGACCATCATGTATCCGTCATCGAACATGCGCTTTACGGTAACGGTGTTTCCCTCAACCTTGATCTCTCTTGCATAGGAGATCGTCGGAATTCCGAGGTGTTCCGCGATCTGCGGGCCAACCTGTGCGGTATCACCGTCAATCGCCTGACGGCCGGTGATGATCATGTCGTATTCCATGTTTTTAAGCGCACCGGCGATCGTACTGGAAGTTGCCCAGGTATCGGCACCGCCAAGTACACGGTCAGTGATCAGCAGTGCATCATCTGCACCCATCGCGAGCGCTTCCCGCAGAACGGCGTCTGCTTTCGGAAGACCCATGGTAAGAACTGTGACCTTCACGTTTTCCGGATCCGCATCCTTGATGCGGAGTGCCGCTTCAAGACCTGCCTTGTCATCCGGATTCATGATCGCAAGCATTGCCTGACGATCCAGTGTTCCGTCCGGTTTGAACTTTACGCCGCCGGCAGTATCCGGAACCTGCTTAATGCAAACTACAATTTTCATAGTTTCTGATTCCCCTTTCTTACTTCAGCAGCGCGCCGGAGATAACCATGCGCTGAACTTCGGAAGTACCTTCGTAGATCTCTGTGATCTTGGCGTCACGCATCATGCGTTCCACTTCGTATTCACGGATATATCCGTAGCCGCCCATCAGCTGGACACACTTGGTCGTAACATCCATGGCAGTCTCGGCAGCGAACAGCTTTGCCTGTGCAGCCTCTACGCTGTAGGAAGACTGGGTGCGCTTTGCCTCAGCAGCCTTGTAGACCAGAAGCTTAGCGGCTTCGATCTCAGTTGCCATGTTGGCAAGCTGGAACTGGGTGTTCTGGAACTGTGCGATGGAACGGCCGAACTGTTTGCGTTCCTTGACATACTGAACCGTGCGGTCAAGTGCGCCTTCCGCAAGACCAAGAGCCTGTGCAGCGATACCGATACGGCCGCCGTCCAGCGTATGCATGGCGTTTGCGAAACCCTTGCCGCGGACACCGAGCAGGTTGTCCTTCGGGATCCGGCAGTCCTGGAAAATCAGTTCATAGGTTGCGGAACCGCGGATACCCATCTTCTTTTCCTTGACGCCGAAGGTGAATCCCGGTGTTCCCTTTTCAACAATGAAGGTTGAGAAACGCTTCTGCTTGCGGCCTTTCCGGTCTTCAACGATATCGGTGTAGGCAATGACGATGTAGATGTCTGCTTCCTTACCGTTGGTGATGAAGCACTTGGAGCCGTTGAGTACCCATTCCTGTGTTTCTTCATCAAATACCGCTTTGGTCTGTGCGCCCTGTGCGTCAGTACCGGCACCCGGTTCGGTCAGCGCAAATGCGCCGAGCTTTTCCCCTTTTGCCAGAGGAACGACATACTTCTGTTTCTGCTCTTCCGTACCATACGTCATGATCGGATCGATGCAGAGCGAGGTGTGGGCACTGATGATAACACTGGTCGTGCCGCAGACTTTTGCCATTTCCTCAACACACATGACATAGGTCAGCGGATCGCATCCCTGTCCGCCATATTCCTTCGGTACAGGAATACCCATAAATCCATACTTCTGAAGCTTTGTGACGGTCTCGCGCGGGAACTGTTCTGTTTCATCCGTTTCAATTGCGAGCGGCTTCACTTCCTTTTCGGCAAATTCACGAAAGAGGGAACGTGCCATTTCGTGTTTCTGATCCAGTTGGAAATCCATAATTTCAATTCCTCCAATTATTTGTGTTCGCAGTGAAGCCGGGTGCTCTGAAAACACCCGGCATCCCGTTTTTTATTTCGCGTCAACGGCTACCTTGCCGCCATCGCTGTAATCATAGAAGCCAATACCCGTCTTGACGCCCAGATGCTTGCCGCGGACCATCTTGCGGAGCAGTGTGCAGGCACGGTACTTGCTGTCACCGGTTTCCTTGTAGATAACATCCATGATTGCCAGAACAATATCGAGACCGATATAGTCGCCGAGTTCCAGCGGTCCCATCGGATGGTTGCAGCCGAGCTTCATGGCAGTATCGATGCCTTCAATGCTGGCAATGCCTTCGCTGTAGACCTGGATGCCTTCGTTGATCATCGGAACGAGGATACGGTTGACAACAAAGCCCGGAGCCTCTTCAACCTGAACCGGTGTCTTGCCGAGCATCTCGGAAATTTCCTTGACACGGGCAACGGTTTCAGCCGGTGTGTTGATGCCTGCGATTACTTCGACCAGCTTCATGACCGGAGCCGGGTTGAAGAAATGCATGCCGATGACCGGCTTGGAAAGACCGGCACCGATCTCTGTAATGGAAAGGCTGGAGGTGTTAGACGCATAAATGCAGTTGTCGTTCTTGACGATTTCGTCCTGGAGCTGTTTGAAGCAGTCCTTCTTCAGCTGCATGACTTCGAGCGCTGCCTCAACTACGAGATCCGGATCGACTGCCTGATCATTCAGACCGCACTGGATCTTGTCGAGAATCTTATCTGCGTCTTCCTGAGCCATCTTGCCCTTGGCAATGCGCTTGTCAAATCCCTTCTTGACCATTGCCTTGCCATTGTCCGCAAACTCCTGCTTGATGTCGCACAGGTAGACTTTTTCAATCTGATCGCACTGCGCAAATGCCTGCGCAATACCGCGTCCCATTGTGCCGGCGCCGATTACTGCTACTTTCATTGTTTTCTTTTCTCCTCTTTCTCAGTTATTTGTAAAGTTCTTCTCTTTGCGCTTCTCCATGAACGCGGTCATGCCTTCCACCTGATCATGGGTTTCGAAGCAGTCTCCGAAGAGCTTTTCTTCCAGAACGATCGCATCGTCCATCTTCAGTTCCAGACCTTCATTAATGGCCTTCTTGCACTGACGTACCGCAATCGGAGCGTTCTTTGTAATGCCTGCCGCAAGTTTCTCCGCGGTCGGCATCAGTTCTTCCAGAGGAACGATCTGATTGACGAGACCGATCCGCAGCGCCTCATCCGCCTTGATGTTGCGGGCGGTGTAGATCATCTGCTTTGCATAGCCCGGACCGACCAGACGTGCCAGACGCTGTGTGCCGCCGAAGCCCGGCGTAATGCCGAGTCCGACTTCCGGCTGACCGAATACCGCATTGTCGGAGCAGATGCGGAAATCACAGCTCATGGCCAGCTCACAGCCGCCGCCGAGCGCAAAGCCGTTTACTGCGGCAATCACCGGGATCGGCAGTGTTTCGATACGGCGGAAGATGTCATTGCCCTTCTTGCCGAACGCTTCGCCTTCTGCCTTTGTGAGGTTTGCCATCTCTTTGATATCTGCGCCGGCAACGAAGCTCTTTTCGCCGGCACCGGTAATGATGAGGCAGCGAACCGTTTCCAGATCAACCTGATCCAGTGCTGCGGAAAGATCATTCAGCACATTGGAGTCCAGTGCGTTGAGCGCTTCCGGACGGTTCATGGTAAGGATGCCGTAAGCACCTTTATTCTCATAAGATACAAAACTCATGATTCTTCTCCTCAGTCTCTTTCAACGATCGTTGCGCAGCCCATGCCGCCGCCGATGCAAAGTGTCGCAAGACCCTTCTTCGCATCACGCTTGACCATCTCATTCAGCAGGGTGACCAGGATCCGGCATCCGGATGCGCCGACCGGGTGACCCAGAGCGATCGCACCGCCGTTGACATTGAGTTTGGAGTGATCCCACTTCAGTTCTTTTTCAACTGCGACAGACTGTGCCGCAAATGCCTCGTTGGCCTCGATCAGATCAAAGTCATCAACCGACCAGCCGGTCTTGGCAAGAACCTTCTTGGTTGCGGCAACCGGACCGACACCCATGATGCTCGGGTCAACGCCGCCAAGTGCACCAGCGACAAAGGTTGCCATCGGTGTAATACCGAGTTCTTTTGCCTTTTCCTCACTCATGACAACAACGGCAGCCGCACCGTCATTAATACCGGAAGCGTTGCCAGCGGTAACGACACCGCCCTCTTTCTTGCCGGAGCAGCATTTCAGCTTGGCAAGTGTTTCAACGGTTGTTCCTGCACGGGGGCCTTCATCCGTATCAACGATTGTATCGCCCTTGCGTCCATGAATCGTAACCGGAACGATTTCATCCTTGAACTTGCCCTCTGCCATTGCTTTCTCACACTTCTGCTGGCTTTCTGCCGCAAACTCATCGAGTTCCTCGCGGGTCAGGTTCCACTGTTCTGCAACATTCTCGGCTGTGATCATCATGTGGTAATTATTGAATGCATCCCACAGCGCATCCTTGATCATCAGGTCTACGAGTTTGCCGTCGTTCATACGGTAACCGTAACGTCCGTTCATAACTGCGTACGGGCCCTGGCTCATGTTTTCCATACCGCCCGCAACAACGATGTCCGCATCGCCGCACTGAATCATCTGTGCAGCCATGTTGACACAGTTAAGACCGCTTCCGCATACAACATTGATGGATACTGCCGGGCATTCTACCGGGAGCCCTGCCTTAATGGATGCCTGACGGGCCGGATTCTGGCCGAGACCTGCCTGAATGACATTGCCCATGTAGACATGATCAACCTGTTCCGGTTTCACGCCTGCGCGGCTGAGTGCCTCTTTGATGACAATGGCTCCGAGTTCAACTGCGGAAACCGTGCTCAGCGCACCGCCCATTTTTCCAATCGGCGTACGGCAAGCACCTGCTAATACTACCTTCTTTGACATGAATTCTAATTTTCCTTTCTGTCTGAGTAAGTGTGAGACTTGTTAATTTTTTCTCATACTGTGTTTATTTTAACAAAGGAGCCTTTACTTTTCAATGTACAAAACTGTCAAATAATGGCTTAAATAGTGAGTTTTCAGCACTCTTTCACAAAACCGCAAAAAAGCCGGATTTTCATCCGACCAATTGTTCCAAATAATACAGATCCGTCTGCGGCAATACCCGTTTCAGATGGTTCAGGATCCGCTTTCGCGAGGTTTCCGGTGTACGCGCATACACCTTGTCCGTGAACCGTCTGCCAAGATACTCTTCCGGTGTTGCATAGCGCGCAATGCCCCATCCGTACGGCTGACCATTCTTTCCGATCTCATATTCAAAATCCGAGGTGATGACATAGCACTGCATCTGCAGTCTCGTAATGGTTGTGTCAAATCCCTTCCGGGGCTGCCAGTCGTCTCTTCCATTCCCCTTCGGTTTCATATATCCGCCGAGGATCTTGGCATCCTTTGACAGAATGGAGTGTCTGGAAGCGATGAGGTTATACAGATATTCCTCTTTATGCGATGCCAGACCGTCTTCAAACCGCGCATCAAAATCATAGCCGTCCCTTCGCACATTTGCGAAATCCGGGAACCACCGGTTTGAGACAAAGCCTGCCTTCTTATCGAAGAACTTCCCGTATACGCAGTTTCCTTCGGAAATCACCGGTCCCTTCCACTCCCAGGGGCCGCTTTCTTCCGTGAACCAGCGCCTGGCAGGCGTCATTTCTTCAACCGAAAGACCCTCGATTTCATTGGCAAAAAACGGCAGGAACCCATAATAGGCGACCGCTTCGATCAGGTCGTTCCGATTGTTCAATACAAATGGTTTCATATCAATACTTTAATTGTTTATGTGATAAATCACCGCTTCAAGCGGTCCCAGCACACCCTTTTTGGGATCCGGATCCGTGCTGATCAGAACTTCGGCATTCTCAACGACAGAAGGATCATAAGCCGCCTCTTCCAGAGAGAGATTGATCAGAACAACCGACTGTTCCCTGCCGCAGGTGCGCAGATAGGCAAAGATCTGTTCATCTTCATGGAACAGTTCATCATAGGCCCCGATCATGAGCTCCGGGTGACTCCGGCGCACTTCTCCAAGCTGAATATACCAGTTCAGGATCGAATCCGGATCGGAGCGTTCCGAGGCGACATTATACTCCCGATAATCCGGATAAACCGGCAGCCAGAGCGTACCGGAAGTAAATCCGGCATTCTCCGATTCATCCCACTGCATGGGCGTACGGGAACTGTCACGGGCAAACCGGTGAACACCGGCAAGCGCCTCTTCTTTGGAATATCCCTGTTCCAGGGCAAAGTCGTAATGGTTTCGGGTGGAGACATCGTTGTAATCATTGATATCTTCCCACTGGACATTTACATATCCCAGCTCTTCCCCTTCCATTATGAACGGCGTGCCGCGCATGGTCAGCAGCAGTACTGCAAGTGCTTTCCCTCCTGCCGAACGGTCCGCTCCTTCCGGAAGGAAATGACTGATCGAGCGGGGCTGATCATGGTTTTCCAGAAACATCGGGTACCAGCCGCCGATCAGTTCGGTCGTCTGCTGGCTCGCACTGAACAGTGCCTTCAGTTCCGGAAGCGTCCAGCTGCGGGTACTGCACCAGTTCATTTCATCGGGCAGATCGATACAGACATGATTGAATTCAAACACCATATCAAATACGCCATCCGGTCCGACCCAGTCGGACAGATCATCTGCCGATACACCATTGGCTTCCCCGACCGTAAAGATATCGGTTCCTTCCTGCACCGCAGACTTGAATTCATGAAGGTAATCGAGGATCCCGGGGGTATTGGCCGTCATCTCATGAATTCCGACTGTCCCGTCTGCCGCATCTGCCGTGCCGTCCTGAAATACTTCCGGCTTTTTGGTATAGGTAATCGCATCAAGGCGGAACCCGCCGACGCCTTTCCCGATCCAGAACTTCGCCACATCCTGCAGTGCCTTTCTTACTTCCGGGTTTTCCCAGTTCAGGTCCGGCTGTTCTTTCAGAAAGGTATGAAGATAATACTGGTTCCTGGTTTCATCATATTCCCATGCGGAACCGCCGAAGATGCTGCGCCAGTTCGTCGGCGCACTTCCGTCTTCGTTCGGGTCCCGCCAGATATACCAGTCACTTTTTGCATTCTCTTTCCCGCTTCTGGATTCCTTGAACCATTCATTTTCATTCGAGGTATGGTTGAACACCAGATCCATGACGATCCGGATGTCCCGTTTCCCTGCTTCTGCGATCAGGTTTTCCATATCTTCCATCGTTCCGTATACCGGATCGATATTGTAATAATCCGCAACATCATATCCGTTGTCCGCCTGCGGGGATACATAACAGGGCGTCAGCCAGACCGCACCGACGCCAAGCTCCTTCAGATGATCGAGTTCCGAAGTAATGCCGTTAAGATCACCGATCCCGTCACCGTTGGAATCCCTGAAGCTTTTGACATAGATCTCATAGGCAGTCGTCTTCTGCCACCATGCGTAGTCATCCAGAACGGATGCGGCAGTGTCCGTCTCAGTTCCTGCCTGTGCGGAAGGCTCAGCAGGACTGCTGTTCTGCGGGGTTTTCAGCAGACTGCTGCACAGAAACGCCAGCGCCACGCAGAGGGCTGCAGCCGCAATGATCAGCAGTGTCGTTTGTTTCTTCTGTTTCATCGGTGTACTCCTGTTTGGTCCGGTGTTTTTTTCTGACACTTCGGAAGTTATTCCTTCCCCATTGTATCGGTTTCATCAGACATACGGGAGCGGCCGATGCGTTTGATCTGTTATCTGATTACAGCTTCTTTGCCAGGACAAGTGCCCTCCGATAACTCAGCCACGCAAAGAACGCTATGATCAGAGTCATTATACCCGTAAGCATTCGATGATCGATCCGCATGCCAAGAATCACCATGAGAACCGTAAGTATCATGCACGCAAACATGTTAGGAAACAGATACAGGGTGATTGCAGTTCCTTGCTTGATGACTTCGATCTCATTTTCCCAGTCCAGCCGCATAAACCGTATTCCGCATACGGCACCCCATGCGGTGGAGAATGCACACAGTGCCGTACCGAGAATGACATACAGTAACGTATTGATCAGCGCCACCCGGGCGGAGATGCACATGCACAGGATGCCGAACGTCATAAAAGGAATCGTCAGATACAGGTTGAACAGCATCTTTCCCTGACAGATCTCTTCCTTCGTTACCGGCAGGCTCTGCAGGATCCAGTAGTTTTTTCCTTCGAGGGAAAACGAGCATGCAGTCGTCGAAACCATTCCGATAAAGAAATAGATCAGAAACGGGATCGCCGGCTGCAGGATCGTAACATCGATCGGCGCATCCATCGTTACGGTAAGAACGATCCGTTCAAACCCAAACAGCAGCGTCAGAATGCCAAACAGCACTGTCAGAACTTCCCCGACTGCCGCATTGGTCATATAGGCAGAGGAACCGACCAGCCGCCGGTATTCCTTGAATGCGATTGCCTGCGCAGGACTGTGCTGACTCTGACGCTTCAGTCGGTAGTTTTTATTCGCCGCATGCGACATCAGTGCGGAATTGATCTGACGGTACGACCGGCCTACGAAACAGAATACGATCAGTGTCAGGATCAGACTCGTACCGATTAACAGAAGCCCCGGCAGGACGGCAGGTTTGCCTACGGCATCCGCGAACCACCGGACCGGCGGATACCATTCCGCTGCCTGATCCGTCGTCTGTGCGGTAAGGTTTATTATTTCTTCGACCTGCTCATTTTTCATGACTGAAGTGATGATATAGCGGAGTGAAAAGCCAAAGATCACAAGCCCCATCATCAGGATCGTCTGGATCAGATTGGTCTTGCGGAAACCGGAACTGATCTTCGCAATCAGAAATCCGAGAAACGAAGCGATCACCATCGGAATCAATGGCAGGATCAGCGAGAGTATGATCCAGATCAGATAAACAGCAACTGCCGGTTTGGCGTAATATCCGTATCCGATCAGCATGGCAATTGAAATACTGAAATACCATGGCAGGCTTTTGAGATACATGTAGAAGAATTTACAGACTGCTACCGTTCCCGGAGAAAACGGCAGTGCCATTAACATGTCATATTCCCTGAAATGGAACAGGTACCCGTTGGTCTTGAACAATGTAAACAGGAATGCCAGCGAACTCAGAATCAACGCGGTCATCACGGGTATGGATCCCGTCAGGCCAAGTGCACCATAGCCGATGCACATAAGAACACCGTAAGCCATAATCATTCCATAGAGCAGGAAAGCACCGATTAAACCGGCAATGATACGTTTCTTTTTCGTCTGATCGGTGGTATAGCGGAAGATGTTGCGCTGGCTGGTCGACAGCAGCAACGTCTTAAGCAGCAGTATTGTTTTCTGCATTGTCCGCCTCCAGGAAGGTCTCTTCCAGGGAATGTCCTTCCGTCAGTTCTTCCATCGTTCCGGATGCGATGATCTTTCCCTTTTTTATGATGGCAATCCGGTTGCACAGTTTTTCCGCTACATCCAGCACATGGGTCGAGAAGAATACCGCCGTGCCATTCGCACACATACCATGCATGATCTCTTTCAGGGTAAATGCGGCTTTGGGATCAAGTCCGACAAACGGTTCATCCAGCACCAGAAGTTTCGGGCTGTGAATCAAGGCGGAGATGATCGCGACTTTCTGTTTCATGCCATGCGAATAGGAACTGATCAGATCACCAAGCGCTTCGGTGATCTCAAATTGACCGGCATATTTGCGGATCTGTTCTTCCCGTTCTGCAGCACTGATCTCAAAAATATCCGCGATGAAGTTCAGGTACTGGATACCGGTCAGGTTTTCATACAGATCCGGATTGTCCGGAATATAGGCTGTGATTTTCTTACATGCGATGGGTTCCGCTTTTACGGAATGCCCATCGATGAAAATCTCCCCTTCCTTAAAATCCAGTACTCCGACGACCGCACGGATCGTTGTGGATTTCCCTGCGCCGTTATGACCGATAAAGCCATAGATATCACCGCGGTTAACCGACAGGCTGATATCATCAACTGCTTTATGACTGCCGCCGTACGATTTTGAGAAATTTCTGATTTCAAGCATTGTCTGTTCGCTCATAGTGTTTTTCCTTCTTCTCTGTTGTGGTTCCGCAGAACAGAAGATTCTTCTGTTCCTTACGATATCAATATGATATCACATTGATTTAATGTCAATACCTGAGAGGTCATTCTGATTTTTTTGATTTTTTGCTGGACAAACCAGATAAAACTGCTATTATAGAAAAGCACTGCGGATGTGGTGAAACTGGTAGACACGCTGATTTCAGGGGTCAGTGGGGAGACTCGTGCAGGTTCGAATCCTGTCATCCGCACTTAAAAACCGTCCTTCGAATGTTTGGACGGTTTTTTCATTGTTCAGAAACAGCCGCACATCTTTGTGATCAGCAGAATCAGCAGTACCACCGCAACTCCGATCCAGAGATATTCTGTAGAAGAAGCGTGATCTTCAATCTGCCGGTCCAGAATCTTTCTTGCCCGTTTGTCACAGACTTCCGTATAACCTTCTTCAAATACCGTCTCAACCGCATAGGAAGACAGTTCCTTCATCGGAATATCATCGAGGATCAGAAACGCCGTGATATCCGGATGTTCCTCCAGATACGAAAGGATCTCTTCATGACGGGGTTCAAAGGAATCCACATCCGTTGTGCCTTCAATGATGACATCCGGTTCAAACCCTGCCTCAAGCAGACTGTTCTGACAGAATTCCACACCCATGGTTCGCCAGGAAGATGAGATCACGACGGACAGCTGGTAATCATGGATCAGCCGGTTGAGCCGTTCTGTGATCTCCGGACGGAAGAAATCATAAACTCCGCGTGCCATGGCATCGTCATATTCCGGTGTCCCGTACTGATACGGGACATTTACGACGCCGTCAAAATCCAGGAACAGCACGCGGTGGTTCCCGCCTGCTTTCCGGTTTTTGCGCATCCGCTGTTCAATTGCAGATAGCCGATGTGACACCGTTATTCATCCGTTCCTTCGTGAAGTTTGTCCAGGAACTCCTGAAACGTGTCTGCGATCTTTGTGATCCGGTAGTCAAATTCCTGATCGATCAGTACGACCGCCGGTTCTCCCATCGGGCCGCACTCCCGGTAGTCCAGAAAAAACATGTCATGTCCGGCCGACGGGGTGTCCGCAAATGCGATTCCGACATCTGCGGGATACTCCCACTCTTCGATCCAGAACTTACTTCCGAATTTTTCACTCAGCATGGAATTATTTACTTTCGGGTCAACTCCGTAAAGACCTTCCGCGTAATAATCGGTATCGTCTACGGTAATGGCACAGGCTTTCAGGATCCCTCCGTTATGTTCCATCAGAAGCTTTTTATAGGCTTCCGGAAGTTTGTACCCAAGGATCTTTTCCGCCGCCCAGAGCCCTTCTTCCGTAACCGGTCTGCCAATGTAATTCTTCTGTGAATAATCACAGTCATCCCAGATATTATCGTACATATGCTTTACGCTCCATCTGATTCCATAGTAGCACACGCATCCCCTGTCTCCCTTTGAAAAACCAGATAGGCCATATACGCAGGCATTCATTCGGTCAACAAAAAAACCGTCATATCGCATAACCATGCGTTTCTGACGGCTTTACCAATGGTGGTTCCAGCCAGAATTGAACTGACAACACACGGATTTTCGGTTCTTCATAGAATGCATATTCATGTGTTCAATGCATTCCTTTGAAATATCGTGTAAGCATTCGGTTACTGCAATAAGGTCTCTGTTTCTACCATGACTGATGTGACGGGCAAAGAAAAAACGGCACAATCTTCCAGCCTGTCAGACGATTGGAAAACTGCGCCGTAAAAACCCCGTATGATTCAGAAATGAAGAACAAGCAGTCTGTTATCACACCCCGGCCTTCACAGACCGCTTTTCTTTGATGCAAGCAGATTATTCGTAGAGCTTCACAACCATGTACGGATATTTCCATCCGATTTTTCTCAGGCGTACACGGGTTCCCTGCGGAATTTCTCCTTTTTTCATGGACGGATAAAGTTCACACATAATGATTTCGCCGTTTTCAAGCCGCACTCCGACTTCCTCTTTTGTAGCAAACTGTTTATATGGAATTGCGACTGTACCGTCTAAATACATCGGTCCTTCTTCTTCGCCTTCACCGCCTGCTGCTTTTTCCAGTTCTTCTTCACTGCATACAAATTCGTTCTTTTCCATGTAGTCATCCTCCCTGGGATTGCCATTTTGCACCCATAAATCTTGACACTATATTATACGAACCAGCTTCCGCAAAACCACGCTTTTCCAGATCTAATTTTCTGATATCCGGTTTTGACCAATACCGTTTAAATCAGTTTTCATTTGCGGCTATCGTAGATTCATCAGATGAATCAAACTGTATTCCGCTATATGATTCCGATCATAATAAATCAGTTCAAGTTCTTCTTAGAAAACAAAAAAAACTCCGAAAGCCTTAATTTATAAGCTTTTTCGGAGCTTTACCAATGGTGGTCCCAGCCAGAATTGAACTGGCGACACACGGATTTTCAGGCTTTCCTAAAAATGCGTAATTTCCGCATAAATAAGCCATTTTTGCCAATTCACAAATAAAATTGACCATCATTTGACCACTTTAACTTATTAATACTTTCCAATAAAAAAACGCCCTCCAGCCGAAGCCAGAGGGCAAGTTATATCCTTATTATAAAAAGGAGTTTTTTCGTTTGCATTCGTCGTAACACATGACCACATTTCTGATTGCTGACTCTGCACATTTATTTTTGAAATGTGTGTGAGTGTCACAATATGTCTCATAAAAATCAATATCCCGGAGAATATCTTCAAAGAAGTCTTTGCTGTGCTTCACTTCCATCCGGAGTTCATCGTCGGCACGGAGAATCCTGCGCCTGGCTGCCTTAGCTTCTCGCTCCTCATCTTCCTCATTCTTTTTTAAGAATGCCTTCTTCAGAAAATCAATTTCCTTCCCTTGAACATCTAACTTTTCCCCCACTTCAGACATAGAAGTACGCTTGGTTCCGGTCAGAAGATCATGGATGTTCTGGATGAGTATTTTAATGACTTCCCATAATCCAGGAGCGGTAACTGCAGCCACCAGTATCGGTATATATTCAGATTTCATTATTCTGTCCTCCTGAGCTTTTCCAGCTCCGCCTGTAGCTGATGATTCGCCTTCCGGATCAAGGCATTCTCTAGTTTCACATCTGCAAGATCTTTAAGGAGCTGGCGATTAAGCTTCTTAAAAAGCTCTATATCCATTTCCAGCTCCTTCATCTGCTGTTCGGCTGTCACAGTTTCACCTTCGCTTTTCCGGTTTGATACCCGAAATAGAATATGATCACATACGTTGATGTCTGATAGAACTTCTCATCAATCTGCATCTGATTAATTGTCAGATAGCAAAGCGTATATATGAGCATGAATGTGATAAAGGACTTCAGATCGATAAGATCCGCAAACTTGCTCAGAATTTTGACAACAGCTCCTTTGATTGTCTGCACATCATAGTTTTCTCCAGCTACTGCAGCCGCCGGTGTAGGTTGCTGCTGCTCTGGTGTCATTTCAGGAACAGTAACCACTTGTTCGCTCATAGATTCGTCCTCCTCTGGTATTTCAATAGGTTCAGGAACAACAATCGGGACTTCTTCCGGCTCCTGAATGATTTCTGCCGGGGCATCCGGACCGTCAATGATCTGGGCGATAACTAACACGTTTGGAAGCTTCCGCTCTGTATACAGCTTCTTTTCCATAGACATTGTTGAGTTATTCCATGCCAGCATCTGTGTACTGCCGCCTGAATCCATCAGGATCAGCTCCTCGACTCCCCGGAACGCATCAAAAAACGTCACCGTATCACGCGGACAGATCTTGTCCGGGAATACAGCAACGGCCCAGTCTCCATTATCGAATTTCACAGCGGCTGTCTGTGTGTTCGGCTCATCGTCTTTATCACCGTAATTCACAGATCTTCCGAATACTTTCTGCCCCTTATGGATCCTTACCGCATACGGGGTAATCGCAAAATTGACGTCTTCCGGACTGCCGAAATACTGATCAGCAGTCATGTACTCGCAGTTTCCGTCATGGTCCTCATAGTATGCCAGGATCCCGGACTGCTTTGGCGCCTGGGTGTAGCTGTTCCCTGCAGCCGCATCTTGCTCCACCCCGTAATGTCTTCCGTATGGATCCGGTTGATCATTCTTGAATTGAAAATAGCCGCCATTCACAACAGCGGCTTTGCGGACCTTATCCGTATCAAATTTTGTGATATCGTACAGTGCTGTTTCCCCATCGGCGGAAAGCACATGCAGGGAATAACCGGCGGCTCTGTTGCCCCGGTAAACCATTGCCGTAATTTTATTACGGATAAGCTTGGAATACCCATAGGGAAGCTCTTCACCTTCCCACACCTTCCATCTGAGCGCACCAAGCGCATCAGACCAGTCTGTATTTTTCAAACATGCGGGTTTCTTTCCCTGATTTGTACCGAATTCCTGTCCGTTGTAATAAAAACACACATGGCTATCCGGATGTGTCCATCCGCCGCGTGCCGCGTGCGGAAACAGTACCATATCGCCGTTCTGGAATCCCTGTGATTTATCGATCAGGGAATACCATTTTGCCCAGCGGCTTCTGTTGTACCAGATCTGATCAGAATACCCATCGCCACCAATAGCAGTGGACCAGTCCGGAACTCCCGCAAGCCGGAAATGCTCTTTGGCAAGATCTACGCACTGGATCCCGGCGGCGCCGTCAACATCTTTGGCCCATCCGGTATATGCGTTTATAAATTGATCTACTGTCAGCATATCTATCTCCTTTCCATACTGCCGATTGAAGGAGTCGAACCCTCATTGGATACTTACAAGGCATCTGTCTTGCCAGTTAAACGAAATCGGCATAAAAAAAGCCGGCATTTCTGCCGGTTCAAAATGAATTAAACTTTATGTTGCTTTCCTAAGAGATTGCAACTTAATCTGAAGTGATTTCTGCAAAATAGTTCTGTTCTAACGCTTGTTTATACTCTTGCGCTTTCCTTTCGTGGTAATCAATCGGAATTGTATATTCCAATTCTTTCAAAGCACCGGTAGCACAATCAATAGCATCATGCAGTTCTGGCATATATACCTGTGACCAATCATCTTGTACTTTGAAATCTTCAAGGATTCTGATTGCTTCTTTTCTGTTCATAAATACCTCTAAGAGATTTCGAACTAACCCGCCAACCAATAGAGCAATAATGCTATTGCATAATGCGTTATCTGGTCTGCCGTATAAGTTATGCGCTTGTACTTCGCTTTCTGTAAATCGACCATAACGTGTGATATGAATAGCGGTATCAATCGCCAGTTATACCCGAATATGATATAGAATGGCAAACAATACAAAGCACAATGCACGAACATGTGATACAGATTTTCGCCTTTTGTCTTTGCTATAAAGTCAATCTGCAAAACATAATCACCTATCAGATGGCAGAATATGATTTTTAATATCGTTTCCATTCAGCGAACTTTATAAATCACCGCAATGAGTATACAAGCCACAAATAAAGCAAAGATCATTCGCTTTCCCGTCATTTAGTGAACTATCACAGTACCGTCATCCAGGATCTCACATCCTCTGCGGAGCAGCTCCGCACGGACAGCTTCTTTATACTTTGCCGGTACATCATTAAACGTCTTTGTAGTTCCAGGAGTCATGAGTGTTCTTACCCAAAGATTAACCATGTCTTATCCTCCAATCTCCGTGAGTGCTTCCATAATCGCAAGGATATTCTCACTGTTGATCTGTGATGCATAAATAGTGAATTCCGCCGGAGTCATTTTTGCTTCATCGTACTCATAAAAAGAGACGGGTTCTTCACCGTCTCCTGTACGCTCAACTTCAATGATGTTTCTCCGAACATAGATTGTATTCGGGCTTGATCCGGTATCAAGTTCTGCCGGATACTCTGTACTTTCACTTTTTTCCCATTTGATTTCCATTCTCGTTTCTCCTTTTTGACCATCTGGAAATTGTTTTCCTCATCTGCCGCACATTCACTTGCCCTTTGATATATCGGGTGTAATAACCATAAGTGTCTGTTGCGGTAAGCTGTGCCATATGACTGATCATCTGCATACTTTCGTATGCATTGGGCTTTGACCCCCCCCGGTTTATTTTTTTGGCCTTTCTCCGGCACTTCCTGAGAGCTCGTTTTCGCATGGTAGTTTTATCGCTGTAAAACCGGAATCCCATGAAATCTATATCCCGTCCAATGCGGGTACCGTCCTTTTTGACATAATCAAATCGGTACACTTGCCAGTTACCCTTCAATTCAAGTTTCATTTCCTCATGAAGGTACTGCTCAACCGCTTCCTTGATCCGGTGCAATTCTCTTTTATTCGGTCCCAAAATCACCATGTCATCCATATAACGCACATAGCATGGCGCTTTCAGTTCCTCTTTTATCATGTGATCCATGTCCTGCAGGATCCAATTTGAAAGCCATTGGCTTGTGTAATAGCCTATCGGGAGTCCCTTTCCCGGAGAGTCCTCATGCCCATCAATAATCGCAGATAAAAGCCTATTCAGACGCTCATCATGGAATTTACGCCGGAGCTTGGCTTTGATTACTTCATGATCCACAGAATCAAAATAGTGATGAATATCCATCTTCAGCACATATTTCCGCTTCTTTGGATTATTCCGGATCCATCTCTCAAGATATCGTTTTCCGTATGATGCTCCTCTTCCCGGTATCGAACCGCAGGAATACTCATACATTCCCTTCATGAAGATAGGTTGCAATATCTGGATGATCGCATGATGGATGATCTGCTCGTAATAGTATGTAGGCGCAATGATCTTCCGGTACTTATGGGAGTTTTGATCATACCGGAGCCGGGGTTGATGCTGCTTAAAAACATACGTTTCATTCACAAGCATGTTGTGAAGCCGCTCAACCACCTCATCTTCATGAGAAAAGCAATACTGTACATCCCGCCGGCGCTTCTTTTTAGAGCCTTTGGCTGCACGATGTATTGCCAATCTGATGTTCTCCGGATCATATATCTTTTCGTATAAATGGTTATACGATTTCATACTTCTTATCCCCTAACCGGCTTTCGATCAACTACTAACCGGCGACTGTATCAGGTTAATTTTTGGCAAGGGCCATGGAAAATGCGAAACATTCTAACAGTATTGGGATAAGAATGACGCGCGCCGATGTTCCAGTTCGTATTACCTGAAGTATTGTTCAGATTAACGTAGAACGGGCCGCATTGCATTCCATTGTTACAGTTACCACCGAACAACGCCACGCGGCCCGGAAAAAACAGCACGCACGTTTCGCAAATCCCGGTTGCATTCGCAACCGGACTTATTTTATCACGGGGGAAGGGTCCCCCGTAAACCCCCTCAAAAACCAGTCAGCTTTTGAAAGAAGGACGCGCGCCGAAGTACCAGTACGTATAACCCGAAGTATCGTACAGATTAACGCAGAACGGGCCGCATTGCAGCCCATCGGTACAGCTACCACCGAACAACGCCACGTTTGTCTGTGAATTATTGAACCATAATCCGTCACACCAATACGTTGTCGCAGATCCGGAGGCTGTTTTGGCGAATGGTCCGAAGGATGTCATTGTCATCGCACTGATATATCCGCCGTTGGTCCCACCCGGGGTTGCATTGCCGACTGTAATATATCCGCTTCCGCTGTCGTTATAGCCATCCACCGTAGATCCATCTTCACGGCCATAACACATCTTGATTTTCTGTGTCCCGCTGGCATTGATAAGTCCGAGGCACCGTTTCCAGATGTTACCCCAGTAATTCTCCATGCCGAAGACTTTCACACTGGTAGTCTCATCATTTGCGCCCCAGAACAGGCCTTTTGTATTGAGAGATCCGGATCCTCTGAGGCTTGCGGCAGAACTTCCGCCTGTGATATAGCCTTTGCCGTACGCTTCCTGTCCATTCAGATTTATAGACATCAGTGTAAGCAAACTATTTACAAGAAGCCTGTCAGCCAACACGTCAATATCCCATCCGGTACCATTCGCCTGCGCATAGGATCTCTGCTGCGCTGTGGTATGGCCGTTTTCCGGCGCCTGTCCGCTGATCGAACGCAGCTTGCCATCAATCAGGGATCCGTCATAGATCGGCATGTAGGTATGCTCAGCGATATCCCCATTACGCTTATGGAATGACCACGCTTCCCAGCTGCTTCCAAGTTTCTTATTCGAAACTCTTGTGATGAAGCGGCCATTCGCTGCCGCCTCATGATAGGTATAAATGGTATCCCATTCCATCATTGCGTTTCCGCCAAAGGAAGTATTGGCCACATCGGAAGCAGTTCCGTCTGCTTTCTTCGTGTAATCATCCGGATCCAGGTAATAATCTACTGTTCCGTCATATTTCAGCATACATGGCCGAGGCATGAATGGAGCGTCTGCCCAGTCCCCGTAATGGAATACTCCTGTGGTGAAATCCATATACGCGCTTTCATAATTCGCATTATCACAGTCTTCCAGTGCCCTTACCGCTGTTGCCGGGTTAGAATCATTCGGATTCACCTCAAAGCCATACTGCCAGGTAAAACTCAGGTTCACATTGTATGTAGCGTATGAAGAAACAAGCACATAGGTAGTTGCTGTCTCTTCACCATCTGTTGCGGTAACCTTCAGCCGACCGGAACAGTCCGTGATAATGTCGCAATGGCCTGTCAGAGCGTTCAGCGTGCCTGATGCGACAAGGTTATTATCCTCATCGTACACATTAACTGTCTCACCGTATAACGATGCATCATCCGCCTTTACCCTCAGAATAGAGTCCATGTACGAAAAGTGATCTTTGAATCCTTTTATTTCTGCATAACTCATCTTTGCTCAAGTGCCTCCTAACTGTAAGTTATTGTGATCGTCCCATCCGCATTGAATGTGGTTGTTTTTTTTCTCTTGTGCCTCCAGTCCATGTCAGCGTTTCGGTTATGGTATTTCCGCTGAAAGTAGTTACTTTTGTGCCAGTGCTCGCCGTTTCTGTAATACTTCCATCAGCCCCAAAAACAATAGAGGTGGGATTGAACCCACCTATCATTGCCTTTACCTTTTGCGCTGTTTTGGTTGCAAAATACAAGAGATTTTCTTCACTTACTCTTTTGTATTCCGCCATCAGTACCACCTTTAATCTTCAAATGCTGTATCAACAATCGTTCCAATCTCGTTATTTGACAGCGTACTCATCTCAGTGGAAGCAACATATCCGGACAGATCAACAAATCCAGCCAATGCATCATGATAATAAGTGCCGCCCTCAAGAATAACCGCAACATTTGTACCAGCCGGGTATTTCTTTCCGGTTCCTTCTTTGAAAGTGCTGTCTGTTGTAAATGCATCCGTGACATTGTAAACATTCCCAAGAGTACTGGAAGATGCCGCCGGAAGATTGGCGAATGTTACGGATCCAGACGGTTTATATGTTGCGCTGAGTTTTGAGGTAATCTCATTTTCAACAAATGCTGTTGTTGCAATCTGAGTAGTATTGGTGCCGGCCGCCGCTGTCGGTGCTGTTGGTGTACCTGTCAGTGCCGCATTGTTTACCGGGGCTCTTGATGTATCAGTTGGATGAACATGATCGCCCTTTGCCCATGTGGTTTCAGATCCAACAGCAGCAGTGCCGTCCATTGCCGGACTTGTGCTTGTAGCTCCAGGAATCGTCCTTGCTGCAGCAGTGTTCCATGCTTCTTTCAGTTCGTTTGTCAGATTGTTATCTGTATGAACATAATCCGCATCGGAAACATAATTGCTGTCATTGTCCAGATCAGATGTTTTTGTCGGAATCAAGCTGATCAGCTTTGCTTTGAGCCTCTGAGTAAAGTAAAGCAGACCGTTTTCTTCTATTCTTTTGTATTCAGCCATTTCTCTTTCTCCTATTCAAATACGTTGCGTATTATTGCTTCAATCTCAAGATTGGTGAGCTCTATAACCCCTAGATTCTCAAGGCTTTTGTTTCCAGCAAGCTCAACACCGTTTATGGATGGTTTATGTGCCAGCTTTTCATAATTACTTGTCCCGCCGGTATCAATAACCTCTCCATAATCCGGGTTTACAGTTTGCTCTGTTTCGAAATCGGCATTTACAGTCCCGCCCGAAGAAAATGAAGCCTCAAATATGATCTTTTCACTCACATTGCATCACCTCTTTGTTCAGAACTGGCAATACCGTAAATTCTGATTGCTGTGAAACAAGGACCTTTCCGCCATCTGTAAGTATTTTTGCCTGTATCTTCCCTTCTGTTCCTTTCATAGCAAGCGTATCTTCCTGTGAAAGCGTGCATACAAGGTAATTATGCTCAGAGTCAATCTCAACATCACCTTCAGACAGTTTCTTTGTTAGAACAGGCATTCCGGAACACCAGAACGAAATATAGGCTTCATCCGCTTCCTCAATTAGCACAATTGTTTTATCAGGTATTTTCACCACAATGTCCGGTGTACTTCCTCTCGCTATCTCCATAGATAAATTCCTCAGATAAGATCTTCCTGAATGCTTCCGTCTGCCATGAACCGGGTCTTTTTCGAC
Organism: Solobacterium sp.; assembly: GCA_017512725.1. GTDB lineage: Bacteria > Bacillota_I > Bacilli_A > Erysipelotrichales > Erysipelotrichaceae > Bulleidia. Next base: position 165,657 of record JAFWEW010000043.1, read on the forward strand.
AGTGAATTATTATCACCATCAGTCAATGTCTCAATAATGGAGCCATCCGCCTGAAACTGAGTAACTTTCACACCGTTTTCCCCTGTTTCTGTAATAGATCCATCCGCATTGAAAACCGTTGTATTTGAAACAAAATTAGTCATTGTCTTTACCAGCTGAAGTATCAGCGTGGAATCAATCATTGTTCCTTCTTCAGAGTATGATGTAACGTCCTCAAGAGATACTGTGTCATCCGGGTTTTGAACCATCTGATACTTTCTGTCACCCGAGAAAACATCATCGGTATACTTTAGTTTCAGTGCCATTTATTCCGTCCTCCTATTTCCTATGGTCTTTGTGTTCAACCGAAAAGAAAGCCGGCGGTTGCCGGTTTTGACCTGTTCGTACATCTGATAAATGTCATACAGGATTTTCTCAATGTTATTCGCCTGAGTTATCGACAGATAATTGATTGCTGCCGGTGTAGCTGGAGATCCAGGGACGGAATAATATGCGTTCCGAAGCTTGACGATGTTCCGCCGCAATCGGTTCATCTCAGATACCGTTCGGAATTCATCCATAACCCATACCTTTGTTTCGATCGTAACATTAAGGAGCGCGGCCAATTCGACACACGCCCCTTCAATACGATTCAAATCAATATATGAGATATACGCTTTATCGGTATCATTGACCAGATCATCCTGTGTTCTGTCAAAAATAAGATTATCTAAGTTAGACATTTTACCTTTGCCTCCGCTTTTATTTCACCGTAGAACTTCAGATTCAGAGACTGTACCATTCCCTGCCGTTCCTCCCCGTATACAAGGAAAGAAACGATATCTGACAACTGAACATCATCCAGCAGTACCGATACCTTCAGCGACTGGTTATGGATGTAATACTCATATACTCTGTTCAGAACCTCCGTTTTGTTTACAGCTGTAACCAATGTTGCACTCTCAACACTGGCAAACTTCTTATTCCTGTAAATGTACGGCTTTTCTCTCGTTATAACGGTTTTCTGATGATCATACTGTCTTCCGGACAGAACTGTTTCATTTTCTCCATCGCCCGAAATATATGCATAGTTATCTCCATACGATTCAATTGTTCCGTTTTCGATGGATAAATCAAACTGAGGATCATTGAACACAACAAGAACTGTTTCTGTGAGAACCCCTTTATAGATCTCTCTTGGATCGTCTTCCGTATTCTCGACCCAGTTATGAGAAACCAGTGAAACACCGGTATAAATATCGTTCTGGTCCGCATTCACGGAATTGGCATAGATCATGTCATCCGTGATATATACCGGATCCGTCTCTGTGTTTGCCTTGAATATGTATACCTTTGTTTCAAAAGATGTATCCACAATGGCACCGATCGCAAAGCATACCTGTGCCAGATTGTTTTTACAGGTATCATACGGCAGCCATCCTGTGATTGTTTCACCCGCAACAGAATCATCAAGCTCAACAGTGATATCGATTCCGTCAAAGAGCTCAGCAACAATATCTTCCAGCGGAACATCATTATAAAAGCCTCCATAATGATGGTTTGCTTCAAGGAACGAAATGATATCTTCCGCCTTTATCTGATAAGTGAATTCTGTTTTTCTGGATGCGCTCTTCAGGTAGAACTGCCCGATGATCTGTAGGTCAAAATAAACATAGATCTTCTGCGACCGCTCAAAGTCCATCAGCAAAGATGTGTTTCGGACCGTGAAATCCAGCGTACTGATCGGGAGATAATCACCAAGTACTGAGATCTCATCAAAAACAGTACAGGAAATAACATCCTTATTCGTGAATACCCGGATCGCACCGTACTGGAATCCGGAAAGGATCGCGTGTCTGTACGGCTTATTCGTGTGAATAAAACTGATAATCACCTTGTCATACGATTCAACCAAGTTCTCACAGACATAATCCACAGCATCCGGTTGAAAGGTCTTTTCTGATACCAAATCCCCTTCCAGATACCATTCAATATCCACAACATCACAGAAATCACCATTCGCACTGTTCTGATTCAGCTCAATACCCATGCTGGTGATCGCTTCACTGATATGGAATTCAATGGTTGGCGGGCTGACAAAATACCCGCTCTCTCCACTGATCTGACTGGAATAAAAGCCAAGATTCTCAGGATTATCCGGCGCATTTATAAATGTGCCATCCAATTTGGAATAATCCGGCAGTGCCGTTGCATATGCCGGGAATTGAAATGCTGTTTCTTCCAGCAACCGATTCACATTGGAACACTCTGCAGCATCCTCCGTGTAGATCGTCGTATGCTCCTTACCCAGGTAAGCGACATCGTTATAAATGATCCGCAATCCCTCACCCTCTGTGAGATGAAAGTTTTCCAGTTTTGCCAGCCATAAATATCGGTATGGATGGTTCGTGCTCAGGAATGTAATAACCGCTTTGTTATACATCCCGACTTTGGCGGAACACATATAATCCGCACAATCCGGGTAGAATTCCTGTGTATGGACCAGTTTCTCATACTTGTACCATTTGATCTCAAGATGGTTGCAATAGTCCCCGGACAGTTCATTGAAAATCATATGAAATCCGTCTGAGGTCTTTTTCTTTGCGAATTCAACGGTAATAACCGGCGCTTCCGCAAAATCACCGTTCTCATCACTCAGATCCGCACTCATATAACCGATATTTCCGGCATCAATCGTGCTGACATTAAAGAAACTGCCGTTCAGCTTCGAATAACGAGGCAGACAATGAGCATAGCCAGGATATGGTACTGGTAGATCAGACTTGAGGTTATTAATATCGGAATACTCATTCAGGGAATTCGTTTCATATGTTATCTCCCATCTCGCCATAAACTAAGCTCTCCTTTGCGGTTCCATTGCAATGAAGTTTATAGACAAGCCATCCCAGCGCTGTATTCCATTTTTGATCAAAACAAGCTTATCCTTTCCCTTAGTCACATATGCATCAAACCTTAGTGATTCTGAGTTCCATGGAACGATCAGATCGTGTGATACATTCGGAGCACTTATAGAAGAATAGAACCTGTTATAGGAATCATAATCACCGTTTTTGACAACGATTTTTAGTGTGTAATTGTAAAACGTGCCAACAACATCACGATGCATTTTCCAGTCAGCAGTCCTACCGGTTGCATCAGTATCAGCAACTTCAAAGTTCCGGTCTAACCCCACAACCGAAACGTTATAGTCTATACCGTCACACTTAAATACTCCATTACTCATACAACCCTCTCCATGTTAAAAAGAGCCCGGTTCCCCGAGCTCTCATTCTGTAACTAACTTGACACCAACGCGTCTGTTTTCGGAATCCAGTTCCGGCTTGAGCATACGTACAAGCTCGCCCATCGTTCCGTCAAAGCGGATGACAATATTCTGCCCTCCACCTGCTCCGGATTCTTCCAACGCTTCAAGGAATGCCGCTTTCATTGTTTCCAACGGCGAAACAACTTCAGTATCGCTATTATTATCACCGAGGATCGCAGCAAACTCTCCGGCACTCGGCGGAATAACTGTACCTGTAGCCAGTCTCGGAATCGAGATGTGACTGAGGCTAAAGCCAAAATGATTGCCTCCAAACATAGGCACCCACTCTGGAATATCAAATGAAAGACTATTCAGCGCATTTACAATACCATTTATGATGTTTTCACAAATGGATGCAATTGTATTGAATATGCTCCGGAATATCTCTTTCACGCCGTTCCAAGCGCGTTCCCAATTACCCGTGAACACTCCAGCAACGAAATCAATAAGTCCTTGGAACAGCTGAATTGCGCCACGAATAACAGCTCCGATACTTTCTCCGAATGCCTTTATCATTTGAATTGCAATCAATATAGCTCCTGTGAACACAATTGATATCACTGCCGCAATCGCCTCGATGAGATGCATGATTGTCTCCATGATCGGCTGATTATCAACCATCCACAGATTAATTTCATCCAACTTTTCCTTTAGCCATGTCAGTATCTCAATGACAGCTTCACCTATTTCACCGATTAGTGGCTGTAATATCGTTTCGTACAATTCTGTTGCTGCTGGAGATAGGTAATCAAGCACCGTACAAATCAGATCCAGTGCGGAAGCGACACCTTCAAGGAACACCGGCACAGCATTTTCAGTGAGCCATTTTGCAAGAGGTAACAAAGCATTGATCCATATATATGCGATTGCGTCACAAATACGGTCAATCAGTGGTTCTAAAGACTCCAATACATCTCTGATACCTGTTACGAGCGGTCTAAGATCCAATGCCTCTGCCCATAGAAGAGTTGCACCTGTGATTTCCTTGATCATGTCAAGGATATCCCACAGGATCTGCTTAAGAGCATTCATAATAGCTTCGCCGTTGCCGTTGTATTCCCATGCTTCCTGCCATGCCTCAGCAAGTGCATGTACTATTCCGAGAATATCAGCCCAGATAGCTTTCAGGCGTTCCGCAAGTTCGGTCATGAATTCTGTAGGCTTGATCGCTTCCTCGACGAATCCATATCCGCTGCCGGCTCCACCACCTCCACCTCCTCCGGTGTCAACATCCGGAGTTACGGTTTCTTCTTGGTTTTTAAGATTAAGCTGGTTGATTTCATCAAAAGACGCAAGCGCCTTTTCTTCTTCCTTTACCGCTTGTGCTGCTTCCTTCGCTTTTTTAGCAACACCGCCAGCGGCACCAGCCACAGCAGCATTCTGTTTTACCGCTTTGGTGTACGTGGATTTGCCGCCAAGTAACGCAAAGAACCGCGCCAGTGCATTCATGGCTGTCATGATCGCATTGGTTATAGTATTAAATACCGGCACAATCATGCTTGCCAATGGTGCAATTGCCGCCGCAATAGAATACCCGGCACTGGTACCAGACGCTTCCAAGCTTCTCAGGCCTGCGCCTGCAGAATAGGAAGAGTTCTGCAAAGCCTCCAATCCCTTGGAAACGGACTGGAATATGGTACTGATCAGCTTACGCTTTACCATTGCACCGAATATATTTCCTAATGAGAATATGCTCTTTGCAAGAGATCCGGCAGAGATACCAGTTTGAGCTGACTGGCTCGCGAAATTCCGCAAGTTCTGTGTTGCTCCGGTAATGTTCCGCCCTAGCGACTGAAACGCTCCTGTCAAAGCATTGCCTATACCTGCCTTTGCTGTATTAAACAGCGAAATAAACCGTTCCTTCAGTCCACCACCGCCTGCAGCATTTGAAGCACTTTGCGTAAGACTTCTTTGAAGATCTATCTGCTCCCTTTTGAGGTTTGCCATCGCCTGAGCGCTCTGCTGTAGCTCCTGCTTCAGCTGCCTGTACTTCTCGACAACCTCACTGCTGGTTGAATGCTCCAAAGCCTCCGCACCATGACTCTGCAGGTTTTCCATATAGGACCGGATTTCCCACGCCTGCTCTCTCAGCTGTTTTATATACTCGTTATCCGGGCGCCGTTTAGCTCCCTGTGATGCGATTTGCTTATCCAGCTGAGCCAATTCCTTGGCAGCGCGGTCAATTTCCTGTGCGACAAGTAATGACGTCTTCTTGGCGTTTTGGGATATCTTGCTGCCAATTGAATCCACCTTCTTAGAAATAGCGGCCATCTCTTTGTCTATGTTTGTTCCATCAATCTTTGTGTCAAAAACAATGCTTCCATCTGACATAGCGATGCCTCCTAACATAAAAGCGGCTATGAGAATATCTCGTTAAGCCGCTCAATTTCTTTCTTTTCCTCGCTTGAATACTTAACCTTCAGATCAACAAGGTCCTTGTTCTTCTTATAGAATTCAAGCTCGTTCGGTTCTAACTTCTTTCCTTTGGCCTTTTTCTGCCGGATCATGAGAATCGTTGAAAATAGTCCCTCCTGGATCTCGTAATAATATCCAAGAAAAGTCCACCAGTGCATATACTCCTGTGCTCTGACTTCCATCTTCGCCACGTTATTAATTGCACTGAAGATGATCTGTTCATCTTGTTCCCAGTTCATTAACGGCTTCTGTTTGGTTTTTGAGGTATATTCTTTGCCTCCGTCAATAAACCATGTACAGGCCTTTACAATAGGTTCGATTTCATCTGATGACTGCACGTTTTCCAGTCCGATCAGCGCATCAATCATCAGTGTGATTTTCTGTCTATCATCCAGATCCGGATCTTCCAGTATCTGGATCACGATCAGAACAATTCTGAAGTCTGTGTTTATCGGGATCTCCCGTCCATTAACTTCAATGCTACTTGGCAACTCTCCCAACATATGCCCTGAAGTTTTCCTTCTGTTTATTATAGGCGTCTCTGTACTTGGAGATCTTCTTTTCACTTTCCTCAGAATTTGTTTTGATTTCCTTTTCCATTTTGGAGATGAAAGCATTCATAAAGCTTTCATAAATAGTGTTGCCGTTCCCGACAAAGGAAAGCACATTCATCTGTCCGAAAACAGTTTCCGCCGCACCGGGATAAAAGACCTCATCAAATCCACTTCTGATAGCTTTATCAATGCCGCTGATCTTGTCGATTCCCTCACGTAATGCCTCAATTGATGCGTCCTTTGGTTCATATGTGCCTATGTTTTTAACAAGCTCCTGTGCCTTCAGAAAGCTGTCATACAGCCTCGGCAGGAAGTTTACGTCCGTCACGTTTACCTTTAAGACGCGGTTTTCATCACCATTGATAGCGTATTCCTTAATACCGCTGTCAAAACTGAATGTTTCAGTCATATTCTCTCCTCAATCTATTAAAAGAAGGGGGCTTTCGCCCCCTGATACATCATTGATTCGCAGTGAAAGTCTTAGTTGCCGGCGCGAATGTACCAGCAACCCTGTCACCCTGAAGGTGCATTTCAAACGGAATCTGATATCCGTTATAGTCTCCGCCATAGCTGGTCGGTACAAGAACCGCTGTTTCCTTGTATGCCGGATATGTAGCTGAATCGCCGGATCCTGTCGGTTCTTCCCAGGCATGGACTTCAAGATGCTCAACCTTCAGATCATCAAGGACCTTCCGGTTATCGATGACATCCTGCAGCCATGTAAACAGGTCGGTTCCCTTCCGTGCAAAGTACGGCTCTACGGAACCGGTAGCACCATAAGAAGAAACAACCGTTTCCACTTCACCAAGGATATTATGCTTGTCCTCAGATTCAGCGTTCAGCTCAATGCTCAGATCTTCAAGATCCTTACCAATACGCTCCCATGCAGGAGTTGTGAGGTTTACATTGATATAATGCGCCAGAAGCTTACGCGCAATCTTTGTACCGTAATTTTCAGTAGTTAATGCCATGCAGCATTTCCTCCTATCATTCAATATCGATTCGATAATCTACGGAAATCTGCAACTGATAGCGCACGCCTTGGTTGGGATCTCCGTACGGATAGTCAAACAGAAGTGCATTAGCACAAGAAATCCGGGTTATTTCACCCGGATACTCTGTACCATTTACGTCTTCTGTTATCGCAATGTTTTTGATTTGATCGAGGTAATAAGTCAACCTCAGAAGCAAGTCACTATTGTTCAGCCGGTCATACTCATTTGCGGATTGCAAGCCTGTATACAGTGTGAAATTGATATGGTATCTGGGATTCCCAATCAGATCCTCACCGACCTTGTTTGCACCATTGGAGAATAATCCGGCTTCCCCAGCGTTCCCCTCAGTGTAATCAACATGAATACCGTTGAAATCATCCAAGATATCACAATCAGTAAGAATCGCTTGTATCGTCTCAATTACATTCATTTCACATACCTCGCGCCGGCTATTGCTGCAGCGCCTCTTCCAATATCTTCTTTACGATCTGCAACCATCCGTTCAAACCAATGTGGGCCAGCTTTCGGGCTCTTCCCAGTGTTATGATTCAGCTTCCGACCTTGAGGATCCATTATTTTGGATACTCCCGGTCTGCTCCAGTGTCTTCCGGTCCTCGGATCATAAAAACTACCTTTTAGAGTTATAGGGTCAACCATCAGCATTCCATAGTACTGATATCTGGCGTAAGGTGTCGCCTGAACGAGCTTTCCAGATCCTATAACGGTGTTTAGTCGGATGGATGCCTTCAGAATACCGTTCAGATCTGGAGTATAGTCATCCATCAACCGGATACACTCGTTATCAATGAATTGCTGGACCTTGCCGCCTTTATCAAGCCCTCTTGATGCTTTCAGTGCCGGAATGTTTATGTTTAGCTTCGCTGTTATTTGCATGAAAGCTCCCAGTGCCTCATCTTCTGGCTCCCGTATTCCTTCCGGTCCGCCATCATAACGGTGAATGCTCCTAACGCTTTCAACGCTTTGATGCTTTCTGACTGCTTTTTGCCGTCTGTATTGTCGAACACGAAATCACAGGGACCTTCAATAAGGAAATCTTTCCCTTCTGTAAATGAAAGGCTGGAATTCCCTTTAATCATGCAGAACGCGTTTTCGGAGTATTCCAGCCCTGTCCGTGCTGTTATCGCAATCTTCCTGTGTGTCAGGTAACAATGCGGAATAGTAACTTTTGAATAGTTCTGTGAGGCAAGATAAAGTGTACATGAAGTATTTGTATACATGGTCAAACTCCTCTGAACAACAGGCCTGTTTTGCCAAGCCACTTAGAAACGGCTCCCCGGATCTGTCTGGTCTGAGCAACCGCCTTTTCTGTTGCTGAGTTTCCGCTGTAACTCACTGAATACTCGCCAACCTTCTCACTGCTGATTCCAACAGGGATAGATACTGCTTCATCTGTACTTGCGCCATCTCCCTGGCACAGGATCTCAGCGATCTCACATGTAGCCGCCTTGATCTCATCGCACGGATCCGCAAGATCCGCATCCAGCGAAACAATGTTATTGACCTCAGCACTTGCAAGGGTAGCGTAATAATCAAAGAGCGTTTCCGGTACAACAGGTTCCTTACCTAACAGGTAATTGGCTGTGTACCACGCATAATTCACATACTTTTCCATCTTGTGCCTCTTTCATAGCTTAAACCGCCGCTGTCAGCGTATAATCGGCTTCTGTTTTTGTGATTGTGCCGGCTTTTGCAAACACAATCGCTGTTTTAGTCAGCGTTGTGCTGGCAATGCTAACAAAATCCGCTGTAATCGTGTTGTTTGTGCCGTCATACGCAATACCGGTACTGGCAAGCCCGCCATAGAATGCGGCAACGTCTCTGCCAGCCTCGATTGCGGCTTTAATATCCTCATAGTCTGTATCACAAACAACCGCATCACTGTCATCACTGAAGTTCACCTTCAGCGCATAATCGCCTGCATCGCCTCCTGCGCCGGTCCCGACCTTAGAAGCAATGAATTCCAATGCTTCTTCAATGCCAGCTGCATTGATCGGTGTACCGCCGTTAAGAGTCTTGGCGATTTTCATGAGAGATCCAACTGCACTCATTTCTTTTCCGCCTCCTCAAGTTCGATATCTTCTTTTGCCTTTTCGGGCTTTTTCTTCTTCCCTTTGGAAGTAATAACCTTCCCGGTCTTGGAAGGTTTTTCTTCGGGCTTTGCTTCAGGCTTAGCTTCCGCTTTGACCTCTGCTTTTTCTTCTTTGACCGGGAATGTCAGTCCAACTATCGTTGCCATGATCAAGCCTTTGTATGCAGATAGATACCGTTCTTCTTGTTGTTGTAAGCTTCACAGATGCCGTACAGATGATAGAAGAACTTCCACTGATCATCATCCTGATTGGTCATCGGGTCAATAATCTTGTTGACAACGTTCTTCATGTACTGGATCTGGCAACCGTTTGTAACAACGAGGAAGTTAATGTCTTTGCCAGCAGATGCCTTTGCATATCCACCGGCAGTTTCATCAACCTGCTGACCGTCAACGGTAATCACCTTACCTGCTTTAAGAGAGATTGCAGAATAGAAACGCGGCTGAGGAACAACCACAACGTTTGCGAAACGATCCAGAATCGCGCGGGATGTAGTCAGATCCAGGTTGTTGATTGCTGTTGCACCAGTGCTGGTAATGAACAGGTTACGGCCTTCAACCGTTACTTCTTCATCGTCCTGATCAACAATTGCTTTGGAAAGGGCATCAACCCAGTCAGCACCAGAAGACAGGTCCGCCGCAACTTTATTGTCACTCGGCGCATAGCTCGCGTACTTAGCAAAACGGAACGCATCCAGTTCCGGTACCGCTTTGGTACGGATGAATTCACCGGAAAGACGACCAAACGCAAGACCAGCGGATTCAACGTTATCCATTTCATTGACCTTGAATACACGTCCACGGTCATAGTTCGGTGCCTTGGTTTCGAAATCGAGAGTTACAGATCCTTCCGCATATCCAGTGGCACGGCTGTAATCACCAAGACCGTCCATTTCAATCTTCGGAATCTTGAACTCATGAGCTCCGTTTACTTTCTGCGCAAGCTCACTTTCTCCATCAAGGATAGAAGTCAGAGATGCACGCTTGTACACCTCATCGAGAAGATCGATATACTCCTTAAAAAGTTCAATGTTGTTATCCATAGTTATTTCTTATCCTCCTCGGGTGGTAATCCCATAGCTTTTCTTGCCGCTTCTCGTTTAGCGGCGCTGTCCTCCGGCTTCTTTCCTCCTGTTTTTGCGACCGGGTTATTGATTGGCTCGTTAGAATTAAACAGATAATCGTTATCTTTTTTCACTTCCTCAATTGCCTTATCAATGTCCTCACGCTGGTTTTTGGACTCTCTGAGAGTCTTCAGATCCATAAGTGCCGCAATAGCCTTGGCGTTCTTTCCGCCGGATTTTGTGATAGCCTCGGATAACGTGTCATTGAAATCACGCTCGGCCAGTTTAGCTGCCCACTCCTGATCCTTCTCCTGTAGCTTCTGATTCAGGCTCTGGATCTCTGAATTCAATGCTTCCGGATCCACACCGTCAAATGCTTTGAGAGCATCCTTTGTGGTTGTGAGCTGATCCGTAAGGTTCTTTACTTCCTCATCACGGGATGTTTTCCCTGCTTCTTTCGCCGCATTGACGTCTTTCCCGTTCAGTTCAAATACCTTTGTAATCTGTTCCTCCGATAATCCGATAGCTGTAAGTTCTTCTGTCTTCATTTCTTATCTCCTTTTGTCTAGGTCTTTTAGGGGTTTGACCATCCCCGAAAACTCGATACGCTTTAGGTCCGCCGACCATGAATAAGAAGAGTAGACTGTTTAAGGTCTGATCATCTGACCAAAAGAAAAAAGGTGCCGTCAAGCACCTATTTCCACCTGTAATAAACCCGGTTTATCTGTTCCGGTAATCCAAAGTACTTGGAAAAATCCCTGTACTTGTTATATAGCCCTGTGAGTTTTGTTTTCTCGGCTGCTATATCCTGTTTGCTTGCTCCCCCGGTCTTCAGCAGTTCTACTTTCTGCCGCTGGGCTCGCATCTGTGTTTCCAGCTGTCTCTGCCGCTGGGTTGCCTCGTATAATGTGTACTTTTTCCCGTCATATTCCTTCTTTTCTTTGGATTTTTTCCTCATTTCGGCCAAATACTCTTCGGAATATTTCCTCACGGATATGCCCGGTAAAAATGCATCATAGTGATGGTAGCAATTCCACCCAAGCAATCCCGGACCGGTTCCCAGTCCACATACACGCTTCAGCTGATCCATCGTATATACACGGCCTTGCCACTGCATGTGTGACGGTCTTGCTGTCGCATGTGCTGATACCTCGTAATACTCTGTTTCTAGCTTTTCCGCATTCTGTTCTGATATCTTCCCGGTCACTTGGGCAACACCAGTCATGACCGCCCGCCGGGTAGCAACATCAATTCGATTATGCCACGGCTTCTTTCCGGGGTTCTCATATTCAATCCACTGATCCCCATTCTCATCCGTTCTCATACCGCTCCGCACCATATCCGTAACAGCTTTTTTTATAGCCTGATCGTATGACATGGTTCCGGTTGATACTGCCAGATGGGTTTTGTCCATCGTATCAAGGAAATACTGGTTCAATGGGGTTTCAACCCCACGCCCAACATCAATAAAGCCTGTGGTTGCTGTGATATTCACGATCGTGTCATAGGTCTGCTTCTTTACCGCTTCAATCAGCTGCTGCAATGGTTCATTGTCTTCAAACGGTATGAATTCAACCCCTGCCGCATCATAGATCTTCTGATCCCGTGCATATCCCTTTGCAATCACATCATCATAAAGCTTTCTCAGTTCCTCATCTGTGAGGTTCAATGCTTCCTTCAGTATTTTTTCATAGTTCCTCCGGAATGCTGAAAGCTGGTTAAGTCTCCATAACTGATAATCGGCCGTTCTCGTTATTTCTGAGCTCAGTTTGATTCTCCGGACTATATCGTCCATCGTGCTCATTTCCACATCGCGTAATAGCTGCACTATTCGCTCAGAAACAGCTTCCGTATTCTCATCATCGATAAACATTATTCAATCGGGGCTTGCGACATTGCCGCATTAATATTCATGGCATTAGCAATTGCCTGTGTCGCCGTTGCCTCATCCTCTCCATACCATTTCATACGGTATTCAACCGGTGACATAATGCCGGCACTCATATCAATACGGTCCTGAGCACGCTCTGTTTCTTCATCTGTCATGATGGAATCATGGAAATTGAATGTTGCCTCATAGCCGGTTGTGTACTTCCCGGAATAAAAGGCCACTGCATCAACAAAACCTTCAAGGCATGTTTTCAGCGCTTTCTGAATAGCCGTAACACGGTAATATTTCCGCTTCCGGCTGGCAAGGATCTCTGTTGCTGTCTTCTCGATCTGTTCATTCTTGGATAGATCTCCATATGCAAGGCAGCAATCCCTCTCGATCATTCTCAGATACTCGTTAATGCCGTTAATGAAGTTCTGTTCTCTGATCTCCGGATTATATGTATCCATGCTGTCGGATTTATCGATATCAGCTCCGACAATCAGCCTCTTTCTGTTTACTGGGTTCCGCCATCCTTCTGAAGTCTTCTGTACGGTTGTATAGTCTGCGAATACCATTCTTTCCGCCGATTCAAACTCCCAGTCAAGCCGGCTGTTCTGAATATCGGCCATTTTGATATGCTCAACGGCTTTTTCATAGATCGAAACGCCATTTGCTGAGTTATCAATGGTATTCGGGATAGGATTCTTATAATATCCGAAATCCATCTTATCCATGCCCGGAAACAATACATCTTCCGGCAATGTTGCCCAGTCTTCAAAAGCATCCAGACTTACCGGATTCCCGATATTGTTCTTTGTGCCTTTGAAAGCCCTGTTCTGGATCTCAAGACCTTCATTTGAAAGCCTGTGTGTTTCCACGCGGTAATAAACATCATAATCGCCATATGGCCGGATTTCTACGAATGCAACAGATTTGAGATTTCCGCCGCCGTCAAACTCAATCGGAATAATATTGTCTTCTGTCACGAATTCATAATCACCGGTTGCTCCGATCGGTTTGATCACCAGGGATCCCAGCGCCAGTCCCTTCTGTAGGTTTTCGTTCAGCGCATCAATCGCTGGTTCGCACAACAGCTGCAACTGCTCATCAGTTACATCCCATTCCATCTCAACAAGGGATATATTTGCGAATTCCGCACAAATCGCGCTTTCCAACTGCATGGAGTTATAACGATTCCCCATACCGTCAACAAGCCACGGGGCTTTCCCTTTAAGCATCTGATCCCAGAGCTCGATCCGTTTTACCATTTCATCACTCAGGGTCACTTCTTCGGCGGTTACACGCCTCATCTCATCCCGTGAAAACATCTTCCGTATAACCTCCTTCAAGTACTGAATAATCGTCTTAAATATCATGTCACTGCCCTCTGCGCTTCCACACTGAATTCAGCGCGTATCTCACCGCATCAATGCTGTGATTGTTCTTATCGGGATATCCGGAAATAACATTCCCTTCTTTATCCCGTTCATACTCATAATCAACAAATTCCTTCGCCGCATCCGGACAACGTACAGGGTCAATAACAATGCTTCTAAGGCTTGCAAGCCACTTCATAGAATAATCAACACTGCCCGGGCCTTTCTCCGCTCCACGGGCCGGAATCCCATACGTACGGTAATCAGCAACGCTCTTTTCTTCTGCACTATCACATGTGACTATCTCACCGTCACGTATGTGCTTCTTAACTTCTTCCGCCGTCTCCCTGTTTGATTTCTTGTTTGCCCGGTATTCATTGAACACATACAGTGTTAAGCGTGCAGCATCATAATGGCACCTTACAAAATCGAACGGATCCGGGTACCATCCCCAGTCCACACCGTTATAAATGCGGTCAAACTGTGATATTTCTTCCTCTGTGATCTCCCGGATCTCGACATTATCAAAGACATTTCCGCCGTTACCGTTTGAAATGCCCAGATATTCATGCTCGTATGCATCCGGGTTTATCTCTTTCAGAAACTCAGCTTCTTCCAGCCAGTCTTTACCAAGCCACTGCTTCGGAACACTTCTGTAATCTGTATGAGATAAAAGCCGGTTGGCTTTCGGAATCTTTATATACTTATTTGCCCAGTTAATTGCGCTCTTCGGCGGGTTAAAACTCTTGAATATCCACGCCAGATCGCCGCCACGCATTGCCGACTGCTCAATCTTTCGGATTTCTTCCTCTCCGGAAAACTGGTCCAACTCTTCAAACCAAACAATACCAATGTATCCTCTTGTCGGTTTGATTGATTTCACCTTGCCTGGATCGTCTGCTCCCCTGAAGAAGATCGTCTGCTTTGTAGCTGTTCGCGTGATCTCTGCCGGATTCCTGGTGCACTTGAATTCATTGGTCAATCCCAGATAATCAATTGCCCATACCAGCTGGTTATAAACAGATCCATTTATGGTGTTGCTGACTTTACGCATGACAAGCGCGTTTATCGTCTCGTTATTCATCAGCAGATCAATGATTGCCAGTGATACAAAAGATGACTTTGTGGATCCTCGGCCGCCCTCAAACACATATTCTGTGTGATCATGGTTCGTGATATCGAACAATGCACCTAAAAAAGGCGGGGCAATTGCAAGCGCCGGAATACCGTGATACTCCTCTTTCTTGCCTTCTCGCCTCGCCTTCCATTCGGCAACTTCCATTTCATGCTGTTCTTGCTTGATCTTCAATTCAGCCTTCTTGATCTTGATTTCTTCTGTTTCGCCCTTTCCGTATATCGTGTCATGCGCTATCTGGTAGGCTTTGGTATCTCCTTGAACGATTTTACCCATTAGAGCCACATTCGCGAGCATTGCATTGGTTTTAATGTCTTCCAGCGGAACGCCAAGCTGTTCAGAATACATTGCCGCGACATCCTGCCCAGGTGCCATATTCATGAGCAATTTCAGTCCTTCTTTCATGGACTTATTGTACTGTCGCTTCTTTCCGCTGGCTTTGCCGCCCTGTGTGGCAATCTTCTTTTGTTCTTCCTTTGTTCTTTTGTTCATCGGGATCAGATTTTCACTGCCCGCATGTACCTTTTTCTTGGGCATGATCTGTCCCTCCTATAACAATAATTTCGGATAAAATGACTAGCTCTGCCCACCAGTAGAGCTTTCTTCTTTGCCAGCAACAATCACGCAGCAGGCGCCATTGTATCTTGATCGGCGTATTTCAAGCACCGGTTTTCGAACTTCTTATATGCATCGAAATAGATTTCATCCTTGTCACCGTTGTATGTGATCTCGTAATACATGCCATCGTACAAAGTCGTTGATAACAGAGCCTTGTTATTCTGGAGTGTCTTGCACTGCCATACAACGTACACATCATCATTTGAGATTGACTTTCGGTCAGTAATATCCAGATGCTCGTTCGTGTAATCCTTTACCAGTTCCACACACAGCTCTCGGAATTCCTTTTCGTTCATATTTCATTCCTCCCAACAAAAAAAGCGCTCCTGCAGAGAAGAGCGCTGATTACCTTATTCTTAATAGTATTTAATATACTTAAGTATACTTAAGAGAAAAACATATCTTACATAAATAATATTCTTTAGTGGTAGCCAAACAAAACTGTTTATGTGCCAGCTGACGATTTTGTCCATTCTCTGCCATTTTTCAGTTCATATTCAGCCAATCTTGTCAACGGTCATTTTTTCAAATCCTCTGTTGTACAATCACCTCGGAAAGGAGGTGAAATATGGGAAAAAACCAGTGGGTAACCAAACATACTGACGGGTGGGCCGTTAAAGGCGAAGGCAACTCAAGAGCAACTGCAGTCACCAATACTCAAAAAGAAGCAATAAAGATTGCCAAAGATATTGCTGCTAACCAACATTCAGAAGTCATTGTCCAGGGGCGTGATGGCAAGATCCGCTCCAAGGATAGTTATGGCAATGATCCAAACCCGCCAAAGGATAAAGAGCACTAAGATTTAGGTTTTATCCTTACCCTGTAGCCATCTGAGATAATGAACTCGTCATTGTTTATCTCGCATATGGTTACAGGGTTTTCTTCGTCTGTTTCGATGATTATTCTTTCTGCATCAAGAGTATCCATCATATGTAATCCTCCACAAAAACAAAAAACCATTCATTTCTGAACGGTTTTTAATGTAATGAACTTCGATGGTAGGCCAACACACCCATCATTTCTTTCTAGGCATCTCTGCCGCAAGCGTTGATTCACGATCACTCATACCAGATACATCATTACCAGTGACTAGCTCCGTATCATAGCGCCGGGACTTACCCCGATAGGCCATCTCAACCTTAAGCTCAACTTCAATATAGCATATCTATTGAAAATGTGAATATCTTTTGCTGCTTTCTTCTTTTTCGTGAACTTGATAAGTATGAGTTAACAATACCCCTTCATCAGACACTTCGATAACAGTTTTAACATTTCCAAAGCTTTTATATTTTTTGAAAAATACAACAGTTTTCTCGTGTTTGGAATCAAGATATTTTTCCCCAGTCTTAATCGTTTCATTTGCCTTTGTAATAGACAAATCACCTTGATTAATATGTTTGTAAATGTCATTAGTCCAATATTCATCAGATTTCAATGTATTGTTTGGAATAATAACTCCAAAGTGTTTTTCAATACTTGATTTCAGTTCGTCGGTGATATCTTCAAATTGCAATGAATTCTTATTTACCTTTATCCCACTTTCACGCAGGATTTTGTTGTATTTTGCACGTGATTCACTTTTGCGGCTTGAGGACCATCTGACTTTGTTCTTCATGACATAATTTTCTTGGGATTTCGAATTACGCTTTCCACCTCTTTTACCTTTTGGCATAAGAAGTTACCTCAACCGTTTTCTTAGTTCCTGGTTGATTGCTCTAGATAAAATATGTGCCTGTGATCCACGTCCAGCGTAATCAGAAACCGCCTCAGCTATTGTCTCATGATTATTGGAAGCTGCATAGCGTGAAAGACTATTTCGAAGCAGCCCGGTGTTTCTAGCACTACCATACTTCCTCCGCATGTAGTTCTGCACTGCCGGATTCCTGATCGCACTGTTTACAATATCCTTTGCAACAGTATCATAACTTTGCCCTGTTTTGCGGGAAATGGCAGTTACAAGAAGATGACCAGCTTCATGTGTTGAAACACCCTGAGCTGTGGATCCAGCTGGATGAAATCCTGTCTTTGAAGTCTGAGCCATAATCAGGTTTACTGTGTCACGGTCCTTAAACCAAACGTCATTGATTTCGATGTGACCAGTACCGAGATTTGCTTGTCCAAGAGTAGAAATACTTAATCCGGTTGCTGCAAGTCCACTCCCTTTTAAGTACTGCTGTGCTCCTGGATACATTTTCAGAACCTGCTCAACACCTGAAATGCTTTCGCGTGCAGCGCTCCACTGCTGTCCCCTCATGCTCGAATCAATGTTCCAACCATATTGATCCTGAAAACGTTTATTGTAAGCAGCATATTCAGCATCATAGCGTGACTGCTTCCTGGCCGATTCTTCATGCTGTCGAACAATTGCATTTTTGGTAGAGAACGGAATATCAGCACCGCCGCCTTTGCCACCTCTGCTATCTTTCATAATTTAGTACCCCCACACATAAAAAAGCGGCTTATAATAAGCCGCCCGTAAACAATCGTTTTTGATGTTAATCGACGATAATACCTTTTTCAATATTTTCCTTATCTTCTTTCAGCATTTGATCATATGCTGCCTTAATATCTTCCGGCGTATCGTCCCGGAGCTGAGGACATCCGCGATCATCCTCTTCTTTTTCAATGTCATAATAGTCAGTCATGAACATTCTTTTTTCAAAAACGGTCATATTTTTCCAATTGTTCGGTAATGAAGTCATTATTATCCTCCTTTTTCTTTATTCCAGCGTTTTTCTGAGAACTTCTGGATCTGTATAATCTCTATTTTATTCTCTTTAATAGAATTTCTCATAAAAGGAATAATATTGCCGTATACAAGCACCATTTTAGGATGCAATGTGTTGACCATTTTGTTCCATTCCGCTTTGAATGATTCCAACATGTAAGCCTCCGTCTTGCCGCTCCACATCGTAGAATATGCGACAATACCTTTTTTTGGCTCACCGTCAAGGTAAAAGCTGAGTGATCTTTTATCTGTACTGCTGCGGATTGTAGGTATCACCGTTATCCCATGCTTCTGCCAATACGCTGCACACCAATGTTTCCGATAATGATTATAGATCTGCGTTGCAAGTGGCATATCACCATAAGGACTGAAATCCGGAGATAATACACACTTATACTGCTTCAGCTTCTCGATATAATCATTTGGTCTGTTCCAGATCCGTTCAAACTGGTAATCATCCACGAAGAAGTGAACTGCTTTGTTTTCTGGGTTCTTATCAGAAAGCACGTAATTGAATCCAATCCATTCCTCTATGCCTTCCGGCAGTTCGGTAACTGGTGCGATCTCAGGGATATCATAGTGACCCACCCCCTCAAACTGTGCGTATGCCAGGTTAAGGATGTTCGATACACTTTCCTGTGTTTTCGCTTTGAAATCATGATCCTTCATGAACTTTGTATCAAGCCCAAACTTTTTGAAATCCAGTTTTCCAATGTTCTGCATTTCCTTCTTGAGAGCTTTGATATCAAAGCCTGTGCTCATCGTTAGCTTGTTATGGATGATCGTGTACGCTTTACGTTGCTCTTCCGTCATATTGGATAGGCAGATCGTTGGTACTTTCTCCAGTCCTAGCTGCTTAGAAGCTTCATAACGGCCATGGCCTTCAATGATTACGCCATTCTCATCAATCGCGATCGGATCATTGAACCCGTAATCCAGAATAGACTGCTTTATCTGCTCAATCTGGGACTGCGGATGCTTCTTCACATTCCCTTCGTATGGTTTTAATGCCTCTAACGGCAGGTATTCAATATTCAGTTCATTTTTCTTTTTCATAACAGTAATAAGGAGCCCTGAGAAAATGAAGTTTTTTTGTTTATTTAGTAGAAAGGAGGTTGTCTATGGTCTCTGCATCAGCGCCATGACGTTCTCAAGGCTCCGCCCAAATAAAAGAACGGCCTTCCGCTTGACCGTTCTCGCTAATGGGTAACTTTTAGTAGCCGATATTGGCTCTGGCTCCATTATAACGAGAAATATCAAGTCACTTGTGGCAACTTTTCAGAATTTTGCCAAAATTGAGTTAATTTTCCGGCGCATCACACTTTTGTCCATATGAAACTTTCTGCCAAGTGATTCATACGTTTTCCCGTGTTCATACCTCCAGATCAGCAGCTCAACCTCTTCTGCAGTTAATTTACTCAGGTACTGCCCCACCTCATTCAGTTCATCGGCATACCGCCGGAATTGATAGAAAACAAGTGCCTCACGGTTTGCCAGTTCCGCATACCGGTTGTGGTATACCGGAGGCGATATCATGTAAAATGCTTCTTCTTTACTTTTGATCTGCGGGCTTTTCGGTAATCCAGTTGTTAACTCCAACTGAATTATCATCAATTCATCATAGAGGTCTGAGACTTTCTTTGCCGTGTAGCTCAGGCCTCTCAACCGTCCATCGATATAGTCCATCCTCACCGGATCATAGTTCATCGAAATAGTTCAGCTCTCTTTCCAGCCTTTCGGCTTTCGTGAATTCGCCGTATTCTCTCAGTGTTGAAACGACTTCCCGCAGCATCTTCTTTGCGCTGAAGAGATCTTTCATGCACTCTTTATCTCTATCCAGCATTGACCGGATCATAGCTTTATCTTCCAGATACTCATGGAGCTCTTCTATCTCCTTTTCGTACTTTCCGACCTTCTCCATCCACCGGAGACCATACAATGCTTCCGGCCAACGCTCTTTTACATTCGCAATCTTGTTGTCCAGGCATTCAATTCTCTTCTGGATAACACCTTCCGCTCTGTTGATAGTATTATTCATTCACTGTCCTCCGATTCCACATTTTTACTGCCGCTTCTCTGACGTTATACTTCTGAGGCGCTCTGCCAACCAGATAGCACCTATCTGTATGAAGACATTTCACATAGTATTTGTCCTGACTCCGTTCAATCCACGCATTTCCTCCGCAGAACGGACATGGTTTCAATTCAGTCATTCTTCACCTCTCAAAAGCGCATGTCTGTTCCAATCCAATAGACCTTGCCATTCATTTGCATCGCTTGTCAGCCAATACTTTCTGCATCCATCGCAATCGAAGTTGTGGGTATTTCCGCCCTTTTTGCACAAATCGCAATGTGTTACCGCATAGTCAACATCACCCAATTCCCAACAAGCGAGAAAATGGTCGAGTTGTTCATCTGTCATACCACGTATCAAATCAGCATTAGTCATTCTTCACCTCTCATGTCCGCTCCGCAATACGGACAGTAGTTGTTCGGTGCATCCCCCTCTACATATCCGCATTCAGAACAGAAATCGAAATGCTCCCCGCCTATGCTTTTTTCAATCCACTTCCCCTTCTTCGGCTGTGTGGATGGAACTGTTGCCAACGCTTCACGTATCTCGTCAAAGTTCAGTTCCCAAATTTCGCCTAATTTATATCTTCTTGATTTCTGCCCTTTTTCAAGCAAAGCGTCAATCGCCGTCTGTCTGTTTATTAAATCGGTCATACGCTCACCTGTCCTCCAATCGCTTCATCATGTCCTTGAACTCTGCCAGCTCGCTTTCTGACATCTTTTCACCGCTTCCTTTTCTGTCCGGATCGGCGTTGTAATACTCCGGTAAAACATCCTGTCTTCCGGTCCTTCTGGATCCAACCGGCGCATTGAGATAATTCTCAAACTTGGAACCGAAAAGAGTTTCCGGCCTGAGATACTTTCCCCATTCCGTCCCTTTCCATTCCTCTGTTTTTTTGTCTATGACTGTTTTGCAGTCTTCTACGGTGTATTTCTCGTTAAGCCTTGCGCGAATTTGCTTCATGGAAGATTCTGAATACCTGTATTTGGCGTTTGTCTTTTCATTGAGGTAATCAATCACCTCACGAGCAAAAGAATCAATCTTCCCTTTAGGAGTGACGGCCTCCGGTGCAACCGGAGTATTCGTATTGGATTCGGATTGTATTGGATTGGATTGGATTACGGGGACATTTGATATCACATGATATCCGTTGATATCATTTGTTTCAATTCCTTCTTCTGGAGACGGATATTTACTCTTCTTGGCACGGATCTGCTGGTGGTTCTCCCACGTTGGCAGGTAAAGGAACGGCTTGCCCTCAAACATATACAGAGCAACCATGCCATTAGTCACCAACGTATTAATCGCCGCAGTAACGGCCTTAACGGTCAATCCTTCTTTTAAAGGAAATAAACGGTTTTTGATAACAACGGGTCTCCCGTCAAATCTTCCGTAATCGTCGCAGTTGACAATCAATCTGTAAAATAGAACTTCTTCAAACCAGGACAGCTTATCGACCGTGTCACTGGTACAAATACTTTCTTTGATAATTCTGTTAGGCATGGATCCACCTCTTATTCGAACGGCAAGTCATCACTGGCAATATCATAATCAGGTGATCCTGTATCAAATCCCTCATATGGATCTTCCGGTTCTGGGCGTGAATCCTCATGCCTCTGGTTCTTGGCTGCCTGGCTGACAATCTCAACACTGGCAGCATTTATCTGTAATTGTGGATAGACCGTGTGGCCATCCTTTGCTTTATAAGATGGCGGAGATTCCAGCCTGCCGGAAACTGTTATTTTGTCACCCTTCCTGGCATAGGACGAAATGTAGTCTGCCTGCCCTCTCCACAACTGGACATTGATATAATCGACTTGCTGTCCATCCTTTACTTTCCTGTCTCTCTCGATTGCAAGACTGATGAGGCAGCAAGATGTTCCGTTCGTTGTCTTTCTCAGCTCTGGATCTTTTGTAAGCCTGCCACAGCCACTAAATGAATTTAGGCTCATATTATCCCTCCGTTCTTTTTACATACAAACGTGCGGACCTTGGTAGCTTCCTGAATCGTACGTTTGAATAGATTCTCATTAGAGTGCCGGTCTGACAGATGGATAAGGAATATCGCTTTGCAATTGCTTAAATTCATTTTTAACAGCTGTTTTTCACAGTTTTTTAGCGATAAATGACTATTTATCACACGTTTGTACTGTGCTTCTTTAGCTCTATCGAAGTTCTCCCTGGCGTTCTCAAGTGCGAAGTGCATAATTGAACCGTCATAGTTGGCCTCAATGATCACATAATCGAATACCTGGCTGCTAAGATCAGCTTTCCAAAACTTGTTGTCAGCAATGAACAGTATTTTTTCAACATCCGTGTATATGACATAACCGAATGGATCCGGCGCGTCATGTTCTACCCGGAACGGAACAACGTACGTATCCGGTGCAACGACCTTCAGCGTATCTGGATACAGCTGTTCACGAAACGATCCACATACATATTGATTGCCATAAACCTTAAAGCCTCTTTCAGCAAGCTGCTTCGCGGCTTTGCAGTGATCAGAATGGCTATGCGTTATCAGCACGGCATCCAGATCTGTCAGGACAAGCTGCTCTTTTATTGTTTTCGAAACGATTTCCTTATATGGAATACCGGCCTCAACGAGAAGCTTCACTGGCTTTCCCGATGAGCGTTCCAGCTCAATCCAGTAACAATTACCGGATGAGCTGGATGCAAAGTTAACAAACCTCATCGGATTTGACCTCAGAACGGCCGTTTAGGGGATGTTTTCTTTTTCGCCGGTACTTCTTCAACCTCTCCTGTTTCCTCTGAAATACTGACAGCAGCAGGCGCTTCTGGAAGAGATTTCAGCTCTTCCGTTCCGGCACTCTCGATAACTTCAGCATCAACAGCATCCTGCGGATCGATTTCTTCCGGCTTGTGGTACTGATCGTAATCTTCAAACGTTCCCTCATATGCCTCCGCTATGTAGGCACTGCCGAAGTCCTTTGGAATCGGCTTCATAGCATTATTACGCATCTTACGGATAATCATGTTCTCACGGCTGTGTGGATCTCTCCAGGCAGGACTCATGATCTTCAGGAATTCCTCATCAGCAAAGATCTGATCTAAGGTCATGTTTTCCAGCTTCTTACGGATTTCTTCCCTCTTGCCATCGGACAGGCTCTTATCCATTTTCGTATTGTTAATAATGTGAGCCTTCAGGTTTACTGCAACGCCTTCACGTTCTGCAATGTGGTACTGGATGCTGCCATCAGTGTATTCGACCGGATAAACGACCCGTACAACTTTGGCTGTCATTCCTTTGGGCTTCCAGGTAGGCGGTACCATATCCAGTCCGTTGAATGATGCGTATGTAAACTCATCGCCTTCTCTTACCATCCAGTATGGATATACTTTGGCAACGTCCACCCCGTACTTACGTACAAGCTTATCGTTACCGTCACCTTCAATGCCGAACTCAAAGACCTTTGTCCAGTTATCTTTTCCGGATGCGTCCTTCATCTTCTTGTTACGAAGAATCAGGTAGCACTCACGCGGGGTAGCAGCTGTATTAAGACGGAGCATAACGGCATTCTGCAGAATATCCATTACATTGGTTTGATCGATTTTATCCAGCGTCAGCCCTTCCGTTTTACAAAGCTGCTGCATCTGTGACAGAAGCGCGATCGCACACGCTTTCTGCTCGTTATCAGAGTGCATTCCAATATTCATGAGTGAAGACTCAAGAGAACCAATATAGGTCTCCTGAATCTTCTGGATATCAACTTTATACGGCACCTTAGCAACCGCATTCTTCTTTGCTTCTGTCATCCAACAATAACCTTCCCTTCTTTGATTTCCTCTGCCAGTTGTGCAATGAGGTAGTCTCTGATGTTATCCATACAGTGCTTCAGATAAGAACCACCGTCAGCATCGATCAGATATACATTGCCATTTTCTTTAAGCCTGATCAGAAACATCTGGGTAGGCTGTTCACATTCCCGGAATGTCCGGAACGGAGTGAGTCTGACAAGCGGATTGATTGTGACTGTATTTTTGATCTGAGCTCCGTTTTGTGTTGTGACCTTCTGTGTGAATCCGTCATCAGATACTTCAACCTTCTGATCAACAACGATGCTGGATAACAGCGTCTGAAGATTCGTACAGTTTTCTGTCTGCTCAAAATTGGTAAGAAGCTGAATAATCATCTGTTCCGGGGAAACGGCCATTCCAAACGGAATGTTTGGAGTGACTGCTGAGCACTCAAGAATCAGCTCTCTGTCACTGTTTGGATCAAGAGCACTATAGACACTGACAAACTCATTATCACGAATGCTGACGATCAGCGGGAACGCGTGATTTTCTGACAGCTCATGCTTTACCATCTCCACCAGCATTGTCAGGCTGTGAACAACAAGCTTTTCGCATTTCGGATAATACGGTCTGATCAGATTCAGCTTGGTTTTGCTGTATTCATCGCCATTGATTATGGCTGTTTTAATTTCATTTGCTTCTGTAAATTTGTGGTACAAGTAATCAAGTGCATCTGCAAGCATTTTTTATTTCCTCCTAGTTCCGCTTTCCATTCGTTTCCGGAACATATACATTCGGCATGTGGATCTCACCATCGAGGCTGAGCTGTCCAGGAATAACATTTGTTGCTTCTGCCTGCACATGGACCATCTCACCTGTGTCAGTGTCTTCAATCGTTGTATCGAACAGGTTCATGGTGATGGAGTGTGTAGGCTCCAGCTTGCTCTTAACATTGATCTTCGTGAAGATGTTCCGTCTGGTGTCATCTGCAGCAAAGCTGAATTCAACAATAATCTTCCGGGCTTTGCCAGGATCCGTATTTGGATCCTTAATGTTTTCAATCACCTTTTCGTACTCGTAATTGAACCGCTCATGGACAGCGTCATTACTCATATCCAGCAGGCTTTTCTGTTTCTTAACGTTCTTAAGTTTCATGAAGTTTCCTTTCTATTCAGTAGCAACAAGTGTCACTTTGCTGTAAGTCCGATCATCAACTATTGTTGAGATCAGCTGTGCTGTGGTATCGATACCGGCCAGATGAGCGCCATCCAGCTTGTCGCATTCATCAAACACGTACGGAAGATCCGGAATGCCGAGCTTCTTCTTAATACGGTCGCCAATGTAAATGCCGGTAAGGATCTGTTCAGATCCAGAACCATCAGCAAACGGCGTACTCTTATCCAGAATCAGCGGGTAGCAAACTTCATCCCAAGAACCTTCTTTGATGTTCTGTTCAATCAGAGTGAAGTCCACACGTCCATTGAATACGGCATCAATGTTTTTCTTGAACATATCCAGACGTGCCCTTGTATAGTTGGTGATCAGAATAAGAGCTGTTTCGCACTCAATCAGATGCTGCTGCAGTGTTGCTATTGTCTTTTCGAACTCTTTGATATTCTCCTGTGCCATCTCATATGCAGCCTGCGCTTTCAGGACCTGCTGGTGTACAGTCTTCTGACTGCGAAGATCAGATATAACAGCCTCCTCTGCATCGTGCTGGTTCCTGTTTGCTGTGAGTGCTGCATTGATCTTGTCCTGTATCTCTGCCAGCTTCTGTTTAGCCAGGGAAGTTTCTTTTGAGTCTTCCGGGGAAACACGCGATGCTGTAAGCTCATGTTTCTTATCCGTAAGCTCGTTTTCTCTGCCTTTTGCTGCCTGCATCTCAGCAAACATTGAATCCTGTTCTTTTCTCAGTGCCTCAACCGTCTCAGTCATCTCAGCAATCTTCAGATTCAGGTTTTCAATCTTGGTAGCTGTCTGCTTGCCTCTGGAGATACAGTCATCAAGTGCCTTCAAATCTGCGGCTTTAGCACGCTGGATCTCTTCCTCATTGATCGGTTTTCCACAATGAGGACACAGGATTTCTTCTGGAAGCTCTTTTGCAGAGAGACGGTCATATTCTTCATAGAGCATCTCCCGTTTCTTTTCTTCCGCCATTTTCTCCAGCTGTAGGCCGTTGAGCTTGAGCATCGTTCCTTCCATATCAGACTTTGCCTTCTGATACGCATCAGCAAACGTGTTCGTAATATCCCGTGCGTTATTGAGCTGAGCGCTGATAGTCTCAATTTGTTCATTGACCTTCTTGTTAAGCTCATTGGCACGTTCGATGTCTGCCAGCTTGCATTCTCTCAGCTTCAGCTCTGCTTCTTTCTGCTCTGTTTCCAGATCTGAAACAATCGTTGTATAACCATCGCCGGATTTCACTTCCTGGATCTTCTTGTCGATGGACTCCACAGCTTTCTGAGCTGTAACCACATCGTCTTCAGACGGTGCTGCCATTGAGTTGAGACCTTCTATCTGCTTCTTAACTGTCTCAATCTCATCCTTGTCACTCTTAACCAGCTGCTTGTAATACTTTGTTGTTTTCGCCTCATCGTATCCGTCTTTCTTCAGGCGTTCCTGGATCGGTATCATTTCCGGGTGTATCTGGAAGATGTCTTCCGGTTTCACATCACCGCAAAGCCCGATAATGAACTTTCGTAGAACCTTCCAGTCAACCCCTCTGCCAACGTAATACGGATCGACCACAGATCTGATCAGATCAAACTTCCCTGTATCATGGCCAGCAACTTCAAACTTCTTACTCATGGCAGCCTTGGCCTCTGTAACACCAACCCGGATACCATCGATCCAATAATCGGTATTATGTCCCTTCATGGTTAACTCATTGGATCCACGAGTTTTTACCCAATTCTCGGCATATTGCTTCTTGATTGTCACGCCATCGAACTGTAGTTCCACCGATACCGGCAGATTCGTCTGACCGATCGTCTTAAGCGACTCATCATCACTGGATCCATCAATGAGGAATCCGGTGATTGCCCAGTAGATCGCAAGGATCGTGTTTGTCTTTCCGGTCATATTCGGGCCGGTAAACAGATTGACTCGCTGCAGATCGTATTCCGCATGATTGATATTGCGGAAATTATCAATTATTACTTTCTGGAGCTTCATACTATATCGTCCTTCCTCTCAGTGCTTCCAATTCCCATCAGGTCCTTAATTACGTTTATCATGGCGTTGTCATCTGCCCTCGAAAGATCGTTAGCATTCATTTCCAATCCTTTGCGAAATGCATTCACTAATTCTTCTTTCATGTCTCCCTTGCTACTGGTACCAAACGCATGACCAATAGCCATAAGATCTGCCATTACTTCTTCCTTATGGCCGAAGATTTCAATTTCTCTCCCATTCTTCGTGATTCCTGTCTTAATCATCTTTTTCCTGCCTTTCTACTTAAGATCTCGGTTCTTCCGGATCTTCTTCTGGTTCAACATATTTGAACACCGGCTGGTCCACCGGTCTCATGGCCACAACTGCCTGCTGGAGCTGGATGTCGTGCTGGATGCGTTTTGTCTGATCTCGTGTCTCTTCTGCAGACTTTTTCACATTCTGGTATTCACCTACGATCTTTTCGACTCGATCAGCGTAGTCTGTTACCTTGTCGATATAGTCGCGGATCTTGTCTGCCTGAACGTCCTTGAGCTCTGTGTCATGGCTGAACATCAGCAGAGTGATGAACACCATCCATGCAACAATGACTGTCTGCAGTGCAATGATCAGAATCAATAATCCCATCATTTTTTTGCCCTCTCTTCCTTATCAATCTCCTTGATCCGGTTAAGGATCTGAGTCTTTGTGATTGTGTTACCGATGATTCCCTCACTGTTTACTGAGAATGTGTCAGTCGGTACCCAGCCGATTTCCTTAACGTAACCGAGCTTTTCATAATCGAACCGCTCATACTCCCTGTAAACATCCACTCGCTGCCATTCATTGCCCAAGTATTTCAGGCTCATGATTCTGACATTTCCTGTTGCATCAGATCCAACCGGCTGCCAGTTATCCTGGTTATCAATGAATTCCCGGCGCTCCTGATCATTCCTCATTCGTTGGGCCCTGCCTTTCTGTAATGGCCTTTCAGCCCTTTTGCGGCAATCTTGGCATCCTCTTCTGTTCCCCTCACGCGGAATTCAACCTGTTTGCCGGGTTCCGGATTGTCCCTGGTAATGATCCAGACGCATTCCGGTTCTTTTCCCGCTGCCATCCATAAGTTCTGGCCGAACAGATCCATCCCGCTATCTTCTGTAGTCTTCATATCCTTGCGTTCAGCGCTTCCTTTCTGATCTTGTGTGTTACTGTCCGTACTTCCGCAACCGTGAGCTTCATTCCCTTCAGCTCTTTGAACATCTTCTTTGCCACCTCATCGAGGTCGTACTTCTTCTGTTCCGGCTTCCGTTCTGTTCTGTTCATAACGCCACCACCAGATAGATTCCGATTGCCAGCAGCATTCCTGCCAATCCTGCGAATAAAGCCTGTGCACCCAGCTCTTGCCAAGTAGGAATAGAGTCATCAATCTGATTTTTGAAGAATTCTGAAACTGTGTTATTATTCATAGTGTTAAAGGGATCCTTTCAATTCCCTGAGGTGCTCGCGTACTTGGTAGGTGTGGAGCACTTTTTTCTTGTTTGACGGCGCTGGATCCGTTCAATGAACTCATCCAGGAATGGTGTTTTGAAATAGATTTTGCTGTTCCGTCCTTCTGATCGGAACACCGGAGCACCGGGAGCATGTGCAATCTGCCTTAGGAATTCCTTAGAGAATCCAAGCTCTGCCAGTTCCGCAATACTCATGATCTTTTTTGGGTAGTCCATCATCCCTCCTTTCGATTCCCCCAATGAACCGGGTCCAAAAGCGGCAGGACTTCCATGAATTCGAATCTGTTCTTTTTCGGAAAATCACTGAAGTCACAACCTTTACAGCCAGTGAATACCGCCCTTCCGACAATCGTTTGTTTCAACAGGTAATGCTCGAAATTTGCCGGAAGACCTTTGATTCTTCCTTCCTCATCGACCAGCATCACAATGTTTGTTTCTGGAATTGTGACAGTTTCGATGTTGCCGCCTATTAATTCCTGTAACGCTTCCAAAGTGTTCTCTACCTTCTGGATCACCGGAGCTTTTCCCGGATCCTTAACCAAAACTTCAATAGTCGCCATTTTCTTTTCTCCTTTCGACCGTCTAAAACTTGCATTTTTGCAGGTTAATCTCCAAAAAAAATGGAGTCAACTTCTTCAGCCGTGAGATGCAAACGATCTTTCATGATCTTAATCTCTTCACGAGTAAAGTCTGTAACACCATTCTTTTTACGATAAAAAGTGGACGAATCAATTCCCAATATTTTCGCCATATCTTGATCTCTAAGATTATTTTCGACCATCTTTCCTTTTAACCGCTCCTGTCTCATCACTTAGCCTCCTTTCTGTAATTTCCTGCATTTTTGCAGGTACAACTCCAGTATAGCCTCTGCTCGTCTTATGTCAATGCATTTTTGCAAATTAATTTGTTGATTATGAAATTCCGCATTGCAATTATGCAAAGTAATCATATAATAAGGTCACAGGAGGTCTCGATAATGGACTTAGGTGAATTCATTAAAACTAGAAGAAAAGCATTAGGCTATTCGGCTGAGTTCGTTGCTGATAAATGCGGAGTAAATCCAACCACCGTTTACCGATGGGAAAACGGCGATACAGGCAAGATTCCAAGCGGTCAGCTAAAAGTACTCGCGAATATATTGCAAGTTAAACCGTCCGATCTAATTGATGATAGTGTCGAGGTAACTCTACCACATCCGGAATTAGTACGAACGATCCCCGTATATGGTGCATTATCATGTGGGACTGGCTTATTTGTTGAAGATCAAATTATTAATACAGTTTCAGTTCCTGTATCCATGCTGCCGAATAAAAATGCTGACTACTTCGCTCAGTACGCATCCGGAGATTCTATGAATGGTGTCGGCATTCAGGATGGTGATCTTATCATCTTTAAGAAGACAAGCGCTATCGATAACGGCCAGATCGGATGCTTCTGCATCGATGAGAACGTTGCAACCTGCAAGAAGTTCTCACAGATCGGCGGATCTGTGTATCTTATGCCGGCAAATGACAAGTATCAGCCGATTCCGATTGAACCGGAGAACACTTGTTTCCGGGTATTAGGTATTAAGGCACTACTATTGAAAAAATAAAAAAAGACCTCTGCAGCGGCAACTGCGGAGATCAGGCGAACTATTACGATTAGACGGTCGGTTTTAGTTCTAAGGCAAGCACTTTCACCAGTAGGCAAGCGTTTTTACCTTGCCTACATTCTAGCACGAATTATTGAATGGAGGCACACAATGAAGAAAAGAAAAGATGGCAGGTATGCCACTAATGTCACTGTCGGATACGATGAAACCGGCAAGCGAAAAATTGTACGTATTTACGGTAAAACCAAAGCAGAACTGGAATTAAACCGTGCAAAAGTTCTGGTTGATGTTGATCACAGAACCTATGTCACAGATAAAACTGTCACATTCTGTGATTATGCACAGAAATGGCTTAGAAAGAAAACCATTGAGATCACGGATAATTCTATGTATGAACAGGTGCTTCGGCTGCATACAACCGGGATCAACGATCTGCCGCTAATTGAGATCACACCGGATGATTGCCAGGAACTGATCAATAAGGCAGCAAAGCACCCGCGCACCTGTCAGAAAATCAAGATCACATTGAATCAGGTCTTCAGAAGCGCGATCCAGTCAAATCTGCTGTACAAAAACCCGGCGACTGGTATTTCCCTACCTAAGTACAAAAGCAAGCCAAAACGGGCCCTTTCCGGCTCTGAGAAGGCTGTACTGGATAAAACTGTATTTACACCCAGAGAACAGCTTTATGTCACTCTGCTTCGCTTCTATGGTCTCAGAAAAGAGGAAGCGCTGGCACTGAAGAAAGAAGACTTTGACTTTGAGCATCAGACTATAACGATCAGGCACGCGGTACATTTCAAAAACAATCGACCTACAGAGAAAGAAACAAAGAACGAGGATACCAGGATCCTGTATATCTTCCCAGATCATGTGCATGAATTCATGGCATTTATCCTCAGTTGTGATGACTCAGATCCGCATCTCTTCCGTAATCTGTCCAAAGGAGGCTGGATAACACATCAATCATTCCGAAGGATGTTCTATTCAATATCGTCTAAAATGAAGCGTACAGCAGCGGAAATGGAGCTGGATCTGCCGGATAATCTCACCTCTCATATTTTCCGGCATGGATTTGCAACAGATCTGTACTATGCCGGTGTTGGGTTAAAGGATGCTCAGTACCTTCTTGGCCATAGAACCGCAACGGTAACAATGAATATTTACACCCACTTGGATAACTCCAGAACGGATGCCAGGGACAAGTTGATCAATTACCACAAGCAGGGAAAATAACCCTGCTTTTTTTGACCACAATTTTGACCACAAGAATGACCATTTTGACCACAATTTGACCACCAGAACTTTATATTACTTCCCTATACTTTCGATAACTGGAATGATAAAGAAAAGCGCCCAAACCGTATATTTATGCGGTTTCAAGCGCTTTTTCCAATGGTGGTCCCAGCCAGAATTGAACTGGCGACACACGGATTTTCAGTCCGTTGCTCTACCGACTGAGCTACAGGACCAATGGTTGCGAGGGAAGGATTTGAACCAACGACCTCCGGGTTATGGGCCCGACGAGCTACCAGGCTGCTCTACCTCGCGATAAGAAATGTATGCACTTAGACAGCGGAACCATATATGGCGGAGGAACAGGGATTCGAACCCTGGCGCCGCTTTCACGACCTGCCGGTTTTCAAGACCGGTCCCTTCAACCACTTGGGTATTCCTCCATGGTTAGTGGACCCTGTAGGACTCGAACCTACGACCAATCGGTTATGAGCCGATAGCTCTGACCAACTGAGCTAAGGGTCCAACCGGTACCGCTGATATTTGAGATGGTAGCGAGGGTGGGATTCGAACCCACGATCTTCCGGGTATGAACCGACCGCTCTAGCCAACTGAGCTACCTCGCCATCTGACTGGTCGGGATGGCAGGATTTGAACCTGTGACCCCTTGATCCCAAATCAAGTGCACTACCAAGCTGTGCTACATCCCGAAATAATGGCGCGCCGAGCAGGAATCGAACCCGCAACCTCCTGGTTCGTAGCCAGACACTCTATCCAGTTGAGCTATCGGCGCAAGCGCACATCAAACGAGTGCTAGAACATAATACCAAAGCTCCAAATACTTTGCAAGTCCGATTTTTACATTTTTCTGTTTTGATTTTCAAACGGCGATTCACCTGTTTTTTGACCGAAAATCTTCTGATTTCGTTTCTCTGTTCCCGGTGCTGATTCGTATGCCGACCGCCTGACCACCAGATTGCGGCATTCGGCCGGTGATATCTTTTTTCGCCCATTTATCGATATTTTTTTAGTAAAATATTGATGTTTGTAAAACGGAGTTGCACGCATACATGTTTCGAAACAAAACCAGCACATTTTTGATTGCGTTTCTGATCGCGGCAGTTTTCTGTATCCCTTTTTATCTGACTTCTGTATTTAAGGGGCTTGATCTGACCTTCCATCTCAGCCGTATCGACGGCATCCTTTCCTGTACGAAAGATCTGCAGTTTCCTTTCGCCATCTATGCGGAGAAAAACTACGGGTTTGGCTATGCCTGTCCCCTGTTTTACTGTGATCTCTTTCTGTTCCCTGCCGCCGTTCTGTATGCGATGAATATTCCGCTGGTCATTGTGTATAAGATTTATGTATTTCTTATCGTATGGATCGGTGCAGCGGCTTCCCTGAATGCGATGCACTATTTCACAAAGCGGGATGCGCTGGTCTTGTTCGGCGCACTGGTCTTTACGTTTTCTTCCTATCACATCAATGACTTCTTTATCCGGGCAGCACTTGGAGAAGCCATGGCATTCTCACTCATGCCGATGTTTCCGGTCGTTGCCTACCGCTTCTTTGTAGAAGAAAAGAATAATACGCTGGAACTTGTCACTTTCTTTACCGCACTTGCATTATCGCATCTGATCACCTTCACCATGGCTTCCGTGGTATTTGCACTGCTGATGATCCGCTATGTCAAAACCCTGTTCCGGAACCGGCACCTGCTCTGTTTCCTGAAGGCAGTGTTTATCGGCTTCTGTCTCTCCGCATTCTTCCTGCTTCCGATGGTCCAGCAGCTTCGGTCACAGAAATTCCTGTTCATGCAGAACCGGGAACTGTTTGGGGAAACGATCATGCGTGATTACAGCAACACCCCGCTTTCCGCACTCAGTGATTATGTGCTGTTGAGGGGCTATGACCTGGAAGCCCATCATTACTTTACCGGTCTAGTGATCGTAATTACTCCGCTTCTGTTCCTGTTTGTACGGAAGGTCAATGCGAAAAAGCACGGGTTCTTTGCCTTACTGACCGTAATATCGGTTCTCCTGCTGGTATGCACGACCGATGTTGTTCCTCTGTATAAAATATCGTTCCTCCAGTCGATCCAGTTCACCTATCGCTTTAATATCCTGATTGCGTCCTTCCTTCCATTTGTGCTGGTCTATGCGCTGGACCATTTCAAACGGAAAACAGCCAATGTACTGATGGCACTGTTTCTGATCTATACCGCAGCCAATACCGCAGTCATCGACCGCTGGCTGATCCGGAACAAGGATCAGGTGGAAAACTTCGCTTCCAGGAGCCAGCTGTTTACCGGGGAGTTCTATGAGAATTACAACAACTGGTACAACATCGCCGAACTCTCAAGCGGGGAATACCTTCCGGCAACGCACGAGATGAATTATAAAGAGAACCAGGGAAGCGTTTATCTGTTTGAAACGACTTCGCCTTCGGTTGCCTACACCCGCACCGGCACAGATTCCGTTCTGCACCTTGACAGCAGTGCAGATGGATATGCGGCAATTCCGGTTACCTGGTATTTGGGCTATGAGGCAGAACTGGAAGAAAACGGCAGCTATCGGTCCATTCCGATTACTCAGGAAGAATATACCGGCGTCATCGTGATTCCGATCTACTCCGGCAGTCATACCTACCGGATCCGCTATGTCGGCACGCGGATCCAGAAGTATTCTCTTCTGGTTTCCTTTGTCTCTCTGCTGATCCTTGGCGGTTACCTGCTCATTAAAAAAGCCCGTGAGACAAACACGGGCAAAGCGGTCATCGAGTGATGCACTGACGGACATAATCCGTATAGGCCGGGAAGTGTGCCGCATGAAGATGGAACCCATCTTCCAGATAATACGATTCGATTCCATATCCCGAAGAATCTTTCAGCCATGCATCGGCGCAGATCATCGGGATTTTCTTTTTCCTGCACATTTCCAGCAGACAGTAGTTGGCACGGTTGATCTGTTCCTGGGTCGCAGCGGCTTCGGAGTCTTTTTCCCGGATCGGCAGGATCGCTGAGATATACAGTTTCATGCCCGGATTGGCTTCCAGCAGCTGGTCCACACAGGCCTCATAGTCTTCCGCAAACTGCAGCGGATTGCCGCTTCCGGCCTCTGCCTCACCCATCATCAGGATCAGCCGCTTTGGCTTCAGAAGCTTCATTGCCTCTACGGCGTTCCAGCTCTGCTGCAGATTCTGATAATGAAGCGGCTTGTCAAAGGTTTCCGGAGCCATCGCATAGCGTGCCAGCACCCGGTTGGACGGTATCCCGTCATACATGCCAAGATTCAGAATGTTGGAATCTCCCATCCAGTAAAGCTCTTCAAATCCTTCTTCTTTCGCGTGTTCACTGTCCGGCTCCAGCAGTACATGCCCTTCATCCAGAGAATAGAGATCAAAGTTCTCCGGAAGAAAGTCGCTGTCCGATGCAGCACCCACCACAACGGTCATATCCCGCATCACACAGTTGCCGGAAGTATCACAGGCCTTCAGTTTCGCAGAATAGGTTCCTTCTTTCGTCGAATCGGCATCCCCTTCTACCGAAAGCAAAATATCCTCCGGCTTGTCGTAGTTGTCGGTAACCTTATAGGCCGGATACGTCCATGGCTCATTGACTTTGGAAAAACAGATTACACCGTCTTCCATTTCCAGAACCGGCGCATCCATGTCGACGACCGTTACCGGTACCGTTTTTTTACTGAGCGGTACACCGAGCAGCTTCAGCTGATAAACCGCCTCATACGTGCCGGTCTTTGACAGATCAATATTATCGTGTTCCCTTACCAGTCCGTCCGCACTGATGCCTAAGATCGTACCGCTGGCAGTAGCCATGGGCACATCTTTCTTTCCGTAAACGACCGTGACACTATCTTTATCGGTACGGATCGACGATCCCGCATGGAACATCACGATCACTGCGCATGCGACACATAAAATCAGAATTTCGAGATACGGGCGCTCAATCTTTTTCATGTCCGATTCCTCGTTTTTCCGATACAAAACAGAAGAGCACCGCAACCGCTGCCGCAGCGGTTATCGCCAGTACACGATAGGCAAACCATACATGGACGATCGAATGATTGCGGATCACAAAATACCAGAGGAACGGATAGCACCCGACCGCAAGGATCGGAAGGATCCGGCCAGCTTGGAACTTCCATTTCATCTTTCTGCTCACAAGCCCGATCACCAGCAGCACCGCAATCAGCACAAACCCGGCAATGACCGGCTTTGTAAGCATTGCCTGTACGTTGTTCATTACGACATACAGGTAGTCCGTACTGACATTTTCCACTGCCCCGGCACTCCGTAAGCCGACGGCACCAAGCCCGTCAGCAACCAGGTTATAGCCGGTAAAGGCAGAGCCAATCAGCCACTTCAGCACCCACATGCCCGCATAGCCGATGACCCAGTCCAAGCTGAAATGGATCAGTTCCCAGAGATTGGAGCCAAAGTTCTTCCGGCTGAGCAGAAAATACAGGATCAGCGGAATGCCAAGAGCCGCCAGAGGATACGTCATCAGATCAAAGAATGCCACTGCGATGCCGCACCACAGGAACACCTTCCACCAGCTTTCCTGTTCCTCAAATTTCGACCGGAAGCTTAACATCACGATGCACGTGATCAGGATGTTGTAGTAAATATCGGAGAAGTGAAACGTCATGGCACAGGTAATCGGATTCAGAACCAGCAGTCCCGTCCCGATGGAAAGACAGCCGGCCAGTCCAAGTTCCCGGTACAGCAGGATCATCAGCCAGCACAGCAGGATGAGCTGTGCACTCATGTTGATCAGGCGGATCTCCGGAATGCTGAAAAACAGGAGCAGCGGCTTCATCCAGAGCAGGTATCCGTGCCAGTAACGACCATAGACCACCTGTTCATAACCTTCATAGAACGGTTCACCGCCCGCTACCCGTAACAGCCATTCACTGCTTTCTGCGGTATCTCGCCAGCCGACATAGCAGTTGATCATGGAATCGTACAGCAGGTTCCCGGTATTCGGATTGATGGCGATATCCGCCATCAGAGAATCCGAGAAGTTATCCGACTGGGTATTCAGGATATCGGCTGCCCAGTAACGGTAGTTGCCTTCCGTTGACAGCAGCGGTGTACTGCGGGTGATGTTGTTGACCATGCGGGTTTTTGGGATCGCATAGACCCCTACGATCAGCCCGAAACCAACGACCGCCGCAATTACCAGATATTCAATTGTCTCAAGTATGCGTCTGACCGTTTTCATTTTTTCTCTTCGTGATATTCCTGTTCGGTGTTGACCGACCAGATATTCGATTTATCCGCAACACCGTTGATGATATTCTTTACCGTTTCAAAGCTCGTGCACATGCTGTGATCGATGTTGTTGTAGCGGTGCTGGCCGTTTCTGCCGACACAGTAAAGATTCGGGATCGTATTGAGATAGGCAATCAGCGTATCAATCTCATGATAGGTATCAAAGTAAGCCGGATAGGCTTTCTTCACCCGTTCCACGTGCGTATCTTTTACATTGTTTCTTGAGGTGATGAGATTCAGGTTCACCATTTCCCGAACACCAAGCGCCGCGAAATCTTCATCCTTCATCGACCAGAGCTCATCCCCTTCATTGCAGAAGTATTCCAGGCCGATCCAGACGGTATGTTCAAGATCCTGTACCATATACGGGCTCCAGTTGTTGTAGATCTGGAAGCGTCCCATCTTGACCGTGCGGTCATGTACATAGACCCAGTTGTCCGGCACGATATTTCCAACGGTCTTCATATCCGTTTTGTTTTCCAGATTCAGCTTGTCAACCAGTACGCCGACCGTCATATAGTCCCGGTACGGAAGTCCTGCCGCAATCGCCGCCTCGTGTTCCGGCACATCGTTCATTCCTGCCACAAGGTCTTTGATCGGCATCGAGGAAATCACGATATCCCCTTCCATTTCGGTTTCGTTCCCGTCTTTGACATAGGTAACACCGGTCAGCACATTGTTTTCATTCTTGTGGATCTTTGTGACTTTGGCGTTTTTAAGAATCGTACCGCCCATTCTCAGGACTTCTTCTGCGGTAACGTCCCACAGTTCTCCCGGTCCAAGCTTTGGATAGGAGAACTCTTCGATCAGGGAAGTTTCGACCTTGCGGTCTTTCTTGCCGAACTGCTTCTCCAGGGCATTCTTTACTACGGCCAGGATCGATACACCCTTGACGCGCTGTGCACCCCAGCTCGGGTCGATCTCGCTCGGGTGCCTGCCCCAGAGATTCTCGGTATAGTGCTCAAAAAACATCGAATACAGCTTTTTGCCGAACCGGTTGACATAGAAATCTTCCAGTGAATCTTCTTTCCGCTTGTGGATCATGGAGCCGACATAGGAAAAGCCGGCTGCCATCGTATCCGAGAAGCCCATATTCTTAAATGTCTCTGCTTTCAGAGTGATCGGATAGTCAAAGAACTTCTGTTTGAAGAAGATCCGGGATACCCGGTTCCTTCTTAACATGACCCGGTCATCCTTCTCCGGATCCGGTCCCCCTGCATTCAGGGTTACTGACCGGTTCAGAAGAATATCATCCTTTGCCGGAGCTCCCTGTCTTGGCAGCAGTTCATCCCACCAGGCGTTGACTTCCGGAACCTTGGAAAAGAACCGGTGCCCGCCCATGTCCATACGGTTGCCGTTATGGTTCACCGTACGGGATATGCCTCCGAAGTGCTCGGATTCTTCAAATACCGTTACGTGATACTTGTCGGACTGCTTCAGCAGTTCATAGGCAGCCGTCAGACCCGCAGGCCCGGCGCCAATGATGAGAACATTCTGTTTTCCCATATTATTTAGGATTCCTTTCGTTTCCTGATCGTATCAAAACCGACTGCAAGCACTGCCATGATTACGAGATTGCAGGCAAGCCGTCCGAATACTGCGGCATTTACCGGGAGGTTGTACCAGAATGAGAACAGGCTGTCTTCGATGGCATGAATGCACATCAGAAGCAGACTGTGCTTTCCGATCCAGCACAGAATCTTTGTCGGCTGGGGCAGAAAGCTGACCGCTTCCATGAAGCGGATCACGCAGTAGCTTGCGCATAATGCCTCAAGCACGCCAAGCGAAAGTTCCGGGTACCATCTTCCGGACATGTCGATATAGCCAAAGTGCTTCATCAGAAACATCCAGATGATCAGAAATACCGGAAACAGGATCCGGTCATAGCTGCGGATCCGCTCGCCGTACCGCTTTAATTCCATGCCGGCCAGCACAAAGCCGCAGGCAGCCATCGAGACATCAAGATTGAAGATCATCCAGGTCCAGTCGAACATGCCGATGCCCAGTCCGAGTATCGCGATGATCCCGATCACATACACATAGTCATCTCTCAGATCGTTCTTAAATGCGGTACATACCGCATTAACGATCGTTCTGGCACCAAACAGGCTCGCCAGAAACCACAGCACGCCAATCGATTCGTGAATGCCGTCGCCCGTACCGCTTGCCCAGATCAGAGCCTGAATTGTATCTTTCAGCACTTCCATCGGAACCAGGTGGCGGTAGAAGATCTTGACCAGTGCAATCACCAGCGCAGAGATCACATACGGTACAAGAAGATGAACGGCATCTTTCTTGGTCCGATAGAAAAAATCTGCCCAGCTGTTGGATGGCTTGAACGTATATCCCGAAAGAATAAAAAACAGCGGGATATGAAACGAAAAGATGATGTTATGGGTAAAGGAACCCGAATCGGTGGTATGCCCCACGATCACCAGCAGGATCGCCAGTCCCCTGGCCGCATCGATCCAGGTAATTCGTTTTTTTTCAACGGTCTCATTCATGTTGTCTGTCCTGAAATTCACTGTCAAAATTATAAGATAAACAGGACTGTTTCTCAAACACTCTGAAGCGGTCGTGCTATGATGAGACCGTTATGAAAATTGAAGATCACGGGACCGTCGTTTCGTTTCTGGAACGGTGCCGCAGAAATCTGAATCAGAACTTCCTGAACCGCTTTCTTGACTGTACCGTAACACCTGGAAAAGAAGCCTATGTGAAGAAACAGCTGAAAAAAGCAGGTGCACAGGAATTTGAAGGAGATCCCGGACAGTGGCCCTCGCTGTTTCTCTCCAGTCAGAAATGGAAGGAAAGCCCGTATCATCAGGCAGTCACAGAGAAACTGCTGTCCGAGCACAACAGCCGCTATCAGAGCCAGTGGTTTGCCGGCGGAAGACTGTTCAATGCGGATGCCGTACAGCCCGATCGAAGACGGGAGCTGGGCGACTGGATGAAGCTTCGTGCAATGGATGAAGATATTGAAACACTGATCCTGTCGGAGAATGAGACGGAATGGATGCTGGATGCGCCTTCGGAAATGGCAACCAATGACCCCTATGCCCGAAAAGCCCATGGCAAAACCATTACCTTCGGGCTTGGCATCGGCTACTTTCTGTTCATGGCACTGCGCAATCCGGATGTCTCGCACATCACTGTGATTGAGCGGGATGCGGAAACCATCGAACGGTTCCGGGAAGTGCTGCTGCCGCTGTTTCCGGATCAGGACCGGTTTGATATCCAGTGTGAAGATGCCTTTTCCGTCTGGAACAAGGAGGTTCTTTCCGCATATGACTATCTCTATGCCGATATCTGGCAGAGCTCGGAAGACGGGCTGTTCCTTATGCGAAAGCTGCTGAAACAGTATGTTCCGCCGCTGAAAGTTGCGGATTTCTGGATCGAAGACAGCTGTGTTGTTCCCCTGCGCACGCTGATCTTCCTGCATTATGAAGAACTGCTTTCCGGAAAACCGGCTCTGGTCCATCCGGATTATGCCCCGCTGATGGAAGATGTAAGATCTTATTTTGAATCGGTTTCGGATTCGGTAACCGATCCGGACCGGCTGAAATATATGCTGTATGACCGCGGGGTCCTGCGGTCCATTCTTGGAGGTAAACCATGCGCGTAAACATGCATACACACAGTGTGTTCTGTGACGGAAAAGACACACCGGAAGAAATGGTACATACTGCGATTGAGAAAGGCTTTGATATCCTCGGCTTTTCCGGTCACGGCTATACCCCTGCCGATGACTGCTGTATGAGCCCGCAGGCAACGGAAGACTATATCTGTACCATTAACCGCCTGAAGGAACAGTACCGGAACCGGATCACGATTTATCTTGGAATTGAGCAGGACAATACCTGCCGCATTCCCTCCAGAGATCCGTATGATTTTGTGATCGGCAGTGTCCACTTTCTGGAACATGACGGGGAAATGCATTCGGTCGATAATACCAGGGAGATCCTGATTTATATGCTGGAAAACTGGTATGACGGCGACTTCCGGAAACTCTCCGAAGACTATTACCGCAACGTCCGGGAACAGGCTTCTTTTGAAGAAGTGGACATCATCGGACATCTTGATCTGCTGACAAAATTCAATGAAGATGAATCCTTCATTTCATTTTCTGATCCCATCTATCTGAAACAGGCTGAAGAATGTATCCATACGATCGGAACTTCAAAGATTTTTGAAGCCAATACCGGTGCGATTGCCCGCGGATACCGGAAGACCCCCTATCCGCACCGCACCCTGCTGGAGATCCTGCATTCCGCCGGCGCAAAGATGATGCTCAACAGCGACTGTCATAACCGGCAGTATCTGGACTGCGGGTTTGAGGACACACTGAAGCTTCTGAAAGACTGCGGGTTTGACTGTCTCTATGTATTAAAAAACGGGGATTTTGTCCCCGTCGAAATTGACGCTTTTCACTGAATCCGGCTGCCGGAAGAATCAAAGACCGAGTGATCGATCACATAGCCCTTCTCTTTATCGAGCAGTACGATCTGAAGCCCCTCTCCGGTTCGTTCATACGTGAGGTCATACACACGGATGGAACCGGATTTTTCTTCGGCATGGAGGCTGTATTTCACATTCAGCGCCCAGTTGAATGCAGTATGGTCCGTATGGAAGATCTGTGGCATTCCCGCTTCATAAACTGCCGCAAACGGTCCGGTTTCTTCCAGGCCAAGCAGTGCCGCTTCGTTTTCCCCGCTTCCGGTCACAAAGATCAGATAATCGTTCCAGTCAAAGGACTGCCGGTATTCATCATAATTCTTGATCCGGTACAGGTTCGCGTTTTTGATCTGGCGCAGGCAGTATGCCCGGCTTTTTTCATACTGGCTGTCCGCAGCCGGTGAAATGCCAGATTCCAGCAATACCTCTGCAATATGGTCCGTCAGCTTAACAGCACCGGAGGTATTGGCATGGCCGGCATCTGCCATATCATGGGCAAAGTCAAAACCGAGTATTTCGTATACGGAAGCTTCGTTGTAGTCAATATAGGTCAGATCATGTTCTGCGGCATATTCCTGCACCGCCGCATGGATCGGCGCACCGCATTCGGTATAAGGCGTATTGACCAGGATCAGCTGAATGTCATTGTCCCTGCAGAGCTGTGTAATCTGTTCAAGGTACTGCCGCATCCGCTCCTGCATGGCGGAAGGCTCTGCATTGGTATCCGTGATCGGTTCATAGTCTTCCCCGTGATAATCCTCCGACAGAACCGCATAGCCTTTGAGGTCGGTACGCTGGGACGGCCAGAGGCGGAAATCATTCGGTACCAGATCCCGCCAGCGGGAATGATAGCGGATCAGTGGAAACACATAACTCGCCAGTGTCTGTTCTGCATCCAGCCGATGGATGGCAGACACTGCCTCCATCTTGACGGACGACCACTTCATCGGGTCCAGGGATTTGCGGATCGAAGGTTCCGAACAGTTGTATGGCGTTTCGGTAAACGGGAAACAGAGGATCGTATCCAGCACGACAGCTTTTGGGTGCTGGTAACGGAGCGCTTCCTTCAGCCAGTAATAACTGATCAGAAGACTCTGTTCCTCCGAACCGAGATTAAAGCTCCGGATCCCGGAGACATCATACAGTTCCTGGGGAGAGAACGCAGAGATCGTATGCGAGCTTCCCAGAAACAGGACATCCACGGTATCCTTTTCCATCTCATAGAACCCCTGGTAGGTCACATCCAGGGGCCAGTAATTGTCGTTGTAGAATTTCGGACGGGTCACTTCCCCCATCAGAAAAGCCAGGACGACCGCTGTGACCAGCACCGTCAGTATATGCAGTACCAGATTTTTATTCGCTTTGGTTTTCACTCAGAAGTCTCCGTAAATAAACGCCCGTGCATCATAGCCAAACCCGTAGGTTCCAAGCAGCAGGATCACAATAATAAAGACAAAATATACCGCATAGCGGGTGCCCCATTTTTTCTGCAGGAATTCCGCTTCGAGGTCACGCTTCTGGTTGATGTGCTGGATGATCACAAATATGGCCAGTGCCAGCAGAAAAACGATCCAGTCATATCCGCTCATGCCGATCAGAAGACCCTCCTCTTTGGGAAGCGCATGGAAGACAAACAGACTCTTCGTATGCTGGAGCACATTGCGGAAGCCATAGGAACGAAACAGAATCGTACTGAATACGATCAGTGCCGCAGTGACCGTCTGCCGGATCCGCTTCTTGATGGAATCTGATATCTTCAGCAGTGCATATACCTTTTCCCGGAATGAAAACGTCAGCGCACCGGCGATCTGATAGAAGGCCGACAGCAGGCCCCAGGCAAGGAACGTGAGACTCACGCCGTGCCAGAGCGCGGAGGCAACAAACACCGCACCGATATTCAGATATTTCCGGATCTCCCCTTTGCGGGAGCCGCCAAGAGGATAATAAACATAGTCCCGCAGGAACTGACTCAGGCTGATGTGCCAGCGGTGCCAGAATTCCCCGGTCGACTGCGAGGTAAACGGATGATTGAAGTTTTCGCCCAGCCGGATGCCAAACAGCAGAGAAACTCCCTGTGACAGCAGCACACAGGCAAGAAAGTCCGTATACAGCTGGATCATATAAGCCGAAGCGGAAACCCATGCGGCGACTCCGGTATACACCCCTGCCTCGGCATAAAACGTATTGGCGGGAATGGCAGCCCGGTCCGAGATCACAAACTTGAGGAACAGCCCGCACAGGATCCTGAGGAACCCCCGGATGACATTATCCGCTTCCAGATCATGGCCTTCTTTCAGCTGCGGGGCCAGCGTCCCATAGCGTGGGATCGGTCCCTGTACGACCTGCGGGAAGAACGAGATAAACAATACGTACTGCAGAAGATTCTTCTCCGGTTCCGTTTTACCCGAATAACAGTCCGCAAGATAGGCAATGATCTGCAGCGAGAGATATGAAAGGCCCAGCGGCAGAAAGATGCCGGGCAGGCTCTTTCCGATTACTTGGGAACCAAGATGGAACCAGTAAGGAAGGATGGAAATGCCAAGTGCAGCAGCCAGTGCCGGTTTGGAACCTTTGACCTTTCGTGCAGAAAGGAAACTGAACAAGATCATCCAGCCCAGTGCCGGAAGCCCTTCAAAATCCGCAAAGCAGTAAAATGCGATGCTGGCAGCCAGAAGTGCAATCCACCGGTGTTTCTGCGGAAGCGCATAATAAACAAGAAAGGCAGCCGCAACGATGAGGTAATATCCAAGTGACAGATAATTCAAAGCCCGTTCTCCTTTCTTCTGATTAAGTCCTGTTCAGCAATCAGCCAGTCAATGATCAGGGCAGGATCCCGAGGATCCCGACAAACGCCCCGAAACAAAGTGCGATCTCCAGAATCCACTGGCCGATGACGGTCCACTGGAACATCCGGTAGAAGTACACAAACATGATCGCTTCCGTAAACGGATTGAACAGTACATGGAACGTA
The DNA here is from genome assembly GCA_017512725.1 of Solobacterium sp. Taxonomy (GTDB): domain Bacteria; phylum Bacillota_I; class Bacilli_A; order Erysipelotrichales; family Erysipelotrichaceae; genus Bulleidia. The sequence continues at coordinate 209,868 of JAFWEW010000043.1, forward strand.
TGGAAGAACATCGGACCGGTCATATACGAGATTGCCGGGGTCGTAAGCGGGTTCAGGAATACGACCAGCAGTACGATCATCAGCATTCTCACCGAACAGTCTGCTTTTTCCTTTGCCAGTGCGATCAGACAGATCAGTCCGCCCCAGCGGAACAGATTGATGATGATCTCGAGAATACCGGAATGGATGAAGATATAGTCTCTTACCCCGTCGATCTCATGGAAGTCCGAGAAGTAATACAGATAGGAAGAAAGCCCTGTACCTTTGCGCAGGACAAATACCGCGATGGAACCGAGCACCAGAATTACCGGTACAGCGATCAGGAACAGTTCCCGCCAGTGGTCAAAACAGTATTCCTCGCTTCTTGCGATCCAGCGGCGGATCGGACGCTTGTACCTGCGGAAGGAAAACCAGAGATAAAACAGTACCAGAACGACTGCGATATACGGAGATACGCTGATCGAAGCAGCCGCGACATACAGCACATGCGGGATCAGCAGTGTAAACAGGTCAAAGAGCGAACGGATCTTGCGGATCGAAAACAGATAGACCATCAGTCCATACAGCATCGCCAGACCGGAAAGGCCGAAACTGTTGTCACAGGCAAGTCCGGCCCCGAAAATCACGATCAGAAGATACTTCCGCTGTTCATTTTCTTCCTTCAGATACAGATAACTGTTGAACACCGATAAGGTGATGAACAGGATCGACCAGGACAGCCCGATCCACGCACTTCCCTTCAGCCAGGCGGTGTAGTTTCCGTTGAACAGAAGATAAATGCCCAGGGCAAATGCGAACCAGTGATTGCGCAGCCGGAATGAACTCAGAATATCGACGATCGTCATTGTGCTGGCAACCGTATAGAGAAGCCCGAATCCATAGATCCTTACCGCACCATAGCTGATTACCGGAAGCCCCTGGACCACGAACTGCAGTTTTTCAATAAACCAGCTGAAGGCAAGCGTGAAGTAGTAATAGCCCTGGAACTGGGGTGCCTGAATGGAAGAAAGCTTCATCGCCAGGAACGTCGCTTCCGAGGCAGACGCCATCACATTGTGAAAGTGGCTGATTCCAATGAACAATGCCGCTGCCAGCAGGACGATCAGTGTTTCCTTCCGGAACCAGGCATCAGCGATATCCTTCAGATCATAGGCAACAAAAAAGACGCTTGCGATCAGAACAACGGCAGTGATGATGACCACTGCCTTCATCGACCAGTCAAAGATCTCGGCCGGATAATAAAACAGCTGGCAGACGGAAAACAGGAATGCAAAACCGATCGGCGCATGATAGCCGTTCCGGCTGATTCCCAGGATCCGTTTCAGCCAGGCACCGGTCCCCTCTGCCAGCAGTAAAAGCAGAAATGACAAAAGATAGATCAGAACCTTCATTCTGCGGTCTCCGTCGCTTCCTTTTTCTTTCCGAATTTACCGACAATAAAGCTCATGCACAGGAAGTTGACCGGAATGTAAATCGGTACGGATGCGAGTTTCGCATACTGTTCCGGAACCCCGAACACACGATGAAGGAGCTCGACGATCAGAAAGGAAATGATCCAGCCCGGGACATAGCTGAGCGGGAACGTAATAAAACTCTTCCAGGAGAGGTCCTTATGATACGTCAGCTTCATGTTGAGAATATAGGACGGGATCATTGCGATCGCATCACTCAGGATCGAAGCCACGCCGACCTCAAGGCCCAGCGCGATCAGTCCCCGGTTGACCAGCAGGCAGAAAACCGTATTCCCCGCTCCAATGATTCCAAAGGTCAGAAATCTTTTATTTAAAAACTTTTCTTTCAGTTTATTCCACATAATTTACACCCGATGACTATTATACGTTAGTCCGTGCCGATTCTAAAAGGCAAGTTCCGTTTAACGGAACAAGGGAGGAAAACGGGCTTTCGCCCGCTTTCATTTCACGGATAATGCTGTTTCGCTCAGACCTGAGAGTCGAGGATGCTGATGCCGACGATGATCTGGTTCCCGTTCTTCTGCACCCTGGTAATTTTCATACTGACGTCAAACGGCCTGTCGTTACCGATCAGACGGTAAACGGTGGTAAATACGCCCCGTTCATTCAGTTCCCGCAGGATGTTTTCCTTTGTGAACACCGACAGGAACATCTCCCGGTCCGGTTCATAGATACGGTTCATGCAGATTTGTTTCGCTTCGTCGAAGAAGTGTTCGCCGTGCCGTTCCATCGCCATTCCTTCTTCCCCGGTCAGTGAACGGTATTCCGTGAACCGGTCGGTATCCAGATCGACACAGTAGATATTGTAGTAATCCTTTGCCAGAGCCTTTGCAAGTCTGGAATAGGTTTCCTCTTCATCCGGATCGGTGATCGACAGGACTGCGATCGCTGCGGCAGAAGTACCGGTTACCGGATTCACCGCAATTGCACGGGCAAACGCATGTGCAATTGACCCGTTTGGAAGTTCTTCATCAAAGAACAGACGGTTGGAACCGCGGAAGCACTGCTTCAGCACTTTAACGAGATGCGATTCCTCTCCGAAGACGGATTCGATCGTTCCGGACTTCTTCTCTTCGGTATCGATGTCGTAGAACCGCTTCATGAAATCACGGAAGGACTGATTCGTACGGGCCAGTTCCGCCCGTCCTCCCTTGACTTCCAGAACGCACATCGGCAGGCTGCTGAAGGTTTTCCGGAACGAGTTGTCTTCTCCACTGGCAATTACTGCCAGATCATACAGATTGACCCTTCCGATCGAGGAATAGTAATCCGATTCCTCGGAATTTTCATATCCGATCTGGATCCCCTTCTCATACCGTTCCAGAATCTCTTTCAGCGGAATTGCCCTGCAGAAGTAGAAGCCCTGCAGTTTGGAACAGCCGATTTCTTCCAGGAACTGTGCCTGCTCTGCGGTTTCCACGCCTTCACAGATCGTATCGACACCAAGTGCGATTGCCATTTTCATCAGTTCGGTAAGAATGATCCGGCTTTCCTCACTGTCCGCAATGCGCTTGGTAAAGCTCATGTCAAACTTGATCAGATCAAACGGAATACTCTGAAGTACATCCAGTGAAGAATAGCCGCTTCCAAAGTCATCCATCCATACCGGGAAGCCGAGACTGCGGAACCGTTCAACCTGCCGCTTCATGAATTCGAAATCACTTCCGATCATGCTTTCGGTAATCTCAATGGTAATTTTGTTCCTAGGCAGTCCGGCATCGTCCACGCGCTTGCGGATCTCTTCCACGATATCGCAGGCATCAAAATCGGATCTGGAAAGATTGATGGAATGCGGAACAATACTGAGACCGGCTTCTTGTTCGAGACGAATCTTCTCAAGTACCTGATCCACCACATACAGATCCAGCTTATAGATCAGTCTTGCGTCTTCCAGGATCGGGATAAAATCAGATGGTGAAAGCAGTCCCCGCTCCGGATCCTCCCAGCGGGAAAGCGCTTCTTCATCACAGACCCGGCCGCTTACCGCACGGATGATCGGCTGGTACCGTACATCGATCCAGTGCTCGGCAATCGCCTGATCGATATGGCTGATGATATACCGTACGTTTTCTGCCTGTTCCAGCATCGCCGCATCAAAGTAATAAACACCGGATTCATACTTGCTGCGGTTCTGATCGCTGGCATATTTTGCACGGTCGCTGGCAACACTCGCACTGACCGTTTCCAGGCGGTACGGATAAACGCCGATCCGGACCGGAAGGGTCTTCCCGCCGTTAATCTCTCCGCATTCCCGGAGAACTGCCTGCAGTTCTTCCTCCAGGCCGGTTTCCTTTGTAACTGCACCGAAATAGTCCTGGCCGAAATGACCGACTGCCTGATTGCCGAAATGGGCGGAAAGGATCCTGGATACGCTGATGATCAGCCGGTCTCCTTCGTCAAATCCATACTGCCGGTTGTAGTTCTTCATGCCGATCAGATTGAAAAACAGCATGACCGGTTCATTTCCGTTTTCTTTCAAGCGCTTGGTTTCTGTTTCCGCAAGATCAAAGAAGCAGCGCATGTTGGGCAGCTCAGTTAATGGATCCGTGTGGATCCGGTGGTTCAGGTCATCGATATACAGTTTTATCTGGTCCCGCATCTCCGAGAAGGCAGACGTCAGTTCTCCGACTTCATCTTCTCCGTGATAATCCAGTTCCACATCATAATCTGCGGCAGCGAGTTTCTTAGACGCTTCCGTCAGACGGTGCAGCGGGCTTGTGATATAGCCGATGATACCCAGCAGAATAAAGGTATAGACAGCGATCACGGCCAGCGTAATCAGGGCAATAATGCGTACAAACCGCAGCCAGGCTGCGTTGAGTTCACGCTCCGGAACCATAATGACAAGCTTCAGACCGTTGTTCAGCGTACTGAAATACATCTTCCGCTTTTCACTGTTATAGGTATAGCTGATCAGCCGGTCTCCGCTGCTTTCCTTGCTGAAGACATCTTTGGAAAGCGAATAGGCCGCTCCGAGTTCTGAGCCCGTTTCCAGTTCGGGGTGATAGATGACCTTTCCGTTTTCATCAATCAGACACGCAAATCCCGTATCATAAATCGTTATTTCAGAAATCTGCTCAATCAGGGTCGTCAGCGGAATATCCATGCCGAGCACACCGATCAGAGCGCCGGATTTATAGATTGGAACCAGATAGGAGCTGATCCAGATCTCATTCAGGAAATGTGCCGTATACGGGCCGACCCAGGAAGGACGTCCCCGCTGGATCGGTGTATAGTACCAGGTCGTATGCTTAATATCTTCCGGATCCAGTGTACGGGCATCCAGCGGTTCCTGTTCATCAAAACCGGTCTTTCCGACCTTGGAGTAGAAAAAGCCGTGTTCGTTTTCACTGATCTCGGGATTAATGCAGTAGTAATACGTCACTACCCCATGGGTATGACTGGCAACGCTGGAAAACGCATTCTGAACCTGCCGGCAGTAATCTGCCAGGTATTCATCCAGCATCTCCTTCTGTTCCGGTGTCCGCTCTTCGGTCCCGGCAGATCTTCCGGTAGCGCCGGCTTCCACCAGAATTACGCTGTCCAGAGAATCACTGGCGATATTGGCTGCCATCTCCACGGACTGCTCGATACTGAGAAAATATTCGTTCAGAATTTCTTTGGTATTCTCACCAAGCAGGCGCATCGTCTCTGCAGATCTGCGGTCGTTTTCTTTCTGAATGGAAGAAAAACTCGCCGCAAAAACAGACAGGATACTGATCAGTATCGCTGAAACGGTGATTGCGGTGATTTTTGCACGAATTGATTTCATCCGTTTTCCTCCGTTTCCGCCGGTTCCTGAATGGAGAACTTCCGGTATACATTCTTAACCGAACCGTTCCAGGTGGAATAGAATCCGTTCACCCGTTCAGAGGTTACATAATACTGCAGTCTGGAAAACAGCGGAATCCAGGCACAGTCTTCCTGTACGATGATCGCTTCCAGATCACGGTACTCCTTCAGACGTGCTTCAGGATCCGTGATCCTGCGGGCAAGACGGACCCGGTCCATGATCTCCTGTCTTGGGTAACAGAGAGAGCGGAACTGGGTGTTTTCCTTTGTCCCGTAGAACGTAAATATGAAATTGTCAGGATCGTTGTAGTCTGCCGTCCACATCGCACTGTAACATGCAAGTTTTTCGGTTTTGCGCCGGGACATGAACTCCCCTCCATCAATCATTTCGATATCCGTCCGGACACCGCCCTTGTTCCACATCGAGGCGATCAGACGGATCAGTGCCATTTCATTCTGTGTGGAGGAAGAGGCATTCACACTGATGGTAAGATCAAAGCCGTTTTCATACCCGGCTTCTTTCAGCAGGCGCTGTGCTTCTTCCGGATCATACGGGATCTCCGGCAGTTCGGGATTGAATCCATACAGACCGTGCGGGAAAATCCCGTTTTCAAGCGAGCCCCTCCCGCTGTAGACCGCATCCAGCAGAACCGAACGGTTCAGCAGCAGCTGAAGCGCCTTTCGGACACGGACATCATTGAATGGCCGTATCGATTCGTTCAATGCGACATACGTAATTGCGAGCCGGTTGACCGCATAGAGACGGTCCTGATAGATGTCTCCGTGCATGAAGTACTCGGCACTGTTGCCGACTTCATCCAGATTCAGAATATCGATCCCGCCCTTTTCAAACAAAAGACGGATTTCATCGGGATCACTCATGAAGAGAAGATTCAGGCCTTCGCACGCCGGTGCACCTTCCCAGCAGTCCTTGTTCGCGATCAGCTTCATTCCCACGCCCGGTTCCCATTTCCAGAGGATAAAGGGTCCGGTACCGATCGTATATTCCGGAACTTTGCCAAACCGCTCCCCTGCTTCTTCGGTCGATTCTTCATCGAGAATGGAAGCGCCCGGCATGGACAGGCATGCAAGGAATGCCTCAAACGGTTCTTCCAGCGTAATGGAAAAGTCCAGATCGCTGAGAATCTCAAATCCGGCCAGCGTATCCGTTTTGCCCTGTTCCAGTTCGTCCGAACCCACGATTACCTCTGCGATATCCTTGTTGCAGGAATCCGGGTGGGTCAGAAGCCGGACCAGCGTATAGAGCACATCGGAAGAAGTGAGCAGAGAACCGTTGCTGAAATGAATGCCGTCCCGCAGATGAAAGGTATATACTCTGCCTTCCTCGGAGATCTCCCAGGATTCGGCAAGCGACGGGATAATCTGAATATCGGACTCTCCGTCACTCTCCATTTCGACCAGACGGTTAAACACATTGGTCGCGATCGTATAGTGAATGGTTGTACATTGAAAATCCACGGTATCCGGTTCGTCTTCGATTGAGGAAAGAAAACGGGTTTCATCCGGTTTCTCCGGTTCATTCTGGTTTGCGGCCGTTTCCGGTCCAAACAGTGCGCATGCGGAAACAGAGACGGACAGCAGCGAACCGGCAAGCAGAAAACAGATCTGTTTTGCGTATCGTTTGAATCGTCTCATGGCTGATCCTCCGTTATTCATTCGCCCCCTGTATCCACAACGTCCCACGGACTGTATTCCCATACATATCCATGGTTTGCTTTTTCCGTACACGATTGAAGATGTAAAAATTATATATTATTTAGAGTTACAAAAATGGCAAAATACAAATTCCGGCAGAAATTCTGAAATGACGGGTTCTCAGAAACCAGAATCCTGTTTTGTCAGAATACGTAAAAAACCGGGATGGATTGCCTGTATGGAACATCCCGGCCCGGTTTATTATCAGTGCACTTCCGTTAATATCGCAATACTGTAGGCAGGAAGATGCAGGATCCCTTGATTCATCGTAATGGACTGTTCATCGGTATTCAGCACCGCCGCAAGATTCAGTTCTTCATTCAGTACGGTAAGATCCGCATCCCGGTTTTCGTCACGAAGGTTCATCACGATCAGAACCGGATCTTCTCCATCCCGGTAGCGGATAAATGCCGCAACCGCATCATCACTGATCCCACCGGCTTCCGCAGTTGTCCCGTCCGCGATGACAGGAAATGCCTTGCGGACTTTGATGACTTCCTTAAACCAGTTATAGATGGAAAGCGGATCATCGATTTGTTCGGAAAGCGGCGGAAACTTCATCTCGACCGGATCCATGTTCGGAGGTCCATCGCAGAAATCCGGATCAGCAGGATCATTACTCCAGTACATCGGAGCACGCTTGTTTTCGTCCTTCCCGGATCCCTTCATTCCGATCTCTTCCCCATAGTAAACAAAGGAATTACCGCTCATGAGAAGACTCATGGCATAGGCCATCTTGGTCTTGGGGCCGTTATCCTGCGGGTAGAACCCGGCACTTCTTGCCATGTCATGGTTGGTATAGAATGGCGCATCCACATAATTGGGATTGGCCGCAGAGAAGGTTTCCTGGGTGCTGAGCATCGCCTGCACATAATCTTTTGCGCTGTATGCCTTGTTCAGAACCGAACGGATGACCCCCTCCGAATCCGCAAACGGAAAGTCAAACAGAGAATCGATTCCGCTTTCATAGAGGACTGCGATGGACCTGCGGTCCGTCCAGGCTTCGCCCACGATATAGCAGTCCGGTTTGATTTCTTTGCAGGTATCCGTAAACCAGCGCATAAAATCCACATTGGATTCCGGATTGCCGGTATAGTAGCTTGTGACCGCATCGAGACGGAAGCCGTCCACCCCTTTACTCAGCCAGAACGAGACAATGTCTTTGATTTCCTTCCGTACGGCTTCATTGGTCAGATTCAGATCCGGCATCTCGGACCAGAAGCGTGCTTCATAGAACCAGTCCGTTCCGGCAAGCGGCGCATAGCCATCCTGCTGGGAATCCGAGAACAGATAATAATCCGCATACGGACAGACACCGGCATCCGGTTTAGTGCCGGCAGGAAGCGAGCGGTAGTAGGAAGCTGCTTCCTGGAACCAGGCATGCCCGAAGGCCGTATGATTTACCGGAAGATCCAGGAGTACGCGCATTCCCCGTTCGTGGCAGTCCTTCAGGAGTGCTTCATAGTCTTCCATCGTTCCAAATGCGGGATCAATGGCACAGTAATCCTTTACATCGTATTTGTGATACGTATCGGACGGATGTACCGGGGTCAGCCAGAGTTCGTCAAAGCCAAGACCCTGAATGTAATCGAGCTTGGAACGGATCCCGTTAAGATCCCCGATCCCGTCTCCGTTGGAGTCGCAGAACGAATAGACAAAGATCTCATAGGTCGTACGGTAATGGTCTTCCCGTGTAACAGGATTGAGATCCTGATTGAACGCTGCCATCTGCACAGAAGAAACAGCAGACTCGCGTGTGTCTGCTGTTTGAATCGTGCATCCGGAAAGCATAAGGAGCATCGCTGTACCTGCAGCAATCACCCCTCTTTTCCGTGCGGTCATCATCCCTTGACCGCTCCGGACATGCCTTCAACGTAGAAGCGCTGCATGAAGATAAAGAGAATTGCGATCGGAATTGAGATCACAACTGCACCTGCTGCGAAGCAGGTATACCACTGATAGATATACTCTTTCTGCAGCATGTTCCAAAGGCCGATTGCTACCGTGAACTGATCAGAGTTGGCACGGCACAATACCTTGGCGAAGATAAAGTCGACCCATGGTGCGATAAACGATGTCATGACGGTATAGATAATAATCGGCTTAGCCAGCGGCATCGTAATCTTGGTGAATACCTGCCAGTTGGTTGCGCCGTCTATGACGGCTGCTTCATCGATCGAACGGGGAATTGTATCAAGATATCCCTTTGCGATCTGGAAGCCCAGACCCGCACAGGCAGAATAGACAATGATGAGACCAATGCGGATCGCAGATCCTTCGGTCAGACCCATCGCCTTTAAGATGAAGTACTGGGCGATCATCGTCATAAAGCCCGGGAAGAGTCCGAGGATCATGGCGAGGTTCATGTACGGCTTACGGAATTTGAAGCGCATACGGCTGAGGGAATAAGCAACCGAAAGGACGAAGAAGGTGCTGATAATGCAGCAGACGATCGCAATGATCAGAGTGTTCATGAACATCCTTGGGAAATTGAGCACGTTACGGTCCGTAAAGAGCTTGATGTAGTTGTTCAGCGTATAGCCCTGGGGAAGGAAGGTGTTCGTATAGGCACCCGGCTCCGCCCGGAAGCTTGTCAGAACGATCCAGAAGATCGGAAGCAGCCAGATGAAGGCAAGTACCGCAAGCAGGACGTGGACCAGAAAATTCACAATGCGCTTGCGAAGACTCGGTTTGTTATGCTTTTCGTTATTCATCACATGAACGCCTCCTCATTCTTATAGGAACTGGAATTGCGGTAGGTAATCAGGGTCACGATCGTAAGGATCACGAAAGTCATGATGCCGATGACCGCACCGAGGTTGTAGTACTGCTGGTCGATCGTCAGCTTGTAGAGCCATGTCACAAGCAGATCGGTCTGACCTGCGGTATCTCCGACATACGTCGGTCCGCCTCCGGAAAGCAGGTAAATGACATTGAAGTTGTTGATGTTTCCGACAAAGCTTGCGATGAGATACGGGGTTGTGACAAACAGCATGTACGGAAGCGTAATGCTGAAGAAGGTCTTCACCGGACCTGCACCGTCCACCTTTGCCGCTTCATAGAGCTCGACCGGAATATTCTGCAGAATGCCCGTTACCTGCAGCATCGTATACGGAATACCGACCCACAGGTTGATCAGGATAATTGTGACCCTTGCGAGCATCGCATTGGTCCAGAACGGGATCGGGGTTGTGATGAGGCCGAGGTTTTTAAGCAGTACATTCACTGCACCCGAAGGCTGCAGCATGATGTTCATGATCATGAGCGTGACAAACTGGGGAACTGCGATCGAAAGCACGAAGCAGAACCGCCAGAAGCCTTTTGCCTTGGTATCCTTGCGGTTGATGATCATCGCAAGGATCATACCGAGAATGTAGTTGAGGAACGTTGCGAAGAACGCCCATACCACGGTCCATGCCAGAACATGCCAGAACTGACGGCCGATATTGCCGTTCATGTTCAGCACTCTGCCGAACTGATGGAGACCGTCCCAGTCAAACAGCATCAGATGCTCGTCTTCCTTGGAATAGGTCGTAAAGGCCATCGAGATCATGTAGACCAGCGGAACGATGTTGAAGATGAGAATACCAAGGCACGGCAGCGTCATCAGGGTGATATGAAGGTTTCCATCAAACAGTGCCGCGATGTCTTCTCTCAGACTGCGGACATGTTCGCCCCGCTCAATCATCTTCTGAAGCTTGTAGGAGTGACGCATCTGCAGGACCCAGAGCACAAGGATCGCCGCAATTACAAACAGCGTAATAACTCCGGCAAGAAGAATCTGCTGGGAGTTGTCGCCCACGGTGTACTCATAGATCTGCTTGGCTTCGTTCCAGACCTTGCCCTGCGCCTCGGTGCCAAGACTCGGCATCATAGAGAGATTATGAAAGCCGGTATTGATCATGTAGAAAAAGAAGGCAATCTCACAGAGAAGTACCATAATGCCCTTGATGATCTGCCTGTGCATGACCAAACCAATGCCCATCACAATTGCAGATAGCCGGGTCCAGAGGTCTCCCTTTTTCAGTGCATTGCCGATACTGATTGTTTCATCCATAAATGATTCATCCCTTATTAACAGTCAGAGTGAAGGAACGAATACGGCCGGACTGCTGGAGTCCGGCCGCAGCCATTCCTGTAATGATCGTTGTGTTACTGAACCGCAGAGGTGTTCATAGCCTCGTTCATGGCTTCTGTCTTTTCTGCCGCATTGTCATGCGTGACAGTACCTGCAACGAGTTCCTTGCCCATGGACTCTGCCGGGCCCCAGTAGTTGCCCATATCTGCCTGGAGCGGCTGAACGATGGAAGCGTATCCCATGGTATCCATCTGTGCCTTAGCCAGTGCGTCATCACCGACGTTGATGCTGGAATCGGTCGGGATGATGTTGCGCAGATCATAGTGATCCTGCTGAGCGGATGTGCTTCCGAGGTATGCCGCAAGTGCAACTGCAACTTCCGGATGCTCGCTGTAGAGAGCGGTTGCC